>NZ_JBHTIK010000021.1:0-656 GCF_042676985.1 Sphingosinicella xenopeptidilytica | reverse complement strand
ATATCCAGCCGCGCGCTTGCGCATCCTTGGCAAGGCGGAGGAGCCAGTAAGCCCGCATCACCGTGTGCTGCGCCGCGCCATCAAAACTATCCGCAGGATAGGTGCTGTTCGCATTGACGTACGACACGAGCCCATCAACGGTGCTGTACGTGATCGGCCCGCCCGATGTGGCGCGCGCGCCGAATGCAGACCCGGAAGCCGTACCGTACACACCCCGCGTTCCGCCAATATAGCCAAAACGCAGCACCATCTGGCGCGCCAGCCGCTCCAGCATCTTCGGACGGCCCGCAGATGCCCACAGATAGGCAGCCTCGGGACCATAACCCTGCGACATGAAGTTCGAAATCCCAAGCCCGCTCTGCCCGTCAATCGAACCAATCAGACGCAGCATCACGCTATCCGCATCCGTGCCGGCATCCACAGCCGCGATCTGCTTCTCCCAGTCGTCCATCATGTCGTTCGTCATCTTCAGCGAACGCTCCTTCGGCCACAGCAACGGACCAGACGCATTCAGCGCAATGTCGCGAAGCTTCCACGCCGCCGTCCAGCTGTTCGCCGTCGAACGCTGATAACCAAAACGGCTCCGGTAACGACCGTCGCTATAGGCACCCTGATACACGCTCGCCAGCGTGTACGCCGCAATCGCCTGCTGCAAG
>NZ_JBHTIK010000020.1:0-2565 GCF_042676985.1 Sphingosinicella xenopeptidilytica | reverse complement strand
GCGGCGTGGGGTTGTGCGGTGCGTGCACGGTGCACGTGGAGGGTACGGCGATGCGGTCGTGCCAGCTTCCGATGTCGGCGGTTGAGGGTCAGTCGGTGACGACGATCGAGGGTCTGTCGGCGGGCGGCGACCATGCGGTGCAGCGCGCGTGGCGCGAGCACGGCGTCGCGCAGTGCGGCTACTGCCAGTCGGGTCAGATCATGCAGGCGGCGGCGCTCATCGCCGAGACGCCGAAGCCCACCGACGCGGACATCGACGCCGCGATGAGCGGCAACATCTGCCGCTGCGGCACCTACGCGCGCATCCGCGCCGCGATCAAGGCGGCCAGTTCGGCAGGAGCGGAGGCATGAAGGCCGAGACGTTCGACCGGATCGACAACATCAGCCGCCGCGGGCTTCTGGGCGCGGGCGGCGCGTTCGTGCTCGCGATGGGCCTGCCGCGCGCGGCGCTGGCAGAGGCTGCCGAGCAGCCAAAGTACGGCGCCGACGGACAGAGCGGCGGCTGGCGCGACGACCCTACGCTGTTCGTGGCGATCGGCGAGGACGGCACGGTGACCATCACCTGCCACCGCGCCGAGATGGGCCAGGGCATCCGCACCAGCCTTGCCATGGTGATCGCCGACGAGCTCGAGGCGGACTGGAGCCGCGTGCGCATCGAACAGGCGGTGGGCGACGAGGCGCGCTACGGCAACCAGAACACCGACGGCTCGCGCAGTATGCGCCACCTGTTCACGCCGCTCCGCCGCTGCGGCGCAGCCGCGCGCACGATGCTGGAAGCGGCCGCCGCGAAGCGCTGGGGCGTGAGCGTCGGCGAGGTTGCGGCAAGCCTGCATGAGGTGGTGCACCGCCCGAGCGGCCGCAGGCTCGGCTACGGCGCGCTCGCGAAGGACGCCGCGGCGCTCGCCGTGCCCGATCGGGGCACGGTGACGCTGAAGGCACCGGCGGCGTTCCGCTACATCGGCCGCGACGTGGCTTCCGCGGACGGCGTCGCCATGACGACGGGCCGCGCGAACTACGGCATCGACGCGCGCCTGCCGGACATGCTCTACGCCGTCATCGCGCGGCCGCCCGTTTACGGCGGCAAGGTGAAGAGCGTCGACAAGGCCGCGGCGCTCGCGGTGCCCGGCGTCGTCCGGATCGTCGACCTGCCCGCGCCGACGCTGCCGTCCGTGTTCCAGCCGCTCGGCGGCGTCGCCGTGCTCGCGGCGAACACCTGGGCGGCGATCAAGGGCCGCGAGGCGCTCACCATCGCGTGGGACGACGGGCCGAACGCCGCTTACGACTCGGACGTCTACCGCGCCGAGCTCGAACGCGCGGCGCGCGCGCCGGGTCAGGTCTCGCGCAGCGACGGCGATGCGGAGGCCGCGCTCGGCAAGGCCGCAAGGCGCATCGAAGCCGAGTATTACATCCCGCATCTCGCGCAGGCGCCGATGGAGCCGCCGATGGCGCTCGCGCGCACGAGCGCGGACCGCTGCGAGGCGTGGGCCTGCACGCAGGACCCGCAGGCGGCGCGCGACCTCATCGCCGAGGCGCTGAAGATCCCGGTCGCCGATGTGACCATCCACCAGACGCTGCTCGGCGGCGGGTTCGGGCGCAAATCGAAGCCCGACTACGTGCTCGAGGCGGCGCTGCTCAGCCGCGCGGCGGGCGGCAAGCCCGTGAAGGTGGTGTGGACGCGCGAGGACGACCTTCATCACAGCTACTTCCACACCGTCTCGGTCGAGCGGCTGGAGGGCGGGCTCGACGCGGCCGGCCGCACGGTGGCGTGGCGGCACCGAAGCGCGGCGCCCTCGATCGGCTCGATCTTCGGGCCGGACCCGAAGCACCAGCTGCCGTTCGAGCAGGGCATGGGGCTGCGCAACGTCGCGTTCGCGGTTCCCGACTTCCGCGCCGAGACCTGCGCGGCGACCGCGCACACGCGGATCGGCTGGTTCCGCTCGGTCTCCAACATCCCGCACGCCTTCGCGGTGCAGTCGTTCGTCGCCGAGCTTGCCGCCGCGGCGGGGCGCGATCCGAAGGACTATCTCCTCGCGCTCATCGGCCCGGACCGCACGATCGATCCCCGCGCGATGGGCGACACCACCAACTACGGCGAGGACCCGGCGCGCTATCCGGTCGACACCGCGCGGCTGAAGGCGGTGATCAATGCCGCCGCCAGGGGCATCGGCTGGGGCCGGACGCTGCCTGCGGGCCGCGGGCTCGGCATCGCCGCGCACTACAGCTTTGTCAGCTATACAGCCTGCGCGATCGAGGTCTCGGTGACGGGCGGGCAGCTTACCGTCGAGCGCGCCGACATCGCGGTCGACTGCGGCCCGCAGGTGAACCCGGACCGTATCCGGTCGCAGATGGAAGGCTCGGTGGTGATGGGGATCAGCCTCGCCACGCTCGGCGAGATCAGCTTCAAGGCGGGCCGCGTCCAGCAGGACAACTTCGACGGCTACGCGCTCACCCGCATCGACGCCGCCCCGAAGATCACGGAGGTCCATCTCGTCGGCGGCGGCAACTGGAACGCACCCCCCGGCGGCATCGGCGAACCCGGTCTCCCACCCGTCGCACCAGCCCTCTG
>NZ_JBHTIK010000019.1:0-712 GCF_042676985.1 Sphingosinicella xenopeptidilytica | reverse complement strand
TGGGCGAGCGGATTGGTGTGTCGGACGAGGAATGGGCATTGATTGGCCCGCTCTTGCCATCGGAGCGGGGCCGAGGTTGTCGCCCCGCGCAGGACAACCGGCTGTATTTTGAAGGCATGATGTGGATGGCCCGGACAGGCGCGCAATGGCGTCACCTTCCCGATGAATATGGCAAGTGGAACAGCGTGTTCCGGCGCTACCGCCGATGGGTGGAGACCGGGGTGTTCGACGCGATGCTCGAAACCTTGGCGGAAATGGCAGGCCGCGATGGCACTGCCGACATGATCGACAGCACGGTGGTCCGGGCACATCATTGTGCCGTCGGCATAAAAAGGGGACTCAGGAAACCGAGGCGCTTGGCCGATCGCGCGGCGGCTTCACCACCAAGCTCCATGCCCGATGCGATGCCAGGGGGCGTCCGCTCGGCTTCGTCCTGACACCGGGGCAAACCCACGATGTCCAGGGCTTTGCACCGCTGTTCCGCATGATCAGCGACAGGATAGAGGCGTTCCTCGCGGATCGCGGTTACGATGCCGATGCCATCCGCGAAGAGATCGCCAAGGCCGGTGTCGAGGCGGTCATCCCCGCCAAAAGCAATCGCCGCAATCCGGCCCCGCATGACAGGGCCAAATACAAATGGCGAAACCTCATCGAGCGGCTCTTCAACAAACTCAAGAACTGGCGACGTGTGGCCACCCGCTACGACAAAACC
>NZ_JBHTIK010000018.1:0-1767 GCF_042676985.1 Sphingosinicella xenopeptidilytica | reverse complement strand
GTTTGGAATCGAGGCGGGCTTCGACCTGGCATGGGCGGTCGAGCCCAAGCTCGACCACGGCTTCCTATGCCCGCTGAGCCTGCTGACGCCGGAGTTCAACGTACCGGTCGTCCCGATCTTTCAGAACTCCAGCACCGAGCCGTTGCCGCCGTTCCGGCGCTGCGCGGAGCTTGGCACGATGCTTCGTGCCGCGGTTGAAGCGCGCGGCACCGACGAGCGCGTCGTGCTGCTCGCCGGCGGCGGCCTCTCGCACTGGGTCGCCACGCCGGAGATGGGCGACATCAACAGCGAATTCGATCGTTGGTTTCTCGGACGCGTGGAACAAGGCGATCTGGCTGCGCTCGTTGCGCTCGATGTCGCGGATGTCGGGGAACGCGCCGGCAATGGTGGTCAGGAGATCCGCAACTGGATCACCGCGATGGCTGCCGGACAGGGTCCTGGCGAGCTGTTCTGCTACGAGCCCGTCGAGCAGTGGGCGACCGGTATGGCGCTGGCGCGACTGTTCGCCCGATGAACTTCGTACTCGACAGGCTGGTCCGCAGGATCGCTCGGGACCCCTCCTTGCTCGACGAGCTGGCCGGCGAGGCGAAGGCGGCCGGTCTGGATAAGGGAGACCTTCGCCTGCTGCTTGCCAAGGATTTGGCGGGCCTCCGCGAACGAGGCGTCCACCCCCTGCTGCTGATGCAACTCGCCGGCGCGCTTCGAATCGAGCCGATGGCGGCGCTCGGCCGGCGGCGATAGCGGCCATGCGCTCAGATGGCGCGATATCCGCCGTCCACCGAGATCATGGCGCCAGTGACGAACGACGCTGCATCCGACAGCAGCCATTTGACGGTCTCGCCGACCTCGGCCGGCTGGCCGAACCGGCCGATCGGATGATGCTCAAGCAATTTTTCGAAGTAAGCCGAGAAGCTCGGGTGCTCGATGGCTCGGTCGATCATTGCGGTACGGATGATGCCCGGAAGCACGGCATTCACCCGGATGCCCCGCGCGCCGTAGTCGATCGCTGCAGCCTTGGTCAGGCCGGCGACGCCATGCTTCGCGCTGACATATTCGGCCGCCTGTGGAATCGCGACTTCGCTTAATGCGGATGCGGTATTGACGATCGCTCCGCCGCCGCTGTCCAGCATGGCCGCAATCTCGTGCTTGAGACAGTAGAAGACACCGGTCAGGTCAATCCGGATGGCGCGCTCCCATTGGTCGGCGCTCAGTTCATGAAGCGGCGTGTTCGCCTGCTCGACGCCGGCATTGTTGAACGCCCCGTCCAGCCGTCCATATCGTGCGACCGCCTTGGCCACGAGGGCTTCGACCTGAGCTTCGGATCCGACATCGGCCCGGACGAAGCAGGCCTCGCCGCCGGCGGCACCAATCATCTGGGCGGTTTCTGCGCCCGCATCGGAAATATCGCTGACCACGACGTTGGCGCCCGCTTTTCCGAGCACCAGCGCGGTTGCCTGCCCGATGCCACCCCCGCCACCAGTCACGATAATCGTACGCTTCTCAAGCATTTCGATCCTGCCTCCTGAGTGACCCATCGGCCGCACGCCTCGTGCGAGACGGCCGGCATCTGACAGGCCGCACGATCCGGCGCAACAATCTTACTTCGATATAGAAGTCAGTTGCACGCTGCCTTTTGCGATAGTACTATATCGAAGCAATGTGAGAGCCGCATGGGCGGCCGCAGGCTGGGGGAGGAAACGACAATGTTAACATGCCGCTTTTTGCAAACGACTGCTGCCGCGGCTTTGCTCGCCGGCACCGCGCACG
>NZ_JBHTIK010000017.1:0-1048 GCF_042676985.1 Sphingosinicella xenopeptidilytica | reverse complement strand
ATGGTATTATAGTGTTCGCGCCAACGGCTGACCAAGATCTGGGCCTCCCTGAGCGTATAGAAGATCTCCCCATTGAGGAGTTCGTCGCGCAGCTTGCCGTTAAAGCTTTCGCAGTAGCCATTTTCCCATGGTGATCCCGGCTCGATGTAGAGCGTCTTCACCCCGATCCGGGCGAGCCAGTCTCGCACGGCATTGGCGGTAAACTCAGCGCCGTTGTCGGATCGGATATGGGCTGGAGGCCCATGTTTCACGAACAGATCGGTGAGCACCGCCAGCACATCATCGCTCTTGATCTGGCGCTGCACATGGATCGCCAGGCACTCCCGGCTGTGCTCATCTATTACCGTCAGCATGCGGAACGCCTTGCCGTCATGGGTGCGATCCGCGACGAAGTCGTAGCTCCAGACATGACCACGATAGCGGGGCCGCAGCCGCACACATGACCCATCGTTCAACCACAGACGGCCGCGCTTCGGCTGCCTCTTTGGTACTTTCAGCCCCTCACGACGCCAGATGCGTTCGACCCGCTTGGCGTTCACCGTCCAACCTTCTTGCCGAAGCAGCGCTGTGATCCGCCGATAGCCGTAACGACCGTAACTCGATGCCAGGCGAATGATATCCGCCGTCAGCAGTTGCTCATCGGATCGTGGTCGTGCAGCACGGCGCTGGGTCGAACGGTGCTGGCCAACCGCCCGGCATGCACGACGCTCGGACACACCGAGCGCCGCACAAGCATGGGCTACGCCAGCACGACGTCGCGAGGGGCTCAGTACTTTCCCTCAATGACCTCTTTCAGAATCAGCGCATCCAGCGTCAGGTTGGAGACGGCCTTGCGCAACCGCGCATTCTCCTTCTCTAGCGCTTTCAGCCGTGCCGCCTGCGTCACCTTCAAGCCACCATATTCACGCCGCCAGCGGTAGTAGCTCTGTTCCGATATCCCCAACCCGCGACAGATCGTGCCGGTCTTCTCTCCTCCGGAAAGCCGCACCTCGGCTTCCCGCAACATCCCAATAATCTGCTCCGCTGTGTAGGTCTTCCGTGCCATTCC
>NZ_JBHTIK010000016.1:0-958 GCF_042676985.1 Sphingosinicella xenopeptidilytica | reverse complement strand
CGCGAGTCCTACCTCGGCTTTGTCGCTCTCGCCTCAATCAAGCTATGGATACCCTTTGTCCACGAAACCTAGAAAACTCCCGCTCTTCTACCTTTGTGCTGATTGCATTGTTCAGACCGGTCATCCCACCAACAATCGCACCGGCCGGACCGAACAATGCCCCTCCAACAACAGACCGACCAACAACGCTCTTCTTTGGCTCACTCGAAACTATGGGAATTGCTTGCTTATAATATTCCGTACTTTGATATTTCGGACTTGCTATGTTCATTGACATAATTTGGTTTACAGCGATCGTCTGATCATTTAATATTTGAAAATCTTCATCGTTTTCTATAAATTGGACAATACGAAGCAAGCGGCCTTCTGCGCCGCTGGCGAAAAAGCAATTTGGCTGGCCAGAAACATTCATCATCCGCCCTTCGGATTTAAAATCCCAGCCGGCCATCCCCTCCAAAAAGGACTGCTTTAGGCGCTGAACTTCCGCCTTTTTAGCCTCTTCCGCTTCCTTTTTAAGCCTTAAGCTTTCGTCTTTTTGACGACGTTCTTCTTCGGCTGCCGTTTTAGCGGCAGCCAGACGCTTTTTTCCAAAAAGCCAGAACGGAATTGTTGCAATAACTATACCCAGAAAAAAGGAGAAAAACCCCATTCCATCAGGAATTTTGAGAGAACCAACAAGGCTCGCAACTACAAATCCACCGATGACTATTGTCCACCCAAGCCCACGGACATTTGTCGGAAAAGCCCTCGGCACGAAGGAGAAGGCGGTAACAATACTTCCAACAACAATGCCGAAGCTTAGAGAATTCATCGCCCCCTCCTAAATTCACATTACCCCTTAGAGCCCCGAACATGCATTTCCAAGTACGCTATTATATCAAATGACACTAGGTTTCGTGGACAAAGGGTATCCATAGCTTGATTGAGGCGAGAGCGACAAAGCCGAGGTAGGACTCGC
>NZ_JBHTIK010000015.1:0-694504 GCF_042676985.1 Sphingosinicella xenopeptidilytica | reverse complement strand
CACTACGACGAAGCCCAAATCCTCCTTAAATCACAACCTCAAATCTGTGCCATAGGTGCTGACGGGGGACAGCGTATGGGGATGAATACTACGAAGTGGGAGAATTGATGCGTTTCCATTGTGACGAAATCCGAAGAGCTTGCCTCCTCCCCATTGGTCAGATTTAAGAAGGCATTGCTATTTTCGGAGCTTTTGGTTCACCATCGATTCTATATGATCCTCTACTGACTGTTCGTTATCTCAAGAGATCGATTGATGTTTTACATCACAGAACCTGACGAACGGCCTGACGGCTGGGTCAATCTATCCGACGCAAGCCAATGGATAAGATGGTTAAATCACAATATCCCGGACGATCTCGACAACGAAGTGCGGCGACGCCTGAGCTCCAACCTCCGGCATCTTATTGTGGGACTCGAGCTGAAGACCGCACTGATTCTTCCGCATGCATGGCGCAATCAAAACCAGAGGGCAGTGCTGTTCGAATCTTACTTTCAGAATTTGATTCTTGAATTCTGTGTGGCGACGTTCTCGGTGGTCGAAGGGTTAGGGGCGGCGCACTGGCTCAGCCAGAGCGGGTACGATGGTGCCGACGGCCGACGTATAGGCCGCAGCGATTGGCGGCCCGCATTGTGCGACGTCTACGATCAGACGGGTGAACACGGACTCAATGATGCGATCGAACGGACACTCAGCGTTCGAGACAAGTTGCATCAAGATAAGATTGGCGCGCGGATGGACATCGACTGGCATGCACTTTCCTATGAGGCCGCGTTTGTCCCCGCCAGTCGGGTCATTTGTACGCTGCTCCGCAAAGGCGCTGAGCTGGTGCCAGAGAGGTCCAATCTGCAAATTGAGCTCGTATGATCGCACGCATTGGGACGGCCAGCCATCTCTGCTGTGATTCTTGAGCGTCAGACGCGCGAAGGTAAACAGCTGACTAAATGCTTCCCATGCTTTCCGAGGTAACCGGATAGGCAGCGACAGCCCGAATTAGCTCTTAGCCGTCGCTTCCAGCTCCGCAATGCGCTCGCTGCACACGGCATGGACGACGCGGCCGAGTTCCTCGACCTGCACGCCAAGCCACTCCAGCTCGTCGGCGCTGATGCGATAGTGCTTCGAGTAGCGGGCCTTCACATAGGCCTGCTTCAGCTTCTCGAATATCGCGCGCTGCTTACGGTTGTCCTCAGGCCAGACATACATCAATCGGCGGTCGATCAGGTTGGCCTGCGACCTCAAGAAACCGAGATTGTGAACGTGGGGTGTATAGAATGTGCAGACGAGAAGCACGCAGTGGTAGAGGCGTTCTACACACTGATGCAGTTCAAAAGCCGCTTTTTTAAAACGCTGCCGTTCTACATTTGAACGAAAATCATCGTAAAACTCACCGGCACTTGGATACCATTCTTCATAGTACTCACGCGCCATCTTGAGCGCGTCCTTCGGCGTCTTGGGCTTCGGCGTATGCAGCACGCTGTCGTCACTCTGGTAGAGCGCGATGCCGTCTTTCGCGACGTCCATGAAGAAGTAGCGGCCGTGGGCAAGGCCGTCGTTCACCTCCTGCAGCGTATGCACGATGAAGTTGACCGGGGTCTTGATGCTCTTCGTGATGCCGTATTCGCGGTGGAACCGCTCCTCGGCCTTTGCCCAGTACTTTACATAGTCGGTCAGGCGCTTGTCGTTGACGATGACGAGCAGGTCGAAGTCGGACTTGTAACCCTTGGCGGTATGCGGCTCATCGACCCAGCCCCCGCGCGCATAGCTGCCGTAGAGGATGACCTTGGAGATGCGACCCTTCTTCTTCCACTGGTGCTGGGCAAGCGCGAGGGTGTCGTTGAACTCCTCGAACAGAATCTCAAGGGCGCGCTCGAGCTCGCGCTGCTTTGCGGGCGGAAGATGATCGAGGCTCGTGCGCATAGGAGACCTTCCTAGCAACTGCGGCATGACTTTGCACTGCAAGAACAGGCTGTTGCCACGGGTATGGCAACCACAACCCCCTGATCAGAGGGTTGTAGCCTTGTGCAGCGCCACCAGTGCACCCGCCATGCGGGTTTCCACTTCGCGCACTGAGAGGCCCAACCGCAGCGCGATGCGGTCATTGAGCAGCCCATCCCAGGCGAGCTCCATGATCTGCTGCGACACGGGATCAAGCGCTTCGAACGCCTCCCGGTAGGGCCTGCCGATCTTCACGATGTGCCGGATGGCCCGGCGCATGTGCCAGCGCACGCGCCATTCGCCGATGCCCAGCTCAGCGGCGATCTCGGCGTAGGACTTGCCCTCGACCCTGTGGGCGATGAACACAATCAGCGTCCGCTCGGGCAGTTTCCTGAGCCAGACCCGCATCACTGCGTGCCGGTCGCGTTCAAGGGGCGCACCGGGTTCAGGTACAGATTTGCCGTTCATCATCTTTCTCCTGCCAAAAGCCGCAGCCCCGGCCGGAGGGCGGGGGCGGGCGGCAGGAACGGGATCAAGCGGGCCGCATGAGGCGGCCTGCACCCGAAGGGCTGGAACGAGAGTGGAAGACCTGCCGCAGGCAGGTTGCAGGCCGGCGCGGCCCGGCTAAGTCCCGTGACGCCCGCTCCCCGCCTGAACAGACCGGTCAACACGCCGCCGGGCAAAAGCCCGGCACCTGATTCGCGCGCCGATCCGGCGCGCGGGACATCATGGGACGCAAGGTCTGCTTCGCCGCGATCTCCTGCAAAAATTTCTTTGGCGGCGAACTGACGTGCGCTGACATCCGGTGACGTCCCGGGCGATCCCACGGGACGGTTTGCGGCGAGATGGCAGCATTTCCGCCACTCTTGACGCCGCCAGGCCTTGCGGCATCGTGTGCGGCGTAGGGGAAGCTGCCAACCATTTATGGGAAGGTCACCATGTCCCACGACCGTATTCTTCGCCTGAAGGCCGTCCTTGACCGCACCGGGCTCAGCCGTTCGACCCTCTACCGGAAGATGCAGGCCGGGAGCTTTCCGAGGCAGGTCCGGATTGCCACGCGCTGCACCGGCTGGCGGGAGTCCGCCGTCACCGCATGGATGAAGAACCCCATGTTCTACGAGGCCGGGAACGACAACGAGGACATCTGCGGCGCCGGCCATGACCGGGGATGAAGCGCCGGAGCCGGTTCCTGCCGTGGCGAACGACAATGCCGCAGCGCTCGACCCCGCCGGCGTCGATACCGCGCTCACGCGCATCGCCGAGGCGATCGGGCGTCACATCGCTCGCGAGCATATCCGTGCGCGCAAGGCCGCCAATGACAATGACGGCGCCAGCAAGTAGGATGCACGCAGCGGCTCGCCGATCATATGTCCCCGTCCTCTTGATGCGACGGTGTCTCCCGGCTGGGGCCTTTATTCTCTTCCGAAGGTGATGACGCATGACCCGCGTTGCGCTTTATGCACGCTATTCCTCCGACCAGCAGAGTGCGGCCTCGATCGAGGATCAGCTTCGCATCTGCCGCGAGCGCGCAGAGCGCGAGAGCTGGGCCGAGGTTCAGGCCTATGAGGATGCCGCCATCTCCGGCGCCAGTGTCACGCTGCGACCCGGCATCCGGCGGCTCCTGCGCGATGCCGAGCGCGGATTGTTTAACGTGGTGCTCGCCGAGGCGCTCGACCGCGTGTCGCGCGACCAGGCCGATGTCGCGACGCTTTACAAGCACCTGCAGTTCGCGGGCGTAACGCTGGTTACACTCGCTGAGGGCGAGATCAGCGAGCTTCATGTCGGGCTCAAGGGCACGATGAACGCGCTGTTCCTGAAAGACCTCGCCAGGAAGACGCACCGCGGCCTGCGCGGGCGCATCGAGAAGGGGCTTTCCGCAAGCCGCGCCGCCTATGGCTACCGGATCGTGCGCCGCCTGACGGGAGACGGTGAGCTCGTCCGGGGCGAGCGCACCATCGATCCGGCCGAAGCTGCGGTGGTGCGCCGTATCTTCAAGGCGTTCGCCTGCGGGACCAGCCCGCGCGCGATTGCGCGTGACCTCAATGCCGAGGGCATTCCTGGCCCGGACGGCAGGACATGGCGCGACACGACGATTCGTGGTCGCGCAAGCTGCGGTACCGGCATTCTCAACAATGCGCTTTATGCCGGTGTGCTCTCGTGGAACCGCAAGCGCTATCTCAAGGACCCGGCCACGGGCCGGAAGGTAGCCCGGCTCAACCCCGAAGCAGAGTGGGTCGAGGTCGAGGTTCCACACCTTCGCATTGTTGACGATGCGCTTTGGCATGCCGTGCGCGCCCAGCAGGCAGTCCTGACGCAGCGGTTCGAGGCGGCGACGGCGGGGATGGTTGCGGCGCGGGCGCGGAAGTTCAATGAACTCCGCCGTCCCGTGCATCTGCTCTCGGGGCTTCTGGAGTGCGGCGTATGTGGTGGGGTCTACGGCATCGTGGTCAAGGACCGCTACGGCTGCATCAACCGCCACCGGCACGGCACCTGCAGCAACCCGCGCTCGATCCGGCGCCCTCATCTTGAGGAACGCGCGCTTGCCGGCATCCGCGACAGGCTCGTCTCGCCCGAGAAGGTTGAGGCTGCGGTCAAAGCCTATGCGCAGCACATCAACGATACGAATCGTGAGCGCCGGGCAAAGGCCGACACCGACCGGCAGGCACTCGGCAAGGTCGAACGGGCCATCGCCGGGATCATGGCAGCGATCGAGGACGGCATGTATCAGCCGGCCATGAAAGCTCGCATGGCTGAGCTTGAGCGGCAGAAAGCTGACATCACAGCAAGACTGTCAGAGGCGCCCGCCAGCGTGCCTGACATTCATCCCGGCATCGCCGAGGTCTACCGGCGCAAGGTCGAGCGACTCGTCGAAACGCTCGACGACCCTGAAACCCGCGCCGAGGCTGCGGCCGATATACGGTCGCTCGTCGGCAAGATCGTGCTGTTCCCCGGCGACAAACGCGGCGAGGTTCATGCCACGCTCCACGGCGAGCTCATGGGCATCCTGGACTTCGTTGGGGACGATGGGCCGGACGGGCCGCAACCTCGCCGTGTTACGCAGAAGGCGGTATCGGGTTCTCGAAATCCACCATTTTCGCCACGGCCTGAACGGCTCTGCGCCCCGTTTCGCGTGTGTCTTGGTGTCATTCCGCTTTGTGTTTGAGGACTTCCTGGCGGACGCGGACGGAGCGGGTGGCGATGCCGGTTTCGACGAGGAAGATGATGAGGCCGGTGACGATGAGCGCCATGGCTGCGATAAAGAGGACGGCGACGATCGTGCCCACCGCCGCGTCGGCAAGATCGCCCACGAACAGCACGCCGATGACGAGGCAGATCGCGAGCGCGCTCGCGACGCACGCATAGATCGCCCAGTGCACCAGCACCATGCGGCGATCGAGCACGACAAGCTCGGCCATCGCCCGGCTGCGCATCGTCTCGTCGTAGCCGTTGATATCCCGTTCGAGCGCGCGGGCACGGTCGACGACGCGGCCCAGCCGGTTCGCCATCACGTTGAGCAGCGCGCCGATGCCCGCGATAAGAAACACGGGCGCGATCGCGAGCTGAACGGCGTGGCCGATGTCGGCGATCTGCACGCCTGTGAAGGGTGAGGGGTCCATGGCCCGCACCCTTGCCGGGCGCGGGCTGTCAGTCAATCCGGCCAGTCGATCGAGTGGAAACGCGGCGTGTCACCATGATTGCACGTCACGAAAGTTCGGCAAGGATCGAAATGGTGCGAACAAGAAACGATGAAGTTGAATCTGATAGTTGTTCTTTGATTGGACTTGCTGGTATTGCCCTGGAACGGCAAATTCTCGCCGGAACGGGGGAAATCATGAAGTCATCCAACCGGGCGCATCGCGCCCATCGCTGTATTGCGGCTTTGAGCTTGGCCTCGTTGCTTGCCAGCGGCGCGTTCGCGCAGGCGCCCGCCGCCCCGCCTGCCGCTCTTGCGGCTGTCCCCGCGGCGCCAGAGCCCGCGGTTGCCGTGGAAGTGTCTGCTGCGGAACCGGAGCAGCCCGCGCTGACACGCATGGTGCTGCCGGCGAATACAGAGCTTCTGCTCAGCATGAACGAAGAGCTGAACACCAAGCGGAACGTGCAGGGCGATACATTTTACATGACCGTCGTACACGACGCGAAGGTGGGCGATCAGGTGGCCATTCCGAAGGGCGCGCGCGCCGCCGGCGAAATCACGTGGCGGACGGGCAAGGGTGCGTTCGGCAAGTCCGGCAAGATGGATATCGCGCTCCGCTATGTGGAGGTGCAGGGACAGCGTTTGCCGCTGGTCGGCACCTTCCGCCAGGAAGGTGAAGGCAACACGGTGGGGACCGTCGCTGGCGTGGTCGCGGCGGGTGTGTTTGCGGCCTTCATCACGGGCAAGTCAGGCATTGTTCCGCGCGGACGCGAACTCGCGGTGCACACGAAGGACGATCTCGTGCTGAACGTCCGCCGGCCTTCGGTGTTGCCGCTGCTGGTCGCCACGCCAGCCGCCGCGGCGACCGCGAGCAGTGATGTTGTCCCGGCGGCAACGGAAACCGCGGTTCAGTCGACGACGACAGCGGTCGTGGTTCCCGCTGCGGAAGCAGAGGGCGTGACGACGAAGCCGCAACCCTGACGAATGATACGGCGAGCGGCGGAGTACCTGCTCCGCCGCGTTGCCCTTCAGCGCCGGTTCGGCGACGGATCGAGATCGGCGAGATTCACGCGACCTGCCGCGCGGCCGTGCCGATCACTCGCGATCGGGCGGTGCATCGTAGAAATCGACGCGCATCTTCATCGGCCCGAGCGGTTCGACGAAATGATCCTGTTGCGGCAGCAGCAGGCCGGAGCCGCCCTGTTCCAGAACCACGTCCGACGGCGGATCGAGATAGGTGAGCTTCAGGCGGCCTTCGAGCACGCGGACGACACCCCAGACGCCCGCCTTCGTGTTGTGACGCCTGCGGAGCGCATCGGGCAGGGTGCGCTCGTCGAACACCGGCGTCGAGCGGTAGGGGGCGGGCATCTCAGGCGACCTGCCGCGCGGCCGCGCCGGGCCGGTGGAACATCGCGTACTGGAGGCTTTCGCTGATGCGCTGCGCCTTTTCCTGCAGCGCGGCGGCGGCGGCGGGCGACATGACATCGCTTGTCGTTCGGGCCCAGAGCGCAAGCCAGCGATCGAACAGCGCGGGGGTGATGCGACGGATGTGCTTCAGATGCGCCATCATCGGATTGCCCTTGTAGCGCCCGCTCGTCAGCATCACCGACGACCAGAAGGCTGTCAGTTTTTCAAGATGTTCCGGCCAGTCTCCGATGACATCATTGAAGATAGGGCCAAGCTCCGGATCCGTGCGCACGCGCGCATAGAACACGTCGACTAGCGTCTTCAGTTGGTCGTCGTCGATGTCCATTCCCTGGCTCCGACTCGTTTTTGCACACCGGCAATCATGGGCTTTGAAAGATGTATTTAAAATACATATAATGTGCGTGCGACGAAATGGCAGGGAATGGCGGCGTGCGGCTGACGCGTTACACGGACTATGCGGTGCGGGTTCTGATGCATCTTGCCGTGCATCCGGACCGGCTTTGTTCGATCGGCGAAATCGCCGATGCCTACGCCATTTCGCGCAATCACCTGATGAAGATCGTCAATGACCTCGCGAACGCCGGCTATGTCGCGAGCGAGCGCGGGCGCTTTGGCGGGATACGGCTGGCACGGCCCGCGGCGGAGATCGGCATCGGCGACCTCGTGCGCCATACGGAGGGCGAGGACGCGCTTGCCGACTGCGGAGGCTGTGTCGTCGCGCCGGCGTGCGGTCTCACGGGGGCGCTCGGCGAGGCGCTTGGTGCGTTCATGGCGGTGCTGGACGGCTATTCGCTTGCCGACATCACGCGGAAGCGCGCCGCGCTCGGTGCGCTGCTTGGCGTGGCGGCCTGACCGCTACTCCGCCGCTTCGCCCTCCAGCGCCAGTTCTGACGCTTTCGACTTCCGCTTTGCCTTTGGTTTCGGCATCTGCATCGGGGCCGCGAGGGGTTTCTTTTCGAGCAGGGGTTTCAGGTAGCGGGCGGTGTAGCTGGCCGCGACCTTCGACACGGTTTCGGGGGTGCCTTCGGCAACCACGTTGCCGCCCGCGTTGCCGCCTTCGGGGCCAAGGTCGATAATCCAGTCTGCGGTCTTGATGACCTCCAGGTTGTGCTCGATGACGACGATGCTGTTGCCCTGCTCGACGAGCGCGTGCAGCACCTCGAGAAGCTTGCGCACGTCCTCGAAATGGAGGCCGGTCGTCGGCTCGTCGAGGATGTAGAGCGTCTTGCCCGTGGAGCGGCGCGAGAGTTCCTTCGCGAGCTTCACGCGCTGCGCCTCGCCGCCCGAAAGCGTCGTCGCCTGCTGGCCGACGTGGATGTAGCCGAGGCCGACTTCGACGAGCATACTCATCTTGTCGCGGATCGACGGCACGGCCTTGAAGAATTCGGCGGCGTCCTCCACCGTCATGTCGAGCACGTCGGCGATCGACTTGCCCTTGAACTTCACCTCCAGCGTTTCGCGGTTGTAGCGCTTGCCCTTGCAGACGTCGCACGTGACGTAGACGTCGGGCAGGAAGTGCATCTCGATCTTGAGCATTCCGTCGCCCTTGCACGCCTCGCAGCGGCCGCCCTTGACGTTGAAGCTGAACCGGCCGGGCTTGTAGCCGCGCGCCTTCGATTCCGGGAGTTCGGCGAACCAGTCGCGGATGTTGGTGAAGGCGCCCGTGTACGTGGCGGGGTTCGAACGCGGCGTGCGGCCGATGGGCGACTGGTCGATGTCGATGACCTTGTCGAGATGTTCGAGGCCCTTGATGTCATCAACCTGCGCCGAGACGAGGCGCGCGCCGTTCAGCGCCCGCGCGGCGGCGGCGTAGAGCGTGTCGATCGTGAAGGTCGATTTGCCCGAGCCCGAGACGCCGGTGATGCAGGTGAAGGTGCCGAGCGGGATCGAGACGTTGATGTCCTTGAGGTTGTTCGCGCGCGCGCCCTTCACGGTGAGCTTTTTGCCGTTGCCCTTGCGGCGCACCTCCGGCACCGGCACGGCGCGGCGGCCGGAGAGATAATCGCCGGTGAGGCTGTTCGGGTTGGCGAGGATGTCGGCGAGCGTGCCCTCCGCGACGACCTGCCCGCCGTGCGCGCCCGCGCCGGGACCCATGTCGATGACGTGGTCGGCAGTGCGGATCGCGTCTTCGTCATGCTCGACGACGAGCACGGTGTTGCCGAGATCGCGCAGGCGCTTCAGCGTTTCGAGCAGGCGGTCGTTGTCGCGCTGGTGGAGGCCGATCGAGGGCTCGTCGAGCACGTAGAGCACGCCGGAAAGGCCGCTGCCGATCTGGCTCGCGAGGCGGATGCGCTGCGACTCGCCGCCGGAGAGCGTGCCCGACTTGCGATCAAGATTGAGGTATTCGAGGCCGACGTTGTCGAGGAAGCCGAGGCGCTCGACGATCTCTTTCAGGATGCGTTCGGCGATCTGCTTCTGCTGATCATTGAGATGGGCGGGGAGGCCCTTCGCCCAGCGGAAGGCATCACCGACCGGGCGTCGGACGGCGTCGGCGATCGTCTCGCCGGCGATCTTCACGGCGAGCGCTTCGGGCTTCAGGCGGGCGCCGTTGCAGGTTTCGCAGGGCGCGGCGGACTGGAAGCGCGAAAGCTCGTCGCGCATCCACTGGCTGTCCGTCTCGCGCCAGCGGCGATCGAGATTGTTGACGACGCCCTCGAACGGCTTCTTGACCTCGTAGGTCTTGCGGCCGTCCTCGAAGCGGAGCGTGATCGGAACGCCGCCGGTGCCGTTCAGCACGACGTCCTGGATTTCCTCGGGCAGCTCGTTCCACGGCGTGCGCAGCGAGAAGTCATAGGCGCGCGCGACGGAGCGGAGCACCTGCATATAATAAGGTGAGGGCGGGTTGGACTTCGCCCACGGCACCACCGCGCCCTGCTCGATGCTGAGGTTCTGGTTCGGGACGACGAGTTCGGGATCGAAGTAGAGCCGCTCGCCGAGGCCGTCGCAGGCGGGGCAGGCGCCGTGCGGCGAGTTGAATGAGAACAGGCGCGGCTCGATTTCCGGGATCGTGAAGCCGGAGACGGGGCAGGCGAACTTCTGCGAGAACAGGATGCGCTCGCCTCCGCCTTTCTTGGCATCGACGAGCTCGACCACCGCAAGACCTTCGGCGAGGCCGAGCGCGGTTTCGAAACTGTCCGCGAGGCGGGTTTCAAGGCCGGCCTTCACGACGAGGCGGTCCACGACCACGTCGATGTCGTGCTTGTATTTCTTGTCGAGCGCGGGGGCCTCTTCAATGGGGTAGACGGTGCCGTCGATCTTGACGCGCTGGAAGCCGGTGCGCCGCCACTCGGCGATTTCCTTGCGGTACTCACCTTTGCGTCCGCGCACGACGGGCGCGAGCAGCATGAGGCGCGTGCCTTCGGGCATCGCCATCACGCGGTCGACCATCTGGCTGACCTGCTGCGCGGCGATCGGTTCGCCGGTGGCGGGCGAATAGGGGATGCCGACGCGCGCCCACAGGAGCCGCATGTAGTCGTAGATCTCGGTGACGGTGGCGACCGTGGAGCGCGGGTTCTTCGAGGTGGTCTTCTGCTCGATGGAGATGGCGGGGGAGAGACCGTCGATATGATCGATGTCGGGCTTCTGCATCAGTTCGAGGAACTGCCGCGCGTAGGCGGAGAGCGACTCGACATAGCGGCGCTGGCCTTCCGCGTAGATCGTGTCGAAGGCGAGGGACGACTTGCCGGAGCCGGACAGGCCCGTGACCACCGTCAGCGTTTCGCGCGGAATATCGAGGCTGATGTTCTTGAGGTTGTGCTCACGCGCGCCGCGGATCGAAATGTGGGTCAGCATAAGGAGGGCTGTCGTTTCCTGTTTGTTCCGGTCGGACACTAGCCGCAAAACGGCGCCGGGGGAAGACAGCAGATGGGGGCAGCAGGCGCGCTTGGCAAGGACGCCAGACGGCGGACCGGGCTCGGGCGCCGATCCGCCGTTTCGGGCAACAGGTCAGGCGGATTTGCGGCGGCGCAGGCCGACGGCGGCCGCGCCGAGGCCGAACAGTGCCAGCGTGGCGGGCTCGGGAACCTCGGTGCCGTATGGTGTCACTGTGAGGCTGTCGAAGTTGAAGTTGAAGCTGACGGCGCCCGCGGGCGGCGCGCCCGTGCCGCGATTGACGAACAGCGAGAAGTTTTTCTGGCCGGTGAAGATCGCCGGATCGAACACGCCGGGCAGGTCCGAGGTCGAGAGCGCGGAGAAGGGGCCGGACAGGCCGATCGTCACCTGGAACTGGACGGTGCCGGCGGGCTCGCCCGTCGTCTGGGCCGGCGTGAGGAAGATGTTGTTGAACGACAGGCGATCCTGCCCGACGGTGAACTGATCGGAGACCTGCATCGAGCCGAGGTTGCCGTTCGCGGTGCCGCCGATGCCGCTGCCGAGATCGAAGCCGATCTCCTTGATGGCGCCCGCGTAATTGTAGGCCGAGCGCGTCGCGTTGACGACGAAGGGCGTGCCGGCGGTCTCGTCGTCGTAGATCACGTAGCCGCTGATCGTCGGTACGGCGGTGCCGAACACGTTGGGCGCGGCGGGGCTGGAGTTGGTGCCCGTGAAGCTGACCTTGACGAGACCGGCCTGCGCGCCGGTGGAAACGAGCATCGCCATCGCGGCGGCGGAAAGGAAGTGACGCATCGCAAATGTCCCCGTTGCGGCCGACGCGCCGGAGGGCGGTCGGCGGTTGTCGATGGGTCTTTGTTAACCATCGGGTGCGTCGGGGGGATGACGAGGGGGTAACGATTGGGTGACGCCCGCAGGATGGGGTGCTTCGCTTGCCTTCGTACTTTAACGGACGACGCGCAGCGCCATTTCGAGGCCGAGCAACAAAAGACCCACGAGGAAGACGCGGCGGAAGACAGGCGGGCTGATCCGGGCGCGGATGAGCTGACCCGCGGCCATGCCAAGCAGCGCGGGGATGATGGCCAGCGTGGACATCAGCATGTCGCCTTTCGGCACTGCGCCATGCCAGAGCAACCCTGCGGCAAGCGCGATCGTGGAGACGGTGAACGAGAGGCCGAGCGCCTGCACGAGGTCGTCCTTCTCGAAACCCAGCGCCTGGAGATAGGGCACAGCGGGGATGACGAAGACACCGGTTCCACCTGTGACGATGCCGGTGATCAGGCCGATGAGGGGAGAAGCCCAGCGCTCACTGCCCGTCGAAACCCGCAGCGGACGCGCAAGCAGCGTGTAGGACGCGTAGATAACGAGGACGCCGCCGAGGAGCGATGTTGTCAGCCGTGTGTCGCCTCCGGCGAGCAATGCGGAACTCGCCAGCGTGCCGATCATGATCGTCGCCATCATCGGCCACAGTCTTCGCAGCAGGGCCATGACGTGCGGACCGGAGACAAGCTGCCAGACATTGGTGATGAAGGATGGAAGCAGCAGGAGCGCCGCAGCGGTCAGCGGCGACAGGAGCGCGCCGAGAACGCCCATGGCCACAGTCGGCAGGCCCATGCCGGTGACGCCCTTGACGATACCCGCGAGGAAGAACGTCGTCGCGACGGCCGCGACAAGGAAAACGGTCTGCTCCATGCGAAATCTATAGACGCTGTTCCGGGGGAGGCCAGCGCGAGCGTTGCCTAAACTGCTCCGTAGCTTGCGTAGTGCGACCAGAAATCGTTGTCGCGGGCGAAGTTCGTGAAGCTCATGCCGATGGTGACGTCGAGACCCTCGACGTGGTGCCACCAGCCGACGGGGAGGAAGAGGGCTTCGCCGGGGGCGAGGTCGGCGATCATCACGGGTGGGCGGGTGCCGTCGCCGGGGCCGGGTTCGAGGGGCTCGCCGCCCCAGTCGCTGAAACAGTGGCGGGTGTTGCGCATCAGTGCGCTGTGGTGGCTGGAGACGAGGCGGACACGTTTGCGGCCGGAAATCTGCAAGAGAAGATTGTTGGTGAGATCGTGGTGCCACGGGGTGATCGTGCCTTTGGGGCCGATCCCGAGGAAACCGCCGGGGCCGCCGGGTTCGGCGAGGTAGCCGGGGATGGGGCCAGTGTCCGCATAGAGCGGGGCGAGGGCTTCGCGGTTGTGCGTGTGGTTGTTGGCGGTGACGTAGAAATCGTTCGTCGGCGCGGTCTCGCTGGCGCGCAGGCGGGCGATGATCTCACGGAAGGGGTGCACTGCGCCGTGCGCATCCGAATTGCGCTCATAGTCCTTGTCGGCTTCGCGGCCCCATTGCACGCGGACTTCGGCATTGCCGAGACGGGCTTCGAAATCATCGAGCGACCAGCGCTGCATCGCGGGCCAGTGATCGACGAGGCCGGTGAGGACGACGGGGCGGTGCGCGGCAAAATAATCGGCGAAGAACGTTTCGGCGGAGGGTGCGTGGACGCGCGGCACTTCGCCTGAGGCGGGCGCTGCGAGTTTCGCATAGTTGGCGAGGAACCAATCGCGCTTCTGGAGGCGCTGGCGCAATCGCTCTCCGGCGGCGAAGTAAGGACTCTTCCGGGCGCGCTCGATTTCCGACACGGCGAGCGCATGGCCGATGCCTCGGCTCGCGATCCGCTGCGCAAGGCGAGCGGGGTCATCGCCGCCGAGCAGCGCCTCCGCGATCTCGCGGCGGAGATCGTCATTCATTGCAGCCGCGCCGCCGCCGCCCGCCTTCCTCATCTTGCTCATGCCTGCCCGATCATCGTGTTCGTGCGCCGTCTATGGGCGGTCGATGTTTCACCGATTTGACACATAGTCGTTTTCGTCAGGCGCTGTCAGCCGTTCGTCGACGGCAATGATCGTTCGTCGAGTGGGCTTCGCGGGCAATCGAAGCGGTGCGGCGACGACAAACGAAGCACGGTATCTACAGGATGCGGATCGGGAGCGACGGACCCCACAGTCCCAGCAAGTCCGGACGTTCCCGGTTCGCAGCCAGAAATTCTCCGCCTCCCACAGGCGAAACAGGAAGGACCGCCCTCGATGACCCTCGTGAAGATCAGCGCGATTGCGTTCGCCGCCGCAATGACGACCGCCGCTTTCGTTCCCGCAGCCTATGCCATGGATGAAACCATCGTTGAAGCGAACACGGTGCGCCCGGTGGCCCATGTGAAATACGGCGATCTCAACCTTGCCAGCGATGCCGGCGTGAAGACGCTGCACGGCCGCGTGCGCCGCGCCGCCAATGCGATGTGCTTCGAAGGTGGACGCCAGGATATGCGCCGCGACGCGCTTTCGATGGAATGCCGTAACGCCGCGATCGCGAGCGCCGCGCCGCAGATCACCGCCGCGATCAACAACGCCGGTACGCAGGTCGCTGCGAACGCCGGCGGGGCGATCACGATCGCGATGCCGTAACCGGCGGCAATCCCAGATGCCGCCGACAGGGCGGGCACCGTGTCCCAGGGTGCCCGCCCTTTTTCTTTTTGGGCCCGCGACTATTTGCCGGTGATGCGCTTCACGTCGGAGAGATAGGTGCGGCCGATGCGGTGATCGCCGCCGTCGCCGAGATCGACCGACCATACGCCGTAGCCGAGATGGACGAGGCCCTTGATGCGCTCGCGCCGGATGATCTTCGAACGGTGGATGCGGATGAAGAGATCGGGGTCCAGCCGCCGCTCCAGCTCCTTGATCGTCTGGTGGAGAAGGAACGAGCGGTCGGCGGTGTGCAGCCGCATGTAATCACGCTCGGCCTCGACCATATCAATCGCATCGACATCGACGCGGATGATCTCCGAACGGTGCGGAACCCAGAATTCCTTGACGTAGCCATCGTCCTCCGCAGGCCCTGCGTGAGCATTCACGCGCAGTTCGCGCACGCGCGCCAGCGCCTTGCCGAGGCGCGCCGGATCGACCGGCTTCAACAGATAATCGGCGGCCGCGACATCGAACGCGGTGACGGCGTATTGATCGAACGCCGTGACGAACACCACGGCCGGACGCTGCGGCAGACGCTGGACCGCCTGCGCGACACCGATCCCGTCGAGCCCCGGCATCGAAATATCGAGCAGCAGGAGATCGGGGGAGAGCGCTTCGATCAGGCGCAGTGCCTGACCGCCGGTGCTGGCGGTTCCAACGAGATTGACGTCATCGAAACGCGCAAGCAGCACCTGCATCCGTTCGATCGCCATGGCTTCATCGTCGACGACAAGCGTGCGGAGGGGGCTATCAGGCATTGGGCACCGGTCGCTTCACGGGAATGGCAATATCGACGCGGAAGCCGCCGCCCGGCCACGGGCCTGCCTTGAACGCAGCGGCATCGCCGAAGCGTGCGCGCAGGCGATCGCGGACATTGTTGAGGCCGGTGCCGGTGCCGTCCACCTGCGCCTGCGGCGCGGCGAATGCGCCGTCGTCCTCCACCACGATGTGGAGCATCGCATCGTGCAGGCTTGCCTTCACGCGAATGCATACCGGCGCGTTCGAAGGCGACACCGCGTATTTCACGGCGTTCTCGATCAGCGGCTGGAGGATGAGGCTGGGCACGCGCTGGCGTTCCGCTTCGGGGGCGATGTCGAAATCGAATTCGAGGCGGTCGCCGAAGCGGGCGCGCTCGACCTCCAGATAGAGGCGCTGCTGATCGAGTTCGTCGGCGAGCGGAATGTCCTCGGTCGGGTCGCTGGTGAGGCTCGCGCGGAAGAAGGTGGAGAGGTTGAGGATCATCCGCTCCGCCTCGTCGTTGCGATTGGTGAGGACCAGCGACGACAGGGAGTTCAGCGTGTTGAACAGGAAATGCGGATTGATCTGATAGCGCAGCGCGCGGAGCTGCGCGGCCTGCGCCTCCTCGCGGAAGGCAGCGGCGCGGCGTTCGGCTTTCGCGGCATCGGCCGCGTAGCCGAGCGCCAGATGGAAGGCCGCCCATGCCGCGAAAAAGAAGAACCAGGTGACCGTGCCTTCGAAAATGATCGCCAGCAGCATGGCGAGCGAACGCTCCTTGTGCGCGAGATCCTCGGCGACGGAGGGCAGCGGCTCATAGACGTAGAAGGCGTAGAAATTGAACGTGGTGAACAGCGCCGCGGCGGGCACGCAAAGCAGGAACATCATCAGTGCGCGTCTGCGCAGGGGGGCTTTTTCGAGCGGGGCGAGCGCAAGATACAGCGCCCAGCTGATTGTCATGCCGATGATCGTGACCACCGCACGCCGCCCGGCCATCGGAAGCAGCTCTTCGAAGCCGAGCGCGAATGCGCGCAGCGTGACGATGAGGAAATAGAAGAGCCAGAAGCCGAAAATCGACTGGATGGCTGTGCGTGCCGAATCGTTTGCGAGCACGCCTTTTAGCAGCGACCTGTTCATTGGCGCCCACGATAGCGCATTCTCGCGGCGATTGCGCGGGGGAAGGTATATCCTTCGTCGAAGCGCATGGCCGCTTCGCAGGAAATTCGAGAGCAAAAGAAAAGCCCGGCGCGTCGTGAGTACGAAACGCGCCGGGCCATTCTTATTTTAACGCTTACTTCTTCGGCGCAGGCCGCGACGACGGACGCGGTCCGCGACGGCGCGGCGTGAGGCCCGCAGGCGCAGCCGGCTTCGCGGGCGCAGCCGCAGCAGGCTTCGCAACCGCAGCCTTCGGCTTCGGACCCGGCTTCGCCTTCGCGGCAGCCGGAGCAGCAGTCACAGCCGGCTTCGGCGCAGCGGCCTTCGGTTTCGGACCGGGCTTGCCCTTCGGCTTCGCCGGTGCGGCAGCCTTGGCGGCTTTCGGCTTCGGACCCGGCTTACCCTTGGGCTTGGCGGGCGCCGACACCGACGGAGCAGCAGCGGCAGGCGCGGCTGCCGGCTTCGCGGGCGCGGCGGCTTTCGGCTTCGGACCCGGCTTCGCTTTCGCCTTCGCCGGTGCCTTCACGGCAGGCTTCGCAGCAGGCTTCGGCGCGGCGGCTTTCGGCTTCGGACCCGGCTTCGCTTTCGCCTTCGCCGGTGCCTTCACGGCAGGCTTCGCAGCAGCCGCTTTGGGTTTCGGACCGGGCTTGCCCTTCGGCTTCGGACCCGGCTTCGCCTTCGGTGCAACCTTGGCGCCGATGCTTGTCGATGCAGCAAATTTCGTGATCTCGCTCGCGACGTTGCTGGCGAGTTCCTTGGCAATCTTTTCGAAGCCGGAGCGCGACTTGATGTCGTCGACAATGGTCTGCACGCCGCTCTTGCGCAGCGTCGACGAAGCCTGATCGAGCCACTGCCCGAACATCGCTTCCGCACGTGCCTGCAGCTGCGCACCGGCGGCTGCGAGATGTTCACCGAAATCCGAACCCGTCGACTGCTTCTTCGCAGCCGGCTTCTTCGCGGCCGGTTTGGCAGCGCTAACCTTCTTCGGCTTCTTCGCCTTCGCTACCGTTTCTTTCTTCTTCGCCATCATGATCTCCCATTGACGGATGGAGGACGCTAACATGTCCACAAAATTTGAAAAACTACCAACGCGCAGATAGTTCGTAATAATTGCCATATTCTTGATGGAATTAGTCATGGCAAAACGCAAGACAGGATTTCTTGAGACGCGCCTGATGCTGAAGGCCGAGGATGTAAAGCAACTGAAACGCGATCCCGAAGATAAGGATGCAAAGCGCGATATCGAACGCGGCGAAAGTTTCCCGGCAAGCGGATGCGCTCTCGCAGACGCAGCCGGAACATGACTGAGGGGAGGCAGGAAATACGATGACGGTTACCAAGCTGATAACACGCCGCATCGAGAAGCCGTGGGGCCGGCGGCATCTCTCACCTTTCTTTGAAGACGTCCCGGAGGATGATGAAAAGATTGGAGAGATCTGGTTCGAGACTCCCGACGGGCGCGACCCTGACCTTCTTATAAAGTACCTGTTCACGAGCGAGCGATTGTCCGTGCAGGTGCACCCCGACGATGCCGCCGCGCGTGCCGCCGGCTATGCGCGCGGCAAGGATGAAGCGTGGCTCGTGCTTGCCGCAGAACCGCACGGTACGGTCGGCCTCGGCACGGTGCGTCCGCTGTCTGCAGACGAATTGCGCGAGGCCGCCATCGACGGTTCGATCGAGCAATTGATCGACTGGAAGCCGGTGAAGGCGGGTGATTTTATTTACTCACCGGCAGGCACGGTCCATGCGATCGGCGCCGGAGTCACCATCATCGAGATCCAGCAGAACGTCGATCTCACCTACCGACTCTATGATTATGGACGCCCGCGCGAGCTCCACCTCGAAGAGGGAGTCGCGGTTTCGAATGCGCATCCGTTCTTCGTTTCGGACGAACGGCACGACCTCTCCCGGGGGCGGACGCTGCTGTCGGCGGGTGGAAAATTCGTCGTCGAACGCTGGCGCACCGGCGCGCGATTGCACCTGCGCCCGCCGCGCGATCGGCCGGTATGGATCACGGTGATCGATGGCCGAGCCGGTGATGCACGATCGGGAGAGACGCTGCTCGTGGAAGGCGATGCCGATCTCGAAGCCGTGCCCGGCAGCGATCTCCTCGTCTCTTATCCCGGCAGCGAGGTCGCGACGATTCTGGAATTCTGAAGACGCGTCACGCGCGGCGCGCGGTCTCCAGCGGCTCGCGCGTCACCGGATAGCCGATGCCTTCCGGGATGCAGAGGTGCAGACCGCCGTCGCACATGCGAACCTCGGGCTGCACGGTGACGACCGGCGTTTCCATCGCGTGCGTGATAAGTGCGTCGACGCTCGCGTGCTGCGCGAGGCGTTCGAGATTGCGGCGCGTGGGGAACATCACTTCGGCTTCCTGACGGTCGGCGCGTGCGATCGCTTCGGACGGCGTGATCCACCACGAGGTCGTCGCCTCGTTGCCGTCGTGCCCCGCGTTCGCACCCTCCGGCAGCCGTGCGAGATAGAAGCGCGTGTCGTAGCGTTTGCCGTGGAGGCCGGGCGGCGGCACCCAGCGCGCGAAGGGAAAGAGCACGTCGAGATCGATCTGCTGATCATGACGCGCGAGGAAATCGGAGAACGCGAGCGCACGCGAAGCGATCGCCGGCTGCGCTTCGATGAAGTCACGCGGCGCGATCTCCGGCCCGTGCGTGAGCAGTACGCCCGCCTCCTCGAAGCTTTCACGGACCGCGGCGACGCGCGCGGCGATCTCTTCAAGATCGAGATCGTGGCGGCTCGCAACCAGCCGCGACGCGGCAAGGTTCATGTCGTGCGCATCCACCTTGCCGCCGGGAAAGGCGATCATGCCCGCTGCGAAGCCCATCGTCTGCGCGCGGGTCTGCATGAAGATCTCGGGCGTGCTCGATCCTTCGCGCAGGAGGATCAGCGTGGCGGCGGGCTTGGCGTCGTCGTTCGTGGACATGCGGCGTATGTGGACCTGCAATGCCCGCTTGCCAAGCGGGGCAATGCCTATCATTTTCTCGCGCATGGGCCCGATCGAACTGCTCGGTGTCGCCGCCAGCCTCAGCCTGCTCGCGGGATGGCGGCTCTATGCCACCGTATTCGCCGCAGGCCTCGCGATGCGTTTCGGCCTCCTCGATCTGCCGCAGCATCTTCAAAGCCTCGATGTTTTCGCAAGCCCCTGGGTGATCGGCGTTGCCGCGATCGGCCTCGTCGTGGAGTTCTTCGCGGACAAGATCGCGTGGCTCGACAGCATCTGGGATGCGATCCACACCGCGATCCGACCGCTCGGCGGGGCGCTCATCGCGCTCGCCGTTATCGATGCGGGCGATCCGGCATGGCAGGTGGCGGCGTTCCTGCTGGGCGGCGGCGCGGCGTTCGTCAGCCATAGCGCGAAGGCGAGCGGCCGCGCGGTCGTGAATGCGAGTCCCGAACCGTTCTCGAACGTGATCGTTTCGGGTGTGGAGGACGTGCTCACCATCGGCGGCCTCACGCTCACGCTTGTCGATCCGGTGCTCGCCGGGATCGTCGCCGTATCGCTTCTCGCGGTAACCTTACTTCTTCTTTACGCAAGCTGGCGCATCCTGAAGCGCATCGATGTGGTGCTGCGGAAACTCTGAAATGACCTTCATGGAAGACTATGTCCGGAATGGTTACGCCATCATCCGGCAGTTCTTTTCGCCTGCCGACATCGCGCGGATCGGTGCGGCGATCGACGGCGTACATGCGGAAGCCGCCACGCACGGGCAGAGCTTCCGCCATGGCAATCTCTTCTACAAGATCGCGGACGGCGACGTGCGCATGGCGCAGTGGCCTTCATGGCGCAGCGACGTGCTGGACGAGGCGCGCACCGATCCGCGCTTCGCGGCATTGCTTGGGCCGATGATCGGCGGCGACATCAAACAGATCATCAACCAGATTCACTGGAAGCGGCCGGGCGGGAAGGGGGACTTCGCCTTCCATCAGGACTCGCGTTTCCGGCGACCGCCGGACGCATACCGCAATCTCGGCGCGAGCTACGTGCAGACCGGCCTCGCGATCGATCCGCACAACGCGCGCTCGGGCGGAATGCGCATCCTTCCCGGCAGCCATCGGCTCGGCGCGCTCGACATGGAAATCGCAGGTGCGGTGATGGACAATGCCGCCGCCGAAGACACGCTCGTCGCGCTTGGCCTCGATCCATCGGGGCTCATCGACCTCGACCTGGAACCCGGCGACCTTGCATTGTGGAGCCCCTATCTCGTGCACGGATCGGGCGCCAACCGCGCCGATCACCACCGGCGCTTCTACATCAACGGCTACGTCCGCGCCGCCGATTGCGACCGCGGCGAGTGGGCGTTTCGCGATTGCGCGCCCGTTCCGCTCGGCGCCGAACCGTCGCTCGTTCACTACGAACAATTGCGCGAACGCCCCGAACCGCATTACGTGGAGGCGTTCACGACGGAGCGAAACTAGCGCGAAAGGATTCCCATGGCAGCACCTGCCGGACTTGAACTCGGACAGGCGGTGGTGCTGCTGGGCGCTGGCGTTGCCGCCGTTACCGCGTTTCGATGGCTCGGGCTCGGGTCCGTGCTCGGCTATCTCGTTGGCGGTTTTCTGGTGGGGCCGTTCGTGTTCGGGCTCGTGACCGATCCTGAAACGCTGCTCCATGTCGCCGAACTTGGTGTCGTGCTGTTTCTCTTCATCATCGGCCTCGAGATGCGCCCGTCGAAGCTCTGGGCGATGCGCCGGGACATCTTCGGCCTCGGCGCAGCGCAGGTGCTGCTGTGTACGGCGCTGCTTTCCGGAGTCGGTATTCTGGCCGGGCTGCCGCTCCCCGTGGCGGTGGTTGGGGCGAGCGGCTTCGTGCTGTCGTCGACCGCTGTCATCATGCAGATGCTTTCCGAAAGTGGAGAACTCGGGGAAGCCTCCGGGCACCGCGCGGTGGCGATTCTGTTGTTCGAAGACCTGATGATCGTGCCGCTGCTCGCACTCGTCGCGCTATGGGCGGCGATGCTCGGCGGTCCGGTGGAGGGCGGTCAGCCGCTGTGGCTCGGCGTCGTGATCGCCGTCGCGGCGCTCGTCGTGCTGATCATCGTCGGCCGCTATCTGCTCGATCCGATGTTCCGCATCCTCGCCCGCGCAGGCGCACGCGAGGTGATGACGGCTGCGGCGCTGCTCGTTGTGCTTGGCGCTGCGCTCTTCATGCAGGCGGGTGGGCTTTCGATGGCGATGGGTGCGTTCCTCGCGGGCGTGCTGCTTTCCGAATCCTCATTTCGTCATCAGCTCGAAGTCGACATCGAGCCGTTCCGCGGCATCCTGCTCGGGCTGTTTTTCCTCAGCGTCGGCATGTCGCTGAACCTCACCGTGGTGATCGCCGAATGGCGCATGGTGGTCGCTGGTCTCGCCGCTTACATGATCGTGAAGGCAACGGCGATTTATCTGGTCGGTCGTCTGTTCCGCGCAAATCATGCCGAAGCCGGCCACCGTGCACTGCTCTTTGCGCAGGGCGGTGAATTCGCATTCGTGCTCTACGGCACGGCGGTTGCGGTGGGGCTGATCGATACGCGCAGCAGCGCCGTGCTCACCGCGATCGTCATCCTTTCGATGGTGATGACGCCGCTGATGGTGCTCGTTCAGAAGCGCTTCGCGCCGAAGGTGGAGCCGTCGCTGGAGGGCGTGGAAAAGCCGGAGGGCCTGCGCGGGCAGGTGCTCATCATCGGCTTCGGACGCTTTGCGCAGATCGTCAGCCAGCCGCTGCTGGCGCGCGGCATCGACATCACGCTGATCGAGTCCGACGTCGACATGATCCGCGCCGCATCGACCTTCGGCTTCAAGGTCTATTACGGCGACGGCACGCGGCTCGACGTGCTGCGCGCATCCGGCGCGGCGACCGCGGAAGCCATATTGATCTGCGGCGGTGCGGCCGAATCCGTGAACCGCATTGTCCATCTGTGCGAGGCGGAATTCCCGTATGCGCGGCTTTTCGTGCGCGCCATCGACCGCACGCACGCTGTCGAACTCATCAAGGCGGGGGTCGACTACCAGATCCGCGAAACGCTGGAATCGGCGCTGGTGTTCGGGGAGACGGTGCTGACCAGCCTCGGTGTCAGCGAAGAGGACGCTGCCGATACGATCGCCGATGTCCGCCGCCGCGACGAGGAGCGGCTCGCATTGGAGGTGGTCGGCGGGCTCAGCGCGGGCGCGCCGCTGGTTCAAGGCAATATCGAAAAGGCGAGGCCGGCCCCGCTCAGCCCGCCGCGCAAAAAAGCCGCGGCGCTTAACGAAGAGGCTGCGGCTGTTATCGGCGAAGCTCAGTAATCATGCGAACAGAGGGGTTTATACCTCTGTATTATATGCATCTTATGGAAATGGCCGGATTGGTGGAGCTGAGGGGAATCGAACCCCTGACCTCTGCAGTGCGATTGCAGCGCTCTCCCATCTGAGCTACAGCCCCGCTCCGGACGGCGCTCTATAACGGTGCCTCCCCGCCGATGCAACGGGGTTTGCGCGGCGAGCGAAAATCGCCTTCAGGCCTGCGCTTTCTTGATACGCTCGTGGTGGCGGATCACCTCTTCGATGATGAAGCGCAGGAACTTTTCCGCGAGTTCCTCGTCCAGCCGCGCATCGGCGGCGAGCTTGCGCAGCCGCGCGATCTGGCGGGCCTCGCGGTCCGGATCGGCGGGTGGGAGGCCGGAGACGGCCTTGTATTCACCCACCGCCTGCGTGATCTTGAAGCGCTCGGCGAGCATGTGGATGAGCGCCGCGTCGATGTTGTCGATGCTGCTGCGATAGGCGGCGAGGCGATCATCTGAACGGTCGTCGGTCATCAGGCTCCCCAAAACGTCGGCGCGTCGATGTGGCGCGGTGACAAAGCGCCGTGGATGTAGCATGGACGCATGACAGCGGAAACGTCATGGGACAAGTCAGAGTCGTGAGCGCCACCATACACAGGTTGAATCCGGCAGAGCCCGCGCCGTCCATCGACGGGCTGATGCAGCTTGTGGCGCCCGAAATGAACTCCGTGAACCAGATCATCCTCGACCGGATGCAGAGCCCGGTGGCGGTGATCCCGGCACTCGCGGGGCACCTGATCTCGGGCGGCGGCAAGCGGCTGCGGCCGATGCTGACGCTCGCAAGCGCGCGGCTGCTCGGCTATTCGGGCGAGCGCCACCACAAGCTCGCGGCGAGCGTTGAGTTCATCCACACGGCGACGCTGCTCCACGACGACGTGGTGGACGGATCGGACCTACGGCGCGGCAAGAAGGCGGCCAACCTCATCTGGGGCAACCAGGCGACGGTGCTCGTCGGCGACTTCCTGTTCAGCCGCGCCTTCGAGCTGATGGTGGAAGACGGCTCGCTGCGCGTGCTCAAGATCCTCTCGAACGCTTCCGCCGTGATCGCGCAGGGCGAGGTCGACCAGCTGATGGTCGCGCGCCAGATCGAGACGAGCGAGGAAAAATACCTGCAGGTGATCACTGCGAAGACGGCGGTGCTGTTCGCCGCCGCCTGCCAGATCGCCGCCGTGGTCGCGGAGCGCGACGAGGCGTGCGAGGGCGCGCTCGAAAGCTATGGCCGCAACCTCGGCATTGCGTTCCAGCTCGTGGACGATGCGATCGATTACATGTCCGACGCTGAAACCATGGGCAAGGGGCAGGGGGACGACTTCCGCGAAGGCAAGCTGACGCTGCCCGTGATCCTCGCCTACCGGCGCGGTGACGACGAGGCGCGGCGCTTCTGGCGCGACGCCATGGAAGGCCGCCGCAAGTCCGACGAGGACCTCGCCGAGGCGATCGAGCGGTTGAAAACGTCGGGATCGATCGCCGATACGCTGGCGCGCGCGCGGCACTACGGCGAGCTCGCCATAGATGCCATTGCCGACATGCCGGCGAGCAGCGCCAAGGCTGCGCTTACCGAAACCGTGCGTTTCGCGATCGCGCGCGCATTCTGAGCGCTTGACGCGCGGCCCGAGGCTGCGCCATTGGCGTTTCCACGAGCTTTCAAGGACGAGGACAGATGGCTGCCCGGATTTACCAACGCCCGAAGAACGCGATGCAGAGCGGCAAGGCGCGCACGCAGGAATGGGTGCTGGAGTTCGAGCGCGCGGACCCGCAGCGCCCCGATCCGCTGACTGGCTGGGCAGGCTCCGCCGACACGCGCCGCCAGCTGACGCTGCGCTTCGACACCGCGGAAGCCGCCAAGGCCTATGCCGAACGCGAGGGCTTTGCCTACACGGTGCTGCCGCCGCGCACGCACCGCCTGAAAATCCAGACCTACGCCGACAATTTCAAATAGCGCACATTTGCGCTAAGGCCCCTCGCGGGCGCCCGTAGCTCAGTTGGATAGAGCACGAGCCTTCTAAGCTTGGGGTCGCAGGTTCGAATCCTGCCGGGCGCGCCAGTTTTTTGTTGTCCCTCAGGCGCCGGGCGGCCGCATCCGCGGCTTTGGCTTTCCTCGCATAAGCTCGGGCGGCCGGTCGGCCTTGCGAACCCTTCCGGGTTCGGGATCGAGCCTTTCCGGGGCGCGGGCGAAGCGTCCGGGTGGCTGGCCGACATGGCGGCTGAAGGCGGTGCTGAATGTGCTCGCCGAGCCGTAGCCGACGCGGCTTGCCACTTCATCCAGCGCCAGAGTGTCGCCGCGCAGGAGATCCTTCGCGACAGCCATGCGCCACGCGACGAGATATTCCATCGGGCGGAGCCCGACCATGCGGACGAAGCGATCGAAGAACGCCGAGCGCGACATGCCTGCCATTTTTGCCAACGCGTCCACGGTCCATGGCCGTTTCGGATCGCCGTGCATCTGGCGCAACGCCGCCGCGATGCGCGCGTCTGCGAGACCACGCAAAAGGCCCGGCGGCGTATGTTTCTGCGACGACGCGCGCAGGGATTCGACCAGAAGAAGTTCGACAAGATGTGTAAGCACGAATTCGCGGCCCGGCCGCTGAGCGCTCGCTTCCTCGCCGAAAAGCCGCACCAGCGTGGCAAGCCGCTCGTCGCCGTGGATGTGGATCATCGACGGCAGGAGCGACACGATGAGGTCCGCATCCGGAGAATCGAAAAGGAAATAGCCGCCTTGCAGGCGGACGTCGGCGGGGCCGTCTGCACGACCGTGACGGATGTCCTCGCCCGGCGACAGCATCTCGTGCGGGTCGATCCGCCTCGGCGTTGCCGGTTCGAGGCCGGACATGGTGAACGCCGGTGTGGCGGGGAGGAGCACGAAGTCGCCCTGCTCGAGGATGACCGGCGCCTCGCCCGCGACCGCGAGGCGGCAGCGCCCCTCGATCACCGCGCAGAAGCCCGGGTGTCCGAACGCCGTGTAGTTCACAGCCCAGCGCCCTGCGCCGCTGATCCCTTTGGAAAAGACGGCGCGGGGGCGGAGAAGCGCGATCACCTGTGCGAGCGGGTCTGTCATTTCCGGACTATTGCAAATGAATATAAGACTTATGATTGATGATAGTCCATCATGACGGACTTATCCTTCGCCTGTCAATCGCGACCGAAAGAAGGAACACCATGAAAACCATCCTCATCACCGGGTGCTCGTCCGGCTATGGCCTTGAAACAGCGCACCACTTCCTTGCGCAGGGCTGGCACGTGGTGGCGACCATGCGCGTGCCTCGCGCGGATATCTTGCCGCCTTCCGAGCGGCTGCGTGTGTTGTCGCTGGACGTGACGAATGCTGAAAGCATCGCGGCGGCGCTCGATGCCGCGGGGCCGATCGATGTGCTGGTCAACAATGCAGGCATCGGCGTGGTGGGCGCGTTCGAGGCGACCCCGATGCCCCACGTGCGCAAGGTATTCGAGACGAACACCTTCGGCACCATGGCGATGACGCAGGCGGTGATCCCGCAGTTCCGCGCCCGCCGATCGGGCGTGATCGTGAACGTTACATCCAGCGTGACGCTGGCCCCGATGCCGCTGGCGGCGGCCTACACGGCAAGCAAGCAGGCCATCGAAGGCTTTACAGGATCGCTTGCCCACGAACTCGCGCACTTCGGCATCCGCGCCAAGCTGGTGGAACCCGGCTATGCACCGACGACCCGCTTTGCGCACAACAGCGACGTGCGGATCGAAGATCTGATTCCGAAGGCCTACGCGGATTTCGCAGCCCCGATCTTTGCGGCCTTCGCGCAGCCCGCACTGGTGACGAAAGAAACGGACGTCGCCGAAGCCGTGTGGAAGGCGTCGAACGACCTTACCGGTCAGTTGCGGTTTCCCGCGGGGCCGGATGCGGTGGCGCTGGCGCAGGCTGCCTGATGCCGCCGCATTCTAGAGCCTGATCGTTTGAAGTGGAAGCACATAGTGCTTCCACTTCAAACGTGAATCAGTCTCTATTCAATAGCTTAGACAGCGATTCACGTTTCAGGCTGATTAAGCCTGAAACGATCGCGGTCTAAAGCGCGCTGCGTGAAATCCGACGCAGGGCGCGCGCGCTATCTCTTTGTTGACGCATCGTTTCTGGCGGAAAACCGGTTCCCACTTTTCCGCACGATGCTCTAAAAAGACGCCGGCCCTCTCAAAAGGCCGGCGTCAAGGTGTTGCATTGGGGTCAATGCACTGAACCTAAACGCCTATTGGACGAAATGTTTCCGCCGCCTCAGATGGTGAGGCAGAGGTACTTCATCTCGACATACTCATCGATGCCGTAGCGCGAGCCTTCGCGGCCGAGGCCGGACTGCTTGACGCCGCCGAAGGGCGCGACTTCTGTGGAGAGGATGCCCGAGTTGACGCACACCATGCCCGACTCGATCGCCTCCGCCACGCGCCATACGCGCGAGAGGTTGTTCGAATAGAAGTAGGAGGCAAGGCCGAACTCGCTGTCGTTCGCCATCGCGATGGCTTCCTCTTCGGTTTCGAAGCGGATGACCGGGGCAAGCGGCCCGAAGGTTTCCTCGTGCGCGACGAGCATGTCCTGCGTGACGTTCGCGAGCACGGTCGGCTCGAAGAAGGTGCCGCCGAGCGCGTGGCGCTTGCCGCCGGCGAGGATCTTCGCGCCCTTGCCAGTGGCGTCTGCGATGTGCTGCTCGACCTTTTCGACCGCAGCCATGTTGATGAGCGGGCCCTGCTCGGTGCCCGCTTCGAGGCCGCTGCCGACCTTTAGCTTCGCAGCGGCGGCGGCGAGCTTTTCGACGAATTCATCGTAAACGCCGGCCTGCACGTAAAGGCGGTTCGAGCAGACGCAGGTCTGACCCGAATTGCGGTACTTGGAGGCCATGGCGCCCACAACGGCGGCGTCCACGTCCGCATCGTCGAAAACGATGAAGGGGGCGTTTCCGCCGAGTTCGAGGCTGAGCTTCTTGATGGTCTCCGCCGACTGGCGCATCAGGAGGCGGCCGATCTCCGTGGAGCCGGTGAACGACAGCTTGCGGACGATGGGGTTCGACGTGAGCTCTCCGCCGATCGCCGAGGCCTTGCCGGTGAGCACGTTGAAGATGCCCTTGGGAAGCCCGGCCTCCTCGGCCAGCACGGCGAGCGCGATGGCGGAGTAGGGGGTTTCGGCGGCGGGCTTCAGCACGATCGGGCACCCGGCGGCGAGGGCCGGGCCGGCCTTGCGCGTGATCATCGCGTTCGGGAAGTTCCACGGCGTGATCGCGGCGGCGACACCGATCGGCTGCTTCAGCACGACGATGCGCTTGTCCGCCATGTGGCCGGGAATGACATCGCCGTAGAGGCGCTTTCCTTCCTCGGCGTACCATTCGATGAACGAGGCGCCGTAAGCGATCTCCCCGCGCGCTTCGGCGAGGCTCTTGCCCTGCTCGAGCGTGAGGAGGCGGGCGAGTTCCTCCTGGTTGGCCATGATGAGCTCGTACCAGCGGCGAAGGATGCTCGCGCGCTCCTTCGCCGTCTTGACGCGCCACGCGGGCCACGCGCGATTCGCGGCCTCGACGGCGCGCTTCGCTTCGGCCGCACCGCAGTTCGGGACGGTGCCGAGCACCTCGCCGGTGGCCGGATTCGTGACCTTTATCGTCTCGCCGCTGTCGGCCTTCACCCATTCGCCGTCGATGTAGCAGGCTTCGCGAAGCAGCGGCGATCGGGTCATGGAGACTCTCCTTTTACAGGGCTTTCAGTTTCGGCATGGCCGAATCCAGCGAACGGCGGATGATGTCAACCAGATCATCGATCTGCTGGTGCGAAATGATGAGCGGCGGCGACATGACTATGGTGTCGCGGATACCGCGCACCATCAGGCCGTTCTCGATGCAGAAATCGCGCACGACCGGCCCGGCATTGCCCTCCTTGCCGCCGAAACGCGCGGCGGTCTTCTTGTCGGCGACGACCTCGACCGCGCCGAGCAGACCGATCGAGCGCGTCTCGCCGACGAGGGGGTGATCATCGAGGCGCTTCAGCGCCGCGTTCAGATAGGGGCCCACATCGTCGCGGACCTTGCCGACGAGGTTCTCCCGCTCGATGATTTCGATGTTGCGGAGCGCGACGGCGGCGCAGACCGGATGACCGGAATAGGTGAAGCCGTGGACGAAATCGCCGCCGGTCTTGAGGACGTCCACCACATCGGACGACACCGCGACCGCCGAGATGGGGAGGTAGCCGGACGACAGGCCCTTCGCCATCGGGACGAGATCGGGGGTGAAGCCGAGCGTCTGGTGGCCGAACCATTCGCCTGTGCGTCCGAAGCCGCAGATCACCTCGTCCGCCACGAGGAGGATGCCGTATTTGCGGCAGATGCGCTCGACCTCCTGCCAATAGCCTTCGGGCGGGATGATGACGCCGCCCGCGCCCTGCACGGGCTCGCCGATGAAGGCGGCGACATTTTCGGGTCCGACTTCCAGGATGCGGTCCTCGATCGCCTGCGCACAGAGCTTGCCGAATTCGCGCGGTTCCAGGTCGCGGCCCTCGCCGTACCAGTAGGGCTGGCGGACATGCTCGATGCCGGGGATGGGGAGATCGCCCTGTGCGTGCATCGCCTTCATGCCGCCGAGACTGACGCCTGCGACCGTGGAGCCGTGATAGGCGTTCCAGCGGCTGATGAAGACCTTGCGGTTCGGTTCGCCCTTCACCTTCCAGTAGTGGCGCACCATGCGGAACACGGTGTCGTTCGCTTCGGAGCCCGAGGCGTTGAAGAAGACGTGCTGGAGCTTGCCGCCCGTCAGCCCCGCGATCTTCGCTGCGAGTTCGACGGTGGGCGGCGTCACGGTCTTGAAGAAGGTGTTGTAGAAGGGAAGCTCGCGCATCTGTTCCGACGCGACATCGGCGAGTTCTTCCCGGCCGTAGCCGATATTCACGCACCACAGCCCGGCCATGCCGTCCAGAAGCCGCTGGCCTTCGCCATCATGAATGTAGCAGCCCTCGGCGTGCGTCACGACGCGGCTGCCGCCCATCTCCTCGATCAGCTTGTAATCCTGCTGCGCGGGGAGGTGGTGCGCGACGTCGAGGCGGCGCAGCGCGGGAATGTCGTAGTTCTTGCGGACGGCGGTCATGCTGTTCCCCTGAGAGTCTGGCCAAGGAGTTTGAAGAAGGTCTGGCTGTCCGGATTCGATTCCGGGTGCCATTCGGGATGCCACTGGACGGCGACGACGGGCGATTTGCCGATGGTCGCCGAGTAGGCCTCGACGAGTCCGTCCGGTGCGGTCGCTTCGGCGGTGAGGCTGTCCGCCAGGCGGCCGATACCCTGATAGTGAACGGAGTTCACATCGAGCGCCGGCTTTTCATAGGTGCGCGCGAGGATGCCGCCGGGCACGAGATCGACGCGGTGGCGATGATCGAACATGGCATCGAAGGCAACACCGTCCGGCGCGTGGTGGCGGATGAGATCATCGCTCGCCGAGGTATCGCGGCGCAGCGTGCCGCCGAGCGCGACGTTGATCTCCTGGAAGCCGCGGCAGACGCCGAACACGGGGCGGCCGCGCCCGATCATCGCGTCCACCATCGACAGCGCGATCTCGTCGCGGCCGGGATCGAACGGGCCATCGCCGGCGTCCTCCGCATAGCGGCGGCCTTCGACGTTGGACGGGCTGCCGGTGAGCAGCACGCCGTCGAGACGCGGGGCGACCTCGGCGGCGGTCATCAGATCAGGCAGCGACGGGATCAGCAGCGCGGCGACATCTGCATAGCGCATCGCGGCGCGAACATAGCGCTCTATGACGGTCTGCGCGAGCTCGGTGCCGACGGTACGCTGACAGCAGATGATACCAAGAACGGGACGGGCTGTGATCATACCTAGTGCTTTATCATGACATGCCGCGTCGCGAGATAGTGTTCGAGGCTGTAGACGGAAAGATCGGAGCCGTAGCCCGAGGCCTTCACGCCGCCGTGCGGCATTTCGGTGGCGTTCACCGAGTGCGTGTTGATCCACGTGACGCCGTATTGCAGGCGCGACGCGAACGCGGCCGCCTTGCCGACATCGCGAGTCCACACCGAAGAAGCGAGGCCGTATTCGCTGTCGTTCGCCCAATCGAGCGCCTGGCTGTCTTCATCGAATCGCGTGACCGAGACGACCGGGCCGAACACTTCCTTCTGTACGATCTCGTCGCTGTTCTTCGCGCCCGCGATCAGCGTGGGGGCATAGAAGAAGCCGGGTCCGTCCGGTGCCCTGCCGCCGGTGACAACCTCTGCATCCGTGTCGGCGGCGGCGCGGGCGACGAAGCCGTCTACGCGGTCGCGCTGGCGGGCGGTGATGAGCGGGCCGAGCGCGGTGCCGGGCGCGGACGGATCGCCCATCGGGATCGCCTCGACTGCGCTTTGCAGCTCGGCGACGAGGCGATCGTGAATGCTGGCGTGCGCATAGACGCGGCAGGCGGCGGTACAATCCTGCCCGGCGTTATAGTAACCACCTTCCGAAATCGCTTCGACGGCGGCGGCGATGTCCGCATCCGCCAGCACGATGACGGGCGCCTTGCCGCCAAGCTCGAAATGCGTGCGCTTGATGGTCGGCGCCACGGCTTCCATGATCTTGCGGCCCGTGGCGACGTCGCCGGTGAGCGACACCATGCGCACGCGCGGGTGCGCGACGAGACGCGCGCCGACGTTCGGCCCGTTGCCGGTTACGACGTTGACGACGCCCGCAGGCAGGAACTCGGCGCACACTTCGGCGAGACGGAGCGCGGTAAGGGGGGTGTGTTCGGAGGGCTTCAGAACGACCGTGTTGCCCGCAGCAATGGCGGGCGCGATCTTCCATGACGCCATCATCAGCGGATAGTTCCACGGCGCGATGCCGACGACGACGCCGATCGGATCGCGGCGGATCATCGAGGTGTGGCCGGGCTTGTATTCAGCGGCGGCCTGACCGGGGATCGCGCGCGCGGCGCCCGCATAGAAGCGGAACACGTCGATCGTGTTGCCGACATCGACGGCACGCGCCGTGCCGATCGGCTTGCCGCAATTGCGCATTTCAAGCTCGGCGAATTCGTCCGCGAGCGCCTCGATCCGGTCGGCGATGCGGAGCATCCGCAGCGAGCGTTCCTTGGGCGACATCGCCGACCACACCGCAAACCCGCGCTCGGCGGACGCGATGGCGGCATCCACCTGCGCCCGACTGGCGCTCGCCAAACTGGCGATGACTGCCCCGGTGGCGGGATTGAACACCGACTCGGGTGCCTCGTCACCGCTCAGGGCTTTTCCATCGATGAACTGGCCGGTGCGGTCGGTCATGGTCTTTTGAATTCCCACATTGAAGCGAGGGGGCAGGATAGGGATACGGCCACGGCATCGGAAATACGAAAAGGGAAGTGGCAGTTATCGATTTTGTCGATGGCTCATGCAGGCGCGCGCAAAAGGCTGCGGCAACAAAAAAACAGTGCCGAACCTATTTCAGGATGTGGCGAACGTTATGACTGCAGCACCACCGGGCTTGATCCGTGCCATGAGAGCCAGACCTTGTCCTCCCAGGTGAAATCTTCCTGGTCGTAGCGCGAGAGATTCGGGCGGGAGACGCGGATGACGCGGCCGGAATCGAGCTTCACCTCGTAGATCGTGATGTCGCCGAGGTAGGACATGCCGCGGATCTGGCCGTGCGCGATGTTGTCGCCTTCCGGGCATTCGGGGGCCGTGGGCTTGCCCTTCGCCTCCGGGATCATGGCGATCTTTTCTGGGCGGAGCGCGACGTGGACGTTCGCATCGTGGGGGCCGGTGACGCCGTGGTTCAAATAGATGCGGCCGATTTCCGGGCAGTCGACGATCGCCCTGTCGGGCTCGTCCACCGTCAGCCTGCCATCGAACAGGTTCACCGATCCGATGAAGTCCGCGACGAAACGGTTCGCCGGGAATTCATAGAGGTCGGACGGCGTGGAGAGCTGCGCGACGAGACCCTTGTTGATGACGGCGATGCGGCCGGCCATCGAGAGCGCCTCGTCCTGATCGTGCGTCACCGTGACGAAGGTGATGCCGACCTGCTCCTGAAGATCGGCAAGCTCGAACTGCATCGCGGCGCGCAGCTTCGCGTCGAGCGCGGAGAGAGGTTCGTCGAGCAGCAGCACCTTGGGGCGCATGACGAGCGAGCGAGCAAGCGCGACGCGCTGGCGTTGGCCGCCCGAAAGCTGATCCGGGCGGCGGCCGCCGAACCCGTCGAGCTTGACGAGGGCGAGCGCCTCCTCGACGCGGGACTTGATCTCTGACGATGGCACGCGTGCGATGCGCAGGCCATAGCCGACATTCTCCGTCACCGTCATGTGCGGGAACACGGCGTAGGACTGGAACACCATGTTCACCGGGCGCTTGTTTGGCGACACGTGCGCCATGTCCTGCCCGTCGATGACAATGCGGCCTTCGGTCGGCACCTCGAAGCCGGCGATCATGCGCAGCAGCGTGGTCTTGCCGCAGCCCGAGGGGCCAAGCAGCACGAAGAACTCGCCGGGCATGATATCGAGCGAGATGTTGTCCACCGCCGCCACCGCGCCGAAGCGCTTGGTGACGTTCTGGATGCTGATGATGGGCTGTTTTGGTGCGGTCGCCATGGTGATCAGTGGCCTTGCGGGGTTCCGCCCATCCGGCTTTGCACCTTCAGGGCTATGGTCGTGAGAATGACTGTGAGGGCGATGAGCAGCGCCGAGGCGGCATTCACCTCCGGCGTCACCGAGAAGCGAACCATCGAGTAGACCTTCACGGGGAAGGTGATGGTGTTCGGGCCGCTGGTGAAGAAGGTGATCACGAAATCGTCGAGACTGAGCGTGAAGGCGAGCAGCGCGCCGGCAACGAGACCCGGCTTCATGTGCGGCAAGAGCACGTCGCGAAACGCCTGCCATTCGGTGGCGCCGAGGTCTTTCGCGGCTTCCTCTTCCTCGCGGTTGAAGCTGGTGAGGCGCGAGCGCACCACCATGGTCACGAACGGGAAGCAGAAGGTGATGTGCGCGATGATGATGGCGCCGAGGCTGAACGGCCAAGGCAGGTCCGTGGGGAAACCGATCTTCGCGAAGAACACCAGCATGGCGACGCCCATGCAGATTTCCGGCACCACGATGGGCAGCGCCATCGCGCCTTCGGTCGCGGTCTTGCCCGGGAAGCGGAAGCGCCAGAGCATCACGGCGGCGAGCGCGCCGATGACGACGCTGACGATCGTGCTGATCAGCGCGATGGTGAGCGAGTTGCCCATCGCGATCATCAGCGATTCGTTGTTGAGCGCCTTCTCGTAGTAGTCGAACGTGAAACCCCGCCAGACCACGTTGCCGCGCCGGCTGTCGTTGAAGCTGAACGCGATCAGCGTGAGGAGCGGCGCGTAGAGGAAAAAGAGCACGAGGCCGACCCACGCGCGCATCCAAAGGCGCTTCGTGTACTCAAGCGGGGCGAGCGGGACGCGAGGTTTGAAAAGGCTCATTGGCGGCGCTCCGCCTGTCGCGATTTCATGGCCTGGAACGCGATGGCGATGAAGGTTGCGTACATCAGAAGGAAGGAGAGGGCAGCGCCGAACGGCCAGTCGTTGGCCCGCTTGAACTGCCGCTCGATGACGTTGGCGATCATCTGGCTGTCGGTGCCGCCGAGGAGGTCCGGCGTCAGATACGCGCCGAGTGCGGGCACGAACGTGATGATGATGCCCGAGATGATGCCCGGCGCGGCGAGCGGCGCGACGATGCTGAGCAGCGTGCGGACGTGCCCGGCGCCAAGGTCGAGGCTCGCTTCGATGAGTGATTTGTCGAGCCGGTCGAGCGCTGCGTAGAGCGGCAGCACCATGAAGGGCAGGTGGACGTAGACGAGCCCGAGCACGACCGCGAAATTGTTGTAGAGGAGCGGCAGCGGCGTGAAATCCCCCAGAGGCTGCAGCCCCGCGAAGGTCATCAGCCCGCTCCATTTGTCCCACATCCAGCCGATCGTCTGGTTCGCGAAGCCTTCGGTGCGCAGCACCGCCATCAGTGCGTAGGTACGGATGAGGAGGTTCGTCCAGAAGGGCAGCATGATGCCGAGCAGAAGCCAGGGGCGCCATTTTGGCGTCGCGAAGACGATCGCGAGCGCGACCGGGAAGCCGACGACGAGGCAGATCACGGTGGTAAGGCCGGCGATCCATACCGATTTCAGGAAAATGCCGAGATAGAGGGGCTCAAGCGCCCGCGCATAGTTCGCGAACGTACCGCTGATATCGATTTCGGTGAGGCCGACGTTGGTGCCGAAACTGTAGAGCCAGACGAGGCCGAGGGGGACGATGAAGAACAGGACCAACCAGAGGGTGGGCGCGCTCGCGATGCTCGCGAACAGCGCCCGGTTCAGCTTCCAGTCCTGCATCTCGCGCCCCCCTCGCGCTACTGTTCGCTAGGCCGCGCGCACGCGGGTGAAAGCTTCCTCGAAGATCGGCTGCATCTTGCCGTCGTACGCGGCGTACTCGCACTTCGCGAGCTGCTCGGCGGTCGGGAAGATCACCTTGTTATCGCGGTAGTCCGCGGGCATCAGGGCCTTCGCGGCATCGTTCGGCGTCGGGAAGAGGATGTATTCCGCGATCTTCTTTCCGGCTTCCGCATCGAGCAGATAGTTTATGAAGGCGTGCGCGTTCTCCGGATGCGGTGCGCCCTTGGGGATCGCCAGCGTATCGGAGTTGAGCTGGCTGCCTTCCTTGGGCAGCACGAAGTCGATATCGTCGTCCTCGGCCATGATCTGCGCGATGTCGCCGTTGTATTCGAGCACGAGATCGACTTCACCCGACAGCAGCAGATCCTGCCCGTTGTCTTCGTGGAAGGCCTTGATGAAGGGCTTCTGCTTGATGAGCATCGCCTCGATCCGCTTCACGAGTTCAGGCGTGACACCATTCACCGAATGGCCGAGATATTTGGCGCCGAGGCGGAACATGTCGCCGGCTTCCGACAGCACCGAGATGCGGCCCTTGTACTTGTCCGAATCGAACAGCCACTTCCAGCTGTCCGGCACACCGTCCACCTTCGATTTGCGGTAGCCGATGCCGAGCGTGAGCCACGTGTAGGGCATCGAGAACTTGCGGCCCGGATCGTAGGCCACATCCTTGAACGCAGCGCCGACGTTGGCGAAGTTCGGGATCTTGGAATGATCAAGCTGCTCCAGCATGTCCGCCTGGACCATGCGCTCGACGAAGTCGTTCGAGGGGACGATCACATCGAAGCCGGGGTTACCCGCGCGCAGCTTCGCGAAGAGTTCGTCGTTGGTGGCGAAGAGGCTCATGTTGACCTCGATGCCCGACGTGTCCTTGAAATCGTCGAGCGTGGTTTCGCCGATGTAGGTGTCCCAGTTGTAGAAGTTGAGCTTGGGTTCCTCGCCGGTGGAGGCCTTGCCGGCTTCCTTCTTCTCGCAGCCCGCGAGCGCGCCGGTGAAGGTGATGCCGATGGCGGCGGCGCCAAGCCCCTGCAGGAGCGAGCGGCGGCCGATGCGTTTACGGATGCTGTCGAAGCTGTTCATGGTCCCTGTCTCCCGTTCGTCGCCCGCCAGCGATCATCCCCGGACTTCAACGCTCTGACGGCGCTTGATGGATGCTAACGCAGCCGTGGACAGCCGCAAGCCCCTCAGTCTCCCGAGGCTTATCAAAACGCTCTACCGCCACACGCGCAAATGCATTATTCAATCCGTGAGGTATCGAAAAATCCGATGGCAGAGATGAACATCACGTTCCGGCAAATCCGCTATTTCATAGCCGTCGCGGAGGCGCGCTCGGTGTCTGGCGGGTCGAGTTCCGTCGGTATTTCGCAGTCTGCGGTGACCGATGCGATCCGCACGCTGGAGGCGGAAACCGGCGTCATGCTGTTCCACCGCCACGCCAAGGGCGTGACGCTGACGCGCGAGGGGCACCAGTTTCTGCGCCATGCCCGATCGATCATCGATGCGATCGCCGACATGCAGGGCGGGGTAGGGCGCGAGCAGGACCTGACGGCGGGCAGCGTGCGCGTGGGCGTCACGCCCGTTGTCACGGGCTATTTCCTTTCGGACCTGCTCTCACGCTTCAGGCGCATGTTTCCGCGCATCGAGGTGCAACTTGTCGAAGAGCGCCGCGACTACATCGAGCACCTGCTCATCAACGGCGAACTCGACCTTGCCGTGCTGATGGTGAGCAATCTCGAGGAGCGTAGCGCGATCGACCACGAGGTGCTGCTCCGCTCCGAATGCCGCGCGTGGGTCGCGCCCTCGCACCCGCTGTCGGACGTGGATGGCCTCAGCCTTGCCGATCTTGAGAACGAGCCCGTGATCGCGCTGACGCTCGACGAGCTCGAAGGGCTGATCGACGGTATCTGGTCCAAGTTCGACCACCCGCCGCGCGTCGCCTATCGCACCTCCTCAATGGAAGGCGTGCGCAGCCTCGTCGGCACGGGGGCGGGGATCACGCTGCTGCCCGATCTCGTCTACCGGCCGTGGAGCCTCGAAGGCGACCGCATCATTGCCAAGCGCACGCGCGAGAGCCTGCCGACCGTGGACATCGGCATTGCCTGGCGCCGCCTGACACGGCACAGCGAGGCCGCGACGCTGTTCATGGAGACGGTGCACGAGCACCGGCGGTAGAACTCAGGATGGCCGTTTCGCGATCCAGATGATGTGGCGGGCGCCGCGGCGCTCTCCGTTGGTGCGGACGACGGTTTCTTCGACCTCGAAATTCGCCTTGATGAGCCGGTTCTTGAATGCGTGGTCCGGCGCGGCGGACCAGACGGCGAGTACGCCGCCGGGGCGGAGCGCCTCGCGGGCGGCGATCAGGCCCTTTCGGCTGTAGAGCCGGTCATTGTCCGGGTGGGTGAGGCCGTCCGGGCCGTTGTCGACGTCGAGCAGGATCGCATCGTAGTGCGATCGTACGTCGCCGATCAGGTCTGCGACATCATCCACGGCCACTGTGGCGCGGGGATCGTCGAGGCAGCCGTCGAAGATATGCGCCATTGGCCCGCGTGCCCACGCCACGACCGACGGGACGAGTTCGGCGACGGTGACCGACGCGTCTGCCGGAAGCCTGGCGAGCGCGGCCCTGAGCGTGAAGCCCATGCCGAGGCCGCCGATCAACATCCGTGGCTGAGGCCGGGGCAGGATCTTGCCGCACGACAAGCCCGCCAGCGCTTCTTCCGAGCCTTTGAGGCGGCTGTTCATCAGCTCGTTCGCGCCGAGCATGATGGAGAACTCGGTGCCGCGCTGGATGAGGCGAAGCTCGCCACCGCCGGGTATCTTCGCGGTATCGATCAGAACGCGCGGGAGCATGGCGGCCTCGTCAAATTTGGCGCGGGCGCGCGCAGGATCATCAACGCTTTACGCGTTTTTTCCGGGCGGCGTAGCGGGCATCGCGTGCGGCCTTCTTATCGGCCTCGCTGAGGGCGGGCGGTTCTTCGGCGGCGACGGCGGTTGCCGCTTCGAGCCTCCGCGCTTCCCGCTCGGCCCTGGCGGCTGCATCCGCGGCGCGGCGCGCGGCGCGCTCTTCCGCCTCGGCGGCTTCGCGGGCAAGGCGCGCGGCCTTGCGCTCTGCGAGCGTGGCCTCGTCGACCTGAGGCTTCGCCTTCAACTTTTCGAGGGCTTTTTGCTTCGCCTGTTTGGCGAGGGCGGCACGATCCTGAAAACTGGGAACCTTGAACGACGTCATATTCGGTGAAGCTCTATCCACTGGTGAGTTGAACGATCGGGCGGGCATCCGCTGGGGACACCCGCCCGGATACGCGTCAAGCGACCTGGAGGTTGACCGCCGAGGTCTTGCCGCGCTGATCGGTTTCCAGCTCGTAGGAAACGCGCTGGTCCTTGTCCAGCGTGCGGAGACCGGCCTTTTCGACCGCCGAGATATGGACAAAGGCGTCGTTTCCGCCCGTTTCCGGCGCGATGAAGCCGTAGCCCTTGTCTGCATTGAAGAATTTTACGGTTCCGGTGATCATAATGGGTATCCTTTGGCCCAATGTGTGACGGGAACGCATCAACAGCGATGCTTCCCGGCTTCTGTAAGGCTAGGCAGGGACAAAAGAGACCGAATTTCGGCCCGATATCCGTCGCTCGCGACGTCAGCGGACGAAGCTATAACCCAAAATCTCGGCAAGCGCAAAACGTGCGCCGCCTCAGGCGTTGCGCAAGTACCAGTCGTAATCGAGTTCGGTGACCTCGCCGTAGAAGCGCGCCATCTCGGTGCGCTTCACGATGGTGTAGTTCTTGACGAACCGCGCGCCGAGATAGTCGTTCATCAGCGGCGAGGCTTCGAAGGCGTCGTTGGCGGCGAACCAGTTGTTGGGGAGCTTCACGCCTGCGCTCGCCTCGTCCTCGTAGCCGTTGCCAACGACGGCGGGGCCGGGATCGATGCGGTTCGCGATGCCGTGGTGCATCGCGGCGAGCACGGCGGCGACGGCGAGATAGGGGTTCGCGTCCGCGCCGCAGACGCGGTGCTCGACGTGGCGCGAGGCGGGGGAACCGGCCGGGATGCGTAGCGAAACCGTGCGGTTGTTGACGCCCCATGTCGGCGCGACGGGGGCGTAGCTGTTCGCTTTGAAGCGGCGGTAGCTGTTCGCGTTTGGCGCGAAGATCGCCATCGATTCGCCGAGCGCGGCCTTCATGCCGCCGATGGCGTGGCGCAGGATCGGCGCGCCTTCGGGGTCTTCGCTGGCGAAAGCGTTGCTCCCGCTTTCGTCGGCCATCGAGATGTGGAGGTGCATCCCGTTGCCGGCCTCGTGCGCGAATGGCTTCGCCATGAACGTCGCTTCGAGGCCGTGCTTCACCGCCACGCCCTTCACCAGCCGCTTGTACATGACGGCATCGTCGGTAGCGCGGAGCGCGTCCGGCTTGTGGCGCAGCGTGAGTTCAAACTGGCCGGGGGCGTATTCGGCAATGGCCGATTCGAGCGGAATGTTCTGCGCGTCGCACGCGGCATAGAGATCGTCGAAGAACGGCTTGAAGTCTTCGAGCTCGCGCAGGCCATAGACCTGATTGTCGCCTGAGCGGTGCGGCGTGAGCAGGCCCTTTGCGGGAGCGGGCTTGCCGCCGGAAATGTCGAGCAGGAAGAACTCGAGCTCCACCGCGACGACGGGCGTCAGCCCGTCCGCCGCCAGCCGATCGATGACGCTGCCGAGGACGTGGCGCGGATCGAGGTCGTTGGGCGTGCCGTCGAGTTCGTAGAAGCTGGTAAGGAACTGACCGGCGTTCTCGCCGAGCCATGGCGCGCGGACGAGCGTGCCGGGGATGGGCTTCACATAGCGGTCGGCGTCGCCGTCTTCCCAGACGAGTCCGGTTTCCTCGGTATCGCGCCCGGTGATGTCGACGACGACGGCCGAGCCGGGCAGGAAGCGGCCGGATTCATAGACGGCGATCACCTCGTGGCGGCGCAGACGCTTGCCGCGCGGGACGCCGCACATGTTGGTGAAGATGATGTCGACAGCGTCGATATCGGGGTTCGCCGCGAAGAAGGCGTGAGCTTCCGAAACGTCGGCGATCTTGTTCGATGAGAGGGGCGGCTTGGTCATGCGTTTATTCCATAAGGCTTGAAAGGCATTCGCCCAAGACATTGCCGAGGCGGGCGACCTGATCTTCGGTCGTCGCCGGGCAAACGAGCGTCATGTTGTGGAAGGGCGCGATTAGCACGCCCCGGTTGATGAGGTAGAGGTGGATCGCGCGTTCGAGATCGCCCTGCATGGCGGCGCGCGCCTCTGTGCCGTTTCGTGGCGGCGTGCCGGCGCAGATGAACTCGCCGCGCGCGCCGACATGCGTGACGTGCCAGTCGAGGCCGTGTGCGGCGATGGTAGCGCGCAGCGTTTCGGCGAGGCGGTCCGCGAGTGGCAGCATGTGCGCGTAAGCTTCGGGTGTCATCACCTCGGCAAGCGCGGCGCGCATCGCTGCGAGCGCGAGTGCGTTGGCGCTGAGCGTGGTGCCGATGCCGGAGTGCCCGCTTTCGTTTGCGGCGCGCACGCGCTCCATGCGTTCGGCGACCTCGGCGGAAAAGCCGTAGACTGCGCAGGGCACGCCGCCGGCAACGGGTTTTCCGAGCACGAACAGGTCGGGCAGGGGGCCGTGCGTTCCCGTCCAGCCGCCGGGACGTGTGGAGATCGTGTGGGTCTCGTCGAAAACGAGCAGCGTGCCGTGGCGGCGGGTTAGGTCGCGGAGCGCCTCGAGGTAGCCGGGATCGGGCAGCACCATGCCGACGTTGGTGAGCGCGGGTTCGGTAAGCACGCACGCGACATTGCCCGGTGCCAGCGCCGCTTCGAGCGCGGAGAGATCGTTGAACTCGATGACGCGCGTGTGTTCGCGCATGTCGTAAACCTGCCCGACGAGGCTGCGGCGAAGTTCGGGCACGCCGTCTCTGAGATCGACGAACACATCGTCGACCGCGCCATGGTAGCAGCCGTTGAAGACGATGATCTTGTCGCGCCCCGTGATGCCCCGGCACCAGCGGATGACGGCGCGATTCGCTTCGCTCGCGGTGGACGTGATCTGCCAGAACGGGAGGCCGAAGCGCTCTGCGAGCAGGTCGCCGACCGCGACAGCGTCTTCTGTCGGCAGCATGAAGGTGAGGCCCTGCGCGCCCTGCCGTGCGATTGCACGGGACACGGGTACTGGGGAGTGGCCGAACATCGAGCCGGTGTCGCCAAGGCAGAAATCGTCGTAGACGTGGCCATCGGCGTCCCACAGGCGCGAACCCTCCGCCCGCGCGGCGAAGAGCGGGAAGGGCGTGCCCCAATCGAGCATCCAGTGGAACGGCACACCGCGATGCCAGTGCCGCGCGGCATCCTTCGCGAGCGCGGCGGAGCGCGGGTTCGCGGCGGTGAAACGCGCGGTCTCGTCCGCGATCATGCGGGCGATGGCGGCGGGCGCGATCACAGCCGGTCCCTCAGCGCATACCAGAGCATTCCGGCGACATAGAGCGGGTGGCGCAGCAGCGGCCCGCCCGGGAAGGGCTTCACGGGAAGCGATGCGAACAGGTCGAAACGCTCGGCGGTGCCGCGCATCGCCTCGGTGATGAGTTCGCCCGCGAGGGTGGTGAGCAGCACGCCGTGGCCCGAATAGCCGTGCGCGTAGAAGATGTTGCCCTTGCGGCCGAAGTGCGGAAGCCGGTTCATGGTGACGCCGACGAGGCCGCCCCATGCATAGTCGATGCCGATGCCTTTGACGCTTGGGAACGCGGCCTCCATGTAGGGCCGCACGAACCCGGCGACGTCGCGCGGCGGGCGCGGCGTGTATTTTTCGCCCCCGCCGAAGATCAGGCGGTTGTCGGCGGAGAGGCGGTAGTAGTTGAGGACGAAGCGGCTTTCGGAGATTGCCGCGCCTGACGGGATGAGCGCGCGGGCGCGGTCCTCGCCGAGCGGTTCCGTCGCGATATTGTAGTTCGCGACCGGCATCGTGTAGCGGCCGAGGTCGGCGTCGACCTCGCCCATGAAGGCATCGCAGGCGAGGACTACGTAGCGCGCGGAAACGCTGCCGTGCGCGGTTTTGACGGTGGGGCGATCACCGCCTGTGACATGGGTGACGGGCGAGCCTTCATAGAGCTGGACGCCCGCCGCGCGCGCAGCTTCGGCGAGGCCGAGGGCATAGTTCAGCGGATGCAGGTGGCCACCCGCCGAATCGTAAATGCCGCCGTGATAGCCCTTCGCCGAGACGATCCCGGCGGTCTGCTCGGGAAGCACGAGCTGCGCGGCGTCGTAGCCCATCACATAGTCGAGGCACTCAAGCTCGCGCTCCATGGCGGTGAGGTCAGCGGGTTTGCAGGCGGCGGTGAAATGGCCGTGGCGGAGATCGCAGGCGATACCGTGCCGGGCGATGCGATCGTGAACGCGCGCGCGCGCCGTATTGCCCACGGCGAAAAGCCGCTGGGCGGTTTCCTGGCCGAAGCGTTCCACGAGATCGGTGGCGGACCAGCGCAGGCCGGGGATCATCTGGCCGCCGTTGCGACCCGAAGCGCCCCAACCGATACGGTGCGCCTCGACGAGGGTGACCGCGTAGCCGGCTTCGGCGGCGGAGAGGGCTGCGGAGAGGCCTGTGTAGCCGCCGCCGACGACGCAGACGTCTGCGGCCGTGCTGCCGGCAAGCTGCGGCTGGGCCGGGAAGGCGTTTGCGGTCGCGGCGTAGTACGACGGCGCGTGCGGTTCTGCCAAGATCAGACCCTCAGCAGGAGGTGTTCGCGCTCCCAGGAACTGATCACCGACTGATACGCGTACAGCTCCGATTCCTTGATCGCGTAGAACACGTCGAAGAAATCCTCGCCGAGATGGTTACGCACGGCCTTGCAGTGGCTGAAGCGATCAAGCGCGCTTTCGAGCGTGCGCGGAAGGGTGCGCGCGCGGTTGTAGGCGCTGCCCTGCATGATCTTCGGCGGCTGCATACGCTCGGTCATGCCGACATAGCCGCAGATGAGCGATGCCGCGATCGCGAGATAGGGGTTCGAATCCGCGCCGGGGAGGCGGTTTTCGATGCGGCGGTTCTTCGCGTCCGAAACCGGGATGCGCAGGCCGCAGGAACGGTTGTCGCTGCCCCACTGCACGTTGATCGGCGCATCGCTATCCGGCCGCATCCGGCGGAACGAGTTGACGTTCGGCGCGAACATCGGCGTGATCTGCGGCAGCAGGCGGACGAGGCCGGCAATGTAGCTGCGGAAGAGCGCGCTGTCGCGGCCCTGCGGCGTGGTGAACAGGTTGCGGCCCGTATCGCTATCGAGCAGCGACTGGTGGATGTGCATCGAGCTGCCGGGCTGGTCCGACATCGGCTTGGCGAGGAAGGTGGCGTAGACGCCGTGCTCCAGCGCGACGTGCCGGACGATGCGCTTGAAGAGCAGCACCTGATCGGCGAGCGCTAGCGGATCGCCGTGGACGAAGTTGATCTCGAGCTGGGCGGCGCCGGACTCGTGGATCATCGTATCGATGTTGAGCTCGGCCTTCTCGCAGAAGTCGTAGATGTGCTCGATGATGTCCTCGAACTCGCCGAGCGCTTCGAGGCCGTAGGGCTGGCTCGCGGTTTCCGAACGGCCCGAGCGGCCGGCGGGCGGCGTCAGCGGGAAGTCGGAATCGAGGTTCTTCGAGACGAGATAGAATTCCAGCTCCGGCGCGATCACCGGCTTCCAGCCGCGCCGCTCATAGAGATGCAGAACCTTCTTCAGGATCATGCGCGGCGCGATGGCGAGGGGCTTTCCCTCCCGCGTGTACGCATCCGCGATCACATAAGCGGTCGGGGTCTTGAAGCCGGGGGCTTCGCGGATCGTCGATGGATCGGGGACCATCACCATATCCGGGTCGTAGTCCGGTATGATGGAATTGATGGTGTCCGGGTATTCGCCCGTGACGGTCACAGTGTAGACGCTGCCCGGAATGCGGAGCGTCTGGTCCGTAAGCGACTTCAGGAACTTGCCCGCGGGCAGAACCTTGCCGCGCTGAATGCCGTTCATGTCGGGGACGATGCACTCGACCTCGCTGATACCGCGTTCGTTGATCCAGTTGGTAATTTCGGCTGACATGATCGGATAAACCCCCGTCTGGCCTCCATACTGCGCGGGCATTAGGCGCTTGGCCAGAGGGATTTGCTGGAGCAGGGGGTATCGGTTTTTCCGATAGGCAATACGCCCTCGACTGGCGGCTTGACCGGAAACGCGCGGCTCAGCACGTTCAGGCACATGTCGACCGCACCGAACCTGCATGAGCGCGCCGAACGCGCCCGCACCTTCCTGAAAACACATCCCGGCAACGCTGACGCCCTGCGCGCGCTCGGCGCTGCGCTGCGCGGCATGGGTGAAGACACGGCCGCCGAGGAAGCCGAACTGGGCGCAATCCAGGCTTCGACGCGCGACCCGGTGCTCATAGAGGCGGCTGCCGCTCTCCTCGACAACAATATCCCGATCGCCGAACGCGTCCTCCGTGCGCGGCTGAAGGAAAAGCCGACGGACGTCGCAGCGATCCGCATGATGGCGGAGATCGCCGGGCGGCTCGGGCGCTACGGGGACGCCGAAAAGCTGCTGCGCCGCGCGCTTGAACTGGCGCCCGCGTTCGTGGCGGCGCGCGCCAACCTCGCAACCGTGCTTTATCGGCAGAACAATCCCACCGATGCCGTTGCGGAGCTTGACCGGCTGCTGGCGGGCGACCCCGACAATGCCGCGCACCGCAACCTCAAGGCCGCGGCGCTGGGGCGGATCGGCGGCTATGAGGAAGCGATCGCGCTTTATGAATCGGTGCTTGCCAGCCACCCGGCGCAGCCGCGCGTGTGGATGAGCTATGGCCATGTGCTGAAAACGGTGGGCCGGCAGGCGGATTCGATCGCCGCCTACCGCAAGGCGATCGAGCGCGCGCCGGGGCTCGGCGAGGTGTGGTGGAGCCTTGCCAACCTGAAGACCGTGCACTTCACGGATGCTGATATCGCGGCGATGCAGGGTGCGCTGGATGGCAGCGGCATCAGCGAGGACGATCGCTTTCACCTGCATTTCGCGCTCGGCAAGGCGCTGGAAGATGCGAAGGATCACGCAGGCTCGTTCGGCCACTATCTGCAGGGCAACGCGCTGCGGAAGGCGATGCTCGATTATGATTCCGGCGAAATCAGCAGCCTCGTTCGCAGCGCGGCGGCGATGATGGATGCGGCGTTCTTCGCCGCGCGCGGCGGGCAGGGCAATCCAGCGCCCGATCCGATCTTCGTCCTTGGAATGCCGCGCGCGGGATCGACGCTGATCGAGCAGATTCTCTCGTCGCACCCGATGATCGAGGGGACACAGGAACTGCCCGACATCGCGGCGATGGCGCGGCGGCTCGGCGGCCGCAGGATGCGCGACGAGGAGACTGCCTATCCCGCGTGCCTTGCGGACCTGTCCGCCGAGGCGTTCGCCGAACTCGGCGCCGAATATCTGGAACGCACGCGCATCCACCGCAAGACCGACAGACCGCTGTTCATCGACAAGATGCCGAACAACTGGGCGCACGCCGGCTTCATTCACCTGATCCTCCCAAACGCGAAGATCATCGATGCCCGCCGGCATCCGCTCGGCTGCTGCTTTTCGAACTTCAAGCAGCATTTCGCGCGGGGGCAGGGCTTCAGCTACGACCTTTCCGACCTCGGCCGCTACTACCGCGACTATGTGGCGATGATGGCGGTGATCGACGACGCGCTTCCGGGTCGTGTGCACCGTGTTTTCTACGAAGACATGATCGAGGATACTGAAGGCGAGGTGCGGCGGCTGCTGGATTATGTCGGCGTGCCGTTCGATCCCGCGTGCCTGCGTTTCTTCGAAAACGAGCGCGCGGTGCGCACGGCGAGTTCCGAACAGGTGCGGCGCCCGATCAACCGCGAAGGCATGGAGCAATGGCAGGCGTTCGCGCCGTGGCTGGCACCCCTGAAGACGAGTCTGGGGCCCGCGCTCACGGCGTATCCGGAGGTGCCGCAGGTCGCTTCGCTGTTGCAATAATGTGACGCCCGGCCAGCAATATGACATCTGTATAACAAAGCCGCGGGACCCGAATTGACCGCTGTTCCACGCACGTTCACCATTCCGCCCGGGACAGCAAAAGCTGAGAGGGGGAAAAGGGTGCACCTGCGAAATCATGTGACGATCAGGGCTGCAGTCGCCAGTGGCGTGCTGCTTGGCTCCACCATGCTGACGGCACCGGCGCTTGCACAGGAAGCGCAGGACGTTATCGGCGACACCATCATCATCACGGCGCAGAAGCGCGAGGAAAACCTGCAGGATGTGCCGATCGCGGTCGTCGCGCTCGGAACGGCGAAATTGCAGCAGCTTCAGGTGCAGGATTTCGACGACTACGCACGCTACCTGCCGAGCCTGTCCTACCAGTCGCTTGGGCCGGGCTCTTCGAACGTCTATTTCCGCGGCGTCGCCTCGGGCGAGAATGCGAACCATTCGACCTCGCTGCCGTCGGTCGGCATGTATCTCGACGAGCAGCCGATCACGACCATCCAGGGCAACCTCGACATCCACATCTACGACATCGCGCGTGTCGAGGCGCTCGCGGGTCCGCAGGGCACGCTCTATGGGGCGTCGAGCCAGGCCGGCACGGTGAAGATCGTCACCAACCGGCCGGATACGAGCGGCTTCTACGGCGCGGTCGATGCCGAGGTGAACACGATCGCGCACGGCGAGGAAGGCTATGTCCTCGAAGGCTTCATCAACGCGCCGCTTTCCGACAACGCGGCGGTGCGCGTCGTCGGTTGGTACGACAAGGACGGCGGCTACATCGACAATATTCCGGGCTCGCTGACCTTCCCGACTTCGGAGATCACCTTCAACAACGCACCGTACGTGGAGGACGACTACAACGACGTCGAGACCTACGGCGGCCGCATTGCGCTCGAGATCGATCTCAACGAGAACTGGACCGTACTGCCGACCCTGATGGGCCAGAAGCAGAAGAGCTATGGCTCGTTCGCTCAGGAGTCCGGGCTCGGCGAGCTGCAGGTGCAGCAGTTCAATCCGGAGCGCTACAACGACCGCTGGTTCCAGGCCGCGCTCACCATCGAAGGCAAGATCGGCAGCTGGGATCTGACCTATGCGGGCGCTTACATGAAGCGCAAGATCAACAGCGAATCCGATTATGTCGACTACGCGTATTTCTATGATGCGCTCTACGAATCCGGTGGTTCGTTCTACGACAACGACGATAATCTGGTGAACCCGAACCAGTATATCATCGGCATCGATCGCTTCACGAAGCAGAGCCACGAACTGCGCATCGCTTCACCGGCCGACAAGCCGCTGCGCTTCATCGGCGGTGTGTTCTATCAACGCCAGTCGCACAACATCGAGCAGAACTACATCGTCGATGACATCGCCGATTCGATCACCGTGCCGGGCACGGACAGCAATATCTGGCTGACCAAGCAGCTGCGCATCGACCGCGACTACGCGGCGTTCGGCGAAGTTTCCTACGATCTGACGGAGAAGCTGACGCTGAGCGGCGGTATCCGCGTCTACAAATACAAGAACTCGCTCGAAGGCTTCTTCGGATACAGCGACGGCTTCAGCAGCCGGACGGGTGTTGCGGCGTGTTTCCGGGATGGGAACGACGAGATTCTTCCTCCGACGATCAAGGGCAGCCCTTGCACCAACCTCGACAAGACGACGTCGGACACCGACTTCATCCACAAGCTGAACGCGACCTACAAGCTGACCGACGACGCACTCGTCTACGCGACATGGTCACGCGGTTTCCGGCCGGGCGGCGTTAACCGGCGCGGTACGCTGCCGCCATACGGGGCGGATGAGCTCGACAACTATGAGCTTGGCTGGAAGACGACGTGGGCGGGCGGTGCGTTCCGCTGGAACGGCGCCGTCTATTACGAGAAGTGGTCCAACATCCAGCTCTCGTTCCTTGGCGCCAATGGTCTCACCGAGGTCCGCAACGCCGGCGACGCGCGCATCTGGGGCATCGAAAGCGATATCTTCATCCGCGCATCGGAGGGCCTGACCTTCAACGCGGGCTTCAGCTACAACGATGCGCAGAGCACCACGGATTTCTGCCTCATCGCCAACCCGCAGTTCGATTGTACGCTGGCGGGGCCGGACGAGGAGGAGAACGCATTGCTGGCGCCTTCCGGCACGCGTCTCCCGGTCTCGGCGAAGTTCAAGGGCAACGCCTTTGCGCGCTACGAATTCCCGGTGGCAGATCTCAAGGCGCATTTCCAGGGCGGCCTCGTTTACGAGGGCAAGCGCACCAGCGATCTTCGCCTTTACGAGCGCGGCATCGTGGGTTCGCTCCCCTCCTACACGACGGTGGACGTCAGCGCGGGCGTGACCAACGGATCGTGGTCCGTGGAGCTCTACGCCCGCAACCTGTTCGACTCGCGCGGGCAGGTGACGCGCACGATCCAGTGCGGCGAGAGCGTTTGCGGCGATCCGGATGAAGTGACCGATATCGGCGGCAAATTCTACACGATCGTGACGACGCCGCGGACCATCGGTCTCAAGGTCGGCACCAAGTTCTGATACCGCGCGGCGGGAGCTTCGTATGAACGCCAAAGCTCCCGCCGTCCGGCCGCTCGGTTTCTGGATGGCGCTCGCGCTGGTCATGGGCAACATGATCGGCTCGGGCGTTTTCATGCTGCCCGCGAGCCTCGCACCCTTCGGCTGGAACGCCGTGTTCGGCTGGGTGCTGACCATCGGCGGTGCGCTCTGCCTCGCTTATGTGTTCGCGACGATGGCGCGGGAGATGCCGCACGCGGGCGGGCCGCACGGTTTTGTGGAAGCGGCGTTCGGGCATCTGCCCGCGTTCCTCATCAGCTGGTCCTACATCATTTCCATTCTGGTCGGCGTCGCGGCGCTGGCGACGGGGGGCGTCAGCTACCTCACCGCGTTCGCGCCGGACATCGCAGCGACGGCGGGCGCTCCGGCCGTGCTTGCCGTGTCGCTGCTCTGGGCGCTTATCATTCTCAACACGCGCGGGGCGGGCGCGGCGGGGCGCTTCCAGTTGCTGACGCTCGGGCTCAAGCTGCTGCCGCTCGCCCTCATCGTGGGGATCGCGGCCGTGGTTTTTATGGGCGGGGCGGAGCCCGCGACGCCCTATGTGCCCGAGACGATCTCGATGACCGCAATCAACGCGACCGCCGCGCTGACGCTGTGGGCGATGCTCGGCTTCGAATCCGCCTGCGTGCCGCAGGACAAGGTTGACCGGCCGCAGACCACGATCCCGCGCGCCACCATGGCGGGCACATTGATTGTGGGCCTCATCTACTTCGCGGTCTGCACGGCGGTGATCATGCTGATGCCCGCGGATGTGGTCGCCAATTCGAACGCGCCGCTCGCGGACGTGATCGCCGGCTACTGGGGAACAGGCGCCGGAATCGCCGTGGCGCTGTTTGCCGCGGTGAGCGCGATCGGCGCGATCAACGGCTGGATTCTTATACTGGGCGAGTATCCGCTCGCCATGGCGCGGAAGGGCGATTTCCCCCACCTCTTCCGCGACGTGAACGCACGCGGCACGCCGGTGCGCGGCATCCTGATCGGCGGCGTGCTGATCACGGTGCTGGTGCTTTCGAACTACACGCGCAGCATGGCGGGCCTGTTCACGTTCATGGCGCTGCTCTCCACCTCCGCGACGCTCGTGCTCTACTTCGCGGGGGCTGCCGCGGCGGTCCGGCTGATGCTGAAGCGGCGGCTGACGACCACGCCGCTGCTCGCCGTTCTGACATCGCTCGGGCTCATCTATGCGATATGGGCGTTTCAGGGCGCAGGGGCCGAAGCGAACGGCTGGGCGCTCGTGCTGCTGATCGCCGGACTTCCGGTCTATCTGCTCGTGCGCCGTCAAAAAGCAGCACAAGGTGTACAACAGGGCGCGACAAATGGTTAACGCGCCGATATAGGAGCCTCGCAGCTTTGGGAGGGTAATGTTGGCACGCGCGCAGTTTCAACGGCTGGATCCCGATTTTCGGCGCCAAAGCCTGATCGAGGCGACCGCGCGCTGCCTTGCCCGCTACGGTATAGGCGGCACCTCCGTGCGGGTGATCTGCGCAGAGGCGGGCGTTTCGGCGGGGTTGCTGCGCCACTATTTCGCGGGGATCGACGAGCTTGTCGCCGAAACCTATGCCGACGTTGGCGACACGCTCGTGGCGAACATGATCGCGGCGGCGGACAAGGCGGGGCCGGACCCACGCGAGCAGCTGCGCGCCTTCGTGATGGCAAGCTTCAAGCCACCGATTGCCGATCCGGACCTTCTCGCGACGTGGCTCGCTTTCTGGAGCCTCATCAAGAGCGACCCACGTATCCGCGAGCTTCACACCGAAAACTACGCGAGCCACCGGCGGCCGGTGGAGAGGATGGTCGCGGAAATCCTGGGGCCCGAGGCGAGCGATGTGGACGTGCGGCTGACGGCTGTCGGCGTGACGGCACTCGTGGACGGGCTCTGGCTGGAAATCTGCCTCGACGCATCGAGCTTCACGCCCGAAGAGGCATCGCGCATTGCCGACAAGTGGCTGAACACGCTGGTCGGCGACCCGCTGAAAGTGCTTGCCGACTGACGCGCCGATTTCTTACACCTGTAAAACAGGTGGGAGATTCTTCGAATGCTGAAAACCGGAACTTCGTTCGTCCTCGCGGCCATGCTGGCGGCTGCCCCGACGCTGGCCGCAACCCCGGCGCAGATCGACGGCGCCAAGGCCATGCTCGGCAAATCGATCGCTATTCCGACCGTCGCGGGGCGTGGGCAGGTGCCGGTGTACGCGGCCTATCTGGCAGGCGAGCTGAAGAGCGCGGGTTTCACGGACGGTGAAATCAGCATCGAGCCGCTCGGTGAAACCGCCTCGCTGATCCTGACGTGGAAGGGCACGGGCAAGAAGAAACCGATCGTGCTCAACGCGCACATGGATGTGGTGGAGGCGAAGCGCGAGGATTGGGAACGTGACCCGTTCGTGATGGCCGAAGACGGCGGCTACCTGTTCGGGCGCGGCATCAGCGACAACAAGTTCGACGTCGTGATGCTCGTGCAGACGCTGATGAGCCTGAAGCGCGAGGGCTTCAAACCTTCCCGCGATATCGTGCTGTTCCTGACCGGCGACGAGGAAACCGCGCAGAAGACCGTGGCGGCGATCGCGCCCCGCTACAAGGACGCGGCGATGGTGCTGAACGGCGACGGCGGCGGCGGAACGCTCGGCGCCGACGGCAAGCCGCTCTATTACACGATGCAGACGGCGGAGAAGACTTACGCCGACTACAAGCTGACCGTAACCGACCCGGGCGGCCATTCGAGTGCGCCGCGCGTCGAGAATGCGATCCTGACGCTGGGTGCCGCGCTGAAACGGATCGCCGATGCGCCGTTCCCTGCCGAAACCAGCGAGACGACGCGGGCGTATTTCGCGGCGTCAGCGAAGCGGACGCCGGGGGAGGCGGGCGAGGCGATGGCGCGCTTTGCGGCCAACCCGAACGATACGGCTGCGGCGGATATCCTGGCGAAGTACCCCGAGCACATCGGGACGACGCGGACGACCTGCGTGCCGACGATGATAAACGGCGGCCACGCCGAAAACGCGCTGCCGCAGCGCGCGGTCGCCAACATCAACTGCCGCATCTTCCCCGGCACGGCGCCGGAAGCGGTGCGCCAGCGGCTGCAGCAGCTTGCCGGCGACAAGGTGGTGGTGACGCTGCCCGAGCCGTTCCCGCAAAGCTCCACATCGCCGCTGCTGCCCGAGCTGGACGCGGCGCTGCGCAAGGCCGTGGACGGGCGCGCGAAGGGACTCTCGATCATCCCGAGCATGTCGGCCGGCACGACCGACAGCCTGTTTTTCCGCGCCTCGGGCATCCCTAGCTACGGGGTTTCGGGGCTGTTCATGAAGCCCGACGATGAATTCGCCCACGGTCTCAACGAACGGGTGCCGGTGAACGCCATCGGGCCCGCGCTCGATCATTACCGGACGTTGATCGTGACACTCGCTCGCTAGATCGCTCTTCGCTTTGCGGTCTATGGCCCCGATGGTACTATCATCGGGGCATTTCTGGACAGACCGCGATGAAGACGTTTCTGAAACGGGCCTTCACGGACACGCTGCGTCGGCGTGAGTGTGAGTTGAAGGATGTCCAGCATCCTTTGCGGAAGGCGCCTGCGTTTTTCCGGGCAATGACCCCCAAGGGCCTCAGCCCCGGAACCGTGATCGATGTGGGTGTCGGATACGGCACCCCATGGTTGATGGACGGCTTTCCGGATGCGTACACGGTGCTCGTGGAGCCCAATGAGGGGTTTCGGGAACCCATCGATCAACTGATGGCTCCCCGCCGGGGGGAAGTTCATTTCGCGGCTGCAGGGCGCGCTGCGTCTGAAATGGTGCTCAACCTGAATGTGCGCCGCCCGACCAGTTCCACGATGTCGAAGCCATCGACGCGTCAGGTTGACGAGTTCGCGCGCCGCGGATGGACGCGCGAGACGCGCACCGTGACCGTGCCGGTCAAACGCCTGGATTCGTTCGACCGAACAGCATGGCCGAAACCCTACCTGCTGAAAGTCGACTCGGAGGGTTTCGAGCTGGAGGTGTTGGCGGGGGCGACGGGTCTGTTGCCGGATGTGCAATGCCTCATCGCCGAGGTTTCCGTGGCAGAGCGGTACGAGGGTGGATACGATTTCGCGACATTCATCTCGGCGCTGGACGGTTACGGTTTCCGAATGTTCGACATCACGGACATGCTCCAGTTCGGGCGCAGCGGCAGACTTTCGACGATCGATGCGGTTTTCGTACCCAAAGGTTCGGCGCTTCTCGGTGCGTGAGTGCAGATGGTTTTGCGTTCGCTGAAAACCGTCTAAACACACCGCATGTCCGTGCTTTCCATTTCCGGCCTTTCCAAAACCTATGCGGGCGGCTTCACGGCGCTGAAGTCGGTCGATCTTGAAATCCGCAAGGGCGAGATCTTCGCGCTGCTCGGGCCGAACGGCGCGGGCAAGACGACATTGATCTCGATCGTCTGCGGGATCGTGACGCCTACGGCGGGCACGGTGATTGCCGATGGGCATCATATCCAGCGCGACTATCGTGCGGCGCGGATGAAGATCGGGCTGGTGCCGCAGGAGCTGCACACCGACGCCTTCGAAACCGTGTGGGCGACGGTGAGCCTGAGCCGAGGCATGTTCGGACGGGCGCCGGACCCGGCGCTGATCGAGCGGATCCTGAAAGACCTGTCGCTTTGGGAAAAGCGCAATTCGAAGATCATGGAGCTTTCGGGCGGCATGAAGCGGCGCGTGATGATCGCGAAGGCGCTCTCCCACGAGCCGGAAATCCTGTTCCTCGACGAGCCGACGGCGGGCGTCGACGTGGAGTTGCGGCGCGACATGTGGAACCTCGTGCGCGGACTTCGCGAGCGCGGCGTCACCATCATCCTCACCACGCACTACATCGAGGAGGCCGAGGAGATGGCCGACCGCGTGGGCGTGATCAACAAGGGCGAGCTGATCCTCGTGGAGGACAAGGCTGCGCTGATGAAGAAGCTCGGCCGCAAGACGCTGACGTTGAACCTTACCGAGCCGCTCGCCGCGCTCCCGCCTGAGCTGGGCGAGTGGAGCCTGAAGCTGAAGGCGGACGGCAACGAGATCGAATACGAATTCGACGCGAACGCCGAGCGCACGGGCGTGCCTTCGCTGCTGCGGCGGATGAGCGATATCGGGCTCGGCTTCAAGGATCTGAATACGGAGCAGAGTTCGCTCGAGGATATTTTCGTCGGCCTTGTGACGCAGCGGCAGGAGGCGCGGCCATGATCTTCAACCGTCATGCCGTGTGGGCGATCTACAAGTTCGAGCTGGCGCGCTTCCGGCGCACGGTCTGGACGAGCCTCATCACCCCCGTGATCACGACGACGCTCTACTTCATCGTGTTCGGCTCGGCGATCGGCTCGCGGATGCAGGAGGTCGGCACGGTGCCTTACGGCGCCTTCATCGTACCGGGGCTGATGCTGCTGACGATGCTGACCGAAAGCATCTCCAACGCTTCGTTCGGTATCTACATGCCGAAGTGGTCGGGGACGATCTACGAGTTGCTCTCCGCGCCGATTTCGGCGTTCGAGACCGTGCTCGCCTATGTGGGGGCAGCGGCGACGAAATCGGTGATCCTCGGCATCGTGATCCTCGCGACCGCGAACCTGTTCGTGGACATCGACATCGTGCATCCGCTGTGGATGATCCTGTTCATGGTGCTGCTCGCCGTGACGTTCTGCCTGTTCGGCTTCATCATCGGCATCTGGGCGAAGAGCTTCGAGCAGCTGCAGATCATTCCGCTGCTCGTGGTGATGCCGCTCACGTTCCTTGGCGGCGCGTTTTATTCGATCGACATGCTGCCCGCCGCGTGGCGCACGGCGACGCTGTTCAACCCGATCGTCTATCTGATGAGCGGGTTCCGCTGGAGCTTCTTCGGCAAGGGCGACGTGAGCGTCGAACTCAGCCTGATGGCGATGTTCGGCTTCCTGACGCTCTGTCTCGCGATCGTCTGGTGGATCTTCCGGACGGGTTACCGGCTGAAGAGCTGAGCGAAGGGTCTGCGCCGCCGCCGACTGCGCGGGCGCGCCAGCAGCAGGTACATCACCGGCGTGACGATGCGGCTGAGCAGCGTCGAGGAGATGAGGCCGCCGATGATGACCCACGCCAGCGGCGAATAGAGTGCCGAACCGCCGAGCGCGAGCGGGAGGAGACCGCCGATCGCCGTGACCGAGGTGAGCAGCACGGGCAGGAAGCGAATCTCGCCCGCCTGCTCGATCGCCTCGCGCAGACCGACGCCGCGGGCGCGAAGCTGCGACGTGAAATCGACGAGCAGGATCGAGTTCTTGATCTCGATGCCGATGAGCGCGACGAAGCCGATGATGCCCATGTAGCTCATCGGATAGCCTGTGAGCAGCAGCGCGATGATGCCGCCGAACATACCGAGCGGGATGACGCCCGCGACCACCGCGACCTCGCGGAAGCGGCCGAATTCGGCGACGAGCACGGCCATGATGCTGAACACGGCGAGGAGCAGGATGCTGCCGATACCATCGAAGCTCTGCGCGCTCGCTTCCGCCTCGCCGCCGATGCCGAGTGCATAGCCCTGCGGGAGCGTGAGGCTTTGCAGGCGTTCGACGACATCCTTGTTCACGCGGGAGGTGAGATAGCCGGCCTCGGTCCACGCGGTGACGGTGATGTTGCGCTCGAGCTGGTAGCGATCGATGCGCGGCGGCACGCTCTTCAGATACGGATTGGCGACCTCCGCGAGCGGGATCGCGCTGCCGCTGCTAGTGGTGACGTAGACGGATTGCAGCGCGGAAACGGGCTGCCGCTCTTCCATGGGAAGCCGAACGACGACGGGATAGGTATCGCCTTCGTCGTCGCGGAAGCTCGCGGCGCGCTCACCGGCGATGGCGAGACGCAGCGCGCGCCGGGGCTCGCCCGGCGGCACGCCGAGCAGCGCGGCCTTGTCCGCATCCAGCCCGAGATCGAGGTCGACGCGGTCGACCGCGAGGGGATTGTCGATATCGCGCGTGCCGGGTGTGGCGCGGATGATCTTCGCGACTTCGCCGGCGATCATCTTCAGGACGCCGTTGTCCGGGCCGCTGATGCGGATGGCGATCGGCGCGTCGATCGGCGGGCCGTTCTCGAACTTGCGGACCGTGATACGGGCATCGGGATCGATGCTGAACTTGCCGCGCAGGCGATCGAGCATCGCGTCGCTCTCTCCCGCGGTCCATTCCTTCATCACGACAAACACCGCGCCCTTGCGCGATTCCTCGGTGAGCGAACGCACGTTGTAATAGACCTGCGGATTGCCCGCGCCGCTGTTCTCCATGAACGCGGCAACGCTGGCTTCCTTCGCCACTTCGTCTGCGACGCGGCGCACGACGCGGTCGGTCTGGGCGACGCTCGTCCCTTCGGGGGTTTCGACCTCCACCATGAAATAGGGCGCGTCCGACGCCGGGAAGAGCTGCCAGCCCGCGACCGGGATGAGGCCGAGCGCACCGATGCACAGCGCCATCGAAATCGCGAGCGTGCGGTGCGGCTTTTCGAGCGCGTAATGCAGGACGGGCCCGTAAAGCCGGTGGATGCCGCGGGTGAGCGCCTTCAGGATCGGGTTGCCTTCGGGATCATCGTCGCGGCGCAGAACGCGGCTTGCGAGAAACGGGATGATCGTGAGCGAGACGACGAGCGAGGCACCGACCGTGTAGATGACGGCAAGCGGCAGCGAGCGCGTGAATTCGCCCGCGCCGCCGGGGAGGAACACCAGCGGCAGGAAGGCGAACAGCAACACGCCCGTGGAGCCGAACACGGCGGCGGTGATTTCCTTGGTGCCGGAAAGCGCGGCGGCGGTGCGCTCCGCGCCCATGCGCAGGTGGCGCGAGATGTTCTCCGTCACCACGATCGAATCGTCCACGATGAGCCCGAGCGCGAGGATGAAGCCCGACACCGAAAGCTGATTCAGCGAAAAGTTGAATACGTGCAGCAGCAGCACGCCGGTCGCGAGGCTGAGCGGGATCGAGATCATCACGATCAGCGAGGCGCGCGGACCGAGCGGCAGCAGCGTGATGAGGACGAGGCCGAGCGCGATGCCGAAATCGCGCGCGAGCGTATCGAGTCGCGAGCGGATATCGCGGGACTGATCGAAGCCGAGTTCGAGCTTGATGTCGGGCGGAAGCTGGCTGCGCGCCTGCGCGAGCGCGGTCTCGATCTCCTTGCGGATGCCGAGGACGTTGCCGTTTTCCTTCTGCATGGCGGTGACGAACACGGCGCGCTTGCCGTTGAAGCGCGTGATGTGCGTGTGTTCGGCGGTGGACCAGTTCACTTCGGCGACATCGCCGACGCGCACCAGCGTTCCGTCTTCGGCGCGGACCGGCACCGCGCGAATCTCGGCAAGGCCGCGATAGGCGCCGCCGGCGTCGACGTTCAGGCGGTGCTCGCCCGAATGGACGGCGCCCGCGGGCAGATCGACGCCGCCGCTCTGAAGCGCAGTGACGAGCGACGAGGGGGAAATGCGCAGCTCGGCGAGGCGCCCGCCATCGATGGCGATGCGAACCTCGGGGTTCGGCAGGCCGTAAATCTCGGTGGAGCGGATGCCGTCTACGCGCGCGAGACGCTCGGACAGATCGGTCGCATACTTCTCCATGCGCCGCCACGAGGCGGAATCGCTGACGAGCGCGAGCTGGACGACGGCGGCGTCGCTGGTGCGGACCTTCAGGTACTGGAGGCTGGCGAGGCCGGAGGGCAGGCGATCGCGGATGGCGCCGATCTCGCGCACGACCTCGTCGAAATGCTGCTCAGGGTCGCCGCCCCATTCGAATTCGGCGGTGATGACGGAGGCGCCGTCCTTCGAGGTGGAATCGACGTCGACGATGCCGTCGAGGCCCTTGATCACTTCCTCGATCGGCTTTGCGACCGTTTCCTCCATGTCCTGCGCATCGGCGCCGGGCTGCGAGGCGACGACGAGAACGACGGGGATCGGCAGGTGCGGATCGACGGCGCGCGGGATGTTCAGGAAGGCATAGATGCCGAGCGCGGCAAGCAGCGTGAAGAGAACGAGCGTCAGCTGCCAGCGGCTGACGGCGAAGCCGGCGAGGTTCATGTGCCGGAAACGGTCGGGGTAACGCGGCTGCCGTCGGTAAGCTGGCTGATCCCGGTGACGGCGATGCGTTCCCCGGCCTTGAGCCCGGCGAGAACCGCGACGCCCCGGTCATTCATGGCACCCGTGACGATGCGGCGCGGCTTCACGCGCTTGCCGCTCTCATCGAGCACATAGACGAAGGCTTCCCCGGCGCGCGCTGCGAATACGGCGCTGCTCGGCACGAGCATCGTTTCCGGGCCACCACCGCGCATGGAGAGCGTCGCGTGGCCGATCTGGCCCGACCTCAGTGCCGGATCGGGCGGGAGCGCGAGTTCGACCGCGAAGGTTCCGGTGCGGTCGTCGGCGCGGCCGGCAACCTCGATGATGCGCGCAGCGCGGGGGGCGGGACCGAGCGCCGCGATATCGATGGGAATGCTGCCGGTGCGGATGATGCCGGCGGCCTGCACATCGGTGATAGGGACGCGCAGCACGAAGCCGTCGCGATTGTCGCCGAAGCTGATCACCGGCGTTCCGGCGTTCACGACCTGGTTCACCTCTGCGGAGCGGCGGAGGATATGGCCGTCCGCAGGCGCGACGATGCGGGCGGTGCTGGCGGCGAACTGCGCGGACGTGGTTGCGGCGGCGGCGGCGCGGTAGGCGGCTTCGGCGCTGTCGAGCCGGGCGCGGGTGAGCCAGCCCTTGGCGAAGAGGTCGCGCGCGCGGGTGAGATCGGCCTGCGCGCGGGTGCGTTCAGCGGCGGCGGCGGCAAGGTCCGCGCCGACGGTCGTGGTGTCGAGCGCGGCGAGGAGCTGGCCCTTCCGCACGCGGTCGCCTTCCTCCACCGCGATAGCGGCGATGCGTCCGGGTGTCGTGAAGCCGAGATCGATTTCGCGGCGCAGCCGCACGGTTCCGACCGCGCGGAAGGTATCTGCGCTTTCCACGGGCCGGGCTTCGGTTACCCGGATCGGCACGGGCGCGGCTTCGGACGGCTTCGCCGCCTGATCGCCCGCCGAACATGCGGCGAGAGCAAGGAAGAAGGCCGCTGCGAAGGGCCGAACGGAATTCATAGCGGCTGATCCACTTCCGAGTCGCACTCAGACGCAATACTGGACTGGTGATTCTAAAGGAAGATAGCCTCTAAAAATCTTAAACGATACGCTTCTGCATCAATGCGTTGCTAGCGCGCGGCGCTTGGCGGTTCGGCCAGCGTGTCGGGAACGAGTTCAACGCTTCTGAGCGCGCTGCGGCCATACTCATCCTCGGCCGCGTTCTGAATCGTGCCCGAGGTGGCGCTGCGCGAAGCGACCTTGATGCCGCGTTCTCCGAGGGCAGCAGCAACGGCGGCAGCGCGATCCTCTGCAAGCTTGTCGCGCGCGTCGCCGCTGTCGGCCTCTCCGCTTGCGACGCGGCCGTTGACGAGGACGGTGGTGATCCCCCAGCGCTTCAGCGCCCACGCGGCATCCACCACGGCCTCGACGCCCTTCGGCGACAGCGTGGCAGCGTCTTCATCGAACGGAATTAGCGGGAGCTGGCCGACCGGCGGAACCACCATCACCGTCCAGCCCGGGTGACGGACGGCGACGCGGGTTTCGAGCGCGCGCCAGGCGGGGAGGCGGATGCCCGGCATCGCTTCGGCCGTCATCGAGGCGAAGCGGCGGGCAAGATCGACGTTCACGGCCGAGGGTGACTGCGCGCCGAGGATGGCGAGCTCGGCAGCAACCTGCTGCGCATCGGCTTCCGTAGCCTTGCGCAGCGATTCGCCCTGCGCGCGCTTCGCGGTTTCCAGTTCGCGCTGCTCGCGTTCCTTGAGCGTCGCATCGCTGTCGACGAGGATCTGCGCCAGATTGATCGCAACGGGTTCGTCGAGACGCGCACGCAGGCGCGCGCTGATCTGCTGATCGGCATCGTAGCGGCGCTGCGGCGTCTGCACCGTGGCGCGGGCAACGATCGGCTCGGCGGAGAAATCCATTTCGAGCTGCGAAACGCGCGCGTCCGGACCGAAATAGGCGCCGATGGCTTCGCGCGTCAGGCGGCTCGCCAGCGCTTCCCACGCGATCTGGTGCAGCGAGAACAGCAGCGGCACGGAGAGCACGGCGAAAATCCCGAGGATGCCGATGGTCTGGATGCGCGTGGAACGGTCCGACATGGCGGTGCCGAAACCGTACATCTTGGCCATCACCGCCGCGCTCAGCGCGATGGCGAGCAGGTTGGTCATGAACAGGCCGAGCGCCCCGAAGAACACGGTGCCGTTCAGCGTTGCAAGGCCGTAGCCGACGACGGCGAGGGGAGGCATGAGGGCGGTGGCGATGGCAACGCCGACGATTGTTTCGCCGCGCCCGCGAATGACGGCATAGGCGCCCGCGAGCGCCGAGAAGATCGCGACAAGCAGATCGAAGAAGTTCGGCCGCGTCCGCGCGAGGATTTCGGAGGTGACCGCCTGGAGCGGCGACAAATAGACGACGAGGGCACAAAACGCGACCGCCGCGGCGACGCCGATTCCCAGTGTCGTCAGCGCGAGCTTCGCTTCGGCGAGGTTGAAGCGCGCAAGGCTGAAACCCAGCGCCATGATCGGACCCATCAGCGGCGAGATCAGCATGGCGCCGATCACCACCGCCGGCGACGAAAGCAGCAGACCGAGCACGGCAATGCCCGCCGACATGATGAGCATGAAGCCGAAGCGGGCGGACCAGTGCGCCTCGCCATCCAGCTTCGCGGCGACCTCCGCGTGATTGACCGAGCGCACCACGGAACGCCGCCAGTAGGCGCGCTGGCGGCGCCACAATGTCGATGCGTGGTGAAGCGTTCTATCGATGCGGGCCTTCATGCCCGTGCGCGTCTTGCTATCCAAATCCTCTACTCAACAGCCAGGCCGCGAGACCGATGACGATGACCGAAAGACCCACCCCCATCCGCGCATAATCCGAGAACCGATACCCGCCGGGGCCCATTACGAGCAAGTTGTTCTGGTGTCCGATGGGCGTGAGGAAGTCCGAAGACGCGCCAATCAGCACCATGATGAGGCCCGCATCGGGCGAGAATCCAAGATGCTCGGACATCTGGATCGCGAGCGGCCCCATGATGATCGCCGTCGCCACGTTGTTGAGGAGCGCGGAGAGAAGCAGCGTCGCCGTGCCGATCGCCGCGAACATGACGAACACGCTCGCGTCGCCGAGCCACGCGCTCAGCCAGTCCGACAGGATGGTGACCGCGCCTGTGGATTCGAAGCTCTGCCCGACAGGGATCATCGCGGCGAGCAGGACGATGACGGGCCAGTCGATCGCGCGATAGACTTCCGGGGACGGAATGAGACGCGTTGCCGCCAGGATGGCAGCGGCGGCGAAGAAGGCGATCGCCGGTGAAAGATCGAAGGCCACGATGCCCACGATCGCGGCAGTAAAAATGCTGACGATCGCCGCAGCGCGGCGCGGCTCCACGGGCGGCGTGTCGAGCCGGCCGATTTCGAGCAGGCGCGCGTTCGCGATGAAGGCGCCGAGCTGATCCGCGGGACCGTGGATGAACAGCTGGTCGCCGGGCTGGATTTCCATTTCCGAAAGCGGCAACCGCTCGTGCGCGGCGCGCGGCCCAGCCGCAACGACGCGGAGTTGCTGCCCGCTCCGCCATGTGACCGCTTCGTACCTCTGGCCGATCAGGAAGGAACCGTGCGCGACGACTGCCCGCACCGTCGTGGCGTCGGGGGCCGGGTTTCGGGCAACGACCGGGAAGGTGTCGGTGGCATCCGAAAGTTCCCAAGGGTCCTTGCGGCTGAGGACGAGCACGCGGCGCCGATCGCCCCCGATTGCCTGCGAAATGCTGTCGAAGCTCGCAAGGAGACGGCTGCCGGCCTTGCGGAGCGTGGCCCGCAGGTCCGCCTCGCCGGTTTCCACGGGCACATCGAGTTCGAAGATGCGCCAAGGGTTGGCCATCGCCCGCACCGGCGCGCGCGCATTGGGCAGCAGGCGCCAGCCGATCACCGCCATGTAGAGCAGCCCCGCCGCCGCCACGCAGCTTGCCACCGGGGTCATCTGGAAAAAGCTGAACGGTTCGCCGAGCGCATTTTGCCGGATCGACGACAGGATGAGGTTCGCGGGTGTGCCGATCAGCGTCGTCATGCCGCCAAGGATGGTCGCGAATGCGAGCGGCATCAGCACGGCCGACGGAGAGCGGCGCGAATCGATGGCGACCTGCGTGGCGATCGGCATGGTGATGACGAGCGCAGCGATGTTGTTCATGAACGCCGACAGCACGGCACCGACCACCATCACGATCGCAAGGCGGACGGGGAAGGGGGCTTGGCCGGGGATCACACGGCGCGTGAATGCCGCTGCGACGCCGCTCAGCTCGACCGCGCGGCCGACCACGAGCACGGCGGCAACCGCGATCACCGCCGGGTCGGAAAAACCGGCAAGCGCCTCCTTCGGGCTGATGATGCCGAACACGAGCGCGGCGAGCAGCGCGGTGACGGCGACGAGGTCGTGCCGCACCTTTTCGCTGATGAACAGCACCAGCGAGAGGGCGAGAATCGTCGAGCTGACGAGCGCCGGTTCGAAGGAAAAGCTCAGCCGAGCCGCACGCCGGCCTCGCCGGCGACCTCCTGCACGTATTGCCACGCGACGCGGCCCGAGCGTCCGCCGCGGCCAGTCGCCCATGTGACGGCGGCCTGCGGATCGATATCGAGGCCGTAGGCGCGGCCGTAAGCCTCGACCATCGCCAGATACGTCGTCTGGTCGCAGGCGTGGAAACCGAGCGACAGGCCGAAGCGGTCGGCGAGTGCGAGGCGGTCGTCGAGCACATCGCGGGCATTGATGCTGTTCGCGAGTTCGTTCTCGCGCATCTCGCGCGGCACGATGTGGCGGCGGTTCGAGGTGACGTAGAAGCGGCAGTTGTCCGGCCGCGCCTCGATACCGCCTTCGAGCACCGAGCGCAGGCGCCGGTACTGGCGCTCGTCCGTATCGAAGCTGAGATCGTCGCAGAACAGCACGAAGGCGCGATCCAGCTTCGCGAGACGGCGCAGCAGCAGCGAGACGTCGGCGATGTCGTCGCGCTCGATCTCGACGAGGGCGATGGCCTCGCCCGCCGCCTGCAGATGCGCGACGGCGGACTTCACGAGGCTCGACTTGCCCATGCCGCGCGAACCCCAAAGCAGGATGTCGTGCGCGGGCAGGCGCTTCGCCAGCCGCTCGGTGTTGCGGAGCAGGGCTTCGCGCTGCGCATCGATGCCGACGTAGCGGTCCAGCGGCTGCGCGCGGAGCGCCGCGACCGGCCGCAGCGCGCCGTGATCCCAGGCGTAGGCGGGCGCGTCGGGCGCCTCCCCGACGGCGGTCGGCGCGGGTGCGATCCGGTCCAGCGCATCGGCGATGCGTGATAAAAGGCTGATTTCAGAGGATTCAGGCGTTTTCATTGCGTCTCGCTCTTGCATTTGTATAGTCGCGCGCCAAATCGCAGCCACACGCTTTCGAAAGCAAGGGTCTCAATGCTCATTTCTCCAGCCTATGCGCAAGCCGCGGGGGCAGCGCCGGGAGGCGGCGCGGCTTTCCTGAACGCCATCATGCCGTTCCTGCTCATCATCCCCATCTTCTACTTCCTGCTGATCCGTCCGCAACAGCGGCGTCTGAAGCAGCACCGCGAGATGATCTCGAACGTGAAAAAGGGCGACACGGTGGTGACCGCCGGCGGCCTGATCGGCAAGGTTGCGAAGGTGACCGACGACGAGGTCGAGGTCGAGCTTGCAGCCTCCACGAAGGTTCGCGTCGTGAAGTCGACGCTTTCCGAGGTTCGCGCCGCCGGGACCGGCAAGCCCGCCAACGACACGGCCGCCTGAAGGTTGACCCCGCGCCATGCTTGAATTCTCCAAGGTGAAGATCTGGTCGATCATCGCCGTACTCGTTGCGGGCTTCATCTTCGCGATCCCCAACGCCTTCCCTGAAGAGCAGGTTCAAGCCTGGCCGAGCTGGGCGCCCAAGAAGCAGATGAACCTCGGCCTCGACCTCCGGGGCGGGAGTCACATCCTGCTCGAGGCGAATGCCGATGGCCTTGCGCGCGCCAACATCGACAAGATGGAGGAAGACGCGCTTTCCGAACTGCGCCGTGCCGAAGGCGGCGCGATCGCGGTGGGCGATGTCAGCAATCGCGGCGGTCGCGTCAGCTTCCTTGTGCGTAATGTCGACGATGTCGACCGCGCGGTGGATTTGCTCCGCAACCTGTCGATGCCGATCGGCGTCACCGGGCAGCGCAGCTTCAACGTTGAGGTGGCGGACGGCAACCGCATCGTGCTGACACAAACGTCGGCGGGTCGCACGCAGGCGATGGAAAGCGCGATGACGCAGGCGGTGGAGGTGATCCGCCGCCGCATCGACGAACTCGGCACGCGCGAACCGACGATCATCCGGCAGGGCAGCCAGCGCATCGTCGTGCAGGTGCCGGGGCTTCAGGATCCTTCCGCGCTGAAACAGCTTCTCGGCAAGACCGCGCAGCTCGAGTTCAAGCTCGTCGACATCACTGCCGACCCGGCGGACGTTGCGGCGGGCCGTGCCCCCGCAGGCAGCCAGATCCTCCAGATGGCGGATACCGGCCAGCCGATCGCGGTGAAGCGCCGCGCGATCATCACCGGCGACCAGCTGATGGACGCGCAGCAGACGCTGCAACAGGGCCAGTGGGTGGTGAGCTTCCGCTTCGACAGCGCGGGCGGGCGGCGCTTCGCGCGCACCACGCAGGAGAATGTCGGCAAGCCGTTCGCGATCGTGCTCGACAACCGCGTGATCAGCGCGCCCAACATCAACGAGCCCATTCTTGGCGGATCGGGCGTCATTTCCGGCAGCTTCAACGCCGAGAGCTCGAACGAGCTGGCGATCCTGCTGCGCTCGGGCAAGCTTCCGGTGGAACTGAAGGTCGTCGAGGAACGCACCGTCGGCCCCGACCTCGGCGCCGACTCGATCCGTGCCGGCACGGTCGCGTCGCTGGTCGCGGTGCTCGCGGTGGGCGTGTTCATGCTCCTCACCTACGGGCGGTTCGGCGTCTATGCGAACATCGCGCTGGTGCTGAACGTGGTCCTGATCCTCGCGGTCATGTCCCTGACCGGCGCGACGATGACGCTGCCGGGCGTTGCGGGCATGGTGCTCACCATCGGTGCCGCGGTCGACGCCAACGTGCTCATCAACGAGCGTATCCGCGAGGAACGCCGCAAGGGCAGGAACGTGAGGGCGGCGGTGGAAACGGGCTTCAAGGAAGCCAGCCGCACGATCTGGGACGCGAACACGATGAACCTGATCGTGGCCGCCGTGATGTTCGCGTTCGGCTCCGGCCCGATCAAGGGCTTCGCGGTGGTGCTCACCATCGGCATCGTTACGTCCGTGTTCACGGCCGTGACCGTTGCCCGTCTGTTTATCGTCAATTGGCTGAACCGTAAGCGGCCAACCACCATCACGATCTGATCGGACCCAGCTCATGCGGCTCCTGAAACTTGTTCCGGACAACACCAACATCGGCTTCGTGCGGATGCGCTGGGTGGCGTTCGCCGTCACGCTGGTCCTGACGCTCAGTTCCATCGCACTTCTGATGACACGCGGTCTCAACCTCGGCGTCGACTTCGTCGGCGGCCTGATGATGGAGGTGAAATTCGAGCAGCCCGTGAAGCTCGATGAGCTTCGCGCCACAGTCGATGGTCTCGATTACGGCTCCTCGGCGCTGCAGAACTTCGGCGGGCCGGATACGGTGCTCGTGCGCCTGCCGCTGCCGCCCGGTGACGATGCCGCCGTTCAGAAGGTCGTGCAGAAGGTGCAGGCCGCGATCAGCGAGAACCACAAGGACGCTTCGTTCCGGCGCGTCGAGACGGTGAGCGGCAAGGTTTCCGACGAGCTGATCCGCGACGGCATCATCGCCATCGTGCTTTCGATGGGCGCGATCGCGCTGTTCACGTGGTTCCGATTCGAATGGCATTTCGGCGTCTCGACCATCGTGGCGCTCATCCACGACGTGACGGTGACGCTCGGTTTCTTCGCGCTGACGCAGCTCGAATTCGATCTCAACATCGTCGCGGCCGTGCTCACGATCATCGGCTATTCGCTGAACGACAAAGTCGTCATCGACGATCGTATTCGCGAGAACCTGCGCAAGTACCGGCAGATGGACATCGGCCCGCTGATCGACCTTTCGGTGAACGAAACGCTCTCGCGCACCTATGCGACGACGATGGCACTGACGCTGGCGCTCGGCTCGCTGCTGCTTCTCGGCGGCGACGTGCTGTTCGGCTTCACCGCCGCGATGCTGCTCGGCATTGTCATCGGCACCTACTCTTCGGTGTTCGTGTCGTCTTCGCTGCTGATCTCGCTCGGTGTCGGGCCGCACACGTTCGCGCCGGCCGACACGGGCGCCGCCGAAAAGGTCGGCAGCCGCTAGGCACGTGCCGCTCGAGCTACAGACCGGCCCGCGCGGCGTTCACCGTATCGATGCGATCCGAGGCGGCCGGTTCGTTGTCGCCGGGGAGCCGCGCGCGGGAAGCATCCTGATCTGGCCGGGCGGGATTGAGGACGCGGGCGATGCGCTCACGTTGGAGGCATTCGCACCACTGCTCGCGCTCGATCCGGCGCGGGAGGTTCTGCTTGTCGGTACGGGCGCTGCGCTGCGCTGGCCCGATCAGGACCTGCTCGACGCGCTCGCCGCGAAGGGGGCGGGGGTTGATGTCATGACGTCGCAACTCGCCGCGCGTACTTACAACGTGCTTGCCGGGGAAGGGCGCCTCGTCGGCGCACTACTGCTGGGCCTCGGGGCCTGAAACCAGCCCGCTGAGGTGCGCGTGGAGCGTATCTGTGTTGGTCTTCCAGTCGAAACGCAGCGCTGAAGTGCGCACCGCCTCGGGTGATGGAGGCGTTTCCAGCATGGCGCGGATCGCCTCGGCGAAAACGGCGGGCCGGGCATCATCGATGAGCGTGCCGGCTTCGGCGCGGTCCACGACCTCGGCGGCGGCGCCGACGTTCGCGGTGACGACGGGCGTGCCGCTTGCGAGCGCCTCGACCCACACGTTGGCGAGGCCTTCGCTCGACGAGGCATGAACGAACACATCTGCCGCGGCCATCAGGGCGGGCATGTCGGCGTGGTGCACCCCGCCGAGCAGCCGGACGCGCGCGGAAAGGCCACGCTCGGCGATCAATGCCTCAAGTTTTCGCCGTTCGCGGCCTTCGCCTGCGATGAACAGCGTGGCATCCGGCAGCAACTCCGCCGCGCCGATCACGAGGTCGAAGCGTTTGAGCGCCACAAGGTTGCCGACGGCGAGCAGCAGCGGCCCCGCAACGCCGAGCGACGCCTTCGCGGCGGTGCGGTCCACGGGGCGAAAACGATCGAGCTCGATGCCCGTGCGGTGCACGCGAATCTTCTCTTCGGGCATTCCGATCGCGACCATGTCGGCCTTCAGCGATTCGGAGACCGCGAGCAAGCCGTCCGCCGCATTTGCCGCATCCACCATCATCTTCCGCGCGGCGGGGCGCTGGCCCCACAGGCGGATGTCCGACCCCCGCGCCTTGATGGAGACCGGAATCCCGAACGCATGGCCCAGCCGCACGGCGGCGGGGCCGTCCGGCCAGAAGAACTCGCAATCGATCACATCGGGGCAGAAGCCGTCGGCGATGAGATCGAGGAGCACGCGCCGCCCGGCCCGGTACGCAAGCGCGGGGTTAAAGCGCCAGCCGACGGCGGGGAGCAGCGGAAAACGCGGCCAGAAAACCGGGATGCCGTTATGCTCGCCCTGTCCCGGCACGCGCGTGAGCGCCGCGTAGGGACCGACCGGCAGGAACATGCCGACGGGCGCGAGAACTTTCAGGTCCACATCGCTGCGCGCGGCGAGGCGTGCTGTCTGCCGCTCGACGAATCCGCCGAAATTCTGCTGTACCGCGTTGGGGTACAGCGAGGAGAAGGTGAGGACGTTCAGCACGGCGTCATGCTGATAGCGTCAGTATCCCGCGCCTGCCAACCCATCAGCGCTTGGCGCACCGTTCGCGACCCGTTAAGGAGTGCCGCATGACAGCTTCGTCCCGTACCGGCCGCGCGACCGGCCGTGCCCTCCTGCTTCTCGTTGCCGCCGGCCTCGCGCTGTCGGCCTGTGCCGGCAAGAAGGGGCCGAACGTCTCCGATCGCAGCTATATCGCGCGCGACGTGGAGACGCTCTACAACTTCGGCAAGGATACGCTGAACAAGGGGCGCTACAAGCAGGCGGCGCTGATCTTCGACGAGGTGGAGCGCCAGCACCCCTATTCGACATGGGCGCGCCGCGCCCAGCTGATGAGCGGTTTTTCCTATTATCTGGCGAAGGATTATCAGCAGGCGATCCTGTCTTCGCAGCGCTTCCTGTCGCTGCACCCCGGCAACAAGGACGCCGCCTACGCCTACTACCTGATCGCGATCAGCTATTACGAGCAGATCGCCAACGTGCAGCGCGACCAGAAGATCACCGATCAGGCGCTTTCCGCGCTGACCGAGGTGACGCGCCGTTTCCCCGATTCGCCCTACGCGTCCGATGCGCGGATGAAGATGGATCTTGCCCGCGATCACCTCGCCGGCAAGGAAATGGAAATCGGCCGCTTCTACCAGCAGCGCCGCCAGTTCATCGCAGCGGCTTCGCGCTTCCGGAACGTCGTCGACAAGTACGACGTAACGAGCCACACGCCGGAGGCGCTGCACCGGCTTGTGGAGGTCTATCTCGCGCTCGGCCTGCGGGACGAGGCCCGGAAGACGGCGGCGGCGCTCGGGTACAACTATCCCGGATCGAAGTGGTACGAGCGCAGCTTCGCGCTCGTCGAACGCTACACCACCGGCTGAGGCGGCTGGCGTGCTGGCCGCGCTGGAAATCCGCAACGTCGTCCTTATCGAACAGCTTTCGCTCGATTTCGGCGAAGGCCTCGGTGTGCTCACCGGTGAGACCGGCGCGGGCAAATCCATCCTGCTCGACAGTCTCGGCCTTGCGCTCGGCGCGCGCGGCGACACCGGACTGGTGCGCGCGGGGGCGGGGCAGGCGCAGGTGACGGCGGTGTTCAGCGTGGACGCAGACCACGAGGCGTTCGCGCTGCTTGGCGAACAGGGTATCGAAACCGAAGGGCAGGAGATCGTGCTGCGCCGCATCGTGCGGAGCGATGGCGGCAGCCGGGCATTCGTGAACGACCAGTCCGTGAGTGCGCAGCTTCTTCGCGACGTCGGCGGCACGCTCATTGAAATCCACGGCCAGCATGACGAGCGGGGACTCCTGAATCCCAAGGGGCACCGGGCGCTCCTCGATGCTTTCGCGGGCATCGATACGGGCGCTTGCGGTGAGGCCTACCGGGCGTGGCGAGATGCGGAAGCGGCGCTTGCGACGGCGCGGGAGACCGTGGAGCGCGACGAGCGCGACCGGGAGTTTCTGGAGCACGCCGTTGCGGAACTGCGTGCGCTGAGGCCCGAACCCGGCGAAGAGGAAATGCTCGCGGCGCGGCGCAGTGACATGCTGAAGGGCCAGAAGCTTGTCGAAGACCTGGACGCGATCAGCGGCGATCTCGACGGCAGCGACGGGGGCCTTGCACGCCTTCGCACTGCGGCGCGGCGGCTGGACCGGGTGGCTGGCGAGCATCCTCTGCTCGGCGAGATGCTCGCGGCGCTCGACCGGGCGCTTGTCGAGGCGGGAGAGGCGGAGGATCACCTTCGCGCCGTACGCGATGCGCTGTGGTTCGACCCTGCCGAGCTTGATGCTTCGGAAAGTCGTCTGTTCGAGCTGCGCGGCGTTGCGCGCAAGCACCGGGTGGAGCCGGACCGGCTCGCCGATCTTGCCGCCGAGTTCGAGGCGCGTGCTGTGGCGATCGCGGCGGGCGAGGCGGGGCTTGCTGGGCTGGAGCGGAAGGTTGCGGGCGCGCGGGAGGCGTTCGTCAAGGCAGCCGACACGCTCGGCGCGGCACGGCGTGCTGCTGCGGAGCGGCTCGATCGCGCGATGGCGGCGGAACTGCCGCCGCTGAAGCTGGAAGCCGCGAAGTTTCGCACGGTGGTGGAATCGCTGCCCGAGACGCAATGGTCGGAGGCAGGGACCGACCGCGCCGAATTCGAGATTTCGACGAACCCCGGCGCGCCGTTCGGGCCGCTGATGAAGATCGCCAGCGGCGGCGAGCTTTCGCGCTTCATGCTGGCACTGAAAGTGGCGCTTTCCGAAACGCGCGGGCAGGGCACCTTGATCTTTGACGAGATCGACAGAGGCGTCGGCGGCGCGACGGCGAGCGCGATCGGCGAGCGGCTGGCGCGGCTTGCCGAGGGCGCGCAGGTGCTGGTGGTGACGCACAGCCCGCAGGTCGCGGCGCGTGGGGCGCAACAGTTCCGCATCGAGAAGGCTTCGGACGGGAATGCGGCGCGTACCGCGGTCGTTTGGCTGGATGCCGAGGCGCGGCGTGAGGAGATCGCGCGGATGCTTTCGGGCGCCGAGATCACCGACGAGGCGCGGGCGCAGGCGGAGAGATTGCTGGCGTGAAGCGTATTGAAGACCTGACCGAGGCCGAAGCGGCGGCCGAACTCGAACATCTGGCGCAGGAAATCGCCCGGCACAGGCGTGCCTATTACGAGCACGACGACCCGGAGATCAGCGACGCCGAATTCGATGCGCTGGAAAAGCGCAACGAAGCCATCGAGGCTGCGTTTCCGCAACTCGTGCGTGCCGATAGCCCGTCGCGGAGCGTGGGCGCCGCGCCGGCGGGCGCGTTCGCGAAGGTGACGCACGCGAAGCCGATGCTGAGCCTCGACAATGCGTTCAGCGCCGAGGAGGTCGAGGATTTCGTTGGGCGCATCCGGCGTTATCTGCGGCTTGGCGCGGAGGAGCCCGTGGCGCTGACCGCCGAACCCAAGATCGATGGGCTTTCTTGCTCGCTGCGCTACGAGCGCGGCGTCTTCGTGCAGGCGGCGACGCGCGGCGACGGCAGCGTCGGCGAGGACGTGACCGCGAACGTCCGCACCATCGCCGACATTCCGCAGCGCCTGCCCATCGACACACCCGTGTTCGAGGTGCGCGGCGAGGTCTACATGTCGAAGGCCGATTTCCTTGCGCTGAATGCGGAGCAGGAGCGGGCGGGCGGCAAGATCTTCGCCAACCCCCGCAACGCGGCGGCGGGCTCGCTGCGGCAGAAGGATGCCACGATCACGGCGGCGCGGCCGCTGCGCTTTCTCGCGCACGGCTGGGGGGAGGTGACGGCGCTCCCCGCCGACACGCAGATGGCGGTGATGCAGGCGATTGCGGGCTGGGGCATCCCGGTCGATCCGCTGCTCGCGCTGGTGGACGGCGCGGAGGGTGCGCTCGATCACTACCGCCGGATCGAGCACGCGCGCGCCGATCTCGGCTACGATATCGACGGCGTCGTCTACAAGGTGAACCGGCTGGATTGGCAGGAACGGCTCGGCTTCGTTGCGCGCGCGCCGCGCTGGGGGCTGGCGCACAAATTCCCTGCCGAGCAGGCGGAGACCACGCTGGAAGCGATCGATATCCAGGTGGGGCGCACGGGCAAATTGACGCCGGTCGGCCGCCTTGTGCCGGTGGGCGTGGGCGGCGTGATCGTGTCCAACGTCACGCTGCACAACGCTGACGAGATCGGGCGGCTGGGTGCGCGGCCCGGCGATCGGGTGCGTATCCAGCGCGCGGGTGACGTGATCCCGCAGATCGTCGAGAACCTGACGCGGGATGAGGATCGTCTGCCGTTCGTGTTCCCCGATCACTGCCCCGAGTGCGGATCGGCGGCGGAGCGGGAGCCGGGCGAGGTGGATTATCGCTGCACGGGCGGGCTCATCTGCCCTGCGCAGCGTGTCGAACGCCTCCGGCACTTCGTGTCGCGGCGGGCGCTCGATATCGAGGGACTCGGTGAGAAGAGCATCGTCGAGCTGTTCGCCGACGGATTGCTGCAATCGCCTGCGGATATCTTCCGGCTGCACACGCACGCGGACGCGCTGAAAACGCGGGACGGGTGGGGCGAGCAGTCGGTCGCGAACCTCATTGCCGCGATCGACGCGCGTCGTGCGCCGCCGCTCGACCGGTTCCTGAATGCGCTCGGCATCCGGCATGTCGGCGAGGTGACGGCACGTGATCTGGCGCGGCGCTATGGGAGCTGGGCCGCGTTTCGCGAGATGATCGACCGGGCGCTCGCGCGGCGCGCGGAGCTTTCGCCTGTGGTCGGGGAGACGGAGGACAAGTTCCTCGCGCGCGAGGCCAAGGAACTTGCGGCGATCATCGAAACGCCGGGCGTCGGGCCGGAAGTGGCGCTCGCGCTCGTCGATTTCTTCGCGGAGCCGCACAATGCCGATGCGGTTGCCGACCTGCTGACGGAAGTTTCCCCCGCCGATGTCGTGTTCGAGACGCGGGAGTCGCGCGTCAGCGGCAAGACGGTGGTGTTCACCGGCACGCTCGAGGCCTTGTCGCGTGACGAAGCGAAGGCGCAGGCGCAGGCGCTCGGCGCCAAGGTCGCGGGATCGGTTTCCGCCAAGACCGATCTCGTCGTCGCCGGGCCGGGCGCGGGCTCCAAGCTCAAGAAGGCAGCCGACCTCGGTATCGAGGTGATCGACGAGGCGGCGTGGCTGGAGATCGTCCGGCAAAGCTGATGCCCTGCGGCACGTGCGCGCATCCCTGGGCCAGTCACATAGATGACGTTTTTTTATGGACATGGTAAAAACAGTCCGTAACCTGCTGGCGTTTCGGCAGAACCGGGGGTCTGTTGGACATGAGAAGCTTGGCTGTCGCCACGACGCATCTTGAGTCAGGTGCAGTCGATGTTACGGCGAACGACTTGTACGGCGAGGGCCGCTGGCCCGAGGTGTTCGCACGCCTGCGGCGCGACGATCCCGTGCATTTCTGCCCCACCAGCTTCTACGGGCCGTATTGGTCCGTCACGCGCCACGCCGATATTGCGCATGTCGAGGCGCTGCCGCAGCTCTTCTCGTCGTCGTGGACGCACGGCGGCATCACCATTCTGCACAACGATCCCGACATCCAGCTGCCGATGTTCATCGCGATGGATCGGCCCGAGCATACCGCGATGCGGCGCACTGTGTCGCCCGCGTTCAGCCCGAGTGCTCTCACCGACCATTCCGCCGCGATCCGCGCGCGCACGGCGGCGCTGCTCGACAGCCTGCCGGTGGGTGAGGCGTTCGATTGGGTGGACCGGGTTTCGACCGAACTCACCACGCAGATGCTGGCGACATTGTTCGATTTCCCGTGGGAGGACCGCCGCCTGCTCGCAACATGGGCAAACTGGGCGGGCGATTTCCGGGCTGCTGTGAGTCCGGCGCTGCGCCGCAAGCGGCAGCGCGTGCTGCAGCAGATGGTCGATTATTTCGGGCGACTGTGGGGCGAGCGGCGGAATGCTGGGCTGGCGCCCGACCTCTTGTCGCGGATGATCCATTCGGATGCGATGTCCAACCTTCGGCCGCAGGAATTCTGCGGCAATCTGATGCTGTTGGTGATCGGCGGCACCGATACGACGCGCAACTCGATGACCGGGCTCGTCGTCGCGCTCGACCAGTTTCCCGAAAACCGGGCGCTGCTGGATGCGGACCGTGGGCTTGTCGTCAACGCCGTGTCGGAGCTTATCCGCTGGCAGACGCCGCTGTCGCACATGCGGCGCACGGCGACGGAAGACACGGAGATCGGCGGCAAGATCATCCGCAAGGATGACAAGGTCGTGCTGTGGTACAACAGCGCAAACCGCGACGAGGCCGTGTTCACCGATGCCGACCGCTTCGACGTGACGCGCGCCAACGCGCGCCGCCATCTCGCCTTCGGCTTCGGCATCCATCGCTGCGTCGGCGCCCGGCTTGCCGAACTGCAGCTCTACATCCTTCTCGAAGAGATGCTGAACCGTGAAATGCGGGTAACGCCGCTGCACGCGCCGATGCGGATTCCGTCGCCCTTCGCGAACGGCTACCGCAAGCAGATGGTGACGATCACCCGATCCTAGCGTTTTGGAGCGCGTTACGGCGCGCATCCTTTCCGTCATTCTGCCGCTTGCGGGGGTGAGGAAGGGAGGCTTCGCCATGGCGACCAAAGTGGCGGCGGGGATCAGCGATCTCGCCGCGATCGATCCGGCGGACTACCGCTATTTCACCGAGCAGACATGGCCCGCACTGTTTGCGCGGCTGCGTGCCGAAGACCCGGTGCATTACTGCACCGAGGGCATGTTCGCGCCTTACTGGTCGGTGACGCGCTACAAGGACATCGTGCATGTCGAGGCGCTGCCGGACATTTATTCCTCGTCGTGGGAATATGGCGGTATCACCGTGCTTGACGCGCTCGACCAGGAACTGAAGTTCCCTATGTTCATCGCGATGGACCGGCCGCAGCATACCGCTGAGCGCCGCGTCGTAGCGCCGGCGTTCACGCCGAGCGAGATGCAGCGGCTCGCCGGGCCGATCCGCGCACGGACGGCGGCGCTGCTCGACGGTCTTCCGGTGGGCGAGACCTTCGATTGGGTCGACCGGGTTTCGATCGAGCTCACCACGCAAATGCTCGCCATCCTGTTCGACTTCCCGTGGGAGGATCGGCGGCTGCTCACCAAGTGGTCGGACTGGGCGGGCGACGTGCAGGCGGCGGCCGATCCGGCGATGCGCGAGGAACGCACGCGCATCCTCTACGAGATGGGTGCCTATTTCCACGGCCTGTGGCAGGCGCGCCTCAACGCGCCGCCTGCGCCAGACCTGCTTTCGATGATGATCCATTCGGAAGCGCTGTCGAAAATGGACGAGCAGGAGTTCATCGGCAATCTCGTGCTGCTGATCGTCGGCGGCAACGACACGACCCGGAATTCGATGACCGGGCTTGTCCGCACCATGCACGAGTTTCCCGGCGAGTGGGAAAAGCTGAAGGTTGACCGCAGCCTGATCCCCAATGCGGTTTCCGAGCTGATCCGCTGGCAGACGCCGCTCGCGCACATGCGGCGCACGGCGAAAGAGGACACCGAGCTTGGCGGCAAGATCATCCGCAAGGGCGACAAGGTGGTGATGTGGTACATCTCCGCCAACCGCGACACAGAGGTTTTCGAAGACCCGGACCGTGTGGATTTTGCCCGTGAGAATGCGCGGCGGCACCTGTCGTTCGGCTACGGCATCCACCGCTGTGTCGGTGCGCGTCTGGCCGAATTGCAGCTTTCGATCCTGATCGAGGAAATGCTCGCACGCGGTATGGATGTGGAGGCTGTTGCGCCGCCGGTCCGCGTGCCGTCGCCGTTCATCAACGGCTACAAGGAACAGATGGTTCGCATCACGAAGGGTTAACAGGTATTTAGCATGAGCTATGCACTGGATGCATAGTTGTTAGGATATTTCAACGGCTACTCAGTGATGCTGCACTGCATCATATGTCTCTCTGTCGCCACTAGGGGCGGCAATAGGAGGCTTACATGATCTACGCATATGCGAAGGCGGCCACGATGGCTTTCCCGCAGGATGGGCAGACGGTGCAGCCGACCAAGCTTCGTGAAGCGCGCAGCCTCGCTGGACTTTTCAGCGATCGCGGCCGCGACATGCAGCTGTTCCACGCTTGGCGCCCGTAACCACGGGCCTCAGGCTCTGAGGAGCCGCAAGGTCGGCCACTCGCCGATGACGGTTCTGGAGACCGGCGCGACACCGCAATTGCGGTACGCCGCTTCAACCGCTTCGGCCTGACCCGCGAGCAACCCGGCGAGGACTAACGTCCCGCCGGGCGCAAGCGCCGCCGCGATGGACGGCGCCATTTCAATGAGCGGTCCGGCGAGGATATTCGCCACGATAAGATCGAACGGACCGCGTGCGGCAAGCGCTGCATCTTCAAGCCCGTCGGCCACGTAGAGCGCGATCTCGCCCGCTTCTTCCCCGACATTCACACCATTGATCTCGACATTCTCGCGCGACACCTTGATCGCGACGGGATCGATGTCGCTTGCCGTGCCCTTTGCGTCCGGCCACATTTTCGCTGCGGCGAGCGCGAGGATCGCGGTGCCGGTGCCGAGATCGAGCACGTTTTTCGGCCCGAAATCGAGCGCATCGAGCGTCAGCAGGCAGCCCGTGGTCGTCGCGTGCTGGCCGGTGCCGAAGGCGAGACCCGCCTCGATCTGAAGGCCGATGCGGCCCGGCGGCAGTTTTTCCGCATCCGCCGCGGTGTGGACAAAGAAACGCCCGGCCTCGACCGGATCGAGCCCCGCCTGACTGAGCGTAACCCAGTCCTCATCATCCAGCTCGACGAGCGTGTACGCGCCCTTTGCGCTCGGCAGTAGCGCCGAGACGGTCTCGATCAGCGCCTGCGGCGGGTGCTCCTCAGTATAAACATCGAGCTGCCAGTCATCGGGCTTCGATTCATCGGGCTCGCTCGTCATCACGACGGGCGGCGGATCGAAGTCGGCAAGCTCGGGCACGTCTCCGGTAAAGAGGTCCGCCTCGGCGCGCTTGCAGGCGAAGGTGAGTTTCCATGTCGTCATAGCGTTGCGGAATAGGCCGCGCCGGAGCGGGTGGCAATGTTTCGACGAACGGCTCTTGGCAGCCGTGGGAGCTGCCGTCATGCTCCGCGCATAGTGCTCCTGACGAGGCTGAAATCATGAAACTTCGTACGCTTCTGCCACTTCTTCTCGTCGGCGTCGCCGCGTGCGACTCCGCGCCCAAAGCGCCCGCGAAGGCGGATTGGAAGGCCTTTTCCGACTCCTATATCGAGGCAACCTTCAAGGCCGATCCCTATTTCGCGGTCTATCAGGGGCGACACGAGTACGACGGTGTGCTTCCCGATTGGTCTAAGGCGGGAATCGATGCCGAGATCGCTCGGCTGAAGGCGGCGCTTGCCGATGCCGAGGCGATCGATCCCGCCGGGCTCGCCGATGCCGAGCGCTTCGAGCGCGATTATCTGATCGCGGTGACGCGCGGCAGCCTGTTCTGGCTGGAAACGGCGCGCTGGCCTTACCGCAATCCCGCCTTCTACACCGATGGCGGGCTCGATCCGAACGTCTATGTGGCGCGGCCCTATGCGGCGCCGGACGTGCGCCTGAAGGCGTTTGTGAAATACGCGAACGCGCTTCCCAAGGCGGCCGAGCAGATCAAGGCTAACCTCGCGGGCCCGATGCCGCGCACGTACATCGATTACGGCCTCGCGGCGTTCAACGGCTATGCCGATTATTTCGCCAAGGACGTGAAGATGGCCTTCGCGGAGGTGAAGGACGAAGCGCTTCAGAAGGAACTGGATACCGCGAGCAGCACGGGCGCGAAGGCGATGCGCGATCTTGCCGCGTTCATGGAAACCAAGCGTGCGGGCCAGACCGAGGACTTCGTACTGGGGCCGAAAACGTTCGCAGCGATGGTACGCGAAACCGAGGGCGTCGACATCAGCCTCGATGAACTCGAACGCATCGGCGAGGCGGACCTTAAGCGCAATCAGGCAGCGCTAAAATCGGCATGCGACAAGCTCGCGCCCGGCAAGCCTATCGCAGACTGCATGGCGGTCGTTTCGAACGACAAACCGGACGGACCGGTCGCGGAGGCGCGGCGGCAGCTTCCGGACCTGAAGGCGTTTCTGGTGAAGGCCGATCTCGTGACCATTCCGGGCACGGAGGAGGCGCTTGTCGAGGAATCGCCGCCGTTCAACCGGCAGAACAGCGCCTACATCGACATTCCGGGGCCGTATGAGAAAGGCCTGCCTTCGGTCTACTACATTTCGCCGCCCGATCCTTCCTGGCCGAAGGACGTGCAGGACGCCTTCGTGCCCGGCAAGCTCGACCTCCTGTTCACCTCGGTGCACGAGGTCTGGCCGGGGCATTTCCTCAATTTCCTGCACGCGAACCGCGCGAAATCGCAGTTCGGAAAGGTGTTCGTCGGCTATGCCTTCGCGGAAGGCTGGGCGCACTATACCGAGGAAATGATGTGGGAAGCGGGGCTCGGGAACGGCGACCCGGCCACGCATGTCGGCCAGCTTTCGAACGCGCTGCTGCGCGATTGCCGCTACCTCTCCGCGATCGGGATGCACGCGCGCGGCATGAGCGTTGAACAGTCCCGCCAGATGTTCCGCGACCAGTGCTATCAGGACGAAGGCAACGCCCGCCAGCAATCGGCGCGCGGCACCTATGATCCTGCCTACCTCAACTACACGATGGGCAAGCTGCTGATCCGCAAGCTCCGCGAGGACTGGACGGCTCCACGCGGCGGTCGCAAGGCGTGGAAGGCCTTCCACGACGAATTCCTCGGCTACGGTGGTCCCCCGATTCCGCTGGTGCGCAAGGCGATGATGAAGGAGGCCGAAGCGAAGGCGGTGTTTTGAGGGGTGGGCGCCTCTTAATCGTCGTTTTGTTAATAGACTGAACTCATGGATTGGGAGAAGTAGAAAGGGTGCGTATTGTCCGGTAGCCTCCTAATGCTGACAATTAGAAATTGGCATCTTGGGAAAGGTCCGATGGCCGAAATTCTTCGGTACGAACCAGAACAGGAGCCGCCTGATGAGGATATTGAGAATTTTGTTTTTGGTGCAAGGGGGAGATTGCGTATTCTTCCCTTCCAAACATCACGATACGTTCTTAGAGAAACACGTCAAACTTTGTCGTGGATAAAGGCTTACATCGCGTGTGAAATAGATGATCTAAAATCTGAATTTGTTTGTAAGGATAAGTCATTTTATATCGCTCTAATTGAAAATATTTTGACCGGCGATAGGTCCGTATCGTTTCGTTTAACGACGGATGGTGTCGCTGGATGCACTGAGTGGCGTGTATCAATTCGTCGCGTCTCTTTTGAGGGAAGCGATGAGTATTTTCTCTGCGCTGAGTATTAGTGGAGCACTGTTCTGCAATGGCTGCCAGCTTTGATAAGCGGCTTAGCCATTAACCTTGCCCCTGCACTTCGACAAAACTGTCGAGCACACGCTTCTCGCCCGCATGATCGAACGCGACTTCCAGCTTGTTGCCCTCGATGCCCTTGATCGTGCCGCCGCCGAACTTTTGGTGGAAGACGCGCATCCCTACGGAGAGGTCGCGGCGGGCGGCGGCGCCGACGGTGACTGAGACGGGCTTCGCTTCGATCTGCGTGCCAGTGCGCACCGGGCGGCCGTAGGTTTGAGCGCGTTGCCAGCCGGGGCCGTGGCCGCGCTGGGTGGCGCGGCTCACATCGGCGAAGGGATCGCGTTCGTCGAGCGCGGCGCGCCAGAGCGAGGCGCCGCCGGAGAGCGAGGTTTCGGCCTCGATATGCTCGCGCGGGAGTTCGCTGACGAAGCGTGAGGGGATGGACGAGGTCCACTGGCCGTAGACGCGGCGGTTCGCGGCGTGGAGGATCGTCGCTTCCTGCTTGGCGCGTGTGATGCCGACGTAGGCGAGGCGGCGTTCTTCCTCCAGGCTCTTGAGCCCGCCTTCGTCGAGCGAACGCTGCGAAGGGAACACGCCTTCCTCCCAGCCGACGAGGAAGACATGATCGAACTCGAGGCCCTTGGCGCCGTGCAGCGTCATGATCGTGACCTTGGGCTCGTCGCGCGCCTCCTCGTTGTCCATCACGAGGCTGACGTGTTCGAGGAACGCCTCCATCGATTCGAACTCCTCCATCGCGCGGGTGAGTTCGAGCAGGTTCTCGACACGTCCCTGCGCCTCGGTGGAGCGGTCGGCCTGCCACATGGCGAGATAACCCGATTCCTCGATGATGATGCGGGCCAGTTCCGGGTGAGGCATCTTATCGGATAGATGTCCGCGCCAGCGGCGGAAGTCTTCCGAAAGCTGGGCAAGCGCCTTGCGCGCAGCCGGGGGAATCTCGCTGGTGCCAGCGATGTCCGAGGCAGCGACGGAGAGAGGGATTCCGGCCGCGGCGGCGAACTGGTGCAGGCGCTGCAGGCTCTTGTCGCCGAGGCCGCGCTTGGGCGTGTTGACGATGCGTTCGAAGGCGAGGTCGTCAGCGGGCTGGCTGACGACGCGGAAGTAGGCGAGGGCGTCGCGGATTTCGAGCCGGGCGAAGAAGCGCGGCCCGCCGATGATGCGGAACGGGATGCCGACGCGCACGAAGCGCTCTTCGAACTCCAGCATCTGATACTGGGCGCGCACGAGGATCGCGATGTGGTCAGCGGAGACGCCCCGGCGCTGGAGGCTTTCGATCTCTTCGCCGACACGGCGGGCTTCTTCGGGGCCATCCCACACGCCGAGCACGCGGACCTTTTCACCGCTGTCCGCCTCGGTCCACAGCGTCTTGCCGAGCCGATCTGCGTTCTGCGCGATGAGGCCGCCCGCTGCACCGAGGATGTGGCCGGAGGAACGATAGTTCTGCTCGAGGCGGATCACCTTTGCGCCGGGAAAATCCTGCTCGAATCGCAGGATGTTGGCGACCTCCGCACCGCGCCATGAGTAGATCGACTGGTCGTCGTCGCCCACGCAGCAGATGTTCTTGTGCTTCTGCGCGAGTAGGCGCAGCCATAGGTATTGCGAGACGTTGGTGTCCTGATACTCGTCGACGAGGATGTAGCGGAAACGCGTCTGGTACTGCTCCAGCACATCGCGGTGCTTCGCGAAGATGGTGAGCATGTGGAGCAGCAGATCACCGAAATCGGTGGCGTTAAGCTCGACGAGCCGTGCCTGATAGGCGGCGTAGAGTGCGCCCGCCTTGCCGTCCGCGAAGGCCCACGTTTCGTCCTTGGGGAGCGATTCGGGTGTCCAGCCGCGGTTCTTCCACTTGTCGATGAGCCCGGCGAACTGGCGCGCGGGCCAGCGCTTCTCGTCGAGATCGGCGGCGGTGATGATCTGCTTCAGCAGGCGAATCTGGTCGTCCGTATCGAGGATCGAGAAGTTGGACTTGAGGCCGACGAGCTCGGCGTGGCGGCGCAGCATCTTCGCGGCGACGGCATGGAAGGTGCCGAGCCAGCCCAGCCCCTCCGACACATCGCCAATCACGCTGTGCATCCGCTCGCGCATCTCGCGCGCTGCCTTGTTGGTGAAGGTGACCGCGAGGATTTCGGATGGCCACGCGCGCTGCGTGTAGATGATGTGGGCGAGCCGCGCGGTGAGCGCGCGTGTTTTCCCTGTTCCAGCGCCCGCCAGCATCAGCACGGGGCCTTCCGTCGTCAGCACAGCGTCGCGCTGCGGCGCGTTCAGGCCGCTGAGATAGGGCGGTTCATCGCGGGTCGAGGTGGGAACAGATACACTCATCATTCGCTGTGATAATCTCTATGGTGCTGTCTTGGCCAGCGTGAAGAACATTTTGTGAACGGAAGCGCAATGCGGAAGACGTGGATTGGTTTCGGTGCAGTGGCGGGAACGGCGGCGGTCGTTGCGATCGTGCCCTATTTCATCGACTGGAACTGGTTCAAGCCGCAGCTCGTAACGGCCGTGGAAGAGGCGACGGGCTATGACGTGGAGGTGGCCGGCGACATCGGCTTTTCGTTGCTGCCGAGCCCGCGGCTTTCAGCCGAGGGGCTGACCGTTACCGGTTTCGGGCCGAGCCGTGAGCCGCTGGTGAAGGCGGAAAAGCTCTCCGCCGCCGTCGCGTTCCTGCCGCTGCTCTCGAAGCGGGCGGAGGTGAAGTATATCGCGCTCGAAACGCCGGTGGTGCGGATCATCAGCTATGCCGACGGCACCAGCAACTGGTCCGATCCGGCGAAGGCGGAGTCGGACTCGTCTGGCGGAGAACTCTCGATCGAGGATTTCCGTATCGAGAAGGGTACGTTCATCATGCAGTCGCCGGAGGGCGAGCCGACGCGGGTGGACGATATCGACATGAACGTCGCCATCGCAAGCGCGGCAGGGCCGTACACGGTGGAAGGTTCGCTGCGCTACGGCGCGATGCCGGTGACGCTGAAGGCGGACTACGAGCAGGGCGGCCTCAAGCTCGATGCGACGCTCGCAAAGGCCGGGACGATCGCCTTCGTGGGCCGAATCGGTGAGGCGGAGGGCGATGCCGCGACGCCGGTTTCGGGCAGGCTCACCGTCAGTGGCGAAAAGCTCGGCGACTTGCTTGCCGCATTCAGCGGTGAAGAGGCGTCCAAGGCGCTCGCCTACGCCAAGCCCTTCCAGCTCAAGGCCTCGATCGAGGGCACGGCGGACCAGCTTCGGATCGCCGATGTCAGCGGAACGGTGGCGGGATCGAAATTCGGCGGGGCGTTCGACGTGGAGCGTGGCGCGCGGACCGCAATCAGTGGCCGGCTGATCATCGATGCGCTGAACGCGGCGGACTGGATATCGGGCGAAAAGAAGGACGAAAACAAGGAGCCGTTCGAGCTTCCCGAGACGATCGATGCCGATGTGCTCGTGCGCGTGAACGATGCGCGTTACGACACGATGCAGCTTGGCGCGGTGAATGCGCCGGTGAAGCTCGCGAACCGTGTGGTGACGCTCGGCGATACAAGGCTCGCGCTCGCGGGTGGGGGCAGCGCTGTTTTGCGCGGTATCTTTGATGCAGCGGATGGCGATCCGCGCTTCCGGGGCCGCTTCGGCACAAGCCTGCCGCGCCCGGCGCAGACGCTCGCGGCGTTCGGGACGGACGGCTACACGTCGCTGCCGCCCGCGACGCTCGGCGGCACGATCGAATACCGCGACGATGCCGTGACGCTCGGCGACCTGCGCGGAACGCTGGATGGCAAATCGGTCGCCGGCAAGGTTCACTACCCGCTGGGAGAAACGCTGCCGATCGACGTGACGCTCGGCCTGCAAGGGCTGAACTGGGATCGCGTGGTTTCCAAGCCATCGACGAGCGCCAAAGCGGGCGATGCTTTCGCGCGCACGGTCAACTTCGATGTGCGGCTCGGCGAACTGCTGATGGGCGGCAGCCGCTATGGCGGCATCACCGCGAAGGGCAGCTACGCGGCCGACAAGGTGACGCTGGCGCAGGCGGTGGTACAGGAGGCGCTCGGCTTCGGGATCACGGCGAAGGGCAGCATTGACAAGCTCTCGGTCGACCGCCGCGCCGACCTTGCGCTCGGGCTTGCGGGTGAGGGCGTGAAGGGCGCCATCACGGTGAAGGGGCCGATGTCGAAGCTCGATGTCGGCGGCGCGGTCACCTATGCGGGCGCGGAAATCGGCCTCAACGGCTGGGTGCGGACGGAGCCGGACGTTGCCTATCAGCTTGCGGCTTCGGCGAAGGCGCCGGAAGCGGGCGTGGTGCTCGCACGGCTTCAGGACGAGCCGCGCGGGGCGAAGCTCGGGCCTCTCGATCTCGGGATGCAGATCGCAGGCGCGGGCGACGTTGCGAAGATCACCGGAATCGCAGGCAAGATCGGCGGCATGACGCTTTCGGGCGACGCGTCCGTCAATACGGGCGGTTCGGTGCCGGTGGTGAACGCCGTGCTGAAAGCGGGCGTCGTGCCCGTGCTCGCGCTGATGGGCGACGACGGCACGGGCGCGGCCGAGGCGGCAAGCGGGAAGGGCGCGCGCTGGTCTTCGGAGCCGCTGTCGTTCGACTGGATCCGGAATTTCGATGGCCGCATTGCATTCACGGCAGAGCGGGCGAACTACGATGCCTATGTGCTCGAGAAGCCTTCGCTCGCGCTCGTCAGCAAGGGCGGGACGCTGAATATCGAAGGCTTGAAGGGTGGCCTCTATGGTGGCGCCTTCACAGCCTCCGGTACGCTCACATCGGGCGACGCGCAGGGCATGGCGCTGAAGGTCGCGCTGAGCGGTGTGCCGGTGGAGCCGTTCCTGAAGGCCGCGATGGCGAGCGCACCTGCGACCGGCACGTTCGACATGACCGCGAGTGTCACCGCGCGCGGCCGTTCGCAGAAAGCGCTGATGTCCTCGCTCGCCGGGCCTGTGCGCTTGGCCGCGACGAACGGCGTGATCCGCAAGGTGAACCTGAAAGCGCTCGACGAGGAACTGAACGATCTGCGTTCGCTCGACAGTTTCGCGCGCTTTGCGGGCACGGCGCTGAAAGGCGGCGAGACGCAGTACCGCACGCTCGCCATCGACGCGACCGGCAAGGGCGGTCGCTTCAATATCGACACGGTGACGAGCGACATGGACGGCGGCAGCGTCACCGCGAAGGGCTATGTCGACATGGGCGCGTGGTATGCGGACAGCGTCGCCACGATCCGCCTCGGCAGCCACAAGGATGCGCCAGCGATTCCCGCCACCATCAAGGGGCCGTTGCCGGTGCCTGAGGTGAAATACTCGCTCGGGCCGCTGCAAACGTGGTTCGGCAAGCGTATCGCGCTCGTTGGCATCAAGGCGGCGGTGGGCGGCGACAAACTCGATCTCGGCACGCTTATCGGCGGCAAGAAACAGCAGGCGCCGGCCATTGCGGAAGGCGAGGCGCCCGCCGAAGCTGCGCCGCAGAAGAGCGTGGAGGATGAACTCGGCACTGCGCTCGGCAAGGGCCTCGGCAAATTGTTCGGGAAGAAGAAGCCGGCCGAGGAGCAGTAGGACGGTTAAAGCGGCCGGAGCAAATGGAGGCAGGCCTTGCCGACGTTTCGCACCGCATTCACGGCATAGCCTTCCGGTGCCAGGGTTTCATCGCGGCTGGTTTCCACGCTGATCCATGCGCCGGGGGCGAGCCAGCCGCCCTGTCGTAATGCCGCCAGTGCCCGTTCGGCGAGACCCTTGCCGTAGGGTGGGTCAAGGAGCACGAGGTCGTGCGGCGCAACGGCTGTGCCGGGCGCATCCGCGCTTCGCGCCAGCACGTCGGTGTGATCGGCGGCGCCGAGCTTGGTGATATTGGTCTTGAGCGCGGCGAGCGCGGCGCGGTCTGTCTCGATGAACGTCGCGTGCGCCGCCCCGCGCGACAGGGCTTCAAGCCCGAGCGCGCCGGTGCCCGCGAACAGATCGGCGACGCGCAGGCCCTCGAACGTGCCGAGGCGACTCGTCAGCATCGAAAACAAGGTTTCGCGTACCCGGTCTGCCGTGGGGCGTGTTTCGGCGCCCGCGGGCGCGACGAGCGGGCGGCCGCGCCATGCGCCGGCAATGATCCTCATTTGCCGGGAAGGCGGCTCCGGAACCGCGAAACGATATCGTCGGGCACCTGATCAACGCCGCGTACCGGAAGCTCGCCCAGTTCGAACGGGCCGTAGCCGACGCGGATCAGCCGCGCGACCTTGAGGCCGAGATGCTCCAGCACCTTGCGGACCTCGCGATTCTTGCCTTCGGTGATCGTGATCACGAGCCACGCATAGGCGCCCGACTTGTGCTCGATATCGGCATTGATCGATCCGTAGCGCACGCCTTCGATGGTGACACCTTCCGCAAGCGCTTCGAGCGAGCGGGCATTCACGCTGCCGAACACGCGCACGCGATAACGGCGTATCAGCGCGTTCGCGGGCAGCTCCATCGCGCGTTTTAGCTCACCGTCGTTGGTGAGCATCAGCAGGCCTTCGGTGTTCATGTCGAGGCGGCCGATGGTGACGAGACGGGGCAAATCCTTGGGCAGCAGGTCGTAAATCGTGGCGCGGCCCTTGGGATCGCGCGCGGTCGTCAGGCAGCCGGTCGGCTTGTGGAAGAAATAGAGGCGTGTCGCGCTCGCAGCGGCGACGGGGTTTCCGTCCAACGTGACCTCGGCGAGCGAGGTGAGGTTGAGCGCGGGCGAAGTGAGCACCGTGCCCGCCACCGAAACGCGCCCTTCCGCAATCATCCGTTCGATATCGCGGCGCGAGCCCACGCCTGCGCGCGCGAGCAGCTTGGCAATGCGCTGCGGCGCACCCGGACGATGCGCGGCCGGCGCTGCAGAGCTTTCGGAGCGACGCGTAGGGCGCTCATCCGTGCGCCGCGAGGGTCGCCCATCCGTGCGGCGGGAAGGCCGGTCATCGGCCTCGAAACGGCGGCCTGGGCGCGGCCCACGCTCGCCGGGCTTTCCCGTCCGTTCATTAGCGCTGCGTTCCATGGGCGTGCGTTCCATGGGCGTGCGTTCACGGACGGGCCGTCCGGTACCGCGCTCGCCAGCGCGTTCCGCAGCGCGCGGACCATCGGAAACGCGGTCGTGGTCCGCCGGGCGGCGCGGACGCTGGGGTTTGCCGTCCGATGGCGGGCGGGCGGGGCCACCGGCTTTCGATGGACGGCGCGGCGGACCGGAGCGGCGAGGGGGTTTCGTCATGCCGATCACCTGAACCCGCAGCGAACAATTGGCAAGCCCGCCGCTTTCCGCTAGTGGCATCCCGCCCGGGCCCCTGTGGCGGAATTGGTAGACGCGCTCGACTCAAAATCGAGTTTCGCAAGAAGTGTCGGTTCGAGTCCGACCGGGGGCACCAGAGACCGTCCGTGGACGTCCATTTTCGTCCGCCAAGTGACTGGTTTTCCTGTATTATTTTTGCTATAGTGTCCGCACGTAATCGGGCAAATTCGCCCGATACCACGACGATACCATGGTATTTTTCGTGGTATCGAGTTGCCCTCCTGAAGGAGGTACCATGCGACTCTCGGCGCTGGCGATCCGCAACGCGAAACCGCGTGACACACCCTACAAGCTCGGCGACGGGCACGGTCTTTATTTGCTCGTAAAGCCGAGCGGCACCCGGCTCTGGCGCATGAACTACGCCTATATGGGGCGGCAGAAGACACTCTCCTTTGGTGAGTGGCCGTTGCTCAGCCTCGCCGAAGCGCGCGTGAAGCGCGACGAGGCTCGTCGCACCCTCGCGGCTGGCCTCGACCCATCCGAGGAGCGGAAGCTGGAGCAGATGCGCGCGGAGCTTGCTGCCAGCAACACGTTTCGGGCGATTGCCGAAGAATGGTACCTCAAGAACGAACGCGACGGCCTTTCAAGCCTCACGCTGGCGAAAATCCGTTGGCTCCTCGACAAGGCGTACGCGACGCTCGCCAACCGCCCGATCACCGAAATCGGCGCGCAGGAGGTGCTCATGGTCCTGCGGCGCATTGAGGCGGCCAAACATTACGAGAGCGCTAAACGGATGCGCAGCATCATCAGCCGCGTGTTCCGCTACGCCATCGCCACGGCCAGAGCCGACCGGGATGTTGCCGTGGACCTGCGCGGCGCGTTGGTGACACCCAAGGTCAAACACCTCGCCGCCATTACCGATCCGGCCGAGGCGGGCGGACTGATGCGGGCCATTGCCGGATATAACGGTCACACCATCACAAAAATCGCGTTGGAAATGTCCGCGCACGTGTTTGTGCGTCCGGGCGAGCTACGTCAGGCCGAGTGGCCGGAATTCGACTTCGACAGGGCGTTATGGGTGCTCCCGGCCGAAAAGATGAAGATGCGCCGGCCGCACCGGGTGCCGCTTTCGCGACAGGTGCTTGCACTTCTTGACCAACTGAAGCCGCTTACCGGACATGGCCGGTATGTGTTTCCGTCGTTTTACACGCCACGCCGCCCGATGTCGGAGAACACCGTCAACACGGCGCTGAGGCGTCTTGGCTACGCCCAGGACGATATGACGGCGCATGGGTTCCGGGCAATGGCGGCAACACTGCTCAACGAAATGAGCATCTGGAACGCCGACGCCATAGAGCGCCAGCTGGCCCACATGGAGAACAACGGCGTCCGCCGCGCTTACACGCGCGGGGAATACTGGGAGGAGCGCGTGCGCATGATGCAGCATTGGTCGGACTATCTCGACCAGCTCCGCGACGGCGCGAAGATCATCAGGGCGAAGTTCGGGGCGGGGTAAACCCAGGCTGCGCCGGTCAAGCAGCTTTCGGATTGTCTTTCCGGGATAGTTACCATTCCCAGCGAAAGCTCAGTCCGGCGCTTGCCGCTGAGATAACCATCGTTCAGCAGCTCGAGTTGGCTCACCGGGTGCTGCCGCTATTTGTCCTGGGCCGCGTGGACAAATTCGTATGGCAGGACACGACGACATATCGGTCAATGGAGAAATGTGCTCTACTGTCGGAATGCGTCGCCCGGTCAATCGCACCCTCATTCTTGCTTTTTTGGCGGCGCTGCCAATTCTAAGCGGCTGCGATCGGCCAGTTTCCGACCCGGCGATTCTGGCAGGGATTAGAGCAGAAGCTCTCTCGCTGACGGTCGCAGAAAATCGCGCTGAACAATCAATCTCCGCGCAGAAATACCCGGCTACTATCGCCAGCCTGCACCCTCAACTTGTGACTGTTCACACTTGGGGTGTCGACATTACGACGAGAACGGGCTTCGATGGAGGTTGGGGCTACCATATCCCACGCGAGAAGCGGGACTTGCCCTTTCCCGCAAAATGTTATGTCGAAGCTGGTCAAAATGTGTTCTGGCATGGCCCATGCTGATGTCCGTTTCCTACGACTTTTCAACCATTCCAGCACGCCATGAATTTGTCCACGCCGCCTAGCGAAGTGGAAATCGATGGGAGGGCCTAGAGGAGTGCGTCCCTCCCGTGTCGGCTCAAAGTAGCCATTCAGAATGAACAGGGGCGAAAACCTATCCTTTTCGCCTCGGGTACTTATAATGTGTGCTATGAACTCTTGATCGGGCTACCCCCACGTATAGCTTGGAGGAATGGCAGCGCGGGATGTGTCGTTACGAACTTATTGCGGTGATAACCTCACCAACTCGGCAGAGATCGCGTGTCTCCATGGGCTCGAGCGCGACTTGAAGGCAGCCGGCGTCGACGCCGTCTTACTCGCCAATGTCATTCTCGGGCCGAACCGGCGGCAGATCGACCTGATCGTCGCGACCGCCGCCACGGCGATCGTTGTCGAGATCAAGGCTTACATTCATCCGGTCCATGGAGGCGTGAACGGTCCCTGGTGTCTCGAACAGGACGACGGCAGCCGGCGAGATCTCGACGGTTCCAACCCCTATCAACAAGCCTTGGAGAATCGCTTCACCGTGACCGACTGCCTTCGCAATGTGGAGGGGGTGGACGTCCGCGATGCGGTAGGGGGCATGCTTTGCCTCTACCCCGCTGCTCCAAACGGGTCGGCGATACCCACGGGTGATTTCAAGGCCGCCATCGGGGGATATGCGGATCTGGTCGCGCTTCTCCAAACCCCAAGAAATAATCCGCTGCCCTTGGAGCGCTGGCGCGCCTTTGCCGAGGCGCAGGGGCTGAAAGACGCTCGCGCTAGTCCACCTTCTGACGCAGACCGGCTCATCGCCCAATATCTGGCGGCCCATGCCGACCTTTCTCGAGCTACGCTTGATCCCTATGTGGACCCCCTATTCGATAGCGAAGACAGTACCGAAAGTTTAACCGCGCGGATCTTGAACGGCGAGCAGATGCAGATTGTTGGTCCCTCGGGAAGCGGAAAGACCAGTTTCCTCAAGCAGCTTGCCAGCGCCTGTGCTGCACACGGCAATATTTCTATTTTCATTCGCAGCCGGGACTTCCATCGCGATCTCGGCCCGCTACTGCGAACGGATGTGGCACGCTACACCCGCGAGAAAGTGCCGGCCCTGTTTCGCGCAGCCGCCAGCATCGGCGCCGAGATCATCATTCATGTCGACGCCATCAACGAATGTCCGGCGGACCGGCGCGCAGACCTGATCGCGGCATTACAAGCGGCGCGCATCAACTATGGTGCCCGCATCGTGCTTTCCGGTCAGGAGATAATCGCGCTCCCGGCGAGCCTTGCGGGTGGCACTGTCCAACTCCCGCAACCCGAGCGAGACCAAGCCCAACGCATTGTCGAAGCGCACCTCGGCCGCGTACTGACCGCGTCGGAAACGCCAGCGCTCGAGGTCGTCGCAACCGCGCACGACGCCGCCATTCTGGCATCGACGCTTGGCGGGACGCATGCTCTTGATGGCCGCTTTTCGCTCTATCACGCATTCACGCGGGCTCGGCTGAAGGCGGCAGGGATAGCGCAGGCCAATGGAGGGCTTGCTAATCTTGCGACCGCGATGCGGACCGGGTTCGTCGCGGCCATGCCGATAGCCGCAGCTGAGCGCGTCATCGATCCGCAGGACGTGACCACGCTCGAAAAAGCGCACGCCGCTGGCCTGCTCTGGCGCGAGGCCGGCCGGGTCGGCTTTCGCCACGATCTGATCGGCGACTTTTTCGCGGCCGACGCGATCCTGCGCCGTGCGGATACGCCCGGTGCGCTCCGTTCATCGGCGCGCCAGCCGATGAACGCCGAACTGCGCGAATTCCTGCTGGGCGGCTGCGCGACGACTGCGGAAATCGAAGCTCTACTGTTGGACGCTCCGGATTCCCGGCTGCTCGAAAGTGCGCTGTCCGGTCGCGCAGGCGCGAAGGCAAAGAGCTATGTGATCAGCCGGCTACGCGACCTGATCGCGCAGCTCAGACAACGCTATGGTGACATCGACCTCGCGCTTCCCGAAGGCGTGACAAATGCCCGCGAACTATCCTCACTTGTCCCTAGCCTCGCGGATGCCGGCGAAGATGCCCCGCTCGACAGTCTATACCTCACGCTGATCCCCTCCGCTGTGAGCGAGGGACTGCTACCAGACCTGCTCGAGCTCTTTGCGCAAGTGGACGAGAGGCTTCTCGCCGAGGCCGATCGTCTGAGGGAGTTACATCCGAATGTTCGCCTCGCGTGGCGCGCCGCAGCCTACAGCACCGTTTACGGAATGCACCACACCGCCGGAGGCCCGCGGCACCTGCAAAATCTCATCCATGCGATTCCGAACAGCTGGGCGCAGCGTGAAGAGCGAAACACACAGCTGAGGCTCGCAGCCCACCTCGATGAATTCGAGACATTTGGCGTGGGGCAGCTCTTCCTGCTGGTCGCGATGTTGCGTTGTACCCTCGGTGAACCGATGCCGACGCGTTTTCCCGAACTGCTGCGTCACGTCTGGCGCACGCAGGTCTATCATCTTCGCCTGATGATCTGCGACATCATCCGGTTCCGCGGAAGCGAGCTGACCAATGCCGATCGGCAGGCGGTCCGAGAAGAACTCGACAGCTTTCTCTCCGACAATCCGTTCATGAACAGCACCGTGCTGGATGCGCTGGAAGGTGTTGGCGGCCTGGAGCATGATTTCTCGGTCGACGCGGCGGTGCAGGAATATGAGGACATGCTCGACCTGCCGGAGTCGCCGGAAGCCTGTGGGCTGGCAATCAGTGCAGTGACGCGCACCTATGACCATCCCTATGCCGACATCTACTGGGAAGCGTTCTACGATGTGCTTTCAGTGGAGAAGCGACAGGCCCTGCTGCTGCGCGGCTTGCGCGAGCGCCCTGGCGATCCGTGGTTCATCAACGATATTTTGCGGGCACTGCGCCGCGATCCCACACCCGAGGCGGAGCCTGAGCTGCAACGTCTGGCACTTGGACCCCTTCTCGAAGGACACTCGCATCAATTCGCAATCGTCGCTTATGCTGAGGCGATCGGGCTTTTAGCGACAATGGACCTGCCGCTCGATCCGCCCCAACCGGCACCGCCCGATATGACAATGCGCGCATGGTTTGCTGCAGCACCGCTTATTCACGTCCTCAACGGCGGCAATGGAACACCATCGACCGATGCGCTCGTCGCGTGCGGCGCCGCGAACGCCTTCGATGTCGTCCAGCGCCTGAGACGGGAAGCGCGCAATGTCGGATTTGGTGGTCATCCCGACATCGCGTTCGAAAGGCTTTGGCCTGACATGGTCCACCAGCTTGCTCGAGTGGTGTTGGCCCCGCACTATACCGCCGCATCCGCCTTTGCCCGCTTCCAGTTTGGTCGATCGCTGGAGGAAGATCATGTCGATGCCGCTCTTCAATTGATGGCGACTGTCGGCCGCCCGACCGACCTCAGACTGGTGGAAGACTGGCTCGACCATCCGCGGCATGGCGAGCAAGCACTGGCGACAGCACGATCGCTCGAGGCCGAGCGTGCCAGTGGGTCCGCGGCGACTTAGCAGCAAACAACAATTCTGGCAGAGCGGCCCCGCTCTGCCTTAGTCAGATCGCGCGCAAGCTGATAACGATGAGCTTCAACTGGATAGGTAATGATGTCGTACCAGCGCCGCGAGGCCCTCGTCGAAGAGATTGTTCAGGCGCAGCCTACGCTGCGCCCATTCGTACGGGATCTGTCGACCGACCTTATGGCCGGCTCTTGGGATCTCGTGTCCTACAGCTTTCAACGCGGGTTCGAGAGCCTGTGGGATTTGGCGCGGGTCGACAGCTCCGGGCTGCTCGATCGTCCGCTGCTCTCATTGTGGCGACAGAGCGTCGAGTTGGCGATCAAGTCCGCGATCCTCGAGCTTGCGGGATCGATGCGGGGGAGTCCCGGCCACAATCTGGAGAAGCTATTTCAGCAGCTTCTCGACATTCGTGCAGAGGAAGGCTGCGAGGACGATGACGATCTGGCCAACAATGTGCGGTCGATGATCGCGCAAGTGCAGTCTTTCGATCCGCTCGCCGACCGCTTCCGCTATCCCACTGATCCCGCCGGCAAGCCCTATGTCGGCGTCGCCGTCGATCTCGATCAACTGTTCCAGGCGCATTGGATCATAGCCACCTGGTGCGAGGGCGCAGTGATGGAGATGCGAGGTGACGTCTGACTGGCCAATGATGGCGAGGCGACGAAGTCCACAAACCTCTTGGTCCGGATCCCGCTCGAACCTTCCGCTGCGAACGGCTACTGAGTTGCCGACGACCTCGGAATTGGAAATTTTTCGGAGATGGGGAGGCGCCTAGGCCTCCCCGTTGGGGATACTGGGTTATGCGCATAGCGGAATATGCGTGAACGGGAATCCTGATTACCCAATATCCCTACTTTGTAGGCCCCGTCGGGCTCCCGGACCGAGCCGCCAGCGGCTCCCACTGGCAGGCCCAAGAACCTCCCCCTCCTGGGCGTCTGTGCCTCCCGGTCAAACTTGCGCTGCGGCACGGTCAGGCACATATAGGTCCGTGAAAGCGAGATACGCCATGCCCGTGAAAGCCCAAACCAAAGCCGTCGAAAGCCTGAAGACCAATGAGAAGAAATGGTCGAAGCCGCTCATGGATGCCGGTTGGACCGCGCTTCCGAGCGTCATCATCGAGAACCAGCGTCAGCTCGATCTCACCCCGCTCGACATGAACATCATCCTCTATCTGGCGAGCAAGTGGTGGAAGGCGGAAGGTAAGCCCTACCCGTCGAAGGGCACGATGGCGAAAGCGATGAACGTGCATCCGCGAACGATCCAGAAGCACATCGCGGCCATGGAAGGGGCGAACTACATCACCCGCGAAGAGCGGCGCACGCCGACCGGCAGCAAGACCAACATCTATCATCTCGACGGTCTGATTGCGGCGGTGATGCCGTTCGCCGAGGAAAAGCTGGACGAAATGAAGGACAAGAGCGAGCGCGAGCAGGTCAAGCGCGACCGCAAGGGTGCGCCGCGCCGGCTGAAGCTTGTCCACAACAAGGATGCGGACGAGGAGTGATCACGGAATTGCGCCGTAGCTCAGACGGATAGAGTCCGCGGTTGCTACGTAGTCGGTCGGGTGACACCGCCGATATACGGCCGCGGGGGTCGCAGGTTCAAGTCCTGCTGGCGCACCCCACATCATAGACACTCTCACGGGCGCGCAATACGCCCGATATTGACATTATCTTTAAAGGTGCCATGTAGGCGCCATCTAATGCCCCTATGGGCATCGCGTGGATTCTAACGGCAGTTAGGAAAAAGCGCTGGAGCTACGGCTTCAAGATCCGCTGGTCCCTACGGACCTTCCGCTCCGGTTGCGACCTGAGTGGAACGATAGGCTTCCAAGCCTTTCGACCGGCTGATGAGCGATAGGGTGTTTGTTAGATAATCGCCGTACACTCGCTTGAGAGTGTCGGCGGATTATCTATTCCACCGCCGTGTAGTTCGCGACCCTGACAAAATCGTTCGGATAGACGTTGGCGTATGGCGCGTTGGCGCTGATCCGCCCCTTCTCGCAGCACTCGAAGATCGCCCCACCCAACGCGGAGCTGTCGCTCCGCTGCGCGTCGTGATGAAGGCCGGGTTCGAGCGCACCGCCGAAACGGTAAAGCGAACGCAATGTGTCGAGGAGTTGATCTACGTCTTCGTCGTCTTCGACCTCCCGCGCCGCGCCGTCATAGGCTGCGGGATGGGCAATGAAGAAGCCGACCGCGCGGCTGTCGACGAACACGCGCCGGGTTTGCTGATGCTGAATGCGCGCCGGGACGTCATCATGGGTCAGCGCGGTCGGCCCCAGTTCCTCGAGGCGATCCGTCCAAAGGCGATTCCCTTGCCGAAGATCCAGAAATGCCGGCACGAGATCGCCATCCTGGGTCATGAAGTTGCGCGGCGGAAGCAACAGCGCCTCATTGTCCGAGCGATATCCCAACCGCCGCGCCACATGATTCAGATTTGTGCGCGCCTCTCCGGAAGCCCTCACCGCCTCAACCAGCGCGGCGACCGCAGCGTCGCGATCATGCCGCAGCTGTTGATAGCGCCCATCTCGAGCGACGAGCGTCGGCAACGGAGCGGACATGAGCGCGAAATCGAACCGCCGAAGCAACCGCTCCTGATCGGGCGCGGGGACGAAGAGCAGGGTAATCGAACCTGGTGTCGGCTGAGCATTGCCCCTCGTGCGTCGGCGCACCGCGAACTCTCCGACCGATCGCACCAGGCTATTGACGAGGGCAGGTGAGTAGAGCGCGCCGTCCTGGCTCGGCGACGGTATCCCTTTGACGATCGCGAGCGGCAACCGTGCCTGCAATGTGTCAACAGCCTCCTTGTGGATCGACTTTGGCAAGCCGGCCACCACATACATCGGTTGGGGGCCGCGCGGTTGCACAACCCGTCGGCGCCGTGACCCCGTCGACATCAGGGCATGCGGCTCAGGGTAAGCGCGATATCGATCGGCACGCTTAGGCGTTTCGCCACGTCGGGCTCCTGAGCGGCATAGAGCCGTTCGAGGGCGCTCGATCGAGCAGGCGCCGCTGTCGGCGCTTTTGCGGCCGCCGATTTGCCGTGAACGCGGACGAGGCTGGAGGGGTCGACCTCGTGACGCTCGCACCAGGCCTTAATATTCGTATCGAGCCGCTCGACGTCGGCCTCAGAGAGCGCCGTCACGTCCATCGCGTCGAGGCCGACTATGCGAAGATCCTGGTCGACGACAATCGATCCCTCTTCTGCTGCGGGGCCGCCGACATAGCTGATCTTCGGGCCAAGACGCACGGCCATGACCTGGCCCTCCGCCATGTCCAAAGTGAAGGCGAGGAGCAGGGCGCGCGGCAAACCGCGCAGAAAATGGCGCTTCTGACGGTTGGCAATCGCCCTGACGGCCCGCTGTTCGTCGCCCGCCCGAACAATCGCAATGAACGATTTCGCGGTTTCGTCCCGAACCACCGTGATGTCTGCTGTTGCTTCCGCCGCCTCCAAAAGCGTCCGTTTGTCATTCGCCGGCGGCCAAAGACCTTCCTTGGTTAGCCGCACGCCGAGATTTGAAAGAAGCAGAACTTCCGCTTCAGCATCGGCATAATGCTCCTCAACGAGTCTCTTGATTTCATTTTCGATCATGGCGCCTTCTTATTCGCTCGTGCGACCACCCGCCACTAACATCTCGATGTCGTAGCGCCTGCGGCAGATACCTATTCTACGAACATCTTTGGCCGGGAAGCCGTCATAAAGTTCGCACGCCTGCATAGCGCCATCCCGCCTTCGGCGGTCTGGAAGCTGTTTAATCCGGCTCCCGCGCGGTGTGTGCGGGTCGCTTTGCCTTTGGCCCGGCCGTGCCGGTCCTGCAACCCGCTGACGCGGGTCTTCCACGTGCGTTCCAGCCCTTCGGGTGCAGGCCCGGCCCTTTAGGCCGGACCTGTCGGCGCTCCGCCGCCCACCCCGCTCTTCCGCCGGGTGCGGCTGTTGGAGAGGGAGAAGAGGGATGCAGCAGCGTATCAATGGAGCCACCGTGCCGCAGGAGATGGACCGGCTTTCTGTTATGCGGCGGGTGCTTGAAGGTCTGCCGGAGACAACGCTCGTCGTGTTCATGGCGCACCGCGTAGAGGGTAAGCGCTATGCCGAGATCGCGCGAGAAATGGGCATCAGCGAATGGCGTGTCGAGCGTCATATGGTGAAGGCAATCAGCCGGATCGCGGGCGTGGGTGCGCGCTACCGAACGGCGTTCTTGGCGCTCGATCCCGTATCCCGGCAGGTGCTGGAGCTGGCCTGGGAGGGGCTTTCGCATGACCGCATCGCGCTGCGGCTGGGGCTTGCCTTGCACGAGGTCGAGACCCGCATGAGCGGTGTTGCTGTCCGGGATTCCCAAACTGGTCCATTTCTGATTCAAGGTTGCTTTTGGGGGAGCAGTCATGGGCCGTGGGGACTTGTCGGATGCGGAGTGGGAACTGATCGGCCCGCTGCTGCCATCTGAGCGGGGGCGCTGGTCCCGGCCTGCTGGCGATAATCGGCGCTTTCTCAACGGCATGCTTCATGTATTGCGGGTTGGCTGCCCCTGGCGCGACATGCACGAGCGCTACGGCAAGTGGAACTCCGTCTATGTGCGGTTCCGACGCTGGGCCGAACAGGGTGTCTGGGATGCCCTGCTGCAGACGCTGGTTGATCTCGGCCTGACAGACGACTGGCAGCACATGATCGACAGCACCACGGTTCGCGGCCATGTCGCGGCAGTGGGCGGAAAAGGGGGGCTTGTGCGCAGGCTTTTGGTCGATCACTCGGCGGCTTTACGAGCAAAGTCCATGCCCGCTGCGACAATCAAGGACTGCCTATCGGGTTCATCCTGACCGGCGGCGAGGCTTCGGACTACGCTGCCGTCGATGACCTGATGGCCCTGCCGTTGCCCAAGCCAAAGGCGTTGCTGGCCGACAAGGGCTACGATGGCGACCGGTTCCGCGAAAACCTGCTCATGCCCGGTATTCTGCCGATCATCCCACCTCGATCGAACCGCAAGACCCCAGTCCACCCGGACTATCGGCGCTACAGGGACCGCAACCGCATCGAGCGGATGTTCAGCAAACTGAAGCAACAGCGCCGCATCGTTACCCGCTACGACAAGACAATCTTGTCGTTCGAGAGCTTCCTCAACCTCGCCGCAGCACGCCTATGGCTTAAGTCTTTTGTCAACACGGCCTAGGGCAGCGCAAGCTCCAAGATCTGCGTGGCTGATTTTTGGCTGGAAGCTGCAAGCACGTCAGTTCCTGCCTAGCTTTGGCAACATGCATGCATTCGCGCGGAATGGGGGAAGATCGATGTTGCGTCGACTACGCGAATCTCGCATCGTGCCATGCCATGAGGCGGGATCGGGGCAGCTTGGTATTATTTCGTGAATTATCGGGTGGCATGAGGCCGGGCGCAAGAGCAAGAATGCGGTCGCTCGCATGCGCTGAGCGCGCGCGTCGACTAGGCTTGATGCGAGCGCTCAGGCGATGAGCGGCGAGGAGGAAGCGCCGGGCACCGCCGCCGCGGCGGGGCACAGTAGCGTTCGTCCTCGTCGGTCGGCTTGTAAGCCAAGCGAAACGGAATATTTTGCGAGCCACGGGGCAGCACTAGGCTTTCCCGACCCGCTTGAGCGCGGCAAGCGCATTTACGATTTCAATCTGTCAGGCGCGCGAAACTACCTGCAGCTTGACGGACTGATGGGCGAACTCACCGCCTTTCTGGTCGAGCTCGCCAGCGATTATGCGGGCGGACGGCCGGAGCTTCTTTACTATCCGGCTAAGCCAACCGATCTGCAGCTATTGGTCAAGCCCTATGCGAGCATGCTGACCAAGGTCTATCGCATCAATTGTCTTCAAAATCGCAACTATCCAGCAGCGCCGCGTGACGGGTTAGTCGAATATGCCACGCTTTACAGCCATCCTAAGATGAACGACCTCATTCGCACACGGTTGGTATGCAAATATATGGACGGGCCTAGGTTCGTCGCCGAGGGGATCGAACACTTCTGCGAGCGCCGTGAGTTTGGCTATCGTTCTTACCCTATGCACAGCGAGACGGGCTATCACGCCTGGCACTGCTACATCCGCACACCGGTTGACATGGCGGTCGGTGATGCGGTCGAGGCGCGCGATATATGGCTTGAGCTGCAGGTCACCACTCAACTCGCTGAGAGTATAACCGCGCTGACCCATGGCTTATATGAAACCAACCGGACTTCGGTGTCTGACCGCTCGAGCACAGAATGGCGCTGGAATCCTCGCACCCAGCAGTTCCGCTCAGCCTATCTTGGCCACACGCTTCATCTTCTTGAAGGGATTATCCAGACCTTTCGTGACGAGGTGCTAGGCCTCGAGCCGCCGTTTGCTGAAGGCGAGAAAGAAGCTGGGAAAGCGGACGCGGGTCGCTCTGCCCCGGGCGCGACCGACAACGAGGATGTCGCCCAAGGTGGGCTGGACGCGGACATCGCGCCGCTGCCACCTGAGTCCGATGGCGAGAAAGCCGCTGGTGAAGAAGCTGCTGACGAGGATGCCACGGACGACAGCGGCGAGCCAGCTGAAGCGCTGGACGACGAGGATGAAAGAACAAGCTAATGATCAGCGCCCCCCAACCCTTCGTGGTCCATCTCTTCACGATCTTCCGTCAAATTGCAGCTGGCGAGCTTCGCATTCCGGCCTTCCAGCGCGATTTCATCTGGCGCGAGCGACAAGTGATTGAACTTCTCGCAAGCGTGCGTGAGCATTATCCGGTCGGCAGCATTCTCTTGTGGCACGTTGAACAAAAAATGCTCGAGATCGCCTCGAGCCAGGTCTCAGCTTTTCCGCTCGTCACAGAGTCATATCCCACCAGCTATATCCTCGATGGTATGCAGCGCCTTTCGACGCTCTATGGTACATTCCACTTCAAGCTTGGCGACGACGAGGTCTTCAATGTCCTTTATGACCTGCGGCGGCAGAATTTCTATCATGCAGCTGATCTCACGCCCCAACAGGCCGAGGCTGCAATTCCGCTGGCAGCGCTGATCTCGCCGCGGCGGATGCTCGAACACCAGGCGCGGCTCGCCGAGCTGCCCGATGGTGACAAGCTTCTCGAGGAACTTCTCGCCACTCAGGGAGCGTTCCAGGATTATATGATCCCAGTGGTGCGCATCGCTGGCCATGACATCGACCGCATTGTTGGGATTTTTGAGCGCATCAACTCGACCGGGACGCGGCTCGACACCGTCGACTTCATGCGCGCGATCACTTGGAATCAGGCGTTTGACCTCAATCGCGCGCTAGATACAGCCCAAGAGGCGTTGGGCGAGGACGGCCTTGAGGTGTCAGACGAGACCATCATAAAGTGCGTTGGGCTCATGCTAGGCGTCCAGCCATCTCGCGAAGAGTTACTGACGCTGCGTGCACGGACTCCCGGCGAGCTTTCGCAAGCCTTTGCGCAGTTCCCGCAACGGCTTGAAGAGGTCGCCGCCTTTCTGCGCGAGCGGCTGCGCATCGAGAGCAGCGCCTATGTGCCTTATGAGGGGCAATTGCTCGTGCTGTTCAAGGCAGTCGGCATGGCAGAGGCAAGCGGGCCGGAGCTAGATTTGCTCGAGCGCTGGTTTTGGGCTGCGGGTTTCAATGAGAGCTTGCGTGGTAAGCCTGATCACTATGTCGTTCGCGCGGTCGAAGGTTGGCGCGCACTCATAGCCGGGCAAATCCGAGGCCTTGAGCCGCGTCTGCGCCTATCAGTCGCTGATTTCTTCGAGCGCAGGCTTATCAAGGGTAAGGCACTCTCCGGCGCCTTTGGCGCCATGTTCGCCGTGCGCGAGGGACGCAGCCTCCTTACGGGCGAGGTCGTTCCAGCGTCGCTCTACATGTCGGTAGCCGATCTCGACTCGTTCCAAACAATCTTCTCGGCTGAAGCGCTCCGCGCGAGCGGCATCGACCTTGGACCTTCCTCACGCATCTTCCCAAATATCATCTTGACCAATGTGCTTGAGCGCGAGGTCCCCGGGCCGTCTGACTGGCAAGAGCATATCCTGCGCCTTGCGCAAGCGGGAAAAGGCGAAGTGTTGGCCTCTCAGCTCATTGACGACCTCGCGGTGGCGCACTTGCGCGCTGGCGAGGTGCAAGCGTTCCTGCGACGGCGTGCCGAACTCATGCGCGAGCAGGCGCTTGCTCTGGTTGGGAGTTAGCAGGGGCGGCGATGCGGGGAGGGAGCCAGTCGGGATAGATACGTAGGCATCAGGCAATTTTCAGCCTGCCCACCATGGAGACTGAGGCGGCCGACCCGCAACGTTAACAAGGGCGGTCTCCAGTTCGCAGCAAATTTGACGACGAATCGGTACTAAGCGCAGTCCCTACAGAACCGCTTTAAGACTCGAACCATTCCGTGAAAAAGTCCCTTGGTATCGGTCATGGTATCGCTTGAAAAAGCTTAATTATTATCGTTTAAAATCAAATTGATGGGTTCGGACATCGAGTCCGACCGGGGGTACCAGAAGCCGTCTATGGACGTCCATTTTGGTTCGCCAAGTGTCTGCCTGGCCCGGACCAAGGCTTGTGCTTCTCTCCTCGGCACATCGAACGGGCCTATCAAGAATTTGATATTGTTGTCCGGTGCTCAGCCTTGAGAGAAGTTCGTCATGCATCCAGGGGCGCGACGTATGCTTTTCCGCATGGTTATGAGTTGTATTCTGGTTTTTTTTACAGCGCACGTTGCCGCTGAGGCAAAGGTCACGAATTGCGCTAAGCTGGGGTCCGAAAACCTGGACTTGCTGTTCCGGGAGAGCGATGCCGCCTATCTGACGCGCAATCCCATCCAACGCCTGCGTCGGAACAGCGCGGACCGTACACCACATTTCGGCGACATGATCAGCGACGCCTGGCTCGATTCAGAGCGATCGGCCGCTGAGGCGGAAGCGGCGGCACTGAAACAGATCGACCGCGCGACGCTCGATCCCGTGCGGCAGGTGTCCTACGACATGTTCGCGTGGAACAAGGCGCTGGCGCTTGAGGGGGCGATGCCGGCCATCCGGCACATCACGGACGTCCAGCCGCTGGATCATTTCTTCGGCTGGCAGGTCATCATGCCGCAACTCAGTTCCGGCGCGGGCGCTGCGCCTTTTGCGGCCGTTCAGGATTATGAGGACAACCTCCGTCGCCTCGACGAGTATGCGCTCTATCTCGATCGCATGGTGCAGCGCTTGCGCGAGGGGTTGCGGCGGGATCTGACACAGCCAAAGCGTGTTGCGGAGACTGCTCTGAAGCAATTCGACGCCGAGGTGGTGGACGATCCCAAGGCGTCGTCCTTCTACAAGCCCTTGCTATCGTTTCCCGCCGCTGTCCCGGATGCCGATCGCCGCCGACTGGAAGGCGCGTATCAGGCGTTCCTTCGCGATCGGCTGATACCTGCGCACCGGCAGGTGCGGGATGTGTTGAAGAGCGAATATCTGCCGCGCGCACGGGAAAGCATCGGACTCGGTGCGCTGCCGGGCGGAGACGCGCTCTATCGCCATCTCATTCACCGGCAGACGACGACCACCATCAGTCCCGAAGATGCGCACCGGCTCGGCATCTCCGAGGTCGCGCGCATTTCAGCAGCGATGGAGGAGGCGAAGCGTGGAACCGGCTTTTCCGGGAATCTTGCCGAATTCTCAGCGTTTCTGACGCGCGAACCCCGCTTTCAGCCTGCCTCGGCCGAGGAAATGCACGAGGCGTTTCGCGCGATCGATGTCCGCATGACGGGTGTCGTGGAGCGTGCCTTTTCCGTTCTGCCGAAAACCCCGCTCGATCTGCAGCCGACGCCTGCCTACCGGGCAGCCACGTCCGCGTTCGGAGAATATGCGCGCGGATCGCCGGATGGATCGCGGTCCGGCATCTTCTATTTCAACACCCATGCCTTGCCGACGCGCTTCACATGGGTCTACGAAACGCTCTACCTGCACGAGGCGGTGCCGGGGCATCATTTTCAGGCAAGCCTCGCGATGGAGAATGCTGCGCTCCCGAACTTTCAGCGCTTCGAAGGGCCGAGCGCGTTCAGCGAGGGCTGGGCGCTCTACGCCGAAAGCCTTGGTCCGGAACTGGGGTTCTACACCGATCCCTATCAGCATTTCGGTCACCTTGCGGACGAAATGCTGCGCGCGATGCGGCTGGTGGTGGACACGGGCATCCATGCGAAGGGCTGGTCGCGAGAGCAGGCGATCGCCTATATGCTAGCGCACTCCGCGATGAGCCGGAACGAAGTCGAATTCGAGGTTGACCGTTACATCGCCATGCCCGCGCAGGCGCTTTCCTACAAGGTCGGCCAGATCACGATCCGCCGGCTGCGCGACAAGGCCGAAAAGGCGCTTGGGACGCGCTTCGATCTGCGCCGGTTCCACAACGAGGTGCTGTCGTCCGGCCGGATCTCGCTCGCCGTGCTTGAAGCCAAGATGGATCGCTGGATCGCCACGCAGGCGGAATAGCTATTCGGGGCGCAGCGCACTTGCAAAGAAATCCTCGATCCGGTTCTGCAGATAGTCGAGGTCGTGCCCGAGGATCTGGTGCTCCTGCTCCGGGAAGATCAGCAGATCGAATTTCTTGTCGGCATCGATCAGCGCGTCCGTCATCTTCATCACGTCGACAAGGGTTGAGGTGTCGAGCGTGGTCCCTACGAGGAGCAGGGGGCCATTCACCTTCGGCGCCAGCCGGAAGATGGTCGCCTCGTCATATACGGCGGGATTCGTTGCGGGCAGGCCTAGGTAGGGCTCGTAGAGAATGCCGGCGCGCGCATCGAAACTGGGGACGATCGAAACTGCGGCCTTGTAGACATCGGGCGCTTCGGCGAGCAGCCGCAGTGCGAAGTGGCCGCCCCATGAGCGGCCCATCACGCCGGTGCGAGCAAGATCGATATAGGGCCGCTCGCCCGCGAGCTGGAGCAGCGCGGCGCGGTGGTCCGCAACCACATGCCCGCCCCAGTTGCCCATCACGGCATCGTGGAAGCGCTTCGAACGTCCGGGTGTGCCGCGCGCATCGAGGATGAGAACGAGATAGCCGCGTTGCGCCAGCGCCTGCGGGAACGAGGACCAGCCGGGCGCAGGGCAGAAGCGGTCCGGAGTCAGCCGCAGCTGCGGCCCGCCATAGACATATTCGACAAGCGGGTAGCGCTTGCCGGGGTCGAAACCATCAGGTTTGTAGAGGACGCCGTAGAGATCGGTTTTGCCGTCCGCAGCCTTGAGCCGGAGTTCCTCCGGCAACGGCCTGCCGGTTGCGGAGAGTTGCGTGGTGTCCGCTTCCAGGATCGTACCAACGATACGCCCATCTGTATCGCGCACGAGGTGGCGGGGCGGCGTGTTTACGGTCGAATAGCTGTCGATGAAGAGCGCGCCGTCTGCAGAGAAGCGAATATCGTGTCGGCCCTTGCCGTCAGTCAACTGGCGGACGGTGCCACCGTCCAGTGAGACAGAATAGAGGTGACGGTCGTAGGGGCGTTCTGGATCGCGCGAGCCCGTGAAGTAGACGGTTCGGCTGCGGGCATCGAAACGAGCCACTTCGTCCACCGGGAAGGCGCTGCTTGTCAGTTTTCGGACGAGCCGCCCATTGAGATCGTAGTGATAAAGCTGGTTCCAACCGTCCCGCTCGGATTCCCACAGGAAGCCGTCCGGCAGCATCGTGAAACCGTAGCTCATCGGGAACAGCACCTCGTGCTGCATCCGCACGAAGCTCTGGCCGGTTTCCGTCATCACGGTGCGCACATGGCCTGTTCGGCCAGCCGCGAGCACCTCGATACGGTTGAACGTGCGGTTGATCGCGGCGAAGAGAAGTTCCGTACTGTCCGTGGTCCAGCCGAGCGGCACGAAATAGCGGTCGTTGGTATCACCGACATCGAGGCGCAGCGGCTCTCCGCCTGCGACCGGCAGCAGAAACGGCTGGGCGCGGTCGAGCGGCTGGCCCGCCTTCTGCTGGCGAACCATTACGAGTTCCTCGTTCTGGCCGGGATAGCGGACCTGCGGGGCCTTGAAGACATTGGAGCGGTCGTAGCGGAGCGCGAAGAGCAGGCTGCCGTCTGGCGACCAGCCCTCGGCGGCGAAGGGGCCGATATCCCACGAGACGTCTCCAATGCCGTCTGTCGTCAGCGTTCGCGCGGGGCCGCCCGACGCCGCTCGCACACGGACGTTGAAGTCGTGCACGGACGCGAAGGCCGATCCATCCGGTGCTGCGAGTTCGTCGACATCGAGCGGGCCTGCGAACCAGAATTCGCGTTTGAATGTTCGCGACGGCGCGGTGGGTGCGGGGGCTGCCGCGGGTGCCGTCGTCCCCTTCTCGGGATCGAAGAGGTGCCATTCTCCGCTGCGCGCATAGACGATGCCGCCGCCAGGGCTCCAGCGCGGCTGGACGGCGCAATCGGGTACGAGCGCCCCTGTCGTTTGCAGGGGTGTCTTATCTGCCGCTGAAACAGGACTGGTCGTGGCAAGCGCCATCACGACCGCCAGAACCGAAATTGTCGCCTTGTGCTCCATGTCACCTCGCTTTCCCGTCGATCCTAACGCGTGGCGGCTGCGATTTCGCTAGCATGAATGGCATAGGTCCGCCGTTTGTCATTCGGCCTGTGTCATTCATGCTATTGGCGATGTGGCGATGCTGGATAGAGTGCCGCGCATGCAACGCTTCATCGTCCTCATCGCGGCGCTTGGGGCCGCCTTTCCGTCCGCTGCGGAAACGCAGTCTCAATCTTCTCTCCAGCTGCGCCGCGCGGCGGATGCCGTTCTCGCCTGGCGCACTGCGGAGGATGTCGAGGTGCGCCTTTCGCAGGGGCTTCCCGTCACGCGAATCGGCAGGGTCTCGTTCGCTGACGAAACCGCGTACGCCGCGCGCGCCACCGCGCTTGCAGGTGAGCTCGAGGCTGTTGAAACGGCTGGCCTTTCATCCGCCGAGGCGGAGCTGCGCCTCGCGCTGCTTCAGGACCTTCGCGCGCGTTCGAGCGCCGCCGAGGACTATTGGTTCGATTTTCTGGTGACGCCGTATCGCGGCGGCGACCTGCATCAGGCTGCCGCTGCGGCGCTGGCGAGCGCGGCGGTGAAAACCGATGCGGAGCGGGCGCACTATCTCGCGCTTATCGATAGCTACACGGCGATGGTCGATGCCATTGCGGAGCGGACGAAAGCGCAGCAGCGGCGCGGCAACCTGCTGCCAAAGTCCGCGCTCCCCGGCGCGCTCAAAACGCTTGAGGGCGCGCGAACGGCTGCTGTTGCACGCGCGACCGTTGGCCCAGATCGCCTCGCCGCTCTCTCAGCGGCTGTTTCGGCCCGCTTCGTTGCCGATGTCGAGGCACGGGTGGAGACACGTCTGCTCCCGGCCTTCGATCGTCTTCGCGCTGTGCTGGACGATCGCTATCTGAAGGCCGCGCCCACGGCCGTTGGCATCAGCCAGTATCGCGGCGGACTTGACCGCTATCGGCGCTGCGTTGCGGCGGGAACCGGGCTTGATCTCACGCCGGACAAGATCCACGCGATCGGCCTCAAGGCGCTCGGGGAGATCAATGCGCGAAAGGCTGAAATTCGTACGCAAACGGGTTTCACGGGCGACGCCGCCGCGTTCGACCGCGCAATGCGCACGGACCCGCGCGGGTTTGCAAAGACTGCGGACGAGGTCGTGGCGCGTTACGAAGCCTCCATGGCGACGATCGCACTGCTTCTGCCCGGCCTTTTCTCGGAATTGCCCTCGGCGCCTTATGGCGTGAAGCGCCTCGACCCCGCGGATGAGCCGGGCATGACCTACGGCGTCTATCAGCCGCCATCGCCGTCGTTCCCCATGGGCCAATACCGGTTCAATGGGTCCGGTCTTGAAACGCGCACGATGATCGGGGCGCATCACCTGATCGCCCACGAACTCATGCCGGGGCATCATCTGCAGATCGCACTCGCCCGCGAAAGTCGGCAGCTGCATCCGGTCCAGTCCTATCTCGGGGCAGGGCCATACGTGGAAGGCTGGGCGGAATATGCGGCGTGGCTCGTCGAGGATGCCGGGCTTTATGCGCCGTATGACCGGTTCGGCCATCTCGTCATGCAGTCGTTTCTCGCCTCGCGCCTGGTCGTCGATACGGGCCTCAACACGATGGATTGGCCGCTGGAAAAAGCGCGTGCGTTCATGGCTGCGAACACGTTCGAAGGGCCGGAGCAGATCGCAACGGAAACTCTTCGTTATTCGACAGATATTCCGTGTCAGGCACTGGGCTACTATCTCGGCTACGATACGTTCCGCGAGGGCAGGAAACGGGCGGAGGCGGCGCTTGACAAGGATTTCGACGTGCGCCGGTTCCATAAGGCGGTGCTGACTGGAGGTGCTGTTCCGCTCAACATCATTGCGCAGCGTGTCGACCGCTTCATCGCGGACGAGAAGGCGACTGGCGCGACGACCTCCCATGTCGCGGCGCTCAGCAGCACGGGCGTTTCCATCGCCGCGTCTCCGCGCGCAGTCTGGGATGTGCTTGTCGATAGGCGCCGCTGGATGCCGGCGATGACAGAGCAGAAGATGCTGCGCGGCAAGCCGGACGCGGCGGGCGGGCTCTACATGCATTCCGTGAAGGCGGGTGAGGGCGTTGTTTCCCGGCTTGAGGAAATCCTGCTCGCCGAACCCGGGCGCCGCCTCGTCCTGCGTATGGCCGATCCGGAAACCGGGCGAACATACGCGTTCGTCGATCATCGCATCCGCGCCGAGGGCAAAGGCACGCGTCTCGATTTCGAGATGTATTGGTATGAAGATGTATCGGGCCGCAAAGCACCGGCGGAGATCGATGCCATTCGCACCGACTATTCGACGCAGACGGTTTCCAAGATCGATGAAGCGCTCGCACGGCTGAAGACTGCCGCCGAAACATCGTCGCATTGATGACCGGCCTGAAGGAGCTTGGCATGAAGGGGTTAAGCATGAAGATCGGAACGTTCGCAGCCGCTCTCGCTCTTTTCATTGCGTCTCCCGGTGCCGCGGATGAGGCGGCGTGGACGCTTGTCATCCACGGTGGTGCAGGCGACATCACCCGCGATCAGATCTCCGCCGAGAAGGATGCGTTGCTGCGCGCTGGGCTGCAGCGGGCGCTCGCCGCTGGCGGCGACGTGCTGGAACGGGGCGGCACGGCCGTGGAGGCTGTCGAGGCGGCGGTGCGAATTTTGGAGGATGATCCCAATTTCAACGCGGGCCGAGGTGCAGTTCTTACGGAAAACGGCACAGCCGAACTCGATGCGTCGATCATGGACGGGGAAACGCGCCGCGCCGGTGCGGTCACGGTTGTTACCACCACGCGCAACCCCGTGAGCCTGGCGCGCACCATCATGGCTCATGGCAAGCAGGTGATGTTCGCGGGTCCCGGTGCGGACGCGCAGGCGCGACGGTTCGGGCTTGAACAGGTCGATCCGAGTTACTTCATCACCGAAGAGGAAAAGGACTGGCTGCGCAAACACCAGAAGGCATCCGGGGCGACGGCCGCTTTGGACGGTATGCGCAAATATGGCACGGTCGGCGCCGTGGCACGTGATCAACGCGGGCATCTCGCGGCAGCGACATCTACGGGAGGCCGCATGGGCAAGCCCTCCGGGCGGGTCGGCGATTCTCCGATCATCGGCGCCGGCACCTACGCGGACGATCGCGCCTGCGCGGTTTCCGCGACCGGGATGGGGGAGTATTACATTCGCAGCGCCGCCGCCCATTCGATTTGCGATCGTATGCGCTATCTTGGGGAAGGGCCGAAGGTTGCGGCCGATGCTGTGCAGGCTGAAACAGCCGCGCTCGGCGGAACGGGCGGTGTCATTGTCGTGGCCCCGGACGGTACACCCGCCTTGTCCTTTAATACTAACGGGATGATGCGAGGGGTCCTGCGCGCCGGCAAAACGCCCGAGATCGCGCTCTTCGGAGACGAGTGAGCCTTCGGGCTTGTCATAAAACACCTATGGCCGTCGCTGCCGCATAGCATGTTTACGACATGGAATGCGCTTCTGCGCTTCCGTAGGATTTCCGGAAATACAGCGGGCAAAGCCGAACGCAAAACCGAACAAGGGGGAATTTCCGGATGACCAACAGAGCTTTTCTTTGTGTTGCCCTGCTGGCGACAACAGTGATGCCGCAGACCGTGTTTGCACAGGACGTGCGGGAGAGCGCGTCGGACGACGTTCTGTCCGGCGAGATCATCGTCACGGCGCGCAAACGCGAGGAACGGGCGATTGACGTACCTGCTTCCATCAATGTCTTTTCCGGAGACGCGCTCGCCGCGACCGGCGTGACCTCGCTCGTCGATCTTCAGTTCCAGACGCCGGGCCTCAAGATTGCGCAGGGCGGCGGCGGCACACGCGTTTCGCTGCGCGGCGTCGGTACCAACATCAGCAGTGGCAGCCCCTCCGTCGCCGTTCATATCGATGGAATCTATATTCCGCGTCCCCGCTTCGCACTCACCGAGATGTTCGATATCGGGCGCGTTGAAGTGCTGAAGGGGCCAGAAGGCACGCTTTATGGGCGAAACGCGACTGGCGGCGCCATCAACATCGTGACGGAAGGGCCGGGGCCTGAACTCGCGGCGGATGGCTACGTGGGCTATGGCAGCCGCGACCTTCTCACCGCGCAGGCGGGAGTTTCTGTGCCGTTCGATGATCGTGGCGGTATTCGCATCAGCGCCGCTTTTGCCAACGACGATGGCTATACGAAGAACCTGAATGCGAGCGGCGATGAGGTCGACGATCGCAATTACCGCGCGATCCGCGTCAAGGGCGATTACGATCTCAGCGAAACGTTGTCGGCCTCCTTCACGGCTCAGTATGTCGACGATGAAGGCACGGTCAGCTTCGGTAACAGCAACAATCCAGACTCCCCCGTCTACGCGAGCCTCCCGTCCGAACAGCGCGAAAGCGCCCGGCGTATCAATGTCGATACGCCGCCAGAATCCGATCAGGAAGGTCTGCTGCTCTCGGGAACGCTCAGCCTCGATCTCGGCGGCGTGACGCTGAAATCGCTGACTGGGTACATCGATTACAAGTCGACGGCGCGCGTGGACGTCGATGGCTCTGGGGGATTCATTGCGTACTCCGATACGGATTCGCGTTCGAAATTCTTCTCGCAGGAATTCCAGCTTTCCGGCGGCAATGCCGATAGCGTCAGCTGGACCACGGGCCTCTATTATTCGAAGGAGAAGAACAGAAGTTCCGCGATCGAGACCGATGCAGACTATCCGGATCCGACAGGGTTCGTCTACACGGATCAAACCCAGGTCTTCAAATCGCGCAGCGCCGCCATTTTCGGTGAAGCGACGGTCGCGCTTGGTACGCGCAGCTCGGTTCTGGTCGGCGCGCGTTACACCGAAGAGAAGCAGACAGGCGAAAGCGCCTTCGCTGCGCCTCTCTTCTTTCCGGACCCGATCCTCCGCTCGTCATCCGTGAAGGATGATGCGTTCACGCCGAAAATCGTGTTCGAGCACAGGCCGTATGACGGTGGGAAAATCTATGCGAGCATCACGCGCGGATTCAAGAGCGGTGGTGCCAGCCTTTCCACCACCGCGAACACCTACAAGCCCGAAAAGATCTGGGCTTACGAGATCGGCACGAAGAATCGCATCGCGGGCGGCCTCGCCGAGATCAGCTTCGCGGGCTTCTACTACGACTACACCGACCTGCAGCTTCGCACGGTTCTGTTCACCGATACCGGTATCATCTCGCGCATCACGAATGCGGCCAAGGCGGAGATTTATGGCGCGGAGCTTTCGGCGGCCGTGCATCCGGCCGAGGGGCTGACGTTCGATTTCAACGGAGCGTGGATCGAATCCGAACTCAAGAACTTCGTCTCCCCCGTCACGCTGACACAGCTTGATGGGCTGCCGATGCCGCTCACGCCGAAATGGAGTTTCACCGCCGGCGCGCAATACAGTGCGCCAATCGGTTCGGCGGGCAAGCTGACGGCGCGCGGCGAGGTAAGCTATCAGTCGTCCGTGATTTTCCCGCAGTTCACCGATCTCGCGCGCGAAAGGCAGGGCGGATACACGTTGCTCAACGCCAATCTGCGTTACGATCTGCCGGGCGAAAACATCTATGTCGCGCTCATCGGGCGCAATCTTACGAACAAGCATTATCTGACACAGCGCTTCTTCTTCGCTGGCTTCGCGGACACCGAGTTTTACGGCACGCCGCGTACCATCGAGGCGCGCGTCGGTTTCAAATTCTAATCTCATCCCTTGTAGTGGAACATATATCCTCATGATCCGGGCACGCCCCTTCGATTACCCCTATGACGGCAAGCTGGATCCGAAAGCGGTCGGGATTCTCGTCATCGATCTGCAGACGGACTATTTGTCGAACGACGGTTACTTCGCGCGCAAGGGCTATGACCCTGCGCCGCTGCGCGCGATCATCCCTGCCGTTGAGCGGCTTGTATCGGCTGCAAGGGCAGCGGGGTGCCGGATCATCTGGACGCGGCAGGGATACAGGTCTGATGCCGCCGATGCTTCACCATACGACAAGTGGCGTGCGGCCCGGGCCGGCATCGAACTCGTCGCGGGGGACAGTGCGGCGCTGCTCCGGGGGAGCCCTGGTTACGATGTCATTCCGGAACTTGCACCGCACCCGGGCGATATCGTCGTCGACAAGACCGCGAACGGCGCCTTCTATCAGACCGACCTCGAACTCGTGCTGAAGGCGCAGGGCATCACGCACCTGCTGTTTTCCGGCGCGACGACGGACGTCTGCGTCCACACCACCTTGCGGGAAGCAACGGACCGGAAGTATCAGTGCCTGCTTGTGGAAGATGCCTGCGCGAGTTGTGATGCCTATGCCCATGATGCTGCCATCCATATGGTGACGGTCGAAGATGGAATCTTCGGCGTCGTCGCCACGGTGGATGCGGTGATCGCCGGACTTGAAGACGCCATCCGCGCCGAATGAGCGGACTGCCCGGCGATCCGTTGCCCCGCACAATTGGGGCTGGCGCGCTTGCTGCGCTTACGGCCGGCATCGTCATCGGCAGCGGCATTTTCAGAACACCGTCCGAGATCGCCGCGCTCGTCGGATCGCCGTCTCTCATTCTGCTGGTCTGGGTTGTGGGCGGCGCGATCACGCTTTGCCTCGGCCTCTGCCTCGCCGAACTTGGCGCGATGTTTCCGCGTGTCGGGGGGCTTTATGTCTATCTCGAAGAGGCGTTCGGGAAGCCGATCGCGTTCATGTTCGGATGGACTTTCCTGCTTATCAATCCCGCGAACTGGGCGGCGATCTCGCTGATCGCGGCGGCTTACATAGGCGCTGCGCTCGGCCTTGAACCCGGCGCCGACCGCTGGATCGCGACCGCCGCGCTCGCGGCGGTGACCATCATGAACGTCGCGTCGGTCACGCTTGCCACGCGGTTCACCAGCATATTCACCTTTGCCAAGGCGGCGGCATTGCTTTCGATCGCTGCCGTCATCATCGTTTCAGGCGTGGATGCTGGTGAAGGCGGTGCGCGCGGTGTAGGGTCCATGGGTGCGTTCGGCCTCGCGCTCATTGCCGTGCTCTGGCCCTACGAAGGCGTGGCAGCGGCAAGTGCGATGGCAGGGGAGGTGCGCGACCCATCGCGCAACATACCGCGCGGGCTGATCGGCGGCGTTCTCATCATCACTTTTCTCTATCTCGTCATCAACGTTGCCTTCCTGGCCGCACTCAACCCGGAGGTAATGGCAGCGTCGCGTTTCGTTGCCCGTGATGCAGCAACGGTGGTGCTTGGCGAAAGCGGCGGCGTGGCTGTGGGCGCTGCGGCGGCGGTCGCCGTGCTGGGCGCGCTCATCGCGGCCGGAACCTGCGATCCAAGGGTCTTGTTTGCAATGGCGCGGGATCGCTTGTTTTTCGCGCGCGTCGGAGACGTTCATCCGCGCGCGCAAACACCCTATGTCGCAGTGCTGGTATCGGCAGTGCTCGCCATGCTCTACGTGTGGGTCAGCACTTTCGAGGCGCTTGCCGCCCAGTTCGTGCTCGGCATGTGGCTGTTCTATGCGCTCTGTGTGGTTGGGCTCATTCGGCTACGGATCACAAAGCCCGATCTGCCGCGCCCATATCGAATGCCGGGGTTCCCCTGGCTGCCCGGCCTGTTTCTTGCCGCGTCGCTGGGGCTGCTCGTGAATGCGCTCATCGCGCTGCCGCTCATCAGCCTTACGAACATCGCCGTTGTCGCGATGGGCTATCCCGTCTACAAAATCTGGCAGCGATACGCCGCGCGCTCATAGCGTGCGGAGAAACAGGTCAAACAGCTGCGCTTGCGAGTGGATTTCGAGCTTCGCGTAGATATTCCGCTTGTGGTTCGCGACTGTGCCGGCTTCGATGCCAAGCAGACGCGCAACGGATTTGGCCGAGTGGCCCTTCAGCATCATCTCGATGATTTCCACCTCGCGTTCCGTGAGCTTGTCCGGCGCGATCGCGCGTACCTTTTCGGGCAGATTGAACGTAGTCGGCAGCGCGCCGGCATCACCGTTGCCGCCGTGCCTCAATTGCCCGCGAACAAAAGCTGTCACAAAGGGCAATACAGATTGAAAGCTGGCGATCTCGGTCACAGCGAAGGGTGATGCAGGCGCCTCGCGTTCGATGAAGAGGTGTGCAGACATGCCTTCATCCAGATGCACGATATAGCGCAGTTCGTCGATCACGTCGGTGAAGCGGTAGTGCCGCCGGTAGAATTCCGATGAGGTGAATGCTTCCGGCGCAATATCTCCCAGCCGGAAAAGGCCGCTGTGTCCGTCGGAATCGACCCGGCAGAATGGATCCAGCATATGAAGGCCGCGGATGTAGCTCTCCATCTGCTCGCCAATGCGCGCAAAATTGAGGTTCGTGTGAACAAGCGTGGGCTGTCTGCCTCGTTCGAATCGAAAGACAATAAAATTTCGAAATGTGCAGAGCGTTTGAAGCTGTTCGCACAACACATCAAAGCCGCGCGCGCCTCGCGGTGCTTCCAAAAGATGTTCGACCAGAATCATAATATCAGAGACTTACTAGCATCGAATCAGCTCAGGTTGACCAGCCGTCGTTTTATTCATGGCCATGCGATCATGTCGAATCGCCTGAAGGCTTACAGGAAGGGGTTGGTCGCTCGGTAGCGGGCACGGCATCGCGTTTCCGCCGCGCAGGTGAATGACGGCCATGGTCTTTGCCGGCAAATCTTCTTGGCCTTTCCTGCAAACTCGCCTTATGCGGGGGCATGGGCCAAAAGTTGTTCGAACAAAATCTGCGTTCTGTTGCTGACAACCTCGGCAAGGCGCTGATTCTGACTGTGCTCGTGCAGTTGCTGGCAACCAGCACGGCGCTGGTGCTTCCTCCCATCGCGCCGCGCGTTGCTGCGGATTTTGGCGTGGAGGCCCATGTCGTCGGCTATCAGGTCAGCCTGCTTTTCACGTCCGGCGCGTTTGGATCCGTACTGGCCGGCGCGCTGATCCGCAGTTTGGGTGCCGTGCGCACCGAACAATTCGGAATGGGCATGTTCGCGCTTGGGCTGCTCGGGCTGGCGACGGCCAACATTTCCGTCGGCGTGATCGCCTCTCTGCTGATCGGCTTCGCCTACGGGTTCCAGAATCCGGCTTCGTCTCAGATCCTGAGCGCCGTTACGCCCCTTAACCGGCGGAACGTCGTGTTTTCTATCAAGCAGGCGGCGGCGCCGCTTGGCGTGGTGCTGGTGAGTATTGCGCTTCCGCTGCTTGATGCGGTGATCGGCTGGCGCGCAGCGTTTGTCCTGATGGCGCTGCTGCCGTGCGCTGTGCTCATCGTTCTGGCGGGTCACAAGGTGCCGCATACGCCTCCACGAAACGAGGCGTCGCTACTGCGCGGCCTGCTGAAAGAGCAGCGGCTGATCTGGCGGCGCGGCGACTTGCGCGTGCTGACTATCATCGGTTTCCTCTACTCCTCGGTTCAGCTGACGCTTTCCACCTTCACCGTCTTGATGCTGACCGCGGATTGCGGGTGGCGGCTGATACATGCGGCGTCCGCGGCGGCAGGCGTGCAGGCCTTCGGCGTGCTGGGGCGGGTTTGCTGGGGCGTCTCGGCCGACCGGCTTGGGTCCGGGTTCGGCGTGCTGGCGTTCGTTGGCCTCGGCAGCGCCGCGGGTCTGCTGCTGTTGCCGTGGCTCGCGGACTTTCCAGCCTATATGCAGGTCGGCTTGCTGTGTTTCCTCGGCTTCTGCCTGAATGGCTGGAATGGCGTCGCGATGGCGGAGGTGCTCCGCCACGCTGCGCCCGCCGAGGTCGGAAGCGTGATGGGCAGCACGCTCGTCTATGTCTTCGCGGGTGTCATGGTCGGGCCGGCGAGCTTTGCGCTGCTTTATGAGATTGTGGGCAGCTACGGCCGGACATTCGCATTTGTGAGTGTCGTGTTGCTGATCGGCGGAAGTGCCGCGCTGCTGGTTCGACCAAAACGAAACAGTGCCTAAAGAGGGAGGATGAAGATGCAGGGTGAGGCACATCACGCTGAGGCAGCCATTGCACGGGCGCTGGACGCAGCCGACCGGGTCAATCCGTCGGTCAATGCCGTGCTGTGGCTCGACCGGGAGGCGAAGGCCGGTATTGGCCCGCTCGGCGGCGTGCCGGTTCTGGTGAAGGACTGCATCGACTGGCAGGGGCGCCCGACAACGCACGGCTCGGCGGTCTATCGGGATGCGCCGCCGGCGGCGGGGGATGCCGAGGTGGTGCGACGCCTGCGGGCTGCCGGCGCGACGCTCATCGGGAAATCGCACCTCAGCGAGTTCTGCTTCGGCGCGACTGGGGAAAACGCCGCTTTCGGCAACTGCCGCAATCCGTGGGACACCGCGCGCATCACGGGCGGATCGAGCAGCGGATCGGCCGCCGCCGTGGGCGCCGGGATCGTGCCCGCGGCGATCGGCACGGACACGGGTGGCTCGGTGCGCGTGCCCGCCGCGCTGTGCGGCGTCGTGGGGCTGCGGCCGACGCTGGGACGCGTTTCGAATCACGGCGTGCTGGATGTCAGCACGATCTGCGATGTGGTCGGGCCGTTCGGCGCCACCGTGGCGGACGCCGCGCGGCTGTACGCGGCCATTGCCGGCTATGATCCGCGCGATCCCCTGTCTTTCGCGGATTCGGCGGCGCTGCTGGAAGGAATGGACGCCGATGTGAAGGGGCTGCGTGTCGGGCTGCCGCGCGCGTTTTTCTACGAGGATTTGCAGGACTGCGTGGCACGCGCCGTGGATGAAGCCGCAGCTGTGTTGGAACGGCTGGGCTATACGCTCGTCGACGTGCCGCTTGGAGAGGCCGAGACGCTGCGCACCGGCGGCGCGTTCCGCTTCGTGCTCGCCGATGTCGCCGATGCGCGCCGCGATGTGTACCCCGAACATGCCGACCGGATCGGCGCGGAAGTCCGGCGGCGCATAGAGCTTGGGCATCAGGTGGGCGGCGCCGATTACGCGCATTGCATCCGCCTTCTCCAGCAGTTCCAGCGGACGCTTCGCGACACGTTCGCCGCCGGGATCGACGTGCTGCTCACGCCGACGACGCCCGTCACCGCACCGCTTTGGGCCGAGGCTTCGGACATGGTGGCGACGACGCGCCTCGTGGCGCGAAACACCTATGATCTCGGCGCGGCCGGGGTGCCGTCGCTGAGCGTGCCGTGCGGCCTCGATCGCCGGAACCTGCCCATCGGTATGCAGCTTACCGCACCCTGGCGCGCCGAGGCCCTGCTGTTCCGCGTGGCGCGCGCGTTCGAGGCGGCCACCGAGCATCACCGCCAACACAGTCCGATCATTCGCGATTAAAAGTTCGAACATTTATATTGATTGTGTCCGACCTTTTCGGCAGTCTCCGCCCGCGAAAGGGGAGGGCTCATGACTGCGTTGCCACTCGACGGCCTGAAAATCATAAGTTTCGAGCAATATGGCGCCGCGCCATATGCGACGATGTTCCTTGCCGATCTCGGCGCCGACGTGGTGAAGGTGGAAGGGGCGGACGGCGACTATGCGCGCAAGACCGGGCCGCTGACGCTGGGCGAGGCCGACAGCCTCTATTACCAGTGCTTCAATCTCAACAAGCGCAGCCTCATCCTCGATCTGAAGGCCGACACCGACCGGGCGCTGCTGCACCGTCTGGTCGCTGAATCGCACGCGGTCGTGAACAACCTGCGCGGCAGCCTGCCCGCGAAGCTGGGGCTGGATCACGCGGCGCTCTCGGCGGTCAACCCGCGCATCGTCTGCGGCCACATTTCCGCCTATGGCCGCACCGGATCGCGCGCCGACTGGCCGGGCTATGATTTCCTGATGCAGGCGGAAGCGGGCTTCATGGCGCTGACCGGCGACCCCGGCAGTCCCCCCACGCGCGTCGGGCTTTCGATGGTCGACTACATGACCGGCATGATGATGGCATTCGGCCTCGTCAGCGCGATCCGGGGCGCGGAGCGCAGCGGCATCGGCATGGATGTGGACGTTTCGCTGTTCGACGCGGCGCTCCACCAGCTCGCCTATCAGGGCACCTGGTATCTGAACGAAGGCGTCATCACGCCGCAGACGCCGCGTTCGGCGCACCCTTCGACCGTGCCGGTGCAACTGTACAAGACGGCGGACGGCTGGCTCTACATCTGCTGCATGAACCAGAAGTTCTGGGAAATCCTCGTCAGGCTGATCGGCCGCCCGGACCTCGGCGCCGACCCGCGCTTCGCCGATCTGGCCAGCCGCCGCGAGAACCGCGACGTGCTCACCGACGTGCTGGACGCCCTGTTCATGACGCGGACGCGCGCGGAATGGATGCAGATCCTGCAAGGCCAGATTCCGGCGGCGCCCGTGGAATCGCTGGACGGGGCCATCGACAATCCGTTCGTGGCCGAGGTCGGCATGGTGCAGGACGTGCCGCATCCCGCCGGCCGCACGCTCAGGATGTTCGCCAACCCGCTGCGCTTCGACGGCGCGCGTCTGGCGCAGCGGGCCGCACCCGGTCTGGATGCGGATGGTCCGGCGCTGCGCGGGCGCTTTCCCGCCGACGCTGCCTGAAGGGGGAAGCCGTGAAGCTTGAAGGTATCAAGGTCGTCGATCTCAGCATGTTCCTGCCGGGACCGGTGATGACGCAGATCATGGCCGATCATGGCGCCGACGTCATTCGCATCGAGCCGCCGGGCGGCGAGCCGAGCCGCGCCTTCGGACCCTACGATGCCGAAGGGCTTTCGATCTGGTTCAAGAATGTCCACCGCGGCAAGCGCAGCATCGTTCTGGACCTCAAGAAGCCCGAGGACGTGGCGGTGCTGCTGCGCCTGGCGGACGAAGCCGATGTCTTCGTCGAAGGGTTCCGGCCCGGTGTCGCCGCGAAGCTGGGCATCGATGCGCAGACGCTTTGCGCGCGGAACCCGCGCCTCATCTACTGCTCGCTCTCGGCGTTCGGGCAGTCCGGCCCGCTCTCCTACAAGGCGAGCCACGACATGGGCGCGCAGGCCTACACCGGCTTTCTGGCGATCAACGACAATGGCGACGGGCGTCCGGTGGTGCCCGGACTGCCGTCCGCCGACATGGGGAGCGCGCTGACGGGGCTCGTCGGGGTGCTGATGGCGCTTCACCGGCGCACCGCGACGGGACGCGGGGATATCGTCGATGCCTCCATGTACGACGCCCTGATGGCGTGGACGGCGCATCTGTCCGGCCCGGTGCTGGGCGGCGGCCTGCCGCCGACGACGCGGACGCACAGGTCCATCGGCGGCTCGGCCTTCTACAATCTCTACGAGACGCGCGATGGCCGCTTCATCGCGCTCACGGGCCGCGAAATGAAGTTCGCGAGGGCACTGCTCACGGCGCTTAGCCGGGAGGAGCTGATCCCGCTCGCCGAGGCTGAGCCGGGGCCGGTTCAGCAGCAGTTGATCGGTGAACTGCGGCAGATCTTCAAGGCGCGCGACTTCGACGACTGGAACACGTTCCTGCCGACCGTGGAGGTCAGCTGGGCACCGGTGCTGGACATGGCGGAGGGTTTCGATCACCCCCATGCGACAGCCCGGGAAATGCTCATCGATGACGGGATCGGCGGCCGCGTGGTCGGCACGCCGGTGAAATTCGCGGACGAGCCCGGCGAGGTGCATTTGCGCGCGCCGACGCTGGATGCGGACGGGGCCGCGATCCGCGCCACGGGCTGGGCGCGGAGCTGAAGGTCAGTCCTTTAGTTCCAGCCGCATGTTGTAAACGAAATCGCGCGAACGGAAGGTGTTCACCGAGATCAGGTAAATGCCGTTCCCGGCATCGAAATAGCGCCGGATGATCTGAAGCGCGGAAACGCCAATCGGTTCGCCGAGCTTGCCTGCTTCGGCGGGCGTGAGCATCTTGGCGCGGATATCCTGCGACAGGCCCGACGGCTTGATGCCGTGAACGCGGTGCAGCCATTCGTAGACGGGTTCGTCCGAAAATCCGTCTACGTCAGGCAGCACCGCACGCGTAACGTCCACGTAGACACGCACGATGCACAGCGGCATGTCGTGGTCGTCGTAGCGCACGCCTTGCATCGTATGCCATTCGCGCATCTCGTCGCAGCCGAGCAAACGGGCAAGCTGTCCGTCTGCACTCAGGCGTTCGCGCGCTTCCCACAGCATGTGCGTAGCGTGCGCATAGTGGAGGAGATCGGCGCGGGAGCCGATGGCGTGGCGGAAGGTCTGGATCGGGGTGTGACGCAGCACGGTGGTGCCCGCGCCCCGGCGGCGGCTCAGCAGACCTTCCTCTTCGAGCTGCAGGAGCGCGCCGCGCACCGCATAGCGGCTCGACCCGAGTTCGGCGCAAAGTTGCACCTCAGTGGGGAAGGGGGAGCCAACGGCGAATTCGCCCGAATCGATGCGCTCGCGCAGCTCGGTATAAACCCCTTCATACCTCGGGCGTCGTCCGGCGCTCACCTTGCTCACTTCGTTCTCCTTCGTTGCCGCCGGCATGGCCCGCGTCAGCGGTTCGTACTTGGCTCGAAAAGCACAAGAATTCAATAAATCAAACTAACTGAATTAAAAGTTCGAACTTTTCCATTGACCTGCCTGTCGCCCTTTGTCAGCTTACGGGCTGCGCGATATGTGCGGCCTGGCCCTGGGAGGGCGCCGGCACGATGAAATCCGTTTCGCGAGTGGAGGGAGTGGCATGGGTCTTCGGGTTGGGGTGGACGTCGGTGGGACGTTCACGGACATTTTCTTGCTCGATGAAGGGGCCAGCCGGACCTACACGGCCAAGGTGCCTTCGACGCCGGCCGATCCTTCGGAAGCGGTGATCGCCGGAATCGAGAAGGCCTGCCGCGAAAACAGCCTCGACATGGCGGACATCACGCATGTGATGCACGGCACCACGGTCGCGACGAACGCGGTGCTGACCGGCAATGGCGCGTCGGTCGGTCTGATCGTCACCGAAGGCTACCGGCAGGTTCTGCATCTGGCGCGCGGCTTCGTGCCCGGCGCTCTCTCGGGGTGGATCAACTTCGTGAAGGGCAAGCCGATGGCCGCCCTGAAGCACACGCTGGAGGTCTCCGAACGGATCAGCGCCAGCGGCGAGGTCGTCCGCCCGCTCGACGAGGCCCGCCTGCGCGCGGACCTTCAGCGCTTCAAGGGCAGTGGCGTCGGCTCCATCACCATTTCGCTGATGAACTCCTATGTGAATGCCGCGCACGAGAAGCGTGTCGAGGAGATCGTCCGCGAGGAGCTTCCCGACATCTCGATCTCGGTGTCGTCCGACACGCTGCCGGAAATGCAGGAGTATGAGCGCGCCATCACCACGGTGGCCAACGCGTTCGTGAAGCCGGTGGTGTCGCGCTACGTCTCCAACCTCAAGACCAATCTCGAGGCGCGCACGACCGGCGAGGTGAAGCTCTCGATCCTGCGTTCGGATGGCGGCCTCGCGACGGCGGCCTCCGCGGCCGACTTCCCGGTCAACCTGCTGATGTCCGGCCCCGCGGGCGGTGTCGCCGGCGCGATCTGGGTGGCGAAGCAGGCGGGCTTCCCCAACATCATCACGTTCGACATGGGCGGCACGTCGACAGACGTCTGCCTCGTCGAAGGCGGCGAGGCGCAGGTACGCCGCGAAACCGTTGTGCACGACGTTGTCGTTCGCGCGTCCTCGGTAGACGTGCGCACGGTGGGTGCGGGCGGCGGTTCCATCGCGACCGTTCCCGAGCTGACCAAGGCGCTCCGTGTCGGTCCCCAGTCTGCAGGCGCAGTCCCGGGTCCGGCGGCCTACGACAAGGGCGGCACGGAGCCGACCGTCACCGACGCCAACGTCGTGCTCGGCTACCTGCCGGCGGATGCGCGTCTGGGTGGTGACATGGTCATTCGCCGCGATCTCGCGCAGCAGGCCGTCCAGAAGATCGCCGATGCGCTTGGGCTTGGGCTCGAGACGGCTGCGGAAGGCATCATTCGTATCGTCAACGAGAACATGTTCGGCGCGCTGCGGCTTGTGTCGGTCGAGCAGGGCTACGATCCACGCAACTTCTCGCTTATGGCCTTCGGTGGCGCAGGGCCGCTTCACGCCAATGCGCTCGGGCGACTGCTGCAGGCTTGGCCGGTGATTGTACCGCGCGGTCCTGGCGTGCTCTGCGCCGCGGGCGACGCAACGACGCGTCTTCGCGATGAAGCGGCACGCACGATGATCCGCCCGGTGGACGGCATCGACCTTGCTGAACTGCGGGGACTGCTCGACGAGCTTGAGGAGCGTGTTCGCGCTACGCTCGACGTCGAGGGGATTCCCGAGGACGCGCAAGAGATCATCTATCAGGTGGATCTGCGCTATGCTGGCCAATCTGCGGATATCACCGTCTCGCTGCCGCCTGCCGAGTTCGCCGAGCACGGCCTCGCCAAAGCCGCCGAGCGGTTCGATCATCTCCACGAACAGATGTTCAGCTTCAGCCTCGACAAGGGCAAAGAGCTGGTCAACCTGCGCGTCATCGCGCAGGGGCCGGGTGCGAATGTCGGCCAGCTTGCGCTGGCGGAAGGCGACGGCGACCCGGCGCGCGCCGCCGTTCACAGCACGCGCATCTTCGACAGCGGCGCGTGGCACGAGGCGACGATCTACGACAGGCGCAAGCTGCTCGCCGGGGACCGCGTGAACGGCCCGGCCATCGTCACCGAGCTTGATTCCACCACGCTCATCCTGCCCGGCAGCCACGCGACGGTCGACACCGTCGGCAATCTGCTCATCCGCGACGACCGCTGAGAACTGGAGGCACAAGATGGCAAGGCTCATCGAAACCAACACCACGCCCTGGCCGACGGTCGATGTCGATCCGGTCACGCTCGATGTCATCGAGAACGCGCTCCAGAACGCCCGCGTGCAGATGGACGCGATATTGTTCCGCACCGCGATCTCGCCGATCATCCGCGAGCAGCGCGACGGCTTCCCGGTGCTGACCAACCGCGAAGGCATGATGCTGGCGGGGCAGTTCGGATCGCCGGTCGACGGGTTCGTCGACAATTATGACGGGGAGGTCTCCGAAGGCGACGTCCTCCTCACCAATGACCCCTATGCCTGCCAGGGCGCGATCAGCCATCTGAACGACTGGCTGTTCTGCATGCCGGTGTTCTACGACGGCCGCCTGCTCGGCTGGACCGCGATGTTCGGCCATATGTCGGACATTTCCGGCATGACGGCCGCCTCGATGCCGGTGACGTCTTCCGATCTGTTGCAGGAAGGCATCGTCATCCCGCCGGTGAAGATCGTCTCCAAGGGCGAACTGCAGAAGGACCTGCTACGCATGGCGATGCGCAACACGCGCACGCCGGACTGGAACGAGGCCGATTTCTTCGCGATCCTCTCCGCGTGCCGCACGGGCGCGGCGCGCCTCGTCGAGATGGCGGACCGCTTCGGGCCGGACGTGCTCGTCTCTGCGCAGGACCAGCTTCTGAAGCGCAACCGCGAGGCGATGCGCGCGCTCATCGTTTCGACGATGCCCGAGAAGAAGGTCGTGTTCGAGGACTGGATCTGTGACGATGCCATCGGCCACGGCCCCTACAAGCTCGGCTGCGAGATGTGGCGCGAAGGCGACAAATTGATCTTCGATTTCTCGCGCACCGATCCGCAATCGGCGGGCTGCGTGAACTTCCTGCTCAACGAGCGCATGTTCAAGATGTTCTGCGGGCAGTTCATGGTGAACGTGTACGATCCGCAGATCGTCCTCAACGACGGCTACATCGACCTCATCGACGTGCGCATCCCCAAGGGCACGCTGCTGAATCCGATCGCGCCGGCGGCGCTCAACGGACGCACGCACGCGCTCGGGCGCATCTTCGACATCATCAGCGGACTCTTTGGTTCGGCGAACCCGGACTTCCTCGTCGCCGCCGGATTCTCGGACAGCCCGCACTTCATGTATTCGGGCTTCAACAAGGGCAACGACTGGTTCCTGCTGTTCCAGATCGGCTTCGGCGGCATCCCCGGCAAGCCGGGCGGCGACGGGCCGGACGGCCACTCGCTGTGGCCGAAATTCCGCAACGTGCCGAACGAATATATCGAAGCCTATTTCCCGATCCGGATCGATCGCTTCGAATCCCTGCCGGATACCGGCGGCGCCGGCAAGCATCGCGGCGGCAACGGCGTGCGCACCGAATATGTGTTCGACGTGGAAGGCGAAATCTCCATCCACGACGACCGCTGGCTGACCTATCCGTGGGGCGTGAAGGGCGGGCAGCCGGGCAAGCGCAGCCGCAAGCTGCTGGTCCGCGCGGACGGCGAGGAGAAAATCCTGCCGTCGAAGATCGATCATATCTTCGTTGAGCCCGGCGACCGCCTGATCTTCGATACGTGGGGCGGTGGCGGCTGGGGCGATCCGCTGGAACGCGATATCGCCGCCGTTGCCTATGACGTGGAAGCGGGCCTCGTCACCCCGGAAGGCGCGCGGCGTTATGGTGTGGTCATCTCCGGTGACGGCGTCGTCGACACGGCGGCGACCGAGGCGTTGCGGGCCGAGATGCGGAAGGCCCGCCCGGAGGTGAATGCGTTCGAGTTCGGGCCTTCGATCGCGGAACTGCGCGCGACCTGCCTTGAGGAAACCGGGCTCAATCCGCCGGTCGATCCCAAACCGTCGCCGATCGCCACCGCATGGTTCAGCAAGCGCGGCGAAGCCGTGCCGATGCCCCAGCGCTACGCGGCGGAGTGAGCCATGGCGAACGATCGGGCAGACGCCAGGGGCTTTTCCGCAGCCGGCTATGGCGACCAGGGCAATATCGGGTTCGGCCGGCAGCCGGCCGTGCTGGTCGTCGATTTCCAGCGGTCGTTCACCGATAGCGCCTATCCGATGGGCCGGTCCGGCCATGTCGATCAGGCCGTGGAGAATACCGCGCGGCTGCTGAAGGTCGCCCGGGCGAACAACGTGCCGGTCGCGACGTGCAGCGTCGGGTGGAACAGCCCGCGCGACATGGGCCACTGGAAGGTCAGCTCGGTCTACAAGGACATGTTCTACGGCGACGCCGGCATGGAGCTCGATCCGCGCATCTCCGATCCTTCCGACTTTCATTTCATCAAGGGTGCGCCGTCGATCTTCTTCGGCACGCCGCTGCAGACCTTCCTGACGCGCCAGGGCGTGGACACGGTGATCGTGACGGGCTGTACGACGAGCGGCTGCGTGCGGGCATCGATCGTCGACGCGTTTTCGTACGGCTACCGGGTGATGGTGCCGGAGCCCTGCTGCGGGGATCAGGAGATGGCCGCGCATCAGGCGAACCTTGCCGACGTCGGGCGTCGCTACGCCGATGTTCTGGGCCTCGAAGAGGTCATTCAAGCGATCAGTGGAAAGCGTAAAGATGCCTGAATTGAAGCGCCCCGACGGCGCGGTGATCCACTACGAAATCGTGGGGGAGGGCGATCCGGTGCTCTGCCTCGGCGGCTGGGGCACGTTCTGCCACGGCAACAGCGGCGGCCTGCCGTTCGGGCTGGCCGATCACTATCAGGTTATCCTGATGGATTATCGCGGCATCGCGGAATCCACCGACAATCCCGAGACGCCGATTTCCATGCGCGTCTATGCCGACGACGCGATCGCGGTGCTCGATGCGCTTGGGCTGAAAAATGTCCATCTGCTCGGCATGGTCGGCATCGGTGCGTGCGTCTGCCAACAGATCGCCATCATGCGGCCCGATCTTGCGCGGACGCTGGTGAACACCGGGGCGTGGGCGACGATGGACCCGCTGCTCGCCGACCAGTTGCGGTTGTTTCTGGATATTCACCGCGATGCCGGCTGGGCGACGTTCCAGCGGCTGGTGTGCGCCTATTCGTTCAGCGCGGACTATTATAACGCCAATGCGGATCGCCTCATCGGGCCGCAGGGCCCGTGGCGCGAATTGCAGGGCAAGATCGAAACGCACGCGCGCTTCATCGATGCAAGCATCGACTACGATGTCATAGAAGATCTGAAGCGGGTGCAGACTCCCGCGCTGATCATGCACGCGCCGCTCGATACCATCACGGGCCCGCGCACGACCAAACCGATCGAGGAGGCGCTACCGAACGCGACCGGGTTCGTGATGGAGGGCGCGGCGCACGTTCTTGCCGGCAAGGACCAGCGCAGCCGCTTCTCCCAGCGCCTGTTTGAATTCTACGCGCAGCACTGATCGATGGACCGCGCCGTCTCCTGCCTTCTGTTCGTTCCGGGAAACCGGCCGGAGCGCTTTGAAAAGGCGCTGGCGACGGGTGCGGAGCTGGTCTGCATCGATCTTGAGGATGCGGTGCCGCCGGCCGCGAAGGCCGAGGCACGCGCGGCGGTGATCGCGGCGCTTGCCGGCCTGCCGAAAGAGCGCATCGCAGTACGCGTGAACGGCATGCGCACCGAGGCGGGACTGCGCGATCTGCTCGCGCTCAAGGATGCCGGGCCATTGCCGCTGCTGCTGGTGCCGATGGTGGAAAGCGCAGGCGAGCTTTCGCCGCTGCAGGCCGTCGGCGCGTCCGCGATCATCCCGCTGATCGAAACCACGAAAGGCCTTGCTGCGGCAGCGGAGATCGCGGCGGCGGAGGCGGTGGCCGCGATGATGTTCGGCGGCGGCGACCTTTCCGCTGAACTCGGCGTCGCGCTCGAATGGGAGCCGCTTGCGGCGGCGCGAGGACAATTCATTCTCGCCTGCGCGCGGGCGCGCGTTCCCGCGATCGACGTGCCGTTCATCCATATCGCCGACCCGGATGGGCTTGCCGAAGAGGTCCGCCGCGCGAAGAGCCTCGGCTTCTCCGCGAAGGCCGCGATCCATCCGGCGCAGGTGCAGACCATTCAGGACGTTCTGCGCCCGCAGCCATCCGACATCGAAGAGGCGCGGGCCGCGCTTCAGGCGTTCGCCGAGGCTGGCGGGCAGGCTGTCATGTTCAATGGCCGGATGCTGGAGGCGCCGTTCATGCGCCGGCTGGAGCGTCTCGCCGCATTTGGAGAAAGCCGTAATGCGTAAGGGTGTCATCGAGGTTGCGCCGGGGCGGTTCCGGGAAACCTTCGGCCGTTATTTCGAAGAGTTCGAGGTTGGGCACATCTATGAGCACCGGCCCGGCCGCACGATCACCGACGCCGACAACGTGTGGTTCACGCTGCTGACGATGAACACGCATCCGCTGCATTTCGATTATGAATATGCCGCGAAGACAGAGTTCGGACGGCCGCTGGTCTGCTCGCCGCTGACGGTCGCCATCCTTGTCGGCATGAGCGTCAGCGACGTTTCGCAAAAGGCCGTGGCCAATCTCGGCTGGACGAACATCAGCATGACGCATCCGCTGTTCTGCGGCGACACGCTGTATGGCGAGAGCGAGGTGCTGGGCAAGCGCGAGTCCGGCTCGCGGCCGCAGCAGGGCATCGTCACCGTGAAGACGACCGGACGGAACCAGAAGGGCGACGTCGTCTGCACCTTCGAACGCTCGATCCTGGTGTGGAAGCAGGGCTTCGGCCCGGCTGACGATTGAGGGCACGGCAGATGTCAGACAACACAGCGCGAACGATCGACCCCGAAGAGGAGGCCGTCCTGCTGCATTCCATCGATCGCTGGATCGACAAGGATGTGCGGCCCGTGGTGATGCACCACGATCACAACGATGAATGGCCCGCGAAGCTGGTCGAGCAGATGGCGGAGATGGGCCTGTTCGGCGCGACGATCTCGCCGGAGTATGGCGGCCTCGGCCTGCCCGCGACGACCTATGTGAAGATCGTCGCGAAAATCGCGTCCTACTGGATGGCGATCACCGGCATCTTCAATTCGCACCTGATGCTGGCGGCCGCCGTCGAGCGTTTCGGCACGGCGGAGCAGAAGGCGGAATGGCTCCCTAAGTTCGCCAGCGGCGAAATTCGCGGCGGGCTTGCGCTGACCGAACCCAACGCCGGGACCGACCTGCAGGCGATCCGGACGACCGCCGTTCGCGACGGCGACGACTATGTGATCAACGGCACGAAGACGTGGATATCGAACGGCATCCACGGCAGCTGCTTCGCGCTGCTGGTGAAGACCGATCCCGCCGCGCAGCCGCGCCACAAGGGCATGAGCCTCTTCATCGCGCCCAAGCTCAGCGGCTTCGAGGTTGGCAAGAAGATCAAGAAGCTTGGCTACAACGCCATCGACAGCGCGGAGCTGATCTTCGACAATTACCGGCTTCCCGCCGCGAACCTCATCGGCGGCGTGGAGGGCCAGGGTTTCCTGCAGGTGGCGGGCGGGCTTGAGCTGGGGCGCATCAACGTGGCCTCCCGCGGTGTCGGGCTTGCCGAAGGCGCGCTGCGCCATGCAACCGAATACGCGACGGTGCGCCAGACGATGGGCAAGCCGATCTGCGAACATCAGGCCATCCAGCTGAAGATCGGCGAGATGGTGACGCGCGCACGCGCCGCGCGCCTGCTGACCATGGATGCCGCCGAAGCCTACGACCGCGGCCAGCGCTGCGACATGGAGGCCGGCATGGCGAAGTATTTCGCATCCGAAGCCGCCGTGCGGAACTCCGAGGAGGCGATGCGCATCTTCGGCGGCTACGGCTATTCGAAGGAATACGAGATCGAGCGCTATTTCCGGGATTCGCTGCTGATGTGCATCGGCGAGGGAACGAACGAGATGCAGCGGATCATCATCTCCAAACAATGGGTCAAACGGCATTCCGCGTAGAGGTTTCACAACAGGAAAAATTCGCAGGCGAGCGTTCAGGGCAACAGCATTGGAAAGGGACAAGGGGGATACCATGACGAAATCCGAACTTAGACTTGCAACGTGTCTTACGACCGCATTCGTGATCGTGCTTTCGCTTCCTGCGCCGTCTTACGCGCAGGAGCAGGCAAGCGAGACCGCCGAACCCATCGGAGGCGAGATCGTGGTGACGGCACGCCGGTTCGACGAAAAGCTGCAGGACGTTCCTGCTGCGGTTTCGGTGCTGACGGCCGAAGCCATCGAGAACACGGGCGCCCGCGTCGCGGCCGATTTCGTGCAATTGACGCCGGGTGTCACGATCGTCACCGGCAACGTCGAAGCGGCCGATACGCAGATCAACATTCGCGGTATCAACGGCGCGCGCGATGCGGAAAGCAACGTTGCGCTCGTCGTTGACGGTATCCAGAAGTCGAACACGTCGTCGCTGAACCAGGATCAGGGATCGGTGCAGCAGATCGAAGTGCTGAAAGGACCGCAGGGCGCGCTTTATGGGCGCAATGCCGCCGCCGGCGCCGTTATCATCACCACCAAGAAGCCGGGCTCCGAGCTGGAAGGCAGCGGGCGTGTCAGCTATGGCAACAACAATACGGTAGAGGCGGCCGCGTTGATCTCGGGTCCGCTCAGCGACTCCGTTGGCTTCGTCCTCAATGGCGATTACGGTCGGGGAGACGGCTATTTCCGCAACAGCTTCCTGCCGACCGACATCAACAAGACGCTCTATCCGGGCAACAGCACCAAAGCCGACTCGATGGACAATTACGAGCGGTGGAACGTGAACGGCCGCCTCGTGTTCACGCCGAGCGACGATACGGAAATCGATCTGAAGGCGCGCTACGGCAAGGTCCGCAGCGGTGCGATCGCGTTCAACGCGGCGTTCCAGATCCCGGCGCTGGAAGGCGCCGACAAAGTGTTCAACATCGACATCAACGATCACAAGTTCATCTTCACGCCGAACATCGATCCGCTGAACACCCAGAAGACCATGGAAGCCTCTGCGCGTCTCACGCAGTCGCTGGGTGCGGTCGATCTGATCGGCTACGTCGCGTACAGCAACATCAAGAACGACTTTTACGCGGATGGTACGAGCGGCGCCTTCGGGTTCTTCGCGAACGAATCCACGTGTCAGGCGACGTCGGTGGGCACGGTGCCGGTCGTCAATCAGGCGCCGTTCGATGAAGCCTATCTCGGTGGCGCGTTCGTCGGGTCGCAGCCTTACTCGCCGGCATCGTGCGATGGAACGCAGTATCAGCGGCGCAATCAGGAGGATTTCAGCGCGGAGATTCGTCTGGTCGGGGAGGCCGATTCACTGCGCTGGCAGCTCGGCGGCTATTTCCTGACGCTCGATCGGCGGACCTGCATCAATCTCGGTCTCGACACGGGGCAGGGCGTGGTTCGCGAGTGCTATACGACCGATCCCACCAACCCGACCGAATCCCTGGTCGACGACAATTTCAAGACCAAGGTCTACGCGGCATTCGGCTCGGTCGATTATGACGTGAGCGAAGCCTTCAAGATCGGCCTCGCGCTGCGCTACGACATCGAGGATCGCAGCACGAGCAACAACGTGCCGACGGGGCGGCTCACGCGCTGGGTGGGCAACGTGCTCACGGGGAACCCGAACGGCACGGCGACGACACCGGCGAATTACTACCTGAACCCCGGTCTCGACCCGGTTTACAACCCGAGCGGCATTCTTGCCGACCGCAGCCAGACCTACAAGCAGCTGCAGCCCAAGATCACGCTCGGCTACAAGGTCAGCCCCGACGTTTCGCTGTTCGCGAACTGGGGTATCGGCTTCAAGTCGGGCGGCTTCAACAACGGCGGCTCGCAGGCCGTTATCGACAACTTCTTCAACGCGACGATCTCGTCCGGCCTTTCGATCTTCGACGATTACCGCAAGGAACGCTCGAGCGCGTTCGAGGCGGGTATCAAGGGCAGGGCGCTCGACGGGCGCCTGACGTTCGATTTCGCCGGCTATCACACGACCGTGAAGGATATGCAGTTCTTCGAATTCTTCGTGGGGCCGTTCGGACTTCTGCGCGTCGTCTCCAACATCGACAAGGTGGAGCTGTACGGCGCCGAGGGCTCGGCGAGCTTCCGCCTGATCGACGGCTGGTCGCTGTTCGGCTCGTTCAACGTGACCGACAGCAAGATCAAGCGCAACGACGCGCGGCCGTATACGGAAGGCAACAAGTCTCCCTACACCGCGGATTACACGCTGAACATCGGCAGCCAGATCGATGCACCGCTCAGCGATGCGCTGTCGCTGCTGGTGCGTGCGGACTATCGCATCACGGGCAAGACCTGGTTCCACACTGTGCAGGACAATACCGTGCCCACGATTTTCGGGCTCGCGGCGAACTTCAAGAACTCGCAGCGCGATCCCTATGGCATCTTCAACCTGCGCGTTGGCCTGAAGTCGGATAGCTGGTCGGTCAGCGCCTTTGCCGAAAACATGTTCAACAAGAACTACGTGGCGGAAGTCATTCCCGCGCCGGAATTCGGCGGCGACTTCCTGACGGCGGGTATCCGTCGCAGCTATGGTGTGGAACTGGCTTACAAGTTCTGACCCTGGCGACTGCAAGAAGAATGGAAGCGTTCCGGATCGGCGAATGCTGATCCGGAAGCTCCGGAGGAGTTGATGATGGCGTCTGGGGCGTTGCAGGGGTTGCGGCTTGTCGAGATGGGGCAACTCATCGCCGGGCCCTTCTGCGGACAGTTGATGGCCGATCACGGTGCCGAGGTGATCAAGATCGAGGCGCCGGGCGAGGGCGACCCCATGCGCGAGTGGGGACGGAACAAGCCGGTCTGGTGGCCCGTCGTCGCGCGCAATAAGAAGAGCATCACGCTCAACCTTCGCGATCCGCGCGGGCAGGAGATCGTGCGGCGTCTTGTGGAGAAGTCCGACTTCTTGCTCGAGAATTTCCGCACCGGCACGATGGAGAAGTGGAATCTCGGTTACGAGCAGCTTTCGGCTATCAATCCGGGGCTGATCATGATCCGCGTGACCGGCTTCGGGCAGACCGGGCCCTATGCGCTGCGGGCAGGCTACGGGTCGATCGGCGAGGCCATGGGGGGTATCCGAAACCTCGCGGGTGATCCGTCTACGCCGCCGAGCCGCGTGGGCCTTTCGATCGGAGATTCGCTGGCCGCCACGTATGCCTGTCTCGGTGCACTCATGGCCTTGCAGCACCGGAATCGCACGGGGCAGGGGCAGGTGGTCGATTCCGCGATCTACGAAGCCGTGCTGGCGATGATGGAATCGACGATTCCGGAATATACCGAAGCCGGCTTCACGCGCGAGCGGACGGGTGCGACGCTACCGAAGGTGGCGCCTTCGAACGTCTATTCGACGTCGGATGGAGAAATCCTGATCGCCGCAAATCAGGACAGCGTGTGGAAGCGCATGGCGGAAGCGATGGGGCAGCCGCAGCTCGGCAGCGATCCGCGTTTCGCGACGCATCATGCGCGCGGCGAACATCAGGTAGAACTGGACGACATGATCAGCGCCTGGACGAAATCATGGTCCAGCGCCGATCTTCTGGCGCACCTTGAGACGCACGGTGTACCGGCGGGGAAGATCTACAAGGCGCCCGACATGCTGGAAGACCCGCATTTCAAGGCGCGGGAATCCATTATCAAGGTGCCGCATCCGGCCTTTCAGAACCTGTGGATGCAGAACGTCTTCCCAAAACTCTCCGAAACGCCAGGCGAGGTCGCGTGGGCGGGGCCGGAGCTTGGCCAGCACAACGAGGAGATCTATGGCGATATTCTTGGGATGAGCCGGCAGCAGATGAGCAGCCTGCATGACGACGGCGTTATCTGACGAGAGGCTGCTGCCTCAGTCGCCCACCGCGACGACCGCTTCAATCTCGATCAGCGCACCGAAGTGGAGCGGGCCGCACGGGACGATGGACCGTGCCGGACGATGGGCGCCAAAGAACGCCGCATAGGCACGATTTGCGTCGTCCCAATGTGCGATGTCGGCCACGTAAACAGTGCATCGGATGATGTCATCGACGGTTGCGCCCACAACGCCGGCAATGGCCGCGATGTTGTGGAGCGCAAACGTTACCTGCTCGGCGATGCCGACGTTTTCGGCATCGGGCGTTTCGCTGGTTACGCCGAGTTGACCTGAAACATAGAGCGTATCGCGGTGAAGGACGGCCTGAGCGTAGTGCCCTCCCGGGGGAGGCGCTGCCGCGCATCGTATCTCGGTCGTTTTTTGAAGTTTCATCCTGATCTCCGAATTTCTTACCATCCGCCAATGCGCGGCCATTCCTCGGTCGCTTTTCCGGCGTGTAGCACGTTGTATGAAGCGTAAGCCGCGCAGGTGAGGCAGGCATGATTGGGCAGAATGCGGACCATGCTGCCGATCGGCAGCCGCGCGAACCAGCTTTCGTCGGGCACCGGAACGGCGCCATGTTCCTGATGGACTGTCGTGACCGCCAGTGAACCCAGCCGCTCCAGCGTTACGGGATCGCAGACCAGGCCGTATCCCGCCTCCGGCATGAAGCGGTTGGCACCGATGTCCTTTGACAGCGCGAGCGCCCCGGCGTCGAGAATGAGGCTTGGACCGCTGTGCTGATGGCCGATCACCGTGGCAAGCACCGAGACAGCGATATCGTCCTCCGCGCACATGCCCCGCGACAGCTGCGACAGATCCCAGAACAGGTAGATGCCCGCACGCACTTCGGTCACGCCCGACAGATGCTCCGCGAAGAGAGTCGTGGGTGTCGAGCCCACGCTGACAATGGGGCAGGGGTATCCCCGGGCGCGCAGCAATTCGGCGGATGCGACCGCGGCCTGCCGCTCGACCTCGGCAAGTGCCCGGATCGGTGCTGGCTCGTCGAAAGCGTAAGAATGCCCGGCATGGGTCATCACACCCGTCAATTCCAGATGCGGCGCGCAGGCGTGGATCGCGTCGGCGATCGCGACAAGCGCTTCCGAAGCCGGTTCGACGCCGCTGCGGTGTTCGCCGCAATCGACCTCGATGAGCACGCCGAAGCGCGCGCCGAGGGATACTGCCGCCTTCCCGATGGCCGTGGCGGCATCCCGGTCATCCACGACGAAAAGCAGCCGAGCGCCATGCGCGCGCTGAATACGGTCGGCGCGGGCGAGCTTCGCGGGAACGATGGCGGTCGTGTAGAGGATATTGCGCCAGCCCGCCGCCGCGAAATATTCGGCTTCGGCCAGTGTCGAGACGGTGATCGGCCCCTGCCCGCCATCCGCGGCGATACGGGCGACGTCGATCGACTTGGCGGTCTTGAGATGCGGGCGCAGCGTGACACCCAATTCGGCACAGCGGTTGCGCATGTGGACGGCGTTACGTTCCAGCCGCTCCGCATCGAGTATCAGGCGCGGCGTCTCCAAGCCTTCGAACATGGCTGCCGGCTCCATCACACCAGTTCCCTCAGCGGGTGCAGCGTATCGGCGATGAGAAGGGGCCGCGCCGTATCGGCGACGAATGGCAGTCCCGCCCGGTTGTGCCAGAAAACAGGCATCCCGACCCCGGCCGCACCGGGAATGTCGGCGGGCGAACCCGCGACGAAAAGTGTTCGGGCGGGGTCCGTGCCGAGCTGATCGAGGGCCGCGCGGTACGACTGGGGTTGCGGCTTGTAGTAGCCCGTCTCTTCAGAGGTCACGACGGCGGAGAAGGGAACGCCGACACGTTCCGCGGCTTGCCGGCCGAGGATGATCGAGCAATTTGTGACGACTCCGAGCGGAATGCCGCGGGCGCTCAGGTCACCGAGCACAGCGGGCCCCTCGGGCCACGGGCGGAGCGTATTCCAATGCGCGGCAAGCGCCTCGGCAGCGGATACGGGTACGCCTGCCACCTCAGCCGCCTCACGAACGAGGTCTTCGTAGGGCCGGTAGGCACCGCATCCATATGTCAGCTCAAGATAGGCGCGGCGCCACCGCAGTCCATCGGCCTCGGACCCCGCGGCACGGTTCCATACCGACCATGAGTCAAGAAGTGCGGTGAGGAGGTCGAAGACAACCGCTTCGATGGTGAGCCGTTTCATTCCCTAAACTCCAAACTTCGTCGTACCGGCCGAATTCGGTGTTCCGATCCCGGCTTGCGGCGGCGCGCGCGAGGCAAGGGTCGCCGCTTCGTTGGTAGCGATTAACAAGGGCATGGTTGCATGGGCCAATGCCCGTTGCTGATGGTTATATGCCGTCCCGTAAGCGTCTCGCTTACGCCGAGGCCAGTTTCCAGAACGCTTCGGCCGATGGGGATTGCCGGCCGCGCGGGCGATACAGGCGGACGTCGACGGGAATGTCCCAAAAAGCATCGCCCGCCCGGACGAGCGCTCCCTTCGCCAGGTCGTCCGCAACGATACTGAGCGGAAGCCAGGCCAAACCCTTTCCATCCTTCGCCATGCGCGCGAGGACGAGCGTGTGTGATGTGAACACCGGCGTCAGGCTGACCGGCGTCGCATTCGCCGTGAGCGTGGCCGAAACGATGCGGCCCATGCCCGACTCCGATCCATAAGCGAGCAGATTGACCGCATCCCCCGCGCCCTCCGAAAGGGCGTGCAGCGGGGTCTGATCAACGCCGCTCGGCGCGCTGACGGGTATGAGTGTATCACCACCAAGGGATATCGAATGAAAACCCGCGTCATCAAGAACGGATGCGGCACCGGGATGGAAATAGCACAGGCAGAAATGCGCCTTTCCGTTGAGCATGATCTTTTCAGACGCGCCCATGTTGTCGGCGGTCAGCTGGATCAGGATCTCCGAATCCGACATCGCCTGCAGCGCGGCGAGCCACTGCGGGAAGAAGTTGAGCGCCAGAGCGTGCGTGACGAGAATCTTGATCGTTGACGCGGAGGTGCCGGCAATCTCCTGAACCTCTCGCCGCCCGTGTTCGATATCGCGCAGAACCGTCTCGGCGATCACGGCGAAGCGTTTGCCGGCGGGGGTCAACGCCATTTGGTGGGTGCTGCGATCGACGAGTTCGACGCCCAGCCACTCTTCAAGCGCGCGAATGCGGCGGCTGAAGGCGGGCTGCGTGACATGGCGCACCGATGCAGCGCGAGAAAAGTTTCCTGCGCGGATGAGGGCGCCGAAATCTTCCAGCCACGCCATTTCCATCGTTATCTGCCCGTCATCGCGCCCGTTGCAGCCATTTTCGGACTCCTCTTCTATACGATCGCGCGCCGCAGCGATGCTTCCTGGTACGCATAGATTGATCCATAATCTGTATTGGCCCCGGAAGGGTCCGGTTGGCAATCTGTGCCGATTGGGGGCCATCCCGCTTTTTCCGGCGCTTACCTGTCGGGATCGGGGTTGATTCAGGGAGCTTCGGGTATGGGTTTCGAGGTTTTGCGGCGACTACGCCTTCGCCGCACTGCATTGGCTGCCACGCTCATCTGCGCCGGCGTTGTTCCCGGCGCTTTGCCGGAAGCCAGGGCACGCGCCGAGGCTGTCCAGCAGACGACTCTGGTTCCGCGCGATGAGCTTTTCGCATCGCCGACCTATTCCGAACTGCAGATCAGCCCTGATGGAAAGGCGCTCGCGTTTCTCCACCCGCTGAACGGCGTGCTCAATATCTGGGTCGCGCCGATCGACGATCTGGCATCGGCTGTCCCCGTTACCCGCTTCGATAACCGCCCCCCGGACGGCTTCCAGTGGAGCGCGGACGGGCGTTTCCTCCTCATCCTGAAGGATATCGGCGGCGAGGAGCATAGCCAGCTCTGGATCGCGAACCTCGAGAAACGAACGGTCATCAACGCGACCATCGACCCCGCGGTGCAGACGAAGATCGTCAAGGTCTCGGCACGACGCCCCGGCGAAATCCTCGTAGGCATGAACATCCGCGATCCGCGGTATCGCGACATCTATCGTATCGATCTTGCGACCGGCCAACGCACCGAAGTGTTCCGCAATGAGACGAATTACATCGATGTCATTGCCGATCCCGATTTCAACATCCGTATGGGCGTTCGCGGGAATGCCGACGGTTCGTGGACCTATTTCCGTCTCGATCCCGGGCCGAGCGAGTTCATGTCCATCCCGCTCGTTTCGCTGCGCAATTCCAAGGTCTTCGGACTGGATGCGGCGGGCCGGCTCACGATGCTCGACAGCCGCGACGGCGACAAAGCGAATCTTGTTTCCGTCGACCTCGCGAGCGGCAAGAAGGCGCTGCTGGCCGAGGCCCGTCGCGCCGATATCATGGAGCCACTCTTTGACGAGGAAAGCGGCGCGCTGCTGGCAACACGCGAAGATCCGCTCGTGAACGAATGGACCGTGCGGTCGGACGATGTGCGTGCCGAGTTCGCGGCGCTCGAGGCGGCGGTCGCGGGGCCGTTCAGGATCGCGGGGCAAACCCCCGACAATGCGCGCTGGCTACTCCTTGAAACGGTGCCGAACCGCGCCGACCGCTATAGCTGGTGGGACAGGAAGGGCCGGACGCTGACGCCGCTCGTGTCGATGCGTCCGACGCTTGATCAGCGGGCGCTCGCGCGCCGCACGCCTGTGACCATCACGTCGCGCGACGGGCTCAGTCTGCCGAGCTATCTGACGCTTCCCACGGGTGCGAAGCTTGGTGCGAACGGTATGCCCGTAAAGCCCGCGCCGCTCGTTCTCCTCGTCCACGGCGGGCCTTGGCTGCGCGACGATCTGGCGTTCGATCCGCAGCACGCCTGGCTCGCGGACAGGGGCTATGCGGTTCTATCGGTGAATTTTCGTGGATCGAGCGGCTTCGGAAGCGCCTTCATGGCGAAGGCCGACAGGAAATGGTCCGAAACGATGCATGACGACCTGCTCGATGCCGTCCAGTGGGCTATCGGCAAAGGCGTGACGGCCAAGGATCGCGTTGCGGTGATGGGGCTGTCCTATGGCGGCTATTCGACGCTCGTGTCGCTGAGCTTCACGCCCGATACGTTCCAGTGCGGCGTGGACCTGGCCGGGCCCAGCAATCTCGTGCGGCTGGCCTCCGCGATGCCCGAATGGTGGACGTGGCAGAAGCCGCAATTCCTCAATCGGATGGGCGATCCGTCGACCCCCGAAGGTGCGGCGGACTTGTTGCGGCGGTCTCCGATCTCCCGCGTCGATGCGATCTCGAAGCCGCTGCTCGTCACAAACGGCGCCAACGATCCGCGCATCTTTCCCGATCAGTCGCAGGAAATCGTCGATGCGCTGAAGGCGCGCGGGAAGCCGGTGACCTATGCCTTTTACCCCGACGAGGGCCACGTCTATGCGAAGGATGAAAGCAACATTTCCTTCGCTGCGATCGCCGAACATTTCCTCTCGAAGTGTCTCGGAGGGAAAGCGGAGCCCTATGGCGACGACCTTGTCGGATCGCAGGTCGAGTTGAAGACCGGTGCGGGTTTTGTTCCGGGGCTTGAAAAGGTGCTGCAGGCAGGGACGAAATAAGGCGGCTGCCGTTTACGGCTCGCCCAGATATTTCGCGAGACCAGAATCCAGCGGAGGCTGCTGCCCGGCGGCCTCCGCAAGATCCATCCGCAGGAAGGCGTTCTGCACATAGCGGATGCCCGCCCATCGCAGCGGTTCGACCTCCCAGTTCGGCGCTTGCTGGCGGAGATAGGGGGCGTGCGCGCCTGGAGCATGACCGGCAACGAGCCCGGCAAGCGCCCGCGCACAAATCGCGCTCGTGATGACGCCGTGGCCCGTGTAACCGTAGCTGTGCCCAACGCGGCGCTCGGGATCGAAATGAACGGTCGGCAGCCAGTCGCGCGGAATACCGAGATAACCGGCCCATCGATGCGTGAAGGGGACGTTTTCGAGCGATGGCCACCATTCGAGCAGCCGATCACGAATCCAGCCGAAATTGGCATTCTCCCTGAGAGCTGTCTCGCACATGTCCGAACCATAGCGATAGGGTGCGCCGCGGCTGCCGAACAGGATACGCCCGTCAGCGGTGCGCGAGAGATAATTGGTCGTGTGAACATAGGAGCTGAGGCATTCGCCGCCGCTCCATCCGACCTGCTTCCACTGTTCCGCAGTGAGCGGCGCCGTCAGCATGATCGTCGAGGCCATGGGGATCAGTCGGCGGCGATATTCGGCTTGGCTGGTCATGAAGGCCTCACCCGCGAGCAGGACGGCGCGCCGTGCGCGGATCGTCCCCCCGGAAGTGACAAGCGCGGGCTCGGCACCATCGATGGCGCGCAGCACTTCGGTTCCCTCGTAGATGCGGATGCCGCGCCGCTCGAGCGCACGCGCCAGTCCGCGCACGAGGCGGCCGGGGTGGATGGTGGCACCCGCGCGCAGACGGAACGCGCCGTGCACCTCGGTCGCGTTCACGGCCTCCTGCGCTTGGCTGGCATCCAGAAGTTCGCAGCCATCTGTCATGCCGAGCTTGGCATAAGCATCGAACGAATTTCGCAGCGACGGCAATTGATCGGTGCTGCGGGCAAGCGTCAACACACCCGCCGGATTGAAATGCGCGTCGATGCCTTCTTCCGTGCAGATTTGGCCGACCTCATCGACCATCGCCTGTTGGGCGAGCAGCATCGATCGGGCCGTCTCGATCCCGAAGCGGCGTGTGAGCGCGGAGGGATTGATCGGAAAGCGCGGCGAGCACCAGCCGCCGTTGCGGCCCGATGCACCGAAGCCGCAATATTGCCGCTCGACGATCGCGATGGAGAGGTCCGGGTTGTGTCGCTGCAGGAAATAGGCGGTCCAGAGCCCCGAGAAGCCGCCGCCCATGATCGCGACATCGACGATCTCATCTCCGGCAAGCGCGGGACGCGGGGTCAGATCATCGTCACAGCTCGCGAGCCAGTAGCTGCCGATCGTCTCCGGTGAAACCGTGGGTGTCTGACGCATGGGCTAACGCGCCCGGGGCCGATATTCGAGCGTGAAGCTCGATGCCGCGGTCCTGCGTATCTCATCTGGCGCGAGCGAAATCTTCTTCAGCTCGTTGGTCTCATGCATCATCGTTTGGTCGGTAAGATGGGGATTGCCTTTGCCGTCGGGATCGATGAACAGGTTCTGGCCGCCCGCGTCGACGACCGAATAAAGCGCGCGTCGATCGCGCCCAATCTCCATCAGGCCGACCCAGCTCTCGCCGCCGTTGTGCGGCGCCATCGTCGGCCCGAGCCGCAGGACGGCGGAGAGGCGGCGTTCGGGTGCATCTTCCGCCATTTGCGGACGGTCGGGCGTTTCGAGCGATGCATCGAAATATTTCCAGAAGATCGGCTGCTTCCACTCGGCCATGTCCTTGCCCGGAAAGCGCCCTTTGATCTCCGCGATCGTCGTCTTGATCGTATCGATCATCACGGCGGTGCGGTCGCGGCCGTTGAAGTAATCGACGGCCAGCGGGGCTCCGGCAGTATCGCCCTGAAACGCGCGCAGGAGTAGGCTCGATTGATAGGTTAGGTAGCGATCGGCATCGATCTTCTTCCACCAATCGCCCATATCCTCGCCGAACAGCGCCCGCGGTGCGATCTCCAGCCACGCGCGGTACAGCGTCAGGCCCGGATTGTCGTATCTGTGGTCGCCGTCGCGATCCTGATACAGCCCGTTGAAACTCAGCATATATTCGCCGGCGCGCTTCACCTCTGGATCGTCGCTCGCTGCTATCGCTGCCCGGAAATAGGGTGCGAAAAAGTCGGGCGCGGCCTGATTGCGGTCGACCGCGCCGAGTGCGTTGAAAATCTGGCCGTTGAATTCGCGCATGTCGAGCAGTGTCAGCGACTGGCCCGCCTTGGCGAGCCGGTCGCCGAGCCAGGTGCGGAAGGTCGCGCCGATGCGGGCGTTGTCGCCCTCCTGCGACCAGCCCGTCGCCTTGCTGTTCCACGAAAAGAGATAGCCCTGACGCGGGTTGACCATGTGCGGCTTTTCGTCCGGTGTCAGGAAACCGGTCCATTCATATTCGCCCGTGCCGGGCGTCGGCAGGCGCGGGTCGACACCGGCGGCCTTTTTCGGGAGCGCGCCCGCTTCGAAATAGGCGATCGTGCCATCTTCGCCGCCGTAGCACGCGCCGAGATTCCAGCCGAGACGGTCGACACCCTTTTCCTTGAACTCGGCCAGACTCTTCGCGCGGCCCATTTCGGCGAAGGCGACCCATGTGTCGAGCTCCCTGCCGTGAACGCCCATCTGCTGCGAATAGGCAGTGTCACTTTCGGTATTCCAGGCGATCACGGGGCCATGGATCGTCCAGGCGACCTCATGGGTGACGGGCGCCGCGTCCTTGACCTTGAAGGTCTCGGTGCGGCGTTCCATTTTCCGCCATGCGCCTTTGTGCCAGTATTCGTAGCGGTTCCTGGGATTGAGCTTTTCGGCGAACACCGTGCCGGCTTCGCTACTACCCGATACGAGGAGCCAGCCGTGCTGGGCCCCGCGTCCCATCGTAGGGACACCCCAGCCGGTCGAGCCGAAACCCGCATTGTCGAAACCGCCGCCGTGCAGGTGGATTTCGGGGCCGTCGGCGGTGGCTTCAAGCATCAGGACTTTGCCGCTGGCCGATTTTTCCGGGCCGATGACCATGCAGCGGCTCGCGCCCTTCACAGGTTCGATCGGTGCCGTTTGCATCGCCGCCGACGTGACGCTGCTGGACGGGAGTTGAGCCGGGGCGAGGACCGGCACGGGCGTGGGCCGCGCGGGCGCGAGGTCGTCGCCCGCCGGAATGGTCGTTGGTGAATCCGGGTCGGAGATCGGCACGACATCGTTGAAGATCTGCCAGGCCTTTTCGCGGCCGTAGCGATCCGTCATCTCCTTCAGGAATTCGAGATTCCGGATTTCATAGGTGTCGCGGCCGAGCGGCGCCGCGGTGATCAGGGCGAGATATTCGACGAGGCTCCAGCGCGTTGGCTTGATGCCCCAGCGGAGGAATTCGAGCGGCGTCAGGCGCCCGGGATCGGCATTCACTTCGTCGACGCGTTTATTGATCCCATCGACCATGGCCTGGATCATCTTGCGGTGCTCGGGTGCGAGCGCGCGATAACGCTGCATCAGCACGGCATCGGAGAGCTTGCGGCCGCGCATGACTTTGTCCATTTCGATCGCCGACGCCCCCAGAAGCTCGGCGCGGCGACCCTGCGTGTTGTGCCGCGCCAGTTCCATCGTGGCGAGACGATCCTGCGCGATCGCGTAGCCGGCGCCGAACATCACGGCATCCGAGGTTTCGGCCTGCACGTGCGGCACGCCGAAGCCATCGCGATAGATGGTCACCGTCTCCGCCGCGTCGACCTGCGCATGGGCCGTGGATGCCGCGATGAAGGATACAAAAACGAGTGCAGTCGAACGGCGCATGAAAAACGTCTCCCTGAAGCCGTTATTTGGGCAGGAATGCCTCCGCCAAGGCGACCCATAGCGCGGCGCCCGTGGGCGAAATGCTGTCGTCATAGGCATAGTGAGAATTGTGCAGCATGACCGAGCCGGGGCCTTCGTCGCCATTGCCGAGCAAAAGGAAGCAGCCGGGAACGACATCGAGATAGCGGGCGAAATCCTCGCCCCCCATGCCCGGCACATCGAGATCGACGAAGCGGTCGGCTCCGACGACGCCGATCGCGATCTCGCGCACCTTTGCATAGAGATCGGCCGGATTGTGCAGGGCAGGGTAGCCGCGCTCGTAATGGAGTTCGGCGCTCGCGCCGAACGATGCCGCGACACCGGTCACGATATCGCGCAGCCGCTGCTCGACCGCGTCCTGGCTCTGGCGCGACAGCGTGCGTACCGTGCCGCCCATCCTGGCCTCATCGGCGATGATGTTGAAAGCCGTACCCGCCTCGACCTTGCAGATCGACACGACGACGGAATCCATCGGATCGGCATTGCGGGCGGCGATGCTCTGCACCGCGACGATGATCTGCGCCGCGACGAGTACGGGATCGACCGTCAGGTGCGGCCGCGCGGCATGTCCGCCTTTGCCGGACACGACAATCTCGAAGCGGTCGGCGGCGGCGTAAAGCGCGCCTGCGCGTCCGGCGAGCTTGCCGGCGGCGATACCGGGGCGATTGTGGATGCCGAAGATCGCTTCCATCGGGAAGCGTTCGAACAGCCCGTCGCGGATCATCGCACTAGCGCCGCCATCGGGGTCGCCGCCCGGGCCCTGATAGCCGAGCGATTCTTCGGCGGGTTGAAAGATCAGGTGAACCGCACCGTCGAAATTGCGAGTCGCCGCGAGATGTTTTGCTGCGCCGAGCAGCATCGTTGTGTGCCCGTCGTGCCCGCAGGCGTGCATCACGCCCGGCGTGCAGGATCGGTGATCCGACTGGGTGAGCTCGGTCATCGGCAGCGCGTCGATATCCGCCCGGATGCCGATTGCGCGGCGCGATTGCCCGGCGCGAACGGTCGCGACGATGCCGGTGCCACCGATCCCGGTGTGGACCTCGTCGATCCCGAATTCGGCGAGGAGGTCGAGGATGTAGCGCGCGGTTCCCTGCTCGTGAAATCCGAGTTCAGGATGCTGGTGGATATGCCGGCGCCAGACGGTCATATCCGCTTCGAGCGATGTCAGATCAACGGGCATACGGACGCTTCTCCTGGCGCGGCAACGGTGTGGGGACGATTTTCATCTTTGTCTCCGGTCAGGGCACGGCGTGCGCGGCGACTTGATAGAAGACCTGCGCGCCGGGTCCGAGCGGAAGATCGAACACCACCCAGCCGACGGTCATCGCGATCCCCGTCGCCATGAAGCAGAGCGCATAGGGCAACATCAGTGCAAGCAGTGAACCCACGCCCATCGACTTGTCCCACCGCTGGCAGAAGACGAGGACGAGCGGGAAATAGCTCATGAGCGGCGTCATGATGTTCGTGTAGCTGTCACCCATGCGGTAGGCGGCGGTCGTCATTTCCGGGCTGATGCCGAGCAGCATGAACATCGGCACGACGACCGAGGACAGGACGCTCCATTTCGCCGTCGCCGATCCGATGAACAGATCGAGCACCGAGGACAGCAGGAGCACGCAGACAAGCAGGAAAGGGGCGGGAAGGCCCATGCCCTGCAACTTCTCTGCCCCTGTGATCGCGATGATCGGCCCGATGCCCGACCAGTTGAACATCGCCACGAAATGCGCGGCGAAGAAAACGAAGACGAGATAGGGTGCGATCGTCTTCACGCCCTCGCGCATCATCTCGACGATGTCCGCGGAGCCTTTCACCGTTCCCACCGCACGCCCGAACACCGCGCCGGTCGCGAGGAACAGGATGAACAATGCCGCGATGATGGAGGCGTAGAGCGGCTGGAGGCGGATCGGGCCTTCGGCATCTTGATCGATGAAGGGCGTGTAGCCGGGCCACAAACACAAGGCCGTGAACGCAGCCACGACCAGCAGTGCAACGACACCGGCACGGCGGAGGCCACGGCGCTCATCATCACTGAGTTCGCCTTTTTCGAGATCCGCACGCAGCTGATCGTCGACCTCTTCATCCCATATGCCGAGGCGCGGTTCGACGACTTTGTCGGTGATGAACCAGATGATCGGTGTGAAGAAGATGACGATGCCAAGAATGAAGTACCAGTTGCCGAGCGGGTTCATTGTCCAGCCGGGCTCGACGATGCGGGCCGCTTCCTGCGTGAAGCTGAACAGCAGGACATCGAGCTGGCCGGGCATGATGTTCCCGGCATAGCCGCCCGATACGGCAGCGAGCGCCGCCGCGATCCCCGCAAGCGGATGCCGCCCGACCGATGCGAAGAGCACCGCCGCCATAGGGATCAGCACGACATAGGCGGCGTCTGCGGCATGATGCGAGACCATGCCCACGATCGCAATGATCGGCGTCATATACCGGCGGGGCGTATTGCGAAGCGAGCCGCGGATCAGCGCGAAGAACAGCCCCGATCGCTCTGCCACCGCCGCGCCCATCATGATGGTGAGGACGATGCCGAGCGGCGCGAAACTCGCATAGGTTCGCGGCATCTCGGTGAACAGGCGGGCGATGTTGTCCGCCGAGAAGAGGTTGGACGCCCGGTAGATGAGGACGCCGTTTGCGAGTTCCGCGTTGGCGGGGGCTTCCTTCCCAGCGAAGGGAAGCGAAGCGCTCCACCCCAAAGCGGCCCCGAGCGCGGAAAGCAGCATCAGCGCGGCGATCAGATAGATGAAGATGATCGTCGGGTCGGGCAGGTAGTTGCCGACGCGCTCGATGAAGCCCAGAATCCCTCTCTGACGGACAGGGCGAATGGTTTCGGCAGTCACGATTGCGCCTCCTGCCAGGATGGATTCGTGCCTTCGTGCACAGACACTATGAGGCTCACGCGCGCAGCGCGAGCCTCATAGTGCTGACCCGAGGTTAGAAGTTCACTTCAAGTCCCGCCCGGATCACCGGGCCGAACTGATCGAAGCCGCCACCCGACGGATCGATAACCTGGACCGATTCCATCTTAGGCAGCTTCTCGTTGAAGAGGTTCGAGACGCCGAAGGAGAATTTGGCCTCCTGCCGCCCGTTCATCGGCAGCACGTAGGATGCCGAGATGTCGTTGTAGAAGCGCGACCCCGTCTTGCGATCCGACACCAGCTCGCGGCTGATTCCCGGCGAGATGTCCGTCAGCGACTGGCTCGACTGGTAGCGCCCCTGCCAGCCGAGGGTGAGCGGGCCGTTGCTATATGTGAGGCCCATCACACCCTTGTACTTGGGATAGCCATAGAAGCCTTCGAGAACGGTGTAGAGGTCCGGCCGGGCCTGGAACGTATAGGTCCGCAACCGGTGCAGATAGGTGAAGGCGAGGTTGGCCGAGATGCGGCCGTTGCCGACCGGCTGAGCATAGAAAAGCTGGGCGTCGAGACCCGAGGTTTTCAGCTTCGACGTGTTCACATAGGTGCTGTTGCCCGTCGTGATGCCGAAGAAGTTCGGGCTGGCCGTATTCGACTCGCGGGTAATCAGCGCGCAGAGATCGGGATCCGGTCCGCCGGCGCGATCGACGCAGTTTTCGGCGATCTGCTGCGGACTGAGGAAGCTGATCGCATCATCGATCTGGATGTTGAACCAGTCGACCGAGAGCTGAAGGCCCGGCAGGAAGGTCGGCGTGAAGACGAACCCCGCCGTCCAGCTGTCCGAAACCTCCGGTTTCAGGTTTTCGTTGCCCGACACGATAAACGGCACGCCGATGCCGCCGTTCAGCGGAACGTAGCCATCAGGCCGCCCGAGCGCGGCGCAGTTGGCAGCGCGATTGGGATTTTCGCCGATGTTGGTTTCCGAGCAGGGATCGTCGACGTTGGTCGTCTGCCCTTCGCTCGGACGGAAGGCTTCGAAGATGTTCGGCGCGCGGATCGCGCGGCTGATCGTCGCGCGAAGACGCAGACCATCCGTCGGCTCCCAGATGCCGCCCGCTTTCCACGATGTCGCCTGCCCCGCATGGCTGTAGTCGGCATGGCGCACCGCGCCTTCGACTGACACCAGCTTCGCGAACGGCATGTCGGTGAGGATCGGGACGCTGAGTTCACCGAACAGCTCCGTGACATGGTAGCCGCCTTCGTAGTCCTGCGTCGCGGCCTGATTGGTGAAGCCGGCCTTGACCAGCGGATCCGTGGTGCGGCCGTTGCGTTCCTTGCGATATTCGGCGCCAAGCGCGAAGCCTATCGCACCGCCGCCGGGCATGGTCAGGAATTTTTCGCTGTCGCCGGCAAGCGAGAAGCCTGCGGTGGTCTGCCGGATGAAGGCGTTGGAGACGGTCGTCGTCGTCACGAAGTCGCGCGCGGCCTGCGAGCTGGCGACCGAGCCGAAGGGATTGAACGGGGCGCAGGGCGCACTGCCGACGATGTTCGGCGGCACGTAGCCGGGCGGCTGGAGCGCCGGAACGTTCATACGGCAGGCGGCCTCGCCAGTGGCGGGGTCGATGACGGAATCGAGCGCGGCGTTCAGGTTCTGAACGAGCAGGCGATTGTAGCCGATGAACTTCGCCTTGGTGCGGCCATACGTGCCGTAAACGTCGTAGCGCAGGTCGGAAAAGCCGGTCTCGACTTTGCCTTTGAAACCACCGACGAACGACAGGCTATTGCGGTCTACCTGGCTGTAGCGCAGGCCAAGGTCGGTGTAGAGCCGGTCCATGCGCACAGTGGTTGCGCCGGCCGCGAGCAGATCCGCACGGAAATCCTCGTTGAGGAAAGCATTCTGCGCAACGTTGATCGGCGTACCCGACCGGATCACGGCCTGGCCGCGTCCGAAACTGGACGTGTTGTTGTAATCGACCCCGAAATAGCCACGGACACTGTCGCTGAAATCGTAGTGCGTGCTGAGATTGAGATTGTAGCGCTCGATATCGGGCACGATCGAGATGGAATCGTCAAAGCGGAAGCACGCGGCGCCGCAATTTTCGAAGATACCGAACAGGCCGCCATCGGTCAGGCTCGGCGTTGGGAAGGGACGCACCGTCCCGTCGTCGTTGAAAGCGAAACGTCCAAGACCGCCGGTGTCATTGCTGAAGCCGACAACGCCGTAACCGGAGAAGCGAAGCGCTTCGGCGCCGGGGGCGAGGATCATGTCGGGGATGCCGTCGTCCGGCCCGGTGTCGGCAGGATTGATCATTGCGACATAGTTCTTCATGTCGGCCTGGCGCGGCGTGATTTCCTGCACTTTCGTGTAGTCGGCCGCGATCGTAATGTTGCCGCGACCTTCACCGAAATTCTTGCCGGCAACGAGGCTGCCGCCATAGGTGAAGCCTTCAGAGCCGCGCGCCGGCTGCGAACCGTTGAACGAGACACGAACGCCGTCGAAGTCTTCCTTGAGGATGATGTTGACGACGCCGGAGACGGCGTCCGAACCGTAGATCGCCGAAGCGCCGCCGGTTATCACCTCGATGCGTTCGATGAGATTGGGGTTGATCGAGTTGAGGTCGATGGCCGCGCTGTCGGTGGCTCCGGCGACGCGGCGCTTGCCGTTCACGAGCACCAGCGTGCGGTTCGCGCCGAGGCTGCGCAGGTCGACGACGGCAAGGCCGCCGCTGTTCTCACCGCGCGAACCCGATGCGCCGGTCTGTTGGCTCTGCTGCATACTGCCCGAAAAGCCGATCGACGGCTGCTGCGCGAGCGCGCGGCCGATATCGAACTGGGCGTTGTTGTTGGTAAGCGCGTCCGACGTGACGACGCCGACCGGCGTCGGTAAATCGAGAACGGGGCGACCGATGCGCGAGCCGGTGACGACGATAGTGCCGCCGTCATCCTCCATCGCCGGGGTGTCGTTTGCATCGGCGGCGTCCTGCGCGCTCGCGGTGCCCGCCAGTCCCGCGCAAAGCGAAATCGCGAGAAGGGATGTGGAAATCTTGAACTTGCGACTGTCCGCCTTTTTCGTTCCCTGAATCATTTTTTTCTCCACCCTGAACCCTGCCAGAGCCGCCCATCCGTCGGCTAGTGCAAGGGCCCAGCATGTCTATGGGGATGCGTGCAGCGATCCCAATGCCGGTTCGACATAGAATCATTCGTGCGGCGTGAAAGGCCCGCGCGCAGCATTATTACGCGGCCATCGGCCTAGGCGGTCTCGCTCTTCAGGCGCGTCTTTACCATACTCCAGAAGCCTTCGACACTGGGGCTTCGCCGTGCGATCGGCTTGTAAATGCGGATCTCGATGGGGACGTTCCAGCGCGCATCGCCTGCGGCGACAAGGCGGCCGCTTTCCAGATCGGCACTGGCAAGGCTGAGCGGCGCCCAGCAAAGTCCGCGCCCGTCGCGCGCCATCGAGAGAAGCGCGGTCGCCATGTGCGAACGGAACACGGTGCGAAGCGAGGCGGAGCCTGCGGATATCACCTGCGCCGCCTGAAGGATGCGGCCCATGCCCGATTTGTCCTCGAACTCCAGATAGGAAAGCGGGTGGTCGTCGGTGCCCGGCAGCAGGTAGGTGGGCGATCCGTCGCCGGAGGGGGCCGCGACCGGCAGCAGCACATCCTGCCCGAGAACGAGTGAGGTGAAACCGGCCGGATCGAGGCGGTGCGCGGCGGCGGTATGATGATGGCACAGAAGGAAGTCGGCCTTGCCTTCGAGCATGAACCGTTCGCAGGCGACCATATGATCGGCGATCAGCGTGATCGTCCCGGCTTCGTGCCCGTCGCTCACGCTGCGGAGCCAGGAGGGGAAGAAGGTTGTCGACAGCGCGTGGGTCGAGGCGAAGCGGATTTCGTTGCTGAGCGTGCCCCCGATCTCGCGGACATGGTCGCGGCCGAGCGTCAGCCGCCGCAATATCTCTTCGGCGAGAACACGAAAGGCCTGGCCCGCCTCGGTGAGGGCGATTCGATGCGTGTCGCGGTCGACGAGCGTCGCACCGACCCATTCCTCGAGCGCGCGAATACGGCGGCTGAACGCCGGCTGGGTGAGGTTGCGCGCTTCGGCGGCGCGGGAAAAATTGCCTTCATCCGCGAGTTTGATGAAGTCCTCGAGCCACATGATATCCATTTGAACCCACCCGTCGCATCAATTGATACTGTCCCGGCATTGGCTTCGCCCGAACCCTCCACGGTAAGCCCGGCCCTGCGAATCCGCAGGGAAAGGTCTATGGATGTCGGCGCCAAAAACGCTCTACGACAAGATCGTCGACGAACACCGCATATTATCTTTCGACGAAGCTGGCGGCGCTGGCGAACGATTGTTGCTCTATATCGATAGAACGGTGCTCAACGAATATACAAGCCCCCAGGCATTCAGCGGCCTTCGCGACGCGGGGCGGAAGCCGTGGCGGCCGGAGGCTTCGCTCGGGGTCGTCGATCATGTCAATTCGACCAATCCCGACCGGGAGGCGGGTCATCTCGACGACGGCGCGCGCCGGCAGATCGCATACCTCTCCGAAAACGGCCGCGATTTCGGTATCGAGATCTTCGACCTTTTCGATTCCCGGCAGGGCATCGAGCATGTCGTCATGCCCGAACTCGGCCTGGTGCTTCCGGGCATGGTGATTGCGGCGGGCGACAGCCATTCCACAACCTACGGCGCGTTCGGGGTGGTCGGCTTCGGTATCGGCACCTCTGATATCGAGCATCTGCTCGCGACCCAGACGCTCGTCTATCGCCGGCTGAAGACGATGCGGGTCACGGTCGATGGCCGGCTGGCGCCGGGCGTGACGGCCAAGGATCTGATCATGGAGGTGATCCGCCGGATCGGCGCCGACGGGGCGTCCGGTCATGCGGTCGAGTTCGCGGGCGAAGCGATCGACGCGCTCGGCGTGGAGGCGCGCATGACGATTTGCAACATGGCGGTCGAATGCGGTGCGCGCGTCGCGCTGATGGCGCCCGATGACAAGGTCGTCGACTATATCGACGGCTGCCCGCGCGCGCCGTCGGCCGATCTGCTCGAACGCGCACGGATCGAATGGCGGACGTTGCGCAGCGATCCGGACGCCCGGTTCGACAAGGAGGTGTCGCTGTACGCGGACGACATCCCGCCGATGGTGAGCTGGGGTACGAGCCCCGATCAGTCGCTCGCCATCACTGATCGCGTTCCTGACCCCGATACGCTTCCGCCCGCCCGCCGCGCCGATGCCGTGCGTGCACTGGCCTACATGGGGCTCGCACCGAACACGCCGCTTCAGGAGATCGCGATCGACCGCGCCTTCATCGGGTCGTGCACCAACGCGCGCCTGTCGGACATCCGCGACGCGGCGAGCATATTGAAAGGACGCAAGGTCGCGCCGGGCGTGCGCGCGATGATCTCGCCGGGCAGCAGCGGCGTGCGCAGCGCCGCCGAAGCTGAAGGGCTCGACCGCATCTTCATCGAAGCGGGTTTCGAATGGCGCCGGTCAGGCTGTTCGCTCTGTCTCGCGATGAACGACGACAGCCTCGCACCGGGCGAGCGATGCGCATCGAGCACCAACCGCAATTTCGAAGGCCGGCAGGGGGTCGGCGGCAGGACGCACCTGATGAGCCCCGCGATGGTCGCGGCGGCAGCCGTCAGCGGCCGATTGGCAGACGTGCGCACGCTCGCGGTCGCTTCCTGATGGAACATTTCGTTCGTCTCTCGGGCCCAGTCGCGGCCATGCCAGCCGCCAACATCGATACCGACGTCATCATGCCGAAGACGTTCCTGAAGGGCATCGACCGGTCGGGGCTTGCCGTGGGCCTGTTCCACGATCTGCGTTTCGACGAAAACGGCGCACTGCGGCCCGAGTTCATCCTGAACCGACCCGACATGGCTGAAACCCGCTTCCTGCTCGTCGGGCCCAATTTCGGTTGTGGGTCGTCGCGCGAACATGCTGTTTGGGGTATGCTCCAATATGGCATCCGGGGGATCATCGGTTCCTCCTTCGGCGCGATCTTCGCTGACAATGCGGCGAACAACGGCCTTCTGCTCCTGTCCCTGCCGCCTGCGCAGCTCGCCGAACTCGCAGCGTGTCTTGATGACGGAGCGGGGCAGATAACGGTCGATCTTGAAGCGCAGCGCATCGAGACGGGTGCCTACGCCGGAAGCTTCGATATCGATCAGGCGTTGCGGCGGGCGCTGATGCTCGGGCTCGATCGGATCGGCGAGACGCTGACCTATACCGATCGCATCCGGGCGTTCGAGAAGGCCTATCTCGCCGGCAAGCCGTGGCTTATGGGTGGGCACGGTGATGAGCGCGTATCCTGAATACAGCGAGTTGATGCCGGGGTTCCGCTGGCACGATATCGATGCGGGCGGCGTCCGCATCCGGGCGGCCGTCGGCGGCTCTGGACCTCCGTTGCTACTGCTTCACGGCCACCCGCAAACGCACCTCACATGGCACAAGGTCGCGCCCGCGCTGGCGAAGCGCTTCACCGTCGTCGCGACCGATCTGCGGGGATACGGCGACAGCGAGAAGCTGCCCGGTGACCCGGAACATCGGAACTATTCCAAGCGCGCGATGGCGGCGGATCAGGTGGCGGCGATGGCTGCGCTTGGCTTCGATCGGTTCGATGTCGTCGCGCATGATCGGGGTGCCCGCGTCGCGCACCGAATGGCGCTCGACCATCCGGCGCGCATTGGCCGGATGGTGCTGCTCGACATCGCGCCCACCGCCACGATGTACGCGCAGACGAACCGCGAATTCGCGACGCGCTATTTCTGGTGGTTCTTCCTCATCCAGCCGTTCGACCTGCCCGAGCGGATGATCGCGGCCGATCCCGACTATTTCCTCGATCGCCATCTCGCCGGACAGATCAAGATCGAAGGCTCGCTCGATCCGCGCGTGGTGGCCGAATATCGCCGCTGCTACCGCGACCCGGCAACGCGCCATGCGATCTGCGAGGACTATCGCGCGGCGGCGAGCATCGATCTCGATCATGATGCGGCGGACGAAGGACGCCTGATCGAAGCGCCCCTGCTTCTGCTCTGGGGGGCTTACGGCACGGTGGGGACGCTGTTCGACGTCATGGAAAGCTGGCGTTCGAAAGCCCGGGATGCGAGCGGCCGAGCGCTGCCGTGCGGCCACAGCCCGCAGGAAGAAATCCCCAACGTGCTGCTGGCGGAGCTGGACGCCTTTTTCGCGAAGGCGTGAGGCCAGCCCTCTTTACCGCGCGGTCCGCGTCAAGCGTTCGAACTCGCCTTCGTCCGTCACGCCTTCCGTGATGATGAAAAGCAGGGTGGAAGTGCTGTTCATGCCGATGGCTTCGCGCCATCCGAGGGTGCTGGCGGCCAGCGCACCCGCGAGGCCGGCGGCGCCGGATGCGCCTGCGCGGATCGCGGTGTCTGTTTCGGCAGGAGTGGCGAGGCTGCGGACAGCTTCGGCGGCGTAGGTGTCGGCCACCGATATGAAGGCGTCTACACGGTCCTTCAGAATTGCGAATGCCGGCAGCGAAGGGCGCAGGCAATCGAGCATCGCGAAGATCGTCTCCGCGCTGTGCGCTATCTCGGTCGCGCCGCCGGCGCGCGCGCTTTCCAGCAGACAGTCGGCGCTGTCCGGCTCAACGACGATGATGCGCGGTGCGTCGGGGCTGCCGCTGAAACGGCTCGCCAACGCAGCGGCAAGCCCGCCGACGCCGGCCTGCACGAACAGGTGCGTCGGCTGCTCGTCGGGCGAGAGCTGCGCGCGGATTTCCTCGGCGATCACCGTATACCCCTGCATGACGCGAACGGGCAGCGGATCGTCCGCGCATTCCGGTGCGTCCGCGGTGTCGGAAACGAGGATGGCGCCTGTGCGTGCCGCATCGCGCCGCGCCTGCTCGACCGAATCGTCATAGGTGCCGTCGACGCGCACGATCGCCGCGCCCTGCCTGCGGATATGATCGGCGCGTTCCTCGGTCACGCCCGCGTGCAGATAGACCGAGCAGCGCGCACCGACGAGCCGCGCACCCGCCGCCACGGCGCGGCCGTGGTTGCCGTCGCTGGCGCAAACGAAATGCATGTCCGAAGCGATGGTGCGAACCTCTTCGCCGACGAGTTCGGCGGGATCGAGCGTGCGCTCCAGCGCGGCTTCGGCCTGCGCACGCACGACGCTGAACACCGCATAGACACCGCCCAGCGCCTTGAAGCTGCCGAGCCCCATGCGCTTGCTCTCATCCTTCACAAGCACCTGCCGCACACCGAGCCGCCGCGCGACCCCCGGCAGCCGCACCAGCGGTGTCGGCGCATAGGCGGGGCAGGCGGCGAGCATCGCCATCGGTTCGAGATGCGCGTCGGCGGGCAGGCCGCCCTGCGGATCAGCGGTTTTGAGCGGGTTCAGAAGCAACTCGGTCATGCGGAAACTCCGGTTCGTGCGGCGGAGACCGGCGGCCGCGTGTCCCGCCACGGCCGTGCGCTTTCAAGCGCGGCGGCAAGCGAAAGCAGGCTCTCCTCACCACCCGGTCGACCGGCGATCTGCGTGCCAATCGGCAATCCGTCAAGCACATGCAGCGGCACGCTCATCGCGGGCTGCCCGGTGAGGTTGTATTGCACCGTGAACGGCGCGCGGCGGAACACGTCGGCGAAGAATTCGGCCAGCGCTTCGACGCCGGGGTCCACGCGGCGATCATGAGACAGCACGCCGTGCGGCAGGGCGGGCGAGGCGAAGACCGGGGAGATGACCGCGTCAAATGTGTCGGCAGCGATAGCCATGCGTCGGCAGAACAGGTTCATTTGATCGAGCGCGGCAAGATACGCCTCGGCGCTGATCGTCTCGCCGTGGCGGATCATCGTCAGCGTTGCTCCCTCGACCGTATCGGCGTCCGCGCGTCGTCCGGTCGCGGCCTCGATGCGGCGGACGGCGCGCAGGATGTTCGCCGACCAGATCGTCACGAGCATGTCGATCGCCGCGTCGGCGTCGAAGGCGATGGCGATCGGCTCGATCGAATGCCCCAGCGCTTCGCAAAGCCGTGCAGTGTCCTCGGCTGCCGCGATCACGCCGGCATCGACGGTATCGGCGAAGGGGCTCGCTGTCAGCAGTGCAAGGCGCAGCGGTGCGGGCGGGCGCTCGGTCGCTGCAAGGAAGCTGCCGCCCGGCGATGGCGCCGTGTAGCGGTAGCCGGTATCGGGCCCGGCGAGCAGATCGAGCGCGGCGGCGGAATCGCGGACGCTGCGGGTAATCACATGCGCGGCGGTCAGCCCGCTGTTGACTTCGCCCGCCTGCGGGCCCGTCGGAAGGCGGCCGCGCGAGGGTTTCAGACCGAACACCCCGCAGCAGTGCGCGGGAATGCGGATCGAGCCGGCGCTGTCTCCAGCGAGGGCCAGTGGAACGATCCCCGCGGCAACCGCCGCCGCCGCGCCGCCGCTCGATCCGCCGGTGGACCGCGACACGTCCCACGGATTGCGTGTTATGCCGATCCCGCGCGATTCCGTCGTGAAGGCGCTGCCGAGTTCGGGCGTCGTCGAGCGCCCGATGATGGAGAAGCCGCCTGCACGGATACGCCTGATGACTTCGCTGTCTTCGGCGGGCCGCAGCCCTTCTGCAAGCAGGCAGCCCATTTCCTGCGGCACGCCGGCCATCGCCCAGCCGATGTCCTTTGCCAGCGTCGGTACGCCCGCAAAGGTGCCGTGCGTGGCGGGGGGGGGAGAAGGCACCGGGCCAGCCAGCACGTTGAGCGCCGGGTTCAGCGCCGCGAGAGCGTCGCGTGCCGCATTCTCCACCTCGGCCACGGTTACGCCGCCGTCGCGAATCAGGGCGGCGAGGTCCAGCGCATTGCAACGTGCATACTCATCGGTTCGCAAAGGTGTGTCTCCGTAAACGACTGATGATCAGTCATGAAAATGCAAAAAATGCTCATCTACGGCAAGGCTGGTCTATTCAGCTTCCGCTCTTGAAACCCCGCAGAGCTGCGAGCAGCCAGTCACCGACGCGGTCCTGATAGTCCGCGGACATGCGGTTGCGTGAATGGCCGAAAAGGCGGGGCAGGGCACCGTTGATCGTGTCGATTAACAGCCACGAGAGGAGATCGGGATCACCCGGCCCGATCTCGCCTTTTGCCTGCCATGTCGCCACCGCGCGCAGAGCAAAGACGTTGAGCGGCGCAAAGGCATCGTTCCAACGGTCGCGGTCGATGCCGGTCGAAGTGCCGCTGTCGATGTTGTCGAGCACGTCGCGATAGGCGAAGCAGGTGCGATAATAGCCCTCCAGCACCTTCCGAATGCCGGTTTCCATATCCGTGGCCTCCACCGGGATCGCACCGAGCATCGCCACCGCTTCCGCCACCATCGCGCGGATCAGTTCGATGACGATGTCGTCCTTGCTGGAAAAGTGCAGGTAAAAGGCGCCCTGGCTAAGCCCGGCGGCGGCCACCACGTCCGACACGCGCATCCGCGAAAAGCCGGTGGAGGCGAGTACGGCGCGCGCGGCGGCGAGCAGTTGCGCCTTGCGGACTTCGGGCGGCAGCGTCCGCTTGGTCGCAGCGCCTTTCACGGCAAGGTCCGGCTTTTTCCGTGCGCTCGTGCCAGCCATCCGAACCTGTCTCTCCTGATCCCGAAACCTTCGTGATGGCAACGGTCTTGACACGGCATATCGCGAGTGTCAACTCTAGTGACTGACAGTCAGTCGATGAGTCGGGAGGGATATGAGCGCGGGAAAGATCTTCGTTGGGGCGCTGTCGGCGGAAACGAACATGTTCTCGCCGGTGCCGACCGACATTGGCAGCTTCCGCGATCATCTATGGGTCGAAGCCGGGGCGCTCGGCGATGCAGCAATCTGGCCTGCGCCGCTCGAAGGCTTCCGGCTCGCCGCGCAGGCGCATGGGTGGCACGTCGCGCAGGGCCTGTGCGTTGCCGCCGAACCCGCCGCGCCGATGTCCGCCGCGGATTATGCAGAGGTTCGCGACCGGCTGCTGGACGATCTGCGCGCTGCGTTGCCCGTCGACGCGGTCGCGCTCAGCCTGCATGGCGGCATGATCGCGGCCGGCGTTCCGGACTGCGAGGGCGACATCCTGCAGCGCGTGCGCGCCATCGTCGGGCCTGATGTTCCCGTGGGCGCCGTGCTCGATCCGCACGCTCATCTCACCGATGCGATGGTGAAGAGCGCCGATCTCCTGATCTTCTTCAGGGAGTATCCGCACACCGATATCGAGGATCGCGCGCAGCGGCTCGTCGAAAGGCTCATCGAATGCCGGGTGGGCGCGATCCGGCCCGTGGCGTCGGTGTTCGATTGCCGGATGATCGATTTCTATTTCACCGACCGCGAGCCGATGCGCGCGTTCGTGGACGACATGTCGGCGGCGGAGGAGGGGCTGATCCTGTCCGTGTCGCTCGTTCACGGCTTTCCGTGGGGCGACGTGCCCGAGATGGGCACGAAGATGCTCGTCTATACGGACGGCAACGCCCCGCTGGGGCAAGAGGTTGCCGAGCGCTTCGGGCATCGCCTGTTCGCGCTGCGCGGCACGACCCTGCCGCCGCTGCTTTCGGTCCCCGAAGCTGCCGCGTTGGCGGAAGGCTGGCAAGGCGCACCGCTCGTGCTCGCCGACGCTGCCGACAATCCCGGCGGCGGCGCGCCCGGCGATGCGACATGGCTGATCGGGGCCGTGATCGACGCGGGCATCGAAGGTGTGCTCGCAGGGCTCGTCTGGGATCCGATGCTGGTGCGTCAGGCAGCGGCTCTCGGGCCGGGCGGCGAGGCGCGCTTTCGCATCGGCGGCAAGGCATCGCCGTGGTCCGGCCCGCCGCTCGATGTCGATGCGCGCGTCCTTTCGGTGGTGCGCGACGCCGTGCAGCACGCCGACGGATGGGATTGGCCGATGGGCGACGCGGTGCTGCTGGAGATCGGCGGCGTCCGTCTCGCCGTGTGCGACCGGCGTGTGCAATGCGTCGATCCTGCGGTCTTCCGTATGCTGGGCGCAATGCCGGAGGCGGCGCGCGTCATCGTCGTCAAGTCGGCACAGCATTTCGTCGCCGGTTTCGAATCGATCGCGGGGCGTATCGCCTACGTCGAATCGCCCGGCGTTCTCAGTCTTACCGGCGATGCCGCACGCTACCGGCATCTCAGCCGTCCGAAATGGCCGTTCGATCCCGATCCCTTCGCGGACGGGGCGGGCGTCATCACCACGTCCCCGGGGAGGGACGATCACCAGCAAAGGGGGAAAGTCGATGTTCAGCAGGGATAAGGCTATTATGCGGTCTTCGATGATGGTTTCGGGCCGCTCACTCGCAGGCGTCGCACTCGCCGCGCTCGCCGCACCGCTGGCAATGCCGGCGCTTGCGGCGGAAACCGCCGTCGCACCAGAGGAAATCCTGGTGACCGCGCGCAAGCGTGAAGAGCGCGTTCAGGACGTGCCGATCGCCATGACCGTGTTCGACGCGGAAGATATCGCCGCGCGTGGCGTGAATGCACTGCGCGATCTGGAACATTCGGTGCCGAACCTCATGTTCACGAGCGTCGACAACGTCGTCAGCCCGCAGATCTCGCTGCGCGGCATTTCGAGCGATGCGCGCAACATCGGTTTCGAAAGCGGCCTCAGCCTCTATGTCGACGGCGTCTACACGGGCCGCCCGAGTTCGTTCAGCGTCGACATGCTCGATGTCGCGCAGGTCGAGGTGCTGCGCGGTCCGCAGGGCACGCTCTTCGGCAAGAACACCACCGCGGGCGCCATCAACATCATCACGCGCGCGCCCTCGCAGGAATTCGAAGGCAATCTCGAACTCCAGTACGGAAACTACGACGCGCTCCGCGTCCGCGCATCGGCGAGCGGCCCGATCGTGAAGGACAAGCTCGCGATCCGCGTCGGCGGCTACATGCGCAAGCGCGACGGCTACCAGCACAATCTCCACACGGGCGGCGATCTCTACACCGAAGATTCGAAAGGCGCGCAGGCGAAGCTGCTGCTGACGCCCACGGACGGCTTCGATCTCCAGATCGCCGTCGACGGCCTGCACGATCGCTACCGCCCGAACGTCAACGAGATGGCGACCGGCCTCGGCGCCACCGGCACGCCTCGCGACGTGGACATCGACACGCCCGTCTACCAGGAGCGCGACGTCTTCGGCACCAGCGCCACCGCCAACCTCGATTTCGGCCCCGCGACGCTCACCTCGATCAGCGCCTACCGCACGACCGACATCGAATTCCTCACCGACGACGACGGCTCTTCAAACCCGTTCCTCACTGGCCTTTTCAAGGAGGATCAGGAGCAGGTCTCGCAGGAACTCCGCCTCGCTTCCAACGGGAGCACGCGCCTCTCGTGGGTCGCGGGCCTCTACTATTTCCACCAGCGCGTCACCACCTCGCGCCTGTCGCGCCTCACGAACCTGCTGCCGTTCCAGATCGACGTGACGCTGGACGCAAAGGTGCTCACCGACAGCTATGCCGCCTTCGGCCAGTTCGACTACAAGATCACCGACGCGCTGACGCTCACCGGCGGCCTGCGCTACACGTCGGAGAAGAAGACGCTCGACATGGATCTCGTCGGCTCGCCGCTGTTCGGTATCGCGACCGTCTCGCTTTCGGGCCATCGTTACAAGGAGGACGACCTGTCGCCGACGCTGGGTCTCGCATGGCGCCCGAACGACACACTGAATCTTTATGCAAAGGTTGCGAAAGGTTTCAAATCCGGCGGCTTCAACGCGGATTACGTGCCGAGCGCGCTCGTCGACTTCGATTCCGAAAGCGCGACGAATTACGAGGCCGGCGCGAAATACGTCTCGCCCGATCGTGCGGTGCGCGCGAACCTCGCCGTGTTCGTCACCGATTACCGCGACCTGCAGGTCATCCAGTTCCAGCAGTTCGCAGGCTTCAACATCTCGAACGCCGCCGAGGCGACGATCAAGGGTGTCGAACTCGATTTCGAAGCGTCGCCGATCGCGGGCCTGCGTTTCGACGGCAGCGTCGGCTATCTTGACGCGACATTCGACAGCTTCAAGAACGCGGGCGGCGCGGGCGTCGACTACGACGGCAATCGCCTCCCCGAAGCGCCGCGCTGGACGGCGAGTTTCGGCGCGCAGTACACGCACGATGCCGGCGTCGGCAGCGTCACGCTGCGCGGCGACATGACCTACCGCGCACACTATTTCGTCGATCCGGAAAACGCCCCGGCGGACCGCATCTCCGGCTACACGCTTTACAGTGCGCGGCTCGGTTTCACCACCGCCGATGGCGGTTGGACGGTCGAGCTGTGGGGCAAGAACCTCGCCAACAAGCGCTATATGAATGCGCGCGGCACGCCTGTGCTCGGCGGTCTCCTCGGTCAGGAATATGTGAACTACGGCGCGCCGCGTACCTACGGCGTCCGCCTGGCCGCGGCCTTCTGATGCGGCTTCCCGGTCTTCTCTCCGTCCTGCTTCTCGCCCTGTCGCCGGTTCCGGCGGCAGCGGCGAGCGGCGACCTCGCGGCATGGTCCGACGCGGTCGTGGGCCGCGCTGTGGCGGAGGGGCGTGCCTCCGGCGCGGCGGTCGCGATTGTCGAGCACGGCGAAACCGTGTTCCTCAAGGCGTACGGCGAAGACCGGGGCCACCCGGTCACGCCGGACGGCACGCCGTTCTCGATCGGCTCCGTCTCGAAATCGTTCACCGCGACTGCGATCGCGCAGCTTCTGGAAAGCGGCCGCATCGCATCGCTTGACGATCCCGCGAACCGCTATCTGAAGCGCGTCCATCTGCCCGCGCGCGGCGGCCGCGAGATCACGGTGCGCAATCTCCTCACCCACCGCGCGGGTTTCGACGACAGCACCTACGGCCTCGCGACACCCGTCCCGGTGAAGGTTCCGCTGCCGCCGGAGGCGATCGAAAAACGCCTGCCGCCGCAGGTACGCCGCGCCGGCGACGTGTCGGTCTATTCGAACAACGGCTACGCGATCCTCGGCCTGCTGATCGAGGATGTCACCGGCGAACTTTATCCGGATTACGTCGCGCGTCATGTCTTCGGTCCGCTCGGCATGGCGAAATCGTTTGTGCGTACGCGGCCGGACCAGCCGATCGCGCTGCCTACGACGCTGCACACGAACGGCACGCGCACGCCCGTACCGCAGACGTGGGCCTATCACCCCTACATTGCGCCCTCCGCGGCGATCGTCTCGACAGTGGAAGACATGGCGCGCTTCGCCGCGGCACAGATCGCCGCCGAGCAGAAGGGTGCGCCCGGCATCGCGAATGCCGAGACCACGAAGCTCATGCACAGCCGCATGGTCGCCAATGCGCCCGACGTGTCGGGGTTCGGCATGAGCTTCGTTGTCAGCGACTGGAACGGCGCGCGCATCGTCGAGAATGCCGGTTCCGGTCCCGGTTTTCAGGCCAATTTCATCCTGCTCCCCGGTCGCGACCGCGCGCTCGTCGTGCTGGTGATGGGCGATTATGCTGGGCCATCGGCGTGGGAGAAATTTGCCGCGAAGCTTTCCGGCAAGACGCTGGATACCAAAACCAGCCTCAACATGTTCGCAATCCGCCGCAGCTATCTCGAACGCGAACTCGGCGTCTACGCACCGCCCATCGTTGCAGGCCCGCTGCCGCCGACGGCGCAATTCGCCGGGCTCTACCGCGCCGCGCGCCGCCCCGCGACAACGCCCGAAGCGCTCACAAATCCCGGTGCGGTAATCGATGCACGCGCGGGCGCCGGGGGCACGCTCACGATCAACGGCATATCCGGCTATCGGCAATATGCGCCGGGGCGCTTTTTCCGCGCCGACGTGACGCAATATGTGCCGGATGCCGGGGCCTCCGATCTCTATGCCTTCGCGACCGACCGCGACGGCAAGGTCCGCTACGCCGCGACACACGTCGCGATCGAAATGTTCGCCCCGGCGCGGTTCAGTCCCGCGCAGGCGCGGCTGGCGGGCGGCGTGGGTCTCGTCCTTTCGCTTTCGGGTCTCGCCGCGCTCTTCTGGCGCTCCCGGCGCGGTCTCCACAAGGTCGCGCGATGGGCGGCGTTCATGCTTGGGCTTGGCGCGCTTGGCGCCATGCTCATCCCGGTTGCGGGAACGGCGTGGCTCGGCAATCCGGTGTTCGCGTGGGCCTTCGCCGATACGCGCCTGTTCGCCGCGCTTACGGTTGCAGGCAACCTCATTGCGGCATCCACACTGGTTCTCGCGCTCGCCACGTTAGCCGGGCTCGGGGGAGAGGGGCCGGGCAGGGGCCGGTGTCTGTGGCTCGTAGCGCTCGCCATCGGCGGCGCGCTGCTCACTGCCGCGCTCTTCTATTTCAATCTCGTCGGCTGGCATCTGCCATGACACCGCGCATCCCCTCTTCGCGCATCGCTTTGTTCGCCCTTCCGGCGCTGCCGGTGATGATGGCGCACATCCCTGTGGGTGCGATCATCCCGTCTTTCTATGCGAAGCACACGGCGGCCTCGATGGCGGCGATCGGTTCGGTATTCCTCGTCTCACGCATCTTCGATGCGATGATCGATCCCGTCATCGGCCATATGAGCGATCGCACGCGCGGGCCGTTCGGGCGCCGCAAGCCCTGGGTGGTGGCCGGTGCGGTCGTGATGGTCCTTGCTGTCTGGGCACTGTTCACGCCCGCGCCGGATGCGGGGGCCGGGTGGCTGATGGCGGCGTCGATGGCGCTGTTCCTCGGCTGGGGGATGCTCGAAATCCCCTATCGCGCGTGGAGCGTCGAACTCTCGCGCGATTATGCGGAGCGCACGAAGATCTCTACGGCGATCGCGGTGATGGGCGCACTCGGCACATTGCTGTTCATGGCGATCCCGATGCTGCCGATCTTCGCCTCCTCGGAAATCGGCCCGCAGACGATGATGTTCATGGCGGTGGTCATCGCCGTGCTGCTTCCCGCCTGCGTTGCGCTCGCCGTCTGGCGCGTTCCCGAAGGCGATGCGCTGCCCGAAGAACGCAGCACGGGGCTGGAGGCGATCCGCTCGCTTGCCAAAAACCGCCCGCTCTTCATCTTCGTCGTCACCTTCATCTTCGGCGGCCTCGGCACCGGTGCGTTCACGGCAGTGTTCTATCTCTTCGTCGATAATCACCTCGGCATCGGCGATCGCTTCGCCATGCTCTACGTCGCGTCCGCTGCGGCGAACCTTGCCGGTATGCCGCTCTGGCACCGCGTGATGCAGCGCATCGGGCGCCATCGCGCGCTCGCGCTCAGCTGGGGCAGCCTCGTGTTCGTCCAGCTCGCCATGCTGGCGGTGCCGAAAGGGGAGGCGGCGTTTGTCCCGATGATCGGTCTCGCGCTCGCCTTTGGGTTTGCCGAGGCGGCGACGAAGGTCGCGCCTTATGCGATGGTCGGCGATATCGTCGATTATGAAACCTGGCGCAGCGGTATCGATCGCTCCGGCAGCTATTTCTCGTTCATGATCCTGATCGCCAAGCTCAACTTCGCGATCGGCGGCGGTGCGGCTTTCCTGCTGCTCGGGCTGATCGGCTACAGTGCGACGGGCGTTAACACCGGTTTTGCGGCAAGCGGGCTCATTGCGGTCTTCGTCGGCCTCCCGGTTCTCCTCTGGGCCGCCGCCGCCGTCATGGCGACGCGCTTCCCGATCACCCGCAAGCGGCAGGACATCATCCGTCGCCGCATCGAATCCCGCACCCGGGCAATCTGAAAGAGCTGTCATGGATACCGCGAACCTTCCGGTCCTCGATCTCGAGGGCACGCCGCGCGAACGCGGCCGCGCGCATGGCGAAACGCTGCGTGCGAACATCCTCGAGCTGCGCGCGAAATATCGCGATTATGTGCGCGCCTACTATGATCTCGATCCCGCCGAATTCTACGCGGGCTTCCGGCGCTATGCGGATTTCCTCCCCACGGTTCGCGCACACGCGCCGCACCTTCTCGAAGAGGCGATCGGTATCGCGGAAGGCGCCGGGCTAGATCCCGATGATGTCGTCTACACGCAGTTCGGCGACGAAGAGTGGCAGTACGGCTTCTTCCATCACGAACCGGCACATCCCCGGCAGAAATGCTCCAGCTTCGGCATCGTGGGGGAGGGCATCACCTTCGGCGGGCAGAACATGGATATCCCGCCGATGTTCGATGGGCACCAGATTTTGATGCGCATTCGGGAACCGGACGGGCATGTCGCGCTCGTCTTCAGCTTCGCGGGTATGATCGGTCTCAATGGTGTCAACAGTTCGCGCCTCGGCCTCTGCTGCAATTCGCTCAATCAGCTTCAGCCTTCGCGTACGGGACTGCCCGTGGCCTTCATCGTCCGCCGTCTGCTCGAAGCGCGCAGCTTCGCGGAGGCCGAGGCGTTCCTGCGCGCCGTGCCTCATGCTTCGGGGCAGAATTATCTGCTCTCAGCGCCCGGCCGCGTCGGCAGCTTCGAATGTTCGGCGCTCAGCGTCACCGAATGTCCCGGCGGCGCGGAGACTGGCCGCATCTGCCACACCAACCATGTGCTCGCGAGTTCGGATCTCGGCGCCTTTCAGGTGCGTATCGCCGGGCTTCCCGAAACCGAACGGCCTACGTTCAACAACAGCCGCCAGCGGCTGCTTTCCATCGCTGGACGTGTCGAGCAGGACGGCGCCTCCACGCTCGAAACCCTGTGCGCCGCGCTTTCCGCGCACGATGATCCGGCGAATCCCGTTTCGCGCACACATCGCGATGTGCTCGGCAGCCCGATCGGGTTCACGGCGGGGTCGATGATCTACGAACTCGGCAGCCCGCCGCGCCTGCATGTCGCCGCAGGGCCGCCCTGCGAAACGCCGTGGCGCACGTTCGATGTCGAATAGGGAGGTCCGCATGTTGAAGCCCGTCATTGCCGCCTCGTTTCTGTTTGCCGCTGCGTCCCCGGCGGCCGCCGGGGGATGCCGTCTGCTTATCGTCAACGACGATGGCGTCGGCGCCCCCGGCATCGCCGCGCTCGCCGATGCGCTGCGAGCGGATTGCGAGGTCGTCGTCTCCGCGCCCGCCGGCGAACAATCGGGCGCGAGCCATGCGATTCCGAACGTGCGCGATGGGCTCAGGGTGCGCAGCGTCGCGGTGGGCAGCGGCACGGGTTATGCCGTCGAAGGCTCCCCCGCGGAGGCTGCCGGGCTCGGGCTCACTGCGCTGTCGGATGGCAGGCGGTTCGATCTCGTCGTCTCGGGCATCAACCGCGGCGAGAACACGGGCCTTGCAAACCTCTATTCGGGCACGGTCAACGCAGCGGTCGAGGCGTTGGTGCGCGGCGTTCCCGCCATCGCCATTTCGCAGGACATGGGATACGGACGCGACTACGCTGCTTCCGCCGAAATTGCCCGCAAGCTGGTGCGAAAGACGCTTGCGAAGAGGCTTCCGGAAGGGGTCATGTTGAACGTCAACATTCCGATGAACCCCAAGGGTGTCACGATCGCGCCCGCACGCGGCATGACCGTGCGTATCGCCGGGTTCGATGCGGCGGACGCGGGCGAGGGCGTGACGCTCTACCGGGCACGTATTGCAGAAGAAACCGCGCCGCCTGCGGCCGGCGACGTTGCCGCCTATCGCGCCGGGCACATCACGATCACGCCGCTCGCGCTCGACCGAACGGATAGGGCCGCGCTCCGCGCCGTCCGCTGGGCCGCCCATGCCGGTTTCTGATATCTGGGATCTGATCGGCAAGCCGGGAAGCCGCTGGCAGATCCCGACCCCCGCGCTCGTGCTCGATCTCGATGCCTTCGAGGCGAACATCGCGGCGGTTGCCGAATTCTGCCGCGCGAACGGGCGTACCTTCCGCCCGCACGCCAAGAGCCATCGCTCGGTCAGCGTCGCGCGGCGGCAGATCGCTTCGGGCGCTGTCGGGCAGGGCTGCGCTAAGCTCGGTGAGGCGGAGGCGCTTGCGGAGGGCGGTATCGACGGCCTGCTCGTCACCTCGCCGGTCGTCACCGATGATGGCATTGCGCGCCTGATGGCGCTGAATGCCCGGCTCGACGATCTCAGCGCGGTCGTCGATCATCCTGTCGTGCTCGCGCGCATCGGCGATACCGCCGCCGCGTCGGGCAGGCGCCTGAAGCTCGTCGTCGATCTCGATGTCGGTCTCCATCGCACCGGGGCCGCGACGCCCGAAGCCGCAGAAGCACTCATCCACGCGATCCTCGCGCATCCCGCGCTCGAATTCGCGGGCGTGCAGGCCTATGCCGGGCATCTGATGCACGTCGCCGGCACACCCGCCCGCCGCGCTGCGCTCGAAGCCGCGATGGCGCCGCTCGCCGCACTGCGCGGGCGCGGAATCCCGCAACCGCTCACCACAGGCGGCGGAACCGGCAGCCTCGTCATCGATACCGAAATGGGCCTCCTCACCGAACTCCAGCCCGGCTCCTATCCGTTCATGGACAGCCAGTACGCAGACGTATGGGTCACCGCCGGCGAACCCGCACCGTATCGCTCGTCGCTCTTCGTCCAGACCACCGTCATCAGCGCCAACCACCCCGGCCTCGCCACCGTGGACGCCGGCTACAAAGCCTTCGCCACCGATGCCGAGGTTCCCCGGATTCTGGCTGGAGCCCCACCCGGCACCACCTACTTCTTCTACGGTGACGAACAGGGCGGCCTGACCCTCTCAGCGGACACCGCGCTCGCGATCGGCGCCGTGATCACCTGCTCGGTTCCCCACTGCGACCCGACCGTAAATCTCTACGATACCTACCACGTGGTCCAGGGCGACCGCCTGGTGGATATATGGCCGATCGAGGCGCGGGGCCGCTCTCAATAGAAACCTCGGCAAGCGGCAATGCCGCCTGCCGAGGGGGGAGGGCATGATCAGAATGCGACGCGAGTGCCCATGGTGAAATAAGTTCCGATCACGTCGTAAAACGCCGGACCCGTCGGGCTGATCGGCGGCGCGCGATCGAACACGTTGTTGACATTGGCGGACAGTGTGAGCCTGTCGCCTGCCTTGAACTGGGCGCGGGCAGCGCGCATGGCCTTTACTGCCAGACCCAAAGCAGAGCCGAGCGTCCGTTCATCGCACGGGGCATTGCGTTATGGTGATTTGTACGCGAACTTTGCGCCGTACCCGCGCACGCTGTGAAGGTTGGACCGGTACTCGACTAGAAGGCTGTGATGCAGGACACGTCCAAGGTAAAATCGCGGCTGATTGACAAAGTGCGACCTTGGCTTCCTCCGCCCGCGAGCCCCAAAGCCTATCTATGCGCGGTAATATTGATCGGGCTTGCAGTGCTGGCCCGCATTCCGATGGATGCCGTCGCGCGGCAACCGCTTCCACCGTATATCACGCTTTATCCAGCGATCGTCCTTGGCGCATTCTTAGGCGGTGTGCGGGTTGGCCTGTTCGCGGTTGTGCTCAGCGCCGTGGTGGCGTGGACCTTGTGGATGTCGCCGCCGACGCCCGAGGCGCTCGACCCGCTCAGGATCATGACCGCTCTCGTGTACCTCTGCACAGCCAGTGTGACGATTCTTACGAGCGGCATGGCGCGGCTTTTGCTCGACGAACTCGCCAGTACGGAAGACCTGCGCCAACGGGCGGCGCAAGAGTCGGTGCACCGGATCAAAAATCTACTGGCGGTGGTACAGTCGATCTCACGAAAGATCAGCGCGAACGCCGGCGATGTGAAGAGCTATCGGGACCGGCTCGACGAAAGACTGAATGCGCTCGCGGTTGCACAGGACATGCTGCTGAAAAGCGAATGGCAGGATCTTCCCGTCGAAGACCTGGTCCATGCGGCGCTTGGTCCGTTTCTGCCCAATCCGCGCCTTCATGTGCAGATCGAGTGCGGTGCAAACGTGCCAGCACGTGCGGTCACACAGTTCAGCATGGCGCTTTACGAACTTGCGACCAATGCCATGAAATATGGTGCGCTCGCCGACCCGCAGGGCTCGGTTGAACTCAGAGTCCGGCGGCTCGATGACCATTTCCATATCGAATGGCAAGAGAGAGGGCTGGCGATCTCTCCGAGTGGAGACCGTGTCGGACTTGGCACGAAAGTCATTCGGTCGGCGCTCTCTGCCGTTCCTGCGGGAGAGGTGCACTATGAGGTCGGCGCGACAGCCGTCGGATGTCGGTTCATCTGGCCCGCTGGAGACGGGAATGAGTCCTCCCAGACGACGGAAAGTATCTGCGCCACAGATTTGACCGGACAATAGTGGTACGGGCGCACGCATCGTGCGTGCATCCATTCGCCATGGTCCCGCGTTGGAGTCGGATGCTGTTCAGGATTGGAACTGCGGGGTGGAGCATCGCCTCGCACTATGCGAACCAGTTTCCGTGCGAAGGCTCCGTGCTCGAACGCTACGCCGCACGTTTCTCGTGCGTCGAGGTCAATTCCTCCTTCTATCGATCGCACCATCCGACGACCTGGACACGCTGGGGCGCGATCGTGCCGGACGGTTTCCGCTTTGCGGTTAAGGTGCCTCGCGCGATCACCCACGAGCGCAGGCTCGTCGGTTGCAGTGACCTATTCGCGCGTCTGCTCGACGAGACGTCCGGGCTCGGCCGGAAGCTTGCGGTGCTGCTCGTCCAGCTGCCGCCGAGCTTTGACTACCAATCGCACGTGGCCGAAGACTTCTTCCTCGAACTCACGGCCGCGACCCCGGCGCGCGTCGTTTGCGAACCTCGGCACCCGAGTTGGTTCGAAACGGCACCCGACCGGCTGCTCGCGCGCCTCGGCATCGCGCGCGTCGCCGCTGATCCCGCCAGGAGCCCTGCAGCCGCCATACCGGGCGGCTGGGCCGGCCTGTCCTATCGGCGCCTGCACGGATCGCCGGTCATCTATCGCTCGCCCTATGGCGCGGAACGGCTGGCAGCTACGCGGCGCTGCTCGCGCGTGAGCAGCGGGGAGCTGAGCCGCCGTGGCGTATCTTCGATAATACTGCGTCGTTCGCGGCCGTTGGCGACGCACTCGCGCTCTGCGAGCGACTGTTTCCGTTTAATGGGCCGGCACGCTAACCATAAGATTGCGCGTGTTCGACGATTAGGGCCGAACACGCGTTTATCCTGTCATTCCGCGAGGCACCTCACGACAGAGCGGCCGTCACAATGATCTCGACCTTGTAATCAGGGGTCGCGAGGCGAACCTCGCCCGTGGCGCGTGCCGGGGCATTGGCGCCGCCGATCCATTCCTCCCACACCACGTTCATAGCCCCGAAGTCGGCCATGTCCGCAAGCCAGATCGTCGCCTGAAGAATCCGGGACCGGTCGGTGCCCGCTTCGGCGAGAAGGCTGTCAATCTGTGCGAGAACGGCGCGCGTCTGCGCCGGTACGTCGGGTCCGAGTGCGACCTGGCCTGCCAGATAGGCGATGCCGCCATGGATCACGGCCTGGCTCATGCGGGACCCGGAATGCAAACGCTGGATGCTCATTGAAATTCTCCTTCTCGCTGTGTTCGTCACGATGAATAGCGTTTGATGTCAAGCCCTTCCGGATCAATCGGAGGAGCGGTGCCGCTGATCAGGCTGGCGATAAGGCGACCGGAGCCGCAGGCCATCGTCCAGCCGAGCGTGCCGTGACCGGTGTTGAGGAAGAGGCCCGGCACCCGCGTCGCGCCGATGATCGGCGGACCGTCGGGCGTCATTGGGCGCAGACCACTCCAGTATCCCGTCTCCTGCAGGTCGGCGGCGCCGGGGAAGAGATCGTTCACGCAGTGCAGGAGTGTTTCCTGACGGCGATCCGGGAGGCTGTTGTCGTAGCCGGAGATTTCGGCCATCCCGCCCACGCGGATGCGGTCGCCAAGCCGCGTTAGGGCAACCTTGTAGCTTTCATCGAGCAGGGTCGAAACGGGCGCCTGTTCCGGCTTGGCGATCCGCAGCGTCACGGAATAGCCTTTCACGGGATAGACCGGCAGGCGAATGCCGAGCGATTGTACCAGCCGCGGCGAGTGACTGCCGAGTGCCACGAGCACGGCATCAGCCGCGATCGTCCCTTTTGTCGTTCGCACGGCGTTGACCCGGCCGGACACCGTTTCCAGCGCTTCGATGCCCGTACCGTACCGGAAGCCCACGCCTCGTGCCGCCAGCCATTCCGCGAGCGCAGCCGTGAACTTGTAACAATCGCCGGTTTCGTCGCCGGGCAAACGGAGCCCGCCCACGAAACGGTCGCGCGATGCCGCAAGGCCGGGCTCCGCGCGCACGCAACCATCGCGGTCCAGAACTTCGTAGGGTACGCCGTAGGATTGGAGCACGGCGATGTCGTCCGCGCTCGCATCGAGCTGCTTCTGTGTCCGGAACAGCTGCAGCGTGCCGAGCGTCCGTTGGTCGTACTCGATCGGCAAGCGCTCGCGCAGTGCGGCAAGCTCGTCTCGGCTGAATTCGGCAAGGCGCACCATCCGGCTCTTGTTCAGCGCGTAGCGCGTCGCAGTGCAGTTGCGCAGCATCGCGGCGATCCAACGCACCATCGCAAGGTCGAGCTTGGGGCGCAGGATGAGCGGTGCATGGTGCATGAAAAGCCAACGCAGCGCCTTCACGGGAATCCCGGGGGCGGCCCATGGCGACGCGTATCCCGGCGAAACCTCGCCCGCGTTGGCGAAGCTCGTTTCGAGAGCGGGTCCCGGCTGCCGATCGATCACCGTCACCTCGTGGCCCGCTTCTGCAAGATAATAAGCGGACGTGATACCGACAACGCCAGCACCCAGGACTGCAACCTTCATTGCACTGTCTCCAAAGCCGCCGCTGCGGCAGTTTGATACCCTGTAAAGATACGTTCCGAGCGCGTGCCGAGCCGTGTGAGGATTTCGTAAGCGATGGTTCCGGCATCGCTCGCGACGTCGGCGAGCGATTGGGAAGGGCCGAGCAGTTCGACGAAATCGCCTTCTGCAAGCGTATCGGGCGCAAGCGCGGTCAGATCGACCGTCATGCTATCCATCGATACGCGGCCGACGATCGGCAGCCGCTGTCCCGTATGCCACGCCGATCCTGTTCCCCCGAGGCTGCGCGGCCAGCCGTCGGCATAGCCGATGCCCAGCGTCGCAAGACGCCGCCGCGACGGCGCGGCACCGTCGAGTCCGTAGCCGACGCCGGTACCGGCCTCGACATCCCGGATCTGAAGGATGCGTGCGTCGAGCCGGACTACCGGGGCCATCGGCGGGCCGCTTGAATGGGGATGCACGCCGTAGAGCGCGATGCCGGGTCGAACGAGATCGCAGTGGAAAGCGGAAGACAGAAAAGCCCCGCCGCTATTGGCGATTGAAGCCGGTGCTGCAGGAAACAGCGAACGTATTTCCTGAAAGCACGCGAGTTGCTCGGCATTCGCCGCGCGGCCCGGTTCGTCCGCGCAAGCGAGATGCGTCATGATCAGGCGAAGCGAGACCTCCTGTATGAATGCCGGGTCAGCCGCCAAAGCTTGGGCTGCGACAGCGTCGAGCCCGAGACGCGCCATTCCGCTGTCCACCTGAAGCACGGCCGGAAGCGGTTTGCCCAGCGCGCGCGCAAGGCCGCGCCAGCGCCCGACCTGACTGTCAGCATTGAGGACGGGCAGAAACCCATGCGCCGCGCAGACGGCTTCGGCGCCCGGGTCGAGGCCGTTGAGGATGACGATCTCGGCATCCCCGCCAAGCGTATCGGCGACGCCGAGCGCCTCGCGAAGCTGCGCCACGAAGAAGGTGCGGCAACCCTCTTCGTAAAGTGCGGGCGCGACGTCTCGCGCGCCGAGGCCGTAGGCATCTGCCTTGATCGTAGCACCGCACGCGGCTGGCGCGACATGGCTGGCGATCGTGCGATAATTGGCGCGTAATACGCCGAGATCGACCGTCAGCCGACTTGAAAACATCGCATTGATGGGTCTCGACATGCTCGCCTCCGAGAAAGAGCATATCCGCACCAGGTTCGAATTTTCCGCTTCTTTGATGTTTGAAGTGTCAATGAAATCAAACTAATCAAATAATATTCGATGTTTTGGAATGATATGCATGATCTCGCTCGATGATATCGACCGCAGGATTCTCAATGAGCTTCGCCTCAACGCGCGCATCCCGAACAATGCGCTCGCGCAGAAGGTTGGGCTTTCCCCATCGGCGTGTCTTCGCCGTGTCGGCCTTCTCGAAAAGTCCGGCGTCATCCGTGGCTATACGGCGATCGTCGCTGGTGCTCTGCCCGAGGAAGGAACGGTCGCGATCGTGCAGGTCGAACTTGAGCGGCAGACTGAAGAGTATCTGTCGCGCTTCGAGACGGCGCTGCGGAAGCATCCCGAGATTGAGGAATGGCATCTTATGACCGGCGCTGGCGATTATATCCTGCGCATCCAGATCGCCGGCATTGACGATTACGGACAGTTCCACAGGGATGTGTTGTCGCGTCTGCCGGGTGTGTCGCGCATCACATCGAGCTTTGCCATGCGAAGCCACCGGCGCGCATAGTCAGTGCTTTTCGTCGGCGCGGTCAGGACCGCGATCGATTGAGGCTGAAGCGAGTCCTAGTTGAGGAGCATGTGGTGCAAGCCGTTTGGAACGCACTGCGCGGGCGTATCCGCGGCAACCACCCGTAGGCCAGTGGCATTTTCGATCATGGACCGGATAAGAGGAACCACGGCGCTGCCCCCGGTAAGCACGATGCCATTGTCGTGGATGTCTTGGCTCAGTTCGGGGGGTGTTCCGTTGAGAACGTCGAGGACGACCTCCACGATCTCGGTCACATGCCTTTCGACGACCGTATCGAGTTCCTTCAGGGTCACATCGATCGTGGTCGGCATTCCCGAGGTCAGGCTGCGCCCCTTCACGGCGATTGTGGCTGCCGCTTTAGTCGCGGCCTCGCGCAGCCGGACATACTCCTGTTTGACTCGTTCCGCCGTCGTGTCTCCGATCAGGAACTTGTGGCGGAAGTGCAGGGCGTCGGCGATCGCCTGGTCGAGCGATGCGCCCCCGATACGCACCGAGCGTGTGAGGCAGATGCCGCCGAGCGAGAGAACCGCGACCTCGGTGGTTCCGGCACCGCATTCAACCAGCATCGTTCCGGTTGCTGCCGAGACCGGAAGACCCGCGCCGATCGCCGCCGCAAACGGCTCTGCAATGAGACGGGCGGAACCGATACCTGCGTCGCGCGCGGCTGTCAGCAACGCGCTGCGTTCGGCCATTGTCGCATCGGCGGGAACGCCGATCACGGCGCGAACCGGGCCCGTCCGTCTGCGCCCAAGCGCTTTGGGAACCGCATAGCGCAGCAGTTCGCGCGCTGAATCGATATCCTGAAGCACACCGCGGCGGAGCGGCCGTTTGACCTCCAGGTTTCCCGTCGTGCGGTCTACCATTGCCTGCGCACCCATACCCGCGGCAATAAGGCCCGGCGCATTCCCATCCTTGCTGAAGCAGCATAGCGAGGGCTCGTCGAAGACGACGCCTTCGTCGCGCCGTATCACCCGCAGGTTGGCAGTCCCGAAATCGATCGCGAGATCGGGCCTCCGTGAGAAAAGTGAAGCCATGGACGACGCTTATCAGGGGGGCTCGCCCTTGTCTCTCCATATTCCGGCGTCGAACCCCGCCACCCGCTTTCCTGCGAACGAACCGTTAAGGGCCCCGCCCGAAATCCTACCCAACGAACCCGACCAAGACAGGCCACACGAAACTCCTTAAGACTTGCCGCTTCAGTGCGCCGGTGACAGCAGGGGTCAGGGAAACAACCAGCAATCTCAGCGTTATGCGCAGATGAAAAGCGGTCTTCGCTATGTTGACGATACCGAGCCAGGCTACACACGGCGGCGTTCCGGGAGAGGCTGGGTCTATCTTAAAGACGATGGCGCACGCGTGACGGATCGCCAAGAGATCGACCGTCTGAATCGCCTTGCCGTGCCACCCGCTTACACGAAAACATGGTTCTGCAGGGATTCGAACGGGCACTTGCAGGCTACTGGCTATGACGCGCGCGGCCGCAAACAGTACCGCTATCACGCCGATTATCGGGCCCACCGCGATGCGGAGAAGTTCGCCGGTCTTGCAGATTTCGGGCGAGCCTTGCCCAAGTTGCGCGCGTGCGTGGAGCGGGATCTCGCCAAGCGCAGGCTGGATAAGAACAAGGCCGTTGCGGCCGTAATCCGACTGCTTGATGGCGGGCAGGTCAGGGTGGGCAATGACTGTTACGCGCAGGAAAACGACAGCTATGGCGCTACGACGCTGCGCAGCCGGCACGTTCGGCTGAACGGACAGACCATTGCGCTGCGCTTTCGCGGCAAGTCCGGCAAGGTCCATAGCCTGAAAGTGACAGACCGGCTGCTGGCGAACGCCGTGAGACGCTGCCAGGATTTGCCGGGGCAGCGCTTGTTCGCCTACATCGGCGGGGACGGCGAGATCCATCCCGTAACGTCCGGCGATGTGAACGCGTATATCCATGAGGTTATGGACACGGATTACAGCGCCAAACATTTCCGTACATGGGGTGCCAGCGCGATAGCGCTGGAAGTGGTCCTGGCGAACGACGGTCCGATTCCGGTGAAAGCGGTGCTAGAGCCCGTGAGCATTGCTCTCGGCAATACGGTCGCAGTGGCCAGAAGCGCCTATGTGCACCCCCGGCTCCTTGACCTCGCAAGCGATGCCAGGCTTCGAAAACACATCAAACTTTCAAAGCCACGTGCCGGGAAATATCTGACGTCTACAGAACGCGCGCTGATTTCCGTGTTGGACAAATTGAAGAATCATCAAGGCGTATAAAGAGCGTCGGCAAGGACCTGCGCGTCCGTATCTTCACGCGGGGCGTATTTTCGAAGCCGCCCAAAAATTCGACTGAACAACGCTTGCCGACAGCCAACAAAAACCCAAAGCACGAATCAGTGCGTGCCAAGCAGTTCTCAAAAGGCCATGCCAACCTATCGCGAGAGTGGCCCCCAAGTTGGGGTCATAACTTCGCAATTCAGAAATTTCTTTATAAAAGCAATTTCTTACAAGCTTCTCTGGCGGAGACGGAGGGATTCGAACCCTCGGTACGGGTTAACCCCGTACGGCGGTTTAGCAAACCGCTGGTTTCAGCCACTCACCCACGTCTCCAGCCGAAGGCGCGGCTATAGCGAAGCCGTTCGCCACGTTCAACTCATGTTGTGACGGCCATTCGCCTTTAGCGTGTCGATGATGCGTTTCACGTCCTGTGCGCGCTCGTTCGCGACGACGAGGACGGCGTCACCGGTGGCGATGATGGTGATGTTCGAGACGCCGATGGCGGCCACGAGAGGGCCTTCGCTGCGGATGAGGCAATCCGCAGTGTCGAGCGCAATGACGTCGCCGCCCACCGCGTTGCCGCCCTCGTCGCGTGGAAGCTGTTCGAGGAGGGCGTTGAAGGCACCGATGTCCGACCAGCCCATTTCAACGGGAACGACTGCGACGCGCTCGGTCTTCTCCATCACGGCATAGTCGATGCTGTCCGATGGGGAGGCGAGGAAGCTTTCGCGGCCGGGGCGAAGGATCGCGCCTTCATCAGCGGCACCCGCCACCGACCGGCGCACGGCGGCTTCTATGTCCGGGGCATGGCGGCGCAGCTCGGCAAGGAAGTTGCCGGCGCGAAGCAGGAAGATGCCGGCGTTCCAGCAGAAACGACCGGTTTCGAGATAGGCTTTCGCCGTCTCCAGCGGCGGCTTTTCGACGAACCGTGCAACGCGGTGGACGCCGTCAGCAATGGATTCGGCGGTTTCGATATAGCCGTAGCCGGTTTCCGGGCGGTCGGGCGTGATGCCGAAGGTAACGAGCCAGCCGTCGTTCGCCAGGGGCTCGGCGCGTGCGATCGCGGCGCGGAAGGCCTCAACATCGTTGATGATGTGGTCGGACGGCATGACAAGCATCAGCTCGTCGTCGGGCAGCATGAGCGCGGCAAGTGCCACAGCGGGCGCGGTGTTCCGGCCCGCGGGTTCAAGAACGATCGCGCGCGGCGCAACGCCGATCTCGGCGAGCTGCGCTTCGATCTCTGCGAGATGCGCTTCTCCGGCGACGATAAGTGGCGCTCTGAAGCCATTTTCAGCAGGCGCACGCCGTGCGGCCGACTGGATCAGCGTTTCGGAGCCCAGGAGGCGAAGCAACTGCTTGGGGGTCGCGTTGCGCGACAGCGGCCACAGGCGGGTTCCGGCGCCTCCGGAAAGGATAACGGGCGTGGTTTGCACTTTGTTCACCGCCTTGCTCTACCTGCACAGCCATTAGGTCCGGGTTAAGGCACCCACAAGCGGTGCCGAACTCGGACTGGCGCATCCACGCTATAAATCCGTCGCTGGCGTGTTCCTAGCAAGCTATTGTAAACTGTCGGCAAAGCAGGGGGATAGTCGAAGCCTATGAGCAGGGGTGGCCGCGTTTGATCCGACTTTTCAACCATTATCTCCCACGTCCGTTGCTCATCCTCGGCCTCATCGAGATCGTGCTGATCTATCTTTCGGCACAGGCCGCGTGGCTTTTCCGTACGCAGCAGATCGACATGGACCCGGGCAGCATCGCGGAGCGCGCGCCGCAGTTCGCGCTCTATGCGTTGACCGTGTACCTCGTGATGCTCGGCATCGGGGCCTACCAGATGGACTGTTTCCGGTCGCTGCGCATGGCGATGAGCCGGCTTGCCGTGGCCATGCTGGTCAGCATCACGGCCATTTCGGTGATCCTGTTCTTCTTCCCGGACGTCGATCTTTGGCGGTCTGTCGTTCTTTATGCGATCGCGCTCACGTTCGTCGTGATCTTCGCGTGGCGGGTCCTCATGTCGCGGATCGTGAAGTGGAAGAGCTTCCGTTTCCGTGTGCTCATCATCGGCGCGGGGCAGCGGGGTGCGCGGCTGGCACGCGCGGCGGAGGCGTCCGATTCGAACTTCACCGCCGCCGCCGTGGTGCGGCTCACGAACACGGGCAATGCGATCGACAATGCGATTCCCATCGATTCGGTGCCGTCGCTTGTCGATCTGTGCGAGCAGCTGCGGATCGACGAGGTCGTGCTGGCGCTCGATGAGCGCCGCGGCGCGGCGCCGAGCGAAAAGCTCCTTGAGGTGAAGCTGGCGGGCTTTCCGGTCTCGGAAATCAGCAGCTTCCTCGAACGGCAGACTGGGCGCGTTGACCTGCGTTCGATCTCGCCCTCGTGGCTGATCTATTCGGACGGTTTTCTGGGCGCTGAGCCGGTTTCGATCATGCTGAAGCGGCTGTTCGACGTCACGGCCAGCCTCATCCTGCTCGTGCTCGCCTCGCCGATCCTCATCTTAGCGGCGCTTGCGGTGAAGCTGACCAGTCGGGGCGATACCTTCTACCGGCAGGAGCGGGTGGGGCAGTTCGGCAAGACCTTCAATGTCGTGAAGTTCCGCTCGATGGTGGCGGACGCGGAGAAGGACGGGAAAGCGCAGTGGGCAAAGTCGGGGGATCCGCGTGTAACGCCGGTTGGCCGTATCCTGCGAGCGAGCCGAATCGACGAGATTCCACAGATTTACAACGTGCTCACCGGCGATATGAGCTTCGTGGGGCCGCGCCCGGAACGGCCGGTGTTCGTGGAGGAACTGGCCGCGGAAATCCCGTACTATCGGGAACGGCATATCGTGAAGCCGGGCATCACGGGGTGGGCGCAGCTGAACTATCCCTATGGCGCGAGCGTGATGGATGCGCGCCACAAGCTCGAATACGACCTTTACTACATCAAGAACTACAGCCTGTTTCTCGACCTTCTCATCCTGATCCAGACCGTTCGCGTCGTCGTCTGGCAGGACGGGGTGCGCTAGCGCCGTGCCCGCCTACAGCGATGTCAGCACCTTCAGCCACAGTGTGGCGGCGATCGGCTATCTGCTGCTCGCGGGACTGCTGATCTATCGCCGGCTGGAATCGCGCGCGGACATGTGGCTGGTTGGCGCATCGCTGGCGATGGCGGTGTGGGCAGTGCTTGTCGTCCTCATTCCCGTCGTCGACCCAGCCTATTCTGTACTTGTCTCGATCGCGGAAACACTGCGTTCGGCGGCGTGGGCCGTTTTCGCAGCGGTTCTCGTCATCAGCAACTGGCAGGATACCGCGCACAACCCCTCGCGCAGCGTGCTCATCGCGCTTGCCGCCGTCGTTGCGCTGCAACTGGCGGGGGACGTCTGGAGTCTCGTGCGGGGTGCCGCCGTTCCGGGGTGGCTGCAGTATTTCTATACGATGGGGCGGCTCGCGGTCGCCATCGGCGGGTTGGTGCTGACGCACAACGTCTACGTGAACTCCGCGCCTGCAAACCGCTGGAGCATCCGCCTGCTCTGCATCGCGCTTGCCGGCATCTTCGCCTACGACCTCAATCTCTACACGCTGTTCCTGCTCGACCCGGCGATGGGGCCAGACCTCGTCGAGGTGCGTGGGCTCGTGAATGCGTTCGTCGTGCCGCTCATCTATCTGTCCGCCGCGCGCAACCGCGGGCTGAAACTGCAGGTTTCGCGGCAGGCGGCGTTCCATACGCTGTCGCTCGGCGCGATCGGCTTCTATCTCGTGCTGATGTCGCTCGCGGGTTACGGCCTGCGGCTGGTGGGGGGAGACTGGGGGCGGCTGCTTCAGATCAGCTTCATCTTCGCGGCGGCTGTGCTCGCGGCCGTCATTCTGTTCTCGGGCCGTGCGCGGGCGTGGCTGCGCGTCCAGATCAACAAGCATTTCTTCGCCTACAAGTATGACTACCGGCAGGAATGGCTTCGTTTCGTGAACACGGTCTCGAGCTCGGGGCCGGGACTCGGCGAGCTGCACATGCGCGTCGTTCAGGCCGCTTGCGAGCCGGTGGATTCGCCCGGCGGTGCGCTGTTCATCGGGGCGGAGGACGACAGCTTCGTGCACCTTGCCCGCTGGAACTACCGGACGCTGAGGCCAGGGCGGATCGAAGGCGCGGCCCGCCTCAAGGCACATTTTGAGGCGAGTGGCCGTGTCCTCGATATCGAGGAGCATCGGGGCGGACGCGAGAGTGCAGCGCTCAGCCTTCCGCAATGGCTTGTCGAAGACCCCCAGGCATGGCTGCTCGTGCCGCTCATTCACATCGACGAGGCGATCGGCTTCATCCTCATTGAGAGGCCGCTCACCCAGCGCGAGCTCAACTGGGAGGATTTCGACATCCTCCGTACCGTGGGACGGCAGGCGGCAAGCTATGTCGCCGAGGCCGCGGCGCTTGCGAAGATCGCGGAATCGCGCAAGTTCGACGAGTTCAACCGCCGCTTCGCCTTCATCATGCACGATCTCAAGAACCTCGTGAGCCAGCTCAGCCTCGTTGCGCGGAACGCCGAGCGCCATGCCGAGAATCCCGAGTTCCGGGCGGACATGATCGCGACGTTGCAGAGCTCGGTCGCCAAGATGAACGACCTGCTGGCGCGGCTTTCCCAGCAAAGCGTGCAGGCGGGCCCTACGGGGGACACGTTCGATGTCTGCTGTGCGGTGGAGGCTGTCGCGAATACGGCGCGGCGCTCGTGGCCCGGCGTGACCGTCGATCGCTGCGGGCAGGATGTCATGGTGAACGGCACCGCGGAGCGTTTCGAGCAGGTGCTGATTCATCTCGTCCAGAACGCTGTCGATGCAAGCGAACCGGGAAGTGCGGTGACGATTGCGGTGGAGCCGGGCGACACCGTGCGCGTACGCGTGCGCGACCGTGGTCGCGGCATGAACGCCGACTTCATTCGCGACGAACTCTTCGCGCCCTTCAAGTCGACCAAATCCGGGGGCTTTGGTATAGGCGCGTTCGAGGCGCGGGAAATGACACGGGACATGGGCGGCAAACTCCTGGTTGAAAGCGAGCCGGGTGTGGGGAGCTGCTTTACGATCGAGCTGCCGGCGGCTGCGGCGCCGCTGGCGAACAGACGAGAAGGCTGAATGGCGAACAAAACGGCACCGAAACTGCTGGTCGTTGAAGACGACGAAGGGCTGCAGCGGCAGCTCAAGTGGTCTTACGAGGACTATGAAGTGATCTGTGCGGGTGATCGCCGCACCGCCATCGAGCTGCTGCGCGCCCACGAACCTGTGGTGGTAACGCTCGACCTTGGCCTCCCGCCCGATCCGGACGGGACCAGCGAGGGCTTCGCGACGCTCGTGGAAATCCTGGCCCTGAAACCCGATACCAAGGTGATTGTCGCCTCCGGCCACGGTGCGCGTGAAAGCGCGCTACGGGCGATCGCACTCGGCGCATACGATTTTTACCAGAAGCCCGTGGATATCGATCAGCTCGGCCTTATCGTGCAGCGGGCGTTCCACCTCCACGAGATCGAGACGGAAAACCGGCAGCTCGCCGAACGCGACGGTCACGAGGCGCTCGGCGGCCTCATCACCAGTTCGGACAGTATGCTCCGCGTCTGCCGGATGATCGAGCGCGTCGCCAACACCGACGTCTCCGTCATGCTGCTCGGCGCGAGCGGCACGGGCAAGGAAGTGCTGGCGCGGGGGCTGCATGAGAGCTCCGGACGCAAAGGCACACCGTTCGTTGCGATCAACTGCGCGGCGATTCCCGAAAACCTCCTTGAGGCCGAACTGTTCGGTTACGAGAAGGGCGCGTTCACGGGCGCGGTGAAAACCACCGAGGGCAAAATCGAACTCGCCGAGGGCGGTACGCTGTTTCTCGACGAGGTAGGCGACATTCCCCTGCCGCTGCAGGTGAAGCTGCTCCGCTTCCTGCAGGAGCGCGTGATCGAGCGCATCGGCGGCCGCAAGACGATCCCGGTTGATGTCCGCATCGTCTGCGCGACGCACCAGAACCTCGAAGCGATGATCGCCGACGGCGCCTTCCGCGAAGACCTCTGGTACCGACTTGCCGAGGTCGTCATCAAGATTCCGCCGCTTGCCGAGCGGCAGGGCGATGCGGTGCTGCTTTCCCACCATTTCCTGCGCAAGTATGCCCGCGACATGAAGCGCCCGGTGAAGGGCTTCAATGCGGATGCGCTGGCCGCGATCGAAGCGTGGAAGTGGCCCGGGAACGTGCGCGAGCTTGAAAACCGCATGAAGCGGGCCGTCATCATGGCGGATGGAAGCCGGCTTTCGGCGGCCGACCTCGACCTTGCCGAAGTCGAGGACGATGATTTTCTGAACCTTCGGTCCGCACGCGAGCGGGCGGACCGAAACGCCATTCGCATGGCGCTGGCGCGTACCGAGTCCAATGTGTCGAACGCAGCCAAGCTGCTCGGTGTGAGCCGGCCGACGCTGTATGATCTTCTAAAGCAATATAATATTGAGACCTGACGGTCATAATGTCGTGGTTATCAAAAAAGGGTCGCACGCGGCCACGGCAAGTCGAACCGTCCTACTGAGGATAAAAAGATGTTGAACAAGACCTTCTTCAAGCTTGCAGCGGCGACCCTTGCCCTTGCGGCTCCCGTCGGCATTGCGGCCTTTCCCGCGCACGCCGACGCGCGCAGCGAATCGAATGATGCCTATGTCCAGGGCTTCCGTCTCTTTCAGGCCGGCGACTACCGCAGTGCACGCATTCAGTTGATGAAGGCGCTAAAGGCGAACCCCAACAACGGGCTCGCACGGCTGCTTCAAGCGCGCGTCGCGCTGGAGTTCGGCTCCGGCATTCAGGCGCAGACGGAGCTGGAGCGCGCCATGCAGGCGGGCATCCCTTCGGCGAAGGTACGCCACCTGCGCGCGCACGCGCTGATGATGCAGCGCAAGTACGGCGAGGCGATGGACCTGCTCGACGCACGGACGATCGAGCCGCAGTTCGCCGCCTATGCGGCGCGGCTGCGCGGACAGATTCTGACGCAGCAGCGCAATCTTCCAGAAGCGCGCGCCGAGTTCGAACGCGCCCTCCGGATCGCGCCGAAAGATCCGGAAACGCTGGTCGATGTCGCGCGCTTCTATGCGTCTGACGGTAAGCTGAAGGAAGCTTCAGCGCTTGCCGATCAGGTGCTTGCCGCGAAGCCCACGAACGTGAAGGGCCTGATGCTGAAGGGCGACCTCGTGCGCCGTTCGCAGGGCCTCGAACCGTCGCTCACCTATTTCAACCGTGCGCTCGAGGTCGATCCCAACAACATCGAGGCGCTGCTGGAGCGCGCCGCCACGCTTGGCGACCTCAAGCGCGAGGATCAGGCACGCGCTGATCTCAAGCGCATCAACGGGCTGGTGCCGGATCACCCGCTCGCGCTCTATCTGGAGGCCGTCCTCGAAACCCGCGCCGGCCAGTATGAGAAGGCGCGCCAGTTGATGACGCGCACGAAGGGCCTGCTTTCGAATTATGTGCCTGCGCTGATGCTGCAGGGTATGCTCGCCTATCAGGCGAACGATGTGGCGCAGGCCACCGATTTCTTCGGCAAGGTCGTTGGCGCCTCGCCGCAGAGCGTGCTCGCCCGCAAGCTCTATGCAGCCTCGCAGCTCAAGGGCAACGATACACGCGGCGCCATTGAGACGTTGAAGCCGATCATCGATTCCGGGAGCGCCGATGGCCGTACCTACGCGCTCTATGGCGCGGCCTTCGCGCGCGAGGGCAACATGGCTGAAGCGCAGCAGTACCTGCAAAAGGCTGTCACAGAGGCGCCGAAGGCGGGCGAGCTGAAAACCCAGCTGGCGATGACGCAGCTCCTGCAGGGCAACGCCGAGTCCGCCGAAGAGGGGCTGATGGACGTCCTGAAGGACGACAGCAAGTCGCTGCAGGCGCTGATGGTGCTGACGCTGATCCAGATTCGCGACCGTGAGTTCGACAAGGCGCTCGTCACCAGCAACCGGATCATCACGCTCTATCCGAACCTGCCCGTGGGCTACAACATCCGCGGCGGCGCGGAGCTTGGCCTTGGGCAGACGAAGAAGGCAGAAGCGAGCTTCCGCACTGCGCTCGAAAAGAAGTCCGACTACACCGAAGCGCGGCGCAATCTTGCGCAGGTGCTGATCGCGACGAACCGCATTCCCGAGGGTGAGCGCGAACTGAAGCAGCTGCTCGAATACAACAAGCGCGATGGCCGTGCGCTGACGTTGCTCGCCGTAACGGCGGCGCGGCGCGGCGATGCGACCGCACGTGTAGAGTGGCTGCGTCAGGCCGCCGCGGTCGATGCCAAGCAGCTCGGCCCGCGTGTGCAGCTTGCCGATGCCTACCTCGACACCAATCAGAACAAGCGCGCGCTTGACGAGGTCGCCTCGATCCTGCGCGACTTCCCCGAGCAGCCGCAGGCCCTGCTGGCGGCGGCCCGCGTCTATGAAGCGGCGGGTCAGAAGAGCCAGGTCGAATCGGTTCTGAACCGGCTCGTGAATGCGCAGCCGGACAGCCCGCAGCCGCGCGTGATGCTGGCCCGTGCGCAGGAGGCCAACAAGAAGGTCGCAGCGGCGCGCGCGACCTACCAGCGCATCCTGACGATGCCGCGTGTCGACCCGACTCCGGTCTATTCCGAGCTCGTGTTCTTCGAAGCACGGCAGGGTGACTGGAACGCGGCGAAGCAGTGGGCGGAGCGTCTTCGCAAGCAGGCGCCCAAGGAGAATTTCGCCGATCTCGCGCTCGGCCGCGCCTACCTCGGGCGGAACCAGGCCGCGGCGGCGCTCCCGTATCTGGAGGCGGCGCGCAAGACGAAGTTCAACCTCGCAGCCGCGCGCGCGCTGTCTCAGGCCTATGTGCAGACCGGCAAGCCCGCGCAGGCTGTGACCATGATGCAGGCCTATCAGAAGGCGAACCCGCGCGATCCGATCGCGCTCGCCGCGATCGCCGAGCTGCAGATGCAGCAGCGGCAATACAAGGCGGCCATCGCCAACTACGAGGCGCTGCGCAAGCTGCCCAACGCCGAGCAGAGCGTGACCGTGCTCAACAACCTCGCCTGGGCCTATTCACTGGTGGGCGACAAGCGCGCGCTCGCGACGGCGAAGCAGGCTTACGCGGTGGGCCCGAATGTGCCGGCGGTGCAGGACACGTATGGCTGGCTGCTCCTCCGCAACAAGGGGGACAGGAAGCTGGCGCTGAGCCTGCTGCAGAAGGCGGCGGCGGGAACGCCGAACGACCCGGACGTGCGCTTCCACCTTGCCGTCGGCTACGCGATGAATGGGCAGCGCGGCAAGGCGACGGAGGCGCTGGAAACGGCGCTGAAGGCGCCGAAGTTCGACAGCCGCCCGGCGGCGCAGAAGCTGCTGACGAGCCTGCAGGGCAGCTAGGCAGAAACCGGCGGGCAAGGCTTGCCTTTGCCCGCCAAGGCCCTTAAGTGCGGGCCACGGTCGGAGCGTAGCGCAGCCTGGTAGCGCATCACACTGGGGGTGTGGGGGTCGCAGGTTCGAATCCTGTCGCTCCGACCAGCTTTCCCTTGAACGAAACAACCGAGACGGTGCGTAGTGCCGGTTTCGCGATAGGATTTGACAAATAGGAACCAGATGGGTTCGTTCTGCTCCCCAAGAGCAGGAGACCCATCATGGCGTCCATCGACGATCTCATCGAAATGCTGCTGCGCCGCGAAGGCGGCTTTGTCGACCACCCGGACGACCGCGGCGGCGCCACGAACTTCGGCATCACGGAAGCCACGGCGCGGGCGGCGGGCTATGCGGGTGCCATGCGCGATCTGCCGCGCAGCATGGCGGCGGACATCTACCGGAAACGCTATTGGCACGAAACCGGCTTCGACCGCGTGAACGCGCTCGCCCCACGCATCGCCGCCGAGCTTTTCGATACGGGCGTCAACATGGGCCCCGCCGTCGCCGCGGGCTTCCTCCAGCGCGCGCTGAACGCGCTCAACCGCCGCGAACGCGACTGGCCGGACATCCCGCAAAGCCGCACGATCGACACCGCGACGCTCGCCGCGCTGAAAGCGATCATCCAAACGCGCGGAAAGGCCGGGGAAACCGTGCTGCTTCGCGCGCTCGAAGCGCTGCAGGGCACCCGCTACATCGAACTCGCCGAGGCGCGGCCCGCGAACGAGAACTTCGTCTACGGCTGGCTCGCCGGCCGCATCGGCGATTTCCACGCCTGAACCTCCCTCGCAAGAAAGGAAAGGACCATCATGTCACTCGTGGACGGCATCATCGCGCCGGTCGCCAAGCTGCTCGACCGCATCATCCCCGACAAGGAGGCGCGCGAACGCGCCAAGCTGGAACTGATCCAACTCGAAGACAGTCACGAACTGAAACTGATCGAAGCGCGCATGTCCGCGATCATTGCGGAGGCGAACGCTGCGGACCCGTGGACGAGCCGCGCCCGCCCGAGCTTCCTCTACGTGATGTACGTGCTGCTGCTCTGGTCCATCCCCATGGGCCTCATCGCCGCCGCCGACCCCGCGACGGCCAAGGCGATCGGGGAGGGGATGGGCGCCTACCTCGAAGCGATCCCCGAACCGCTCTACATGCTCTTCGGGACGGGCTACCTCGGCTACACGGCGGCGCGGAGCTGGGGGAAGGCGAAGGGGGCGGATCGGTAGTTTTTCTCGGAGGACCTAGACACGTGCCCTCCTAAGGGGCTGACTATGAAAGCTGATCCTTTGTCGGTGATGTGGCGCTTCAATTGGTTAGGTGTACCAAGATGGTCGGAGCTGTCGATTGGCTTTTCGGGCTATCCTCTTGTAGATTTTCATCTCCGCATCGTTGACAGGGGCGAGTTCAGTTATATGTTAATACATGAGGCTGTAAAGGCTGCAGTGGCAAGCGGATGCTTGGTACCGGCTAAGCCGATTGCTGACTGGGCTGGGCAGCCGAGAGTCGTGTTGCTTTGCAAGCAAATTAGGGATGCAATCGATGCGGGCAGGAACGACGAAAATGAAAAAGAGCGCCAGTGTTGGGCCAAGGTCGAAGCTGTATTCTCCCATTTCATTGAAGGCGGACGTATAACAGAAGACCTTGTGAAGCAGCTGCGCCCTGAAAAATTCGAACATTGGGAATTCCGGTGTCGAAAACCAAAGCCATCGATTCGCGTTTTTGGGCGATTCGCGATGCCAGACGTGTTTGTAGCAACCCACGCACAACCTCGCGCCTTACTGGGTGGTATGTGGTCTCCGGAGTTCGAGCACCAAAAGCTTGTTTGCGAAGATCACTGGAATGCATGCTCTTTACACGCGCCGTTTAGTGATGCGCCTGACTTTCGTTACGAAGCCTACATAACCGAAAATGCACGGCGGAAACTGAAGATATGACATACAATTATGATGCTGCATTGTTCGCGGAGCGAAATCGAAATCGGGTTTATGACGTTGTCATTCAGGCCTTGGAAAAAGCTGCGCTCGAAAAGGGGCTGACCCGTGCGCAGATTGCTGTGAAGATTGGACGGAAACCGTCTCAGATCACCACATGGCTCTCTGGCCCGTCTAATTGGACGCTGGATACGCTTAGCGATCTCCTTTTCGCAACTGAAGCCGAAATGGATTACACCGTGGTGCCGTTCGCCGCGCGGCCTAAGTCTAATCGCTTCCACCCAGCAGGTGAAACACATCGTCCAGAGGCGGAATTTTACTTACTTTCGGAGTCCTCCCCGACTGTGGGCGGGTCAGCTGAAGCAAAGGTGCTCGAATGGGAGCGCGCGCCGTGAAGAAGCTTAAGATCGTGAATTCTCTCGCATGCGAGTATGTGGCCCGTGGATCATACGGCAAACATACTCTCGTGAATGCGTATGCGGGTGATATCAGGGTCAGGTCATTCCCTGCCACCTTTCCCGTCGCATTCTACGCAGAGGTGATACCGCCAAAATCAATCCGACAGGATATCAAATTCACTGTCTTCCAGGGGCGAAAAAAGCGCGCGGAAGCAATGGCCAGCTTCGAATTTGAGGAAGGGAAGGTGGCTGTACTATCGCTGCCGCCGTTTAAGTTCACGTTCGCCGAGTCGTCAAAAATTCGGGTCATTGCATCTGGTGAGCATTTCGCTCAGACGGTCTTACTCGAAAAGATGGTGCAGGCCGGTGAGTTTCCCGAGACCTAACATTTCCCCGAAACATCGGGAGACATCCATGCGTACCATCCTCACCGCTGCGCTGCTGATCGCGGCGCTTCCGGCTGCTGCCGAGACGCTCATTGTGGGGAACAAGGGCGAGGATACGGTGAGTTTCATCGACCTGGCGAGCGGGAAGGAATTGGCGCGCTCGGCGAGCGGGGCCAATCCGCATGAGGTGGCGCTTTCGCCGGACGGGGCGCGGGCGGCGGTGGTGAATTATGGTGCCGCTGCGATCGATGTTTATGCGGTGCCGGGTGGTGAGCGGCTTGCGACGTGGGATATCGGGCCGAATTCGCGGCCGCATGGGCTGCTTTGGCTTGCCGATGGGCGGCTGGTGGCGACGGCCGAGGCTTCGAAGACGCTGGTGGTGATCGACGGCAAGGACGGCCGGGTGCTGCAATCGATTCCGACGGAGGCGGAGGGGTCGCACATGGTGGCGGTGCATCCTTCGCGGCCGCGTGCCTATACGGCGAACCTGAAAAGCGGCAGCGCGAGCGTGATCGATCTGGAGAGTGGGCGCACGGTCGCCCATCTGCCCGCCGGGCGCGAGGCGGAGGGGATCGCGATCACGCCGGACGGCAAAGAGGTGTGGATCTCCAGCCGCGCGTCGAACGAGGTGCATGTTTACGACACGGCGACGGACACGCTCGTCCGGCGCATCGAGACGGGGCCGTTTCCGCTGCGCATCGCGATCAGCCCGGACGGGAAACATGCCGTGACCTCTGAACTGCAGGCGGGTGCGCTCGGCGTTTACAGCGTGGCGACGGGCAAGCGCGAACGCACGATCCCGGTGAGCGGCAAGGGCGAGGCGATGCAGGTGACGATCCTGTTCCGGCCGGACGGCAAGCGGCTGTTCGTGGCGGAGACGGGGACGAACACGGTGGCGGAACTCGAATGGCCGAGCGGCAAGGTGCTGCGGCGCTTTCCCGTGGGCGTGAACGGGGACGGGCTCGGGTGGTCTCCGGTGGGGGCGAAGTAACTTTCCCTCACCAACTTCGCCTACGCCTTTGGCGAGGGCTTCGTATCCTCTCTTGCGGGCGGGAGAGGAAGTAGGCTAACGGTGTTTGATTTTTGTGTGGCGGCGTGCGAGGCCTTGGCGGCAATGCCGAGGAGGAGCCGCACATGTCTGCACAATCACCGATCGATTCTGGATTTGGCGCTGCCTCCACCGCCGATGATGTGATCGCGGGGATCGACCTTTCGGGGAAGACCGCGATCGTGACGGGCGGCTATTCGGGGCTGGGGCGGGAGACGGTGCGCGTGCTTGCGGCGGCGGGTGCGCGGGTGATCGTGCCTGCGCGCGATGTGGAGCGGGCGCAGGCGGCGCTTGCCGATATTGATGCGGGTATCAATGCCGGGATCGCGGTGGAGGTCTGGCCGATGGACCTGCTGGACCCGGCCTCGATCGATGCGTTCGCGGCGCGCTTTCTGGCGGATGGGGCGCCGCTGCATATCCTGATCAACAGTGCCGGTATCATGGCGCTGCCCGAACTGACACGCGACGCGCGCGGGCACGAGATGCAATTCGCGACCAATCACCTCGGGCATTTCCAGCTGACGACGCGGCTGTGGCCGGCGCTGGTTGCCGCCAAGGGGGCGCGGGTGGTTTCCGTCTCCTCGATGGGGCACCGGCTGTCGCCGATCGTGTTCGACGACATCGATTTCGAGCGGCGGCCCTATAGCCCGTGGACGTCCTATGGCCAATCGAAGACGGCGAACGTGCTGTTCGCGGTCGCGCTTGATGCGCGCGGGCAGGCGGAGGGCGTGCGGGCGTTCGCCGTGCATCCGGGCACGATCATGGACACGGGGCTCGCCAAGCACATGCCCGCCGAGATGCCGAAGCGGCTGGGCGTGGTGAACGCGGATGGCAGCCCGGTGATCGATCCGGCGCGCGGGCTGAAAACCGCAGTGCAGGGTGCGGCGACGCAGGTGTGGTGTGCGACAAGCCCCGCGCTGGACGGCATGGGCGGGGTTTACTGCGAGAACGCGGACATCTCGCCTGTGATGGCGGAGAGCGACGCGGCGCCCGCGGCGGGCGACGGGCTCGGCAAGGTGGGGGTGTGGCCGCACGCGATCGACCGCGATGCGGCGGAGCGGCTTTGGGCGGTCAGCGAGGCGATGCTTTAGGGCGGATCGACATTCAGCCCTGACGGCCTGCAAATGGCGGCTTCCCGCGCTTCCGGTGCTCACGTACTTTTAGTACGCTCCGCTCCGGGTCACGGATATCCACCATTTTCGGCTCGTCATCTTCTGAATGTCGATCCGCCCTAGGGTTTTACGACGGGGAGATCCCGGTGGGCCTTCGAAAGCCGCGCGTAGTGCTTCGGCCCCTCGCGGTTTCCGGCGATTTCTTCCGGGGAAAGATCGCGCACGTACTTGGCGGGGCGGCCCGCCCACATCTGGCCCGAAGGGATGCGCTTGCCGGGGGTGAGCATGGCGCCCGCCGCGAGCATCGCGTCGCTTTCGATGACGCAGCCGTCCATGACGATGGCGCCGAGGCCGACGAAGGCGTGGTCGTGGAGCGTGCAGCCGTGGACGATCGCTGTGTGGCCGATCAGGCAGTGGTTGCCGATCGTGGTATCGAATGCGCCGCCGGAGATGTGGACGATCGTGCCGTCCTGAATGTTGGTGCCTTCGCCCACCGTGATCGAGCCGACGTCGCCGCGCAGGACGCAGTTGTACCAGACGCTGGAGCCCGCACCGATCTTCACATTGCCGATCACGTGTGCGCCGGGGGCGATGAAGACGTCATCGGCGATCTCGGGCACGGAGCCCTCGAAGCTGTAAACCGGCATTCCTGTCCTTCCTTGGGGGATCAATCCCAGGCGCGCGAGCGGGAGTAGGTGATGATGCGCGTTTCCTGGCCGCCTGTGGTGGCGGAGGTTTCGTAGAAATCGAGCTCGGGCCTGCGGCGCATCCGCAGACGGTCCATCAGACCCCAGCTGCGCGTGTTTTCGGACATGGTGATCGCGATGATGCGCTCGACATCGAGATTGTTGAAGCCCCAGTCGAAGCTCGCATAGGCGGCCTCCTTGGCAAAGCCCTGGCCCCAGCAATCGTGCCGGAAACGCCAGCCGATTTCGATCTCGCCGTCAACTGGCGTGCCGGGCTTTTCGCACAGGAGAAGCCCGCAGAAGCCGATGAACGAGAAATCCGCCTTGCGCTCGACCGCCCAGAAGCAGTGGCCGCGATCACGCTCGCTGGCGATCATGCGCTCCATGGCGGCGTCGGCGTCCGCCGCGCTGCGGGGGCCGCCGAGATGCTCCATCACGCGCTTGTCGGCGCACAGCATCCGGAAGGGCAGGCGATCGGATTCGCGCCAGGGGCGGAGTTTCAGGCGGTCGGTGACGATCATGGGAAGAGCGGCGCCTGCAGGAGCCCGGTGGTTTCGGGAAGGCCGAACATCAGGTTCATGTTCTGGATCGCCTGACCCGACGAGCCCTTCACGAGATTGTCGATGGCGACGATGACGATGGCGCGGCCGGGGATGCGATCCTCGAACACGTTCATCACGCAGTGGTTGGAGCCGCGCACCATGCGCGTCGCCGGGGCCTTGCCTTCGGGCAGCAGGTGGACGAACGGCGCGGCGGCATAGCGGTGGCCGAGCGCGGCGCGCAGATCGACGACGCTCTTGCCGGGCATCAGCTCGACCGTGATGGTTTCAAGCTCGCCGCGGTTCATCGGCACGAGATGCGGCGTGAAGCTGATGGTGACGGCGCCGTTCGCGCGCTTCGAAAGCTCCTGCTCGATCTCCGGCATGTGGCGGTGGCGGCCGATGCCGTAGGGGTGCACGGCCTCCGCGACCTCGGTGAAGAGGTTCGCTTCCTTGAGGCTGCGGCCCGCGCCGGAAACGCCGGAGAGGGCGTTGATCGTGATCCGCTCGTGGCCGACGAGGCCGGATTCGAGGAGCGGGAGCAGCGCGAGGAGCGCGGCAGTCGGGTAGCAGCCGGGGCAGGCGACGATGCGCGCGGCGGGGAGAAGCTCGGCGGCGTATTCGGTGAGGCCGTAGATCGCATCGGGCAGCAGTTCGGGCGCGGGGTGTTCGTTGCCGTACCACTCGGCGTAGGTCTTCGCGTCGTTCAGCCGGAAATCCGCCGACAGGTCGATGATGCGGACGCCCGCCAGTGTCGAAAGCAGCGCGGCAGAGGCTGCGTGCGGCAGGCAGCCGAACACGGCGTCGATGCCCGACCAGTCGATCTCCTCGGCGCGGACGAGGCCGGGGAGCGGCACGTGGGCGAAATGCGGCCACACGTCCGCCATCGCCTGACCCGCTTTCGCATTGGCGCTGAGCGCGGCGATTTCGATGTTGGGATGCGTGAGCGCGAGGCGAACGAGATCGGCGCCGGTGTACCCCGACGCTCCCAGCACGGCGATGCGGACTTTCTGCGACATGGAGGGCGCTTAGCGGATATGCGAAGGCGTTTCCAGACGGCGTGCGATGGACGGCGAAAGACGGTACGACAATCATGCGCTATGGCGTGCCGTTCGGTTTGCGGGAGGGATGAGGCGATGGCGTTCAGCGCATTCGGCAGCAGGCCTCGGAACTTGGAGAAGAGCGCCTTCTTCAAATGGTTCGGCATGACGCCGGCAGGAGATTCGCTCTGGCGGCCGAAGGGCGAGGCATTTCGGGATCAGGTGGTACTGGCGGCGGAAACGGACGCGGACGGGCGGCTTTCCGTGCTGACACTCTCGCTGGCGCGCGCAATGCTGGACGAACCCCGGCAGGCCATGTTCGGGCGCGACATCGTGAAGAGTTTTCTTGAAGGCATTGCGGGCCGCGACAGGCACATTCGCCAGCTCGCGGCGGAAATCTTCAACCGTGCGCCGCCCGTGCCGGTGCTGAGGGGCCAGGCGCCGCAGGGTGTGCCGCAGACGCCTTCGGCTGGGTTTCTGACGGTGATGGGCGAACTGCAGGCGTGGTCGGCTGAACTGTCGCGGGTGAGGATCGGCATGACCAACGACGGCGGCCGTCTTGTGGTGCGGGCCGAGCGGAAGCCGTTACGCGGCTTTCTCGCGAGGCTGTTCGGCTAGACGAGATCGCGCGGAAGGGCGTCGAGCGCGGCTTCCATTTCGGCGAAAGTGGGGGCGTGGTTCGAGGGGGTGGTGCGGCGGCCGAGTTCGACGGCGACCTGCGGGGCCTGGCCCTGCAGGTGGGCGACGATGACGGTTTTCACGAGCGTGAGGTACTTCGCCTCCGCATCGATCACCTGCGCGAGGCGGGAGGCGATGGGGCCGACGACGGTGTAGCTGAGCAGCACGCCGAGGAAGGTGCCGACGAGCGCGCCGCCGATCATGGCGCCGAGGACTTCGGTCGGCTGGTCGACCGAGCCCATGGTCTTGATGACGCCGAGCACGGCGGCGACGATGCCGAGCGCGGGGAGGCTGTCGGCGAGTGTCTGGAGCGCGCCCTGCGCCTGGTATTCCTCGGCGACGTGGCGGTCGAGATCGGCTTCCATCGCGTCCGCCATCTGGTTCGGATCCTCGAAGTTCATCGCCATCATGCGCACGTAGTCGCAGATGAAGGACACGAGCGCGGGGTCTGCCGCGATGCGCGGGAAGGCTGCGAACAGGCGCGATTCCTCAGGGTATTCGATGTGGCTTTCGATCGCGACGACACCCCGCGTGCGCAGCGTCTTGATGAGGAGGAAGAGGAGGCAGAGGAGATCGCGGTAGTCGGCCTTTCCCCAGCGCTCGCCTTCGAACGCGCGGCGCACGCCTTCGGCGGCGCGGCGCAGAGTCGTGCTGCTGTTGGCGATGATGAAGGCGCCCGCCGCCGCGCCCGCGATGATGAGCAGCTCCTGCGGCAGCGCCCCGGCAATGATGCCGAGTTCGCCGCCCGCAATGAGGAAGCTGCCGAACACGCAGACAAGCACGATGGCCAGCCCGAAAAAGATAATCACGACCCACGACCCCGCGAGACAGGTACACGTTCTCAGGGGCTATGGTGCGGGCGGGCTGGTTAAGGGCGCTTTAAGCGTCCGGGTATTTCACCGAGCAGCCGTAGGCGCGCGTGACGGGGCTGGCGACGGCGCGGCCAGCGGCGACGTCGCCGAGCGCCGCGGTCACGTAGTTTTTCGCGGCCTTGATGTCGGCGGGGTTCGCGGTCGGCTTGTCGTCGATGGCGCCCGCGTAACGGAGCACACCCTTGCCATCGATCACGTACATGTGCGGCGTCGCGCGCGCGTCGTAAGCCTTGCCGATCTTGCCTGCCGGGTCGAGCAGATAGGCCGTGGGCTGGAACTTCCAGTCCTTCATTTCCTTCGCGGCGAGCGCGGAATCGACGTGGCCCTGCTTGCCGGGCGCGCTGCTGTTGACGGTGAGCCAGACGACACCACCTGCCTTCGCGTCGGCCTGCAGCTTCTGCATGTTGCCTGAATCGTAGTGCTTCTTCACGAACGGACAGCCGCTGTTCGTCCATTCGAGAACGACGGTTTTCCCGGCGAAATCCTTGAGGCTGACGGTCTTGCCCGCTGCCGTCTGCGCAGTGAAGGCGGGGGCGGGCTTGCCGACTTCGGGTGCGGCGGTTGCGGTGCCTGCGAAAGCGATGGCTGCGAAGGCGGCGATGGCTGTTCTCATGTCTCGTCTCCTTTTCGTGAAGGACGAGAATGCCACAATCAGGCGCGGCGGGCGAGTTCCAGCATCAGGGTTTCGCTGAGAAGCTGCGGCAGCACCTCCGCCTCCTTGCCGCGCGGGTAGAAGAGATAGAGCGGAACGCCCGCGCGGCCCTGGCTTTCGAGGAAGCGCGTGATCGCGGGATCGGCGTTGGTCCAGTCCCCCACGAGCGTCGGGATTCCGGCCTCCGCGAAGGCGGCGGTGACGGCAGGGGCCGAGAGCGCACCGTTTTCGTTCACCTTGCAGGTGATGCACCAATCGGCGGTGAAATAGACGAACACCGGGCCTTCGGCGCGAAGCGCGGCGAGGCGGGCCTCCGTGAACGGTTCGAGGTTGGGGAGCGCGGCATTGGCGACGGGCGCCTCGGCGCGGGGCGTGATCAGCAGGACGGTGGCAACGGAGAGCGCGGCAACGACGAGCGGCACGGCGGCGGGGCGCCCGCCGTGCTGACGGATGCCGACCCACCAGAGCCCGGCGGCGAGGAACACGGCGGCGGCAAGGCCGAAGCTCATGCCTGAAACGCCCGCCTGTCGCCCGAGCACCCACGCGAGCGCGACGGCGGTGGCGAACATCGGCAGCGCCATGATGCGGCGGAACGTGACCATCCACGGCCCCGGCCTCGGCAGGCGATTGCGGAGCGCGGGGATGAAGCCGATCAGGATGAAGGGCAGCGCAAGGCCAAGCCCCAGCCCGGCGAAGACGAGCAGACCGAGCGCGGTGGGCAGCAGAATGGCCGCACCGAGCGCGAGGCCCATGAACGGGCCGGTGCATGGGGTGGCGACGATGGCGGCGAGTGCGCCGGTCCAGAACGCGCCCTGCGTGCCGCCGCGCGACGCGAGCGCATCGCCGCCCATGCGCGGCGCGCTGATCTCGAACAGCCCGGCGAGGTTGAGCGCGATGGCCGTGACGAGCAGCAGCAGCAGGAAGATGACGCGCGGATCCTGGAGCTGGAAGGCCCAGCCGACCTGCGCACCCGCCGCGCGAAGTGCGAGGATGACCGCGCCGAGTGCGACGCAGGTGCCGACCACGCCCGCCGTGTAGGCAAGCGCCTCGCGCCTGGCTGCGGCTTCAGAATGGCCGCCGTTTGCAAGGCTCAGTGCCTTGAGGCCGAGGATCGGGAACACGCACGGCATCACATTGAGGATGAAGCCGCCGAGCACGGCGAGCGCGAAGGCGGTGAGCGCCGAAGGCAGGCCCGGCTGATGCTGTTCGTGTCCGGCGGAGGCGAGCGGGGCGCCCGCTGCCGCGACCTCGCCCGCGCTTGCGGTGAGGCTGGCGCCGAAATGGCTGCCGTCGGCACGGTCCAGCCGCAGCACGCCCGTCACCGCGCCGGGATCGGCATTGGCGCCCGCCGTGGTTTCGATGATGAGCGTGTCGCCGCTGCGGCTTACCGCCTGCGGGGCGTCGTAATCGAGAACGCCATCGGCTTCCGGGAAGAAGTAGGCGCCGCTGATGTCGCCCGCGCCGGTTGTGTCGACCGAGAGACGGAACGTGCCGTCTGCACGGGCGTAGCGCGCGGGCCAATCGACCGGACGGGGCAGAGCGGCGCGCGCCTTTTCGAAGCGGGGGGTAGCCGCAGTGTCTGCAACACCGTCACCGACCTTGAGGTCGAGCGCGAGGTCGGCGCTTTCGGGGACGCAGAGTTCATCGTCGCAGACGAGATAGTCGACGCGCACCTTCACCGGGAGCGGCGTGCCGGGGGCAAGCTGCGGCACCGAAAGGTCGACGAGCAGCGCCGCTTCGCCTTCGAACACGTAGTTCATGATGCCCGAGACGGTGAACGTCGACGGCACGGGATAGCGGATGGCGGAGGCGGTGGCGCCCTTCGGCAGTGTCCACGCGGCCTGTGTTTCCATGCCCGCGCTGCCGGGGTTCTTCCAATAGGTGTGCCAGCCCTTGCGGGGGGTCGTGACGATGGCGAGCGCAGCGGTCTTGCCCGGCGCGGGCGCCGCGCTTTCCGCGATCAGCTCGACGCGTGTGTTGGGGTTCTGGACGGCGCTTGCCGCAAGGGCGGGCGACGCGAGGGCGGCAAGCAGCAGGAGAACGGCGCGAAACATGGCGCCAAGGCTTAATGGCAGTGGCGCGAAACGCAAAGTCCCGGCGTTATCGAAGGGCTTCAAGGCGCGGGAGGCGACTTGGGCTTGTCGGGATTGTCTTCGTCTTCATCGTCATCCGCCTGTGCATTTTCCGGCTCTTCATCAGGTGTCGGGTCCGGCAGCGGCGCTTCGATCGCGGTGGGCGTGGCCAGCATGTCGAAATCGTCATCCATCGTCTGGTCGCCGACAAGCAGCAGGCCGAGCACGCTTGCGGCCACGAGTTCCGCGGGGAAGGCCCTTCGCCGCTTGATTCCGGTGCGGACCGGCACGGGCGCGGGCGTTGCCACATCGTTGGCCAGCGGCGGCTGGGCGCTCTCTTCGATACGGCGGGCGATCGTATCGCCGGTGCGCATGGCGAGCGCGATGATGGTGAGGGTCGGGTTCGCCCAGCCGGAGGTGGGGAACAGCGAACTGCCGGCGACATAGAGGTTCGCGAGGCCATACACGCGACCTTCGGCATCGCACACGCCTTCGGCCGGGCTGTCCGCCATCCGCGTGGTGCCGATGTGGTGATAGCCGCCGATGGGGTGCGAACTGATGAGCGGGTCGGTCGTCCAGCGGCGGCGGCTGCCGAGCAGCCACTCCGCCATCTCGACGCGGCCCATGTCGAGGCGTTCGAGTTCATGCCCGAAATCCTGCGCGAGCACGGAAACGCTTTCGATATCGAGTTCGGTCAGGCGCCAATCGAGCGTGATGCGCGGAACGCCGAGCGCGTCGGTTTCGGTATCGAGCTGCACGCGGCTATCGGGGTTCGGCGCCTGCTCGGCACGCACGAGGAGCGCGAGATCGAGGCTGCCCATCTTGTGAAGCAGCCACGGACGCAGCGGGTCCGCGCGCTCCTGCACGAACGAGGCCGCGCGCTTGGTGAGCATCCAGAGCCCGCGCCCGGCGCGTGTGGGCGCCGTCTTGTGCTTGAGGCCCGAATAGGCGCGCATCCCGATGAACTGTTGCGCGTCCGCAGGTTGGCGGCCCGCGACGATCATCGAGCTGTTGAGGATGCGACGCTCTGCCTGCCGCGCGGCGCTTGGCGTGATGAGCGCGGCGACCTTGCGGCCGTCAATGCGGTGCGGCCGCGCGAAGGCCTTCAGCAGTGCCCACGCGTCGCCGTCCACCACGCGTCCGCCGCGCGCGTGCGGATGCTCCATGAAGAAGCGGCCCACGAGATCGCGATCGTTGCCGAGGCGGTTCGCGAGCAGCAGGCGCGGATTTTCAAAGCCGCCCGCCGCGAGCACGAAGTAGCGGGCGTGGACGCGGAGCGTACGCCCGGAGAGGCTTTTCGCCTCGACATGCGTGATGGCGCCCGCGCCGCTGGTGGCGATGCGGGTGACGGTGGCATGGGTGACGATGGTGCAGCGCGGGTGCGCGCGGAGGTCTGCGCAGGCATCGAAGGTGAAGCGGTTGAAGCGTTCGTCGAACTGCCATGTGCCGAGCGAAAGCCGGGCGGAGTCGATATCCGGGAGCGGTACGCCCGCGGCCTTCATCGCCCGGGCGGTATCCTGGCCCTGCGGGAAGCCGAGCTCGGCCCACGCCTCGCGATAATAAGGCGCCAGCGTTTCGCGGGAGATCGGCCAGCCCGAATGCGGCACCCAGTCGCGGCGTTCGAAATCGATGGGATCGAACTCGGCGCAGCGGCCGCCCCAGATCGCGGTGGTGCCCCCGAAGAAGCGCAGGCGCGTGTCTTCGAGGTCGTAATAGGGTTCGCCGACATTGCGGCCCGCGCCGAGAGCGGCGGTTTTCGCCTCGTAGTCGAGGCCGCCGCTTTCAAGGAGCGTGACGCTGTGCCCGCGCGCAAGCAGGCGGCGCGCAATGCTGATGCCGGCCGCACCAGCGCCGACCACGCAGATTTCCGTGAGCTGGATCGCAGGAATGTCGTCAGTTTGAAGGTCGAGATGCATGGCGGCTACGCTGTGACAGGCGATACATCAACCTGCGATGAATTGGGAGACAATAAGGATTTCGAATCCATAACAAAAAAAAGGGCGCCCGAAGGCGCCCTTTTCCACGAAAGCGTGAAAACGCCGATCAGCGCTTCGAGAACTGGAAGCTGCGGCGTGCCTTGGCGCGGCCGTACTTCTTGCGCTCGACGGTGCGGCTGTCGCGGGTGAGGAAACCCGCCTGCTTCACGACCGTGCGGAGACCCGGCTCGTACTTGGTGAGCGCCTGGCTGATGCCATGCTTCACCGCACCGGCCTGACCCGAAAGGCCGCCGCCCGAAACGGTCGCGACGACATCGAACTGATCGTTGCGGCCCGAAATCTCGAACGGCTGGTTGATGACGAGGCGCAGCGTCGGACGCGCGAAATACACGGTCTGATCGCGGCCGTTCACCGTGATCTTGCCCGTGCCCGGCTTCAGCCACACGCGGGCGACGGCATCCTTGCGGCGGCCGGTCGCATAGGCGCGGCCCTGCGCGTCGATTTCCTGTTCGCGCAGCGGCGCGGAGGAGACGGCCACAGGCGTGCCCGCGACGGTTTCGACGGCGAGATCCTTCAGATCCTCAAGACCCATCTTCTCTTCAGACATGATCAGGCACCCACCTTGTTCTTGCGGTTCATCGCTGCGACGTCGACGACCTGCGGATTCTGTGCGACATGCGGATGCTCTGCGCCCGCATAGATGCGAAGGTTGCGCATCTGCGCGCGGCCGAGCGGCCCGCGCGGAACCATGCGCTCGATCGCCTTCTCGAGCACGCGCTCCGGGAAGCGGCCTTCGAGAACCTTGCCGGCGGTTACGCCCTTGATGCCGCCCGGATAGCCGGTGTGGCGGTAGTAGGTCTTGTCCTTGAGCTTGTTGCCCGTGAAGCGGACCTTGTCGGCGTTGATGACGATGACGTTGTCGCCGCAATCGACGTGCGGCGTGAAGATCGCCTTGTGCTTGCCGCGCAGGCGATTGGCGATGATCGAGGCGAGACGGCCTACGACGAGACCGTCGGCATCGATCAGCAGCCACTTCTTTTCGACTTCGGCGGGCTTCGCCGAGACCGTGGACTTGGTGTGCATGGTTCGATCCCAAAACAAAGGCGGGCCGCATGAAGCCGCCCGCGTGAACGGCGCGGCATATGATGGAGCGCCCGGAAAGCGTCAAGCGAAATAGGTGTTTAGGCGTGGGGTATTATGGTGTTCAGGCAAATTTGCGTGCGGAATCAGGGGCTTTCAGCGCATCCGGTATCCCGGCCGGCCGAGGCCGTGCGCGCAAGCCGTTGCCGCCCACACCAGCAGCGCGGCGACGGCCTGATGCGCGACCGCGACGTGGAGCGCGACGCCGGTGAGCAGCGTGGCGATGCCGAGGATGATCTGCGCGGTGAGCAGCAGCAGGACGAGACGCGGCGCGCTGCCGCCGCTTTCGCGCGATGTGCGGACGGAAAGCAGGACGAGCAGCGCGGCGGCGATCCACGCCCACCAGCGGTGCACCCACTGTACGACGACGGGGTTGTCGACGACGTTGCGCCAGAGCGGCTCCAGCCATTCGACGCCTTCGGGGAAGAAGCGCCCGCCCATGAGCGGCCATTCGGCGAAGGCGTGTCCCGCGTTGAGGCCCGCGACGAAGGCGCCGAGGATGATCTGGACGGCGAGCACGAGAAGCGTGAGTATGGCGAAGCCGGTGAGGTGCGAACGGCGCTCGCCGTGCGCGTGTGCCGTCAGGTCGCGCGCGGTCCAGACGAGGCCGCCGAGGATGAAGAGCGCGGCACCGAGGTGGACGGCGAGGCGGTCATGCGCCACGTCGGGGCGGTCAACGAGGCCGGAGGCGACCATCCACCAGCCGATCGCGCCTTGCAGGCCGCCGAGTGCGAGAAGGGCGAGGAGGCGCGGCTTGTAGCCTTCGGGGATGGCGCGGCGGACCCAGAACCACGCGAGCGGCAGCGCGAAGGCGAGGCCGATGAAGCGTCCGAGAACGCGGTGCAGATATTCCCAGAAGAAGATCGCCTTGAATTCGGAAAGCGACATGCCCCGGTTGACCTTCTGGTATTCGGGGTAGGCCTTGTAGGCTTCGAATTCGGCGTGCCACTCGGCGTCGTTCAAGGGCGGGACGACGCCCGAGATCGGCTCCCAGCGCACCATCGACAGGCCGGATTCAGTGAGCCGTGTGATGCCGCCGACGACGACCATCGCGAAGACAAGCGCAGCGACGACATAGAGCCAGAGCGCGATCGCGCGGGGGCGGGCAGTGGAGGTCATACGCTGCGGATTAGGCGAAGGCGGGGGCGGCGCCAAGCGCTACGATGACGCGGCCTCGCGCACCACCCAGTCGCGGAAGCGGGCGAGGGCTTCGCTGCCGCCGGTTTCGGGCGAGACGAGATAATAAGCATCGTCGGTGGAGAGCGGCAGATCGAACGGCGAGACGAGCGTTCCGGCGGCGAGTTCGGGTTCGATGAGGAAGCTCGGGATCAGCGCGGCGCCCGCGCCAGCGGCCGCGGCCTGCGCGAGCATCAGGAAATGTTCGAACGTGGGGCCGGGTACGGTGGGCGCTGCCACTCCGGCGAGGCGGAACCAGCGTGTCCATGCGTCCTTGCGCGAGGTCTGGAAGAGCAGCGGCTTGCCGATGAGGTCGGCGGGCGCGGCGAGCGGGTTCGCGGCGAGCCATGCGGGCGCGCAGACGGGAATCGAGGTTTCGCGGAACAGGAAGTCGTGCGCGGCGCCGGGCCAATCAGGGAGGCCGAAGTGGATCGCAGCGTCGAAATCCTCGTCGGCGAAATCGAACGTGTCCGACCGCGCGGCGAAATTGACGACGAGGTCGGGGTGCTCGGCGGTGAAGCGGGGAAGGCGCGGGGCGAGCCATCGCATCCCGAAGCTCGGCAGTGTGGCGATGCTGAGCGCGTTTTCCGGGCCTTTGGTTGCGAGGCGGGCCGTGGCGCGGCGGATGCGATCGAGCGCGGGGGTGATCTCGTCGGCATAAGCGCGGCCATCGGCATTCAACGCGACGCGGCGGCCCGTGCGATCGAACAGCAGCGTTTGCAGCCAGTCCTCGAGCAGCGCGATCTGGCGGCTGACGGCGCTTTGTGTAAGGCCGATCTCCTCGCCTGCGCGCGAGAAACTGCCGTGCCGGGCGGCGGCGGCAAAGCTGGCAAGGGCCCCGATCGGCGGCAGGTGGCGGCGTTCACTCATTCCAAACTCGCATGAACAGATGAAGGCTCCTTGTTTGCCATCTTTGTGTTTTCCTGACAATTGGCGCCGGAACGCAGGGAGTCTTGTCATGTCGAATGCGAATGTAGCCACGATCGAACGGCTGGTGATGGATACGCTGGGGCCGCAGGCGGGTGTGAAAGCGCTCGGCGCGCTTGCCATCGACGCCGCGTTGCTTGCTGAAACCGGCGAGACGGTTTCGCGCGCGGGCTTCGCCATGGCGCTGAATGTGCTGCTGTTCGACGACCTTTTGAAGCGCGTGCCGAGCGGTGCCGCCTACGTGGCGGACACGGTGGCGCGGGGTGAGCGCATCACCTTCGATCACGGCGCGCTGCGCACCATCCGCTTCCGTGAAGGCCCGACCGGCGCGCTCCCCGCCGGGCAAGACGCGTTCCAGCGCATCCTGGAGCCGCTCGGCTATCACGTGGCGGACACGTATCCGTTGCCCGCGCTGCGCATGACTGGGCGTGCCTATTGTCATCGCGATGCGGTGGAAGCGATCCCGCAGTTCTTCGTGAGCGAGCTTCATGTGGAGCGTTTCGACGAGGGCTTCGTGCGCGTCGCCGAGCGCGTGTTCGGCACGACGCGCGATCCGCTGAGCGCCGATGCGCAGGATGTGCTCGCGGCGTTCGCGGCGGACGGCAGCGTGCCTTACCCGGATGCGCTGCACGCGCTGCCTGCGATCCTCGCCTGTTTCGATTGCCACCACGACGCCGTGTCGCTCGGCGACTATGAGGCGCTGCTCGCCCGCTCGGGCGAGGCGGCGTGGATCGCGACCGAGGGTAATGCCTTCAACCACGCGACCGACCGCGTGGCCGATGTCGATGCGCACGCCGCGCGGCTGAAGGCGGAAGGCCGGCCGATGAAGGACAAGGTGGAGGTGTCGAGCACCGGCCGCGTGCGCCAGACGGCATTCCGCGCCGACACCTTCGAGCGCAAGTTCGCGGGCGGCGTGCGCCGCACCGTGCCGGGCTCGTTCTACGAGTTCATCACGCGCGACGTGGACCCCGCCACCGATGGCCTCGACCTGCGCTTCGATAGCGGCAATGCCACCGGTATCTTCGCGATGACGCGCGCCGCGTAACGCGGTAAGCAGCGCCGAACAGTTTTGATGGAGAAGATCATGTCCGATAATTTGCTTGGGGTTTACAGCCGGGCGCCGCTCGCCGTCGATCGCGGCGAGGGGACGTGGCTCTATGATGTCGACGGCAACCGTTGGCTCGACTGCGTGATGGGCATCGCGACCGACGGGCTCGGCCACGCGCACCCGAAGCTGGTCGCCGCGCTGGAAGCGCAGGCGAAGAAGCTGTGGCACGTTTCCAATATCTTCCGCATTCCGGGGCAGGAGGCGCTGGCGCAGCGCCTGATCACATCGACGTTCGCGGACGTCGTGTTCTTCGGCAACTCGGGCTCTGAGGCGATCGAAGGCGCGCTGAAGACGGCGCGGCGCTATCATTTCGTGAACGGCGCGCCGGAGCGGATCGATGTGATCGGCTTTGCGGGCTCCTTCCACGGCCGCACCTATGCGGCGGTGAACGCATCGGGCAACGCCTCTTACCTCGAAGGTTTCGGGCCGCGGCTTCCGGGCTATGTGCAGCTGACGCTCGACGATGAAGCCGGCATTGCCGAGGCGATCGCGCGCCCGACGACGGCGGCGGTGATCGTGGAGCCGGTACAGGGCGAAGGCGGTGCACGGGCGCTGACCGGCGAATGGCTGAAGCGCGTGCGCGACCTCTGCACGCAGCACGGCGTGCTCCTGATCTATGATGAGGTGCAGAGCGGCATGGGCCGGACCGGCAAGCTCTTCGCGCACCAGTGGTTCGAAGGCGTCGAGCCGGACATCATGGCAGTCGCCAAGGCGCTCGGCGGCGGTTTCCCGGTCGGCGCGTTCCTTGCGACCAAGGAAGCGGCGAAGGGCATGGTCGTCGGCACGCATGGATCGACGTTCGGCGGCAATCCGCTGGCGATGGCCGTGGGCATCGCGGCGTTCGACGAGATCGCCAAGGAAGAGACGCTGGCGCACGCCCGCGCGATCTCGGCCGAACTCGTCCAGCAACTGAATGCACTGAAGGACAAGCACAGCGACCTCATCCTCGAGGTGCGCGGCAAGGGGATGCTGATCGGCCTCAAGCTCGTGCCCAACAACCGCGAGTTCATGGCGCTGGCGCGCGATCACGGCATCCTCGTCGCGGGCGGCGGCGAGAACTGCGTGCGCCTGCTGCCGTCGCTGCTCCTCAGCAGCGAAGAAGCGGCGGAAGCCGTGAAGCGGCTCGACGCGGCGTTCGCCGACGCGCGGACGCGCCTCGCCAAGGCGGCCTGATGCTGGTGATCCGGCCGGCGCGGTCGGCCGATCTTGATGTGATGATGGAACTCGCGGTGCTTTCGGGCCGCGGGTTCACCAGCCTGCCCGAGGACGAGGCGACGCTTTCCGCGCGCCTCGCACTCGCCGAGGCGAGCTTCACGGGCGCCATCGCACCGGCCGAGGCATGGTACACGATCATGCTGGAGGACACCGAGACCGGCCGTGTCGAGGGGCTGGCCGGGGTGCGCGCGGCCGTAGGGCTGAAACGCCCGCATTTCTCGTTCCGCGTGATGACGCTCGCGCAATATTCGTCGGCCATCGGCACGCGCTTCGATCACCAGGCGCTGGTGCTGGTGAACGAGTGCGGCGGCTGGACCGAGGTCGGCTCGCTGTTCCTGCGCCCCGAGCGGCGGAGCGGCGGCGCGGGCAGTCTGCTCGCGCGCTCACGCTACATGCTGATTGGTGCCGAGCCGACGCGCTTTTCGCACACGATCATGGCGGAGCTGCGCGGGTGGTTCGACGAGACCGGCCATTCGCCGTTCTGGGAGGGCGTCGCCTCCAAGTTCTTCCGTCTGCCGTTCGAGGAGGCGGACCGCATGGTGATGTCCACCGACGGCCAGTTCATCCTCGACCTTGCGCCGCGCCACCCGATCTACGTCGACCTGATCGACAAGGATGCGCGCGAGGCGATCGGCCGCGTGCACCGCGACGGCGAACCCGCGCTGACGCTGCTTGAAAAGGAAGGCTTCGAACGCTCGGGGCTCATCGACATCTTCGACGGCGGGCCGACGATGACCTGTTCGGCGGACGAAGTGGCGACGATCCGCGCGACGCGGACGCTTCGGCTCGAAATTGGCGATTCGGGCGAGGTACAGGCGCTGCTCTCGACGACGCAGATCGACGGGTTCCGATCGGTGCGCGCGGCGGCGGGTATCGGCGAGACCGCCGTGACGATCAGCAAGGAGGCCGCCGACGCGTTGAAGCTGAGCAGCGGCGATCCGGTGAGGGTGTCGGCATGACGATTTTTCGTTCGATCGATCCGGCCACGGGCGAAACCGTTTGGGAAGGCCCGGCCGCGAGCGCGGACGACTGCAATGCCGCGATTCGACGTGCGCGCGCCGCGCTCGGCGCGTGGCGGGCGAGCCCGGTGGATGAGCGGATCGCGCTTGCGCGGCGCTATGCCGAGGTGCTGGCCGCCCGCAAGGCGGAGCTTTCGCGGCTGATTTCGCGCGAGACGGGCAAGCTCCTGTGGGAAACCGAGGCCGAGATCGCCTCGATGATCGGCAAGGTCGAGGTGTCGATCCGCGCGTTCGGCGAGCGCACAGGCGAGCGGACGGCGGACATGCCGTTCGGCCGCGCCGTGCTGCGCCACCGGGGCCATGGCGTAATGGCGGTGCTTGGGCCGTACAATTTCCCCGGCCACTTGCCGAACGGACACATCATTCCGGCGCTGCTCGCGGGCAATACGGCGGTGTTCAAGCCATCCGAGATCACGCCCGCCATCGGCGCGGCGATGGTGGCGGCTTGGGCGGAAGCGGGGCTGCCGGACGGCGTGCTCAATCTCGTGCAGGGCGCGCGGGCGACCGGCGAGGCGCTGGTCGCGGGTGATATCGACGGACTGTTGTTCACGGGATCGGCGGGCGCGGGCGCGGCGCTGCGGCGCGCGTTGATCGACCGGCCGCACGTGAGCCTCGCGCTCGAACTCGGCGGCAACAATCCGCTGGTTGCGTGGGATTCACCCGAAGCGGCGGCGTCGATCATCGTGCAGTCGAGCTTCGTCACCACCGGCCAGCGCTGCTCGTGTGCGCGGCGGTTGATCGTGCCCGAGGGCAAGGTCGGTGACGCGATCGTCGATGCGGTCGATGCGATGGCCGGGCGGCTGCGCATCGCGGCGTGGGACGAAGCGGGTGCCGCGTTCATGGGGCCGCTCGTTTCCGATGCGGCCGCGCTTGGTGCGCGTACGGCGGCGGACGGCATCGTCTCGCGCGGGGCGAAGGTGATTCGGCCGTTCGAAGGTATCGATGGGCGTTCGGCTGCGTTCGTGACGCCCGCGATTTTCGACGTGACCGGCATCGAGGTGCCGGACGCCGAGATCTTCGCGCCCGTCGTGCAGGTGATCCGCGTGCCGGACTTCGACGCGGCGATGCGCGCGGCGAACAACACCGTGTTTGGACTCTCCGCCGGGCTCATCAGCCAAGACCCCGCGCTGTGGGCACGTTTCGTTGAGGAAAGCCGCGCGGGCGTGGTCAATCGCAACCGCCCGACGACAGGCGCTGCCGCCAATATGCCCTTCGGCGGACTCGGAGCCTCTGGAAATCATCGCCCAAGTGCGTATTACGCAGCGGACTATTGCGCGTACCCGATCGCCAGTTTCGAGGCGGAAGGGGTTGGCGCAGTGGAGGTTCCCGGCTTAGACGGGTGACCAATACGCTGACGGAGGGGTGATATATGAAGACGCGCGCGGCTGTGGCTTTCGAGGCGAAGAAGCCTCTTGAGATTGTGGAACTCGACCTTGAAGGCCCGAAGGCGGGCGAGGTTCTGGTCGAGATCATGGCGACGGGCATCTGCCATACGGACGCATACACGCTCGACGGCTTCGACAGCGAGGGCATTTTCCCGAGCGTGCTTGGCCATGAGGGCGCGGGCATCGTGCGCGAGGTGGGGCAGGGCGTCACCAGCGTGAAGCCGGGCGACCATGTGATCCCGCTCTACACGCCGGAATGCCGCCAGTGCAAAAGCTGCCTTTCGGGCAAGACCAACCTCTGCACCGCGATCCGCGCCACGCAGGGCAAGGGTCTGATGCCTGACGGCACGACGCGCTTCTCCTACAAGGGCCAGCCGATCTTCCACTACATGGGTTGCTCGACCTTCTCGAACTTCACGGTTCTGCCCGAGATCGCGCTCGCCAAAATCCGCGAGGACGCGCCGTTCCAGTCGAGCTGCTACATCGGCTGCGGCGTGACGACCGGCGTCGGCGCGGTCATTAATACGGCCAAGGTGCAGGTCGGCGACAATGTCGTCGTGTTCGGTCTGGGCGGCATCGGCCTCAACGTGCTGCAGGGCGCGCGGCTGGCGGGCGCCAACAAGATCATCGGCGTGGACATCAATCCCGATCGCGAGGAATGGGGCCGCCGCTTCGGCATGACGGACTTTCTCAATTCCAAGGGGATGAGCCGAGAGGATGTCGTCGCAAAGATCGTCGCGATGACCGATGGCGGCGCGGATTATACCTTCGACGCAACCGGCAATACCGAAGTGATGCGCACCGCGCTCGAAGCCTGCCATCGCGGCTGGGGCACGAGCATCATCATCGGCGTGGCCGAAGCGGGCAAGGAGATCGCGACGCGGCCCTTCCAGCTCGTCACCGGGCGCAACTGGCGCGGCACTGCGTTCGGCGGCGCCAAGGGCCGCACGGATGTTCCCAAGATTGTCGATATGTACATGGCCGGCAAGATCGAGATCGATCCGATGATCACGCATGTCATGGGCCTTGAAGAGATCAACAAGGGCTTCGACCTGATGCACGCGGGCAAGTCGATCCGCAGCGTGGTGGTCTACTAAAGCAGCCACTCGATCGGGAGGCGCGAGAGGACCCGGATGGCGAGGCGTTGCAGCCGCGTCGTGCCGGGTTCGAGATCGTGGATTTCGATTTCGTCCCCCTCGTCCTCGCGTTCGATCCAGCGCAGGCGGCCCTTGTCGCTGAGCGTCACTTCGTACGCGGTCATCGGGATCGGGTTTTCGAAGGCGTCCTGCACGTCTGCGGCAAGTTCGGGGCATTCGATGACGAAGCCGAGTTCGGTGTTGAGATGCAGTGAGCGCGGATCGAAGTTGAACGAGCCAACGAAGAGCCGCGCGCGGTCCACCGTGAAGGTCTTGGCGTGCAGCATCGAGCCGCTCGAACGCAGGATCGAGCCGGTGACGGACTTCGCGCCTGAGCCGCCGACGCCGAGCGGCAGGCGGCGCTTCCGGCGCGTGCCAACGCGTGGCCGCCGCATCTCGTAAAGCCGAACCCCGGCACGGATCAGCGCCTCCCTGCGCTTCGCGTAACCCGCGTGGACGATGGCGACATCGGTGGATTCGAGCGCGTTCGTCAGCACGGAAACCTTGATGCTTTCCCGCGAGAGCGCGGCGAACGCTTCGACACCGGCGGCGGTCGGCACGAAATAGGCGGAAACCAGACCCATTTCGCGTGACGGTCGCCCGATCGCTTCCTGCAACTGATCGCTGAGCGACGTGCCGGGCTTCGCCTTGTCGAGCACCTTCGCAGGATCGTCGCTGACCATGCGCACGGGCGCCCAGATGAAGGGCAGCGAGCCGCTCAGCATATCGGTGATGAAGGGCAGGGAGCGGACGGTTTCCACGTAGCTGTGCGCCCTCGGGTCGGCGTGGACGGCGGCCGATCGCTGCGCCAGTTCCTCGAGCTGCTCGATGCCGACCACGGGGAGCACGCGCGTCGCGGGCCATGCCGAGGCGCAGTTCCAGTAGCGGTCGAAGTCGCTGGAGACGTCGTTCACCACCGCGCCGATCGCGAGCACGTCGAGATCGGCGAAGAGGTCTCCGTCGCGCGCGGCGAAATACTCGTCGCCGACGTTGCGGCCGCCGATGATCGTCGCCTGGCTGTCGGCGGTGAAGCTCTTGTTGTGCATCCGCCGGTTGAGGCGCTTGAAATCGGTGAGGTAGCCGAGCGCTTTCGGGCGACGGACGAAGAACGGATTGAACAGCCGCACCTCGATCATCGGGTGGACGTCGAGCGCGGCGAGCAGGTTGTCGAGACCAGCGATGCCGTTGTCGTCGAGCAGCAGCCGCACGCGCACGCCGCGGTCCGCCGCCTCGCGCAGCGCCTCCAGCATCAGCATCCCGGAGAGGTCGCCGCGCCAGATATAGTATTGCACGTCGAGGCTGCGCTCCGCGGCGCGCGCGAGAAGGATGCGCGCGGCGAAGGCCTGATGCGCGTCGGCGAGCAGGTGGATGCCGGAAAGGCCGGGCCTTGCCGCGGCCTCCTGCTCGATACTGCGCCCGAGCCGCGTATCTTCGGTGTCGAACAGCGCCTCGCTCTGGAGGCGCGGTTCAAGGGGCGGCAGGCGTCTGAACCGGCGCACGATCTCTCCCAGCGTTTTCAAGGGCGAGCGTGGCCCAAAGCGGCAGGCGATGCAAACAGGCTGTGAGTTTGAAGCGGTATCCGGGCGCCCGCGCTTTCCTCTAGAGCGGCGCGGAAAGACGAAAACAGGAGACGCATATGCCCGAAGCACTGATCATCGACGCCGTGAGGACGCCGCGCGGCATCGGCAAGGTCGGGAAGGGGGCGCTTGCCGATATCCACCCGCAGCAGGTGGGGGCGACCGTGCTGAGGGCGCTCGCCGAGCGGAACGATCTCAACACCGCTGAGGTGGACGACATCATCTGGGGCACCAGCTCGCAGACCGGCCCGGCGGCGGGCGATCTCGGCCGCATGTCGGCGCTCGATGCCGGGTACGACATCCGCTCCTCGGCGGTGACGCTGGACCGCTTCTGCGGATCGGGCATCACGACGGTGAACATGGCGGCGGCCTCGATCATGTCGGGCATGGAGGACTGCGTGATCGCGGGCGGCACCGAGATGATGTCGCAGACGGGGCAGGGCGTCTCGGCCGATGCCTCCCGTACGATGGACCGCGGCAACCGGCGCCTGCGCGACCGGCATCCGCAGCCGCACCAGGGCGTCTGCGCCGACGTGATCGCGACGCTGGAAGGTATCAGCCGCCGCGATCTCGATACGCTCGCCGTCGTCAGCCAGCAGCGCGCCGCGGCGGCCATCGCGGGCGGGCATTTCGACAGAAGTCTCGTCCCCGTCTACCGCGAGGATGGCAGCCTTGCGCTCGATCGGGAGGAGTTTCCGCGCGCCGGCACGACGCTCGAAAGCCTGTCGCAGCTCCAGCCCGCGTTCACGCGGCTGATCGACATGCCGCTCGATAAGGAGGGGCTGACGTATCGCAGCCTTGTCCGCCAAGCCTACCCTGACCTTGAGATCGAGCACGTGCACCACGCGGGCAACTCGTCGGGCGTCGTCGACGGCTCGGCGGCGCTGCTGCTCGCCTCGCCGGCCTACGCGGCGAAACGGGGCCTGAAGCCGCGCGCCAAGGTGGTGGCGATGGCGAACATGGGCGATTCCCCGACGCTGATGCTGAACGCGCCGGTTCCGGCGGCGAAGAAGGTACTGGCGAAGGCCGGGCTCACCGTGGACGATATCGACCTTTTCGAGATCAACGAGGCATTCGCGGTCGTTGCCGAGAAGTTCATCCGCGACCTGAAGCTCGACCGCGATCGGGTGAACGTCAATGGCGGCGCGATGGCGCTCGGCCACCCGATCGGCGCGACGGGATCGATCCTGATCGGTACGATCCTTGACGAGCTGGAGCGGCGCGACCTGAAACGCGGTCTCGTCACCATGTGCGCAGCGGGGGGCATGGCGCCCGCGATCATCATCGAACGCGTCTGATAGGGAGAGACATCATGGGTATACCCGCACTTTTCGATCTGACCGGCAAGGTCGCCGTCATCACCGGTTCCTCGCGCGGCATCGGCAAGGCGATCGCGCACCGCATGGCGGAACACGGCGCGAGCGTCGTCGTCTCCAGCCGCAAGCAGGAGGCGTGCGACGAGGCCGTTGCCGAGATCAACGCCGCCGTCGGTCGCGACGCGGCGATCGCCATCCCCGCCAATATTTCCGTGAAGGAAGAGCTTCAGGCGCTGATCAGCGCCGCCACGGCGAAGCTCGGCAAGATCGACATCCTCGTTTGCAACGCCGCCTCGAACCCGTATTTCGGCCCGATGGCGGGGATCGCCGACGACCAGTTCACCAAGATCCTGCACAACAACATCGTTTCGAACCACTGGCTGATCCAGATGGCCGCGCCGCAGATGGTCGAGCGGAAGGACGGGGCGATCATCGTCATTTCGTCGATCGGCGGCCTCAAGGCCTCGACGATGATCGGCGCCTACAACATCTCGAAGGCGGCGGACCTGCAGCTCGTGCGCAACTACGCCGCCGAATATGGCCCCGCCAACGTGCGCGTGAATGCGATCTGCCCCGGCCTCATCAAGACCGATTTCGCGAAGGCGCTGTGGGATGATCCCGAAATCCTGAAGCAATCCACTGCGCACTCGACGCTACAGCGCATCGGCGAGCCCGACGAGATCGCGGGCATGGCGGTGCTTCTCGCGTCGAAGGCGGGCGGCTTTGCAAGCGGGCAGGGCTTCGTGATCGACGGCGGTGCGACCGTCGTCTGAAGCCCTGCCCGGCGCGTTCTACTGAAGCTCGAACACCACCGTGACGGTGACGTTGGTGCCGACCTCGCCCGCCTCGACCGGCGGTGCGGCGGCCGCATCAGCGGCTTCGGCGCGGACCATCATCTTGGGCATCGGATAGGGCGGCTGGTAACCACCGCCTTCGCTGATCGAGACGATGCGCTTCACGCGGAGGCCTGCTGCGCCCGCATAGAGATCGGCGCGCGAACGGGCCTTCTTGATGGCATCGAGCCGGGCTTCGTTCGTGGCGTCCTCGGGCTTGTCGAGGCCGAACGTCGGCCCGTTCACCTGGTTTGCGCCTTCGGTTACGAGCGCGTCGATCACATCGCCCGCGCTCGCGAGCTTGCGCAGCTTCACGGTGACGGTGTTGGCCGCCTGATAGCCGATGAGCTGCGGGGGCTTGCGCTCCTCGTAGCTGTATTGCGGATTGAGGTTGATGTTCGATGTCTGGATGTCGCGCTCGGCGATACCGGCCTTCTTGAGCGCGGCGACGACGCGGGTCATCTGGCTATTGTTGGCAGTGAGCGCGGCGCGCGCTTCGGCCGCTTGCGTGACGACGCCCGCCGAAATGATGGCGATATCGGGGACGCGGGTGCTCTCGCCGGTCGCTGTCAACGACAGCAGGGTTTCGGCGGGGACGCTCGGCGCCGTCTGCGCCGAGACCGGAGTCGCGGCGGTGGCGGCGAGTGCGCCGAGGGCGAGAAGCGTTGCAGTACGCATGTGTTTCATTCCTTTCGTTTTCCGCCCCAACGGATCGGCGGCGGACAGGTCGCCCTATCCGCCGCCTGACATGAACCGAAGTTGAAAAGCTTAGACAGCGATTCACGTTTCAGGCTGATCCAGCCTGAAACGATCGCGGTCTAGGCCTGCCGGGACTTGACCAGGCGGTAGATCCACAGAAGCAGAACCGCGCCTGCCGTGGCGATCAGGATGTTGATGAGATTGCTGTTCGCACCGCCAACACCCAGCAGACTGCCGATATAGCCGCCGAGAAGGCCGCCGGCGATGCCGATGAGGATGGTGACGATGATGCCGCCGGGGTCCTTGCCCGGCATGATCCACTTCGCAAGCGCGCCGGCGATGAGGCCGACGACGATCCAACCGAGAAAACCGTAGTCCATCTGCTCACTCCTCCTGTTTTCGGAAAAAACCGTAGATGTCCCTCACGTTTCCTGCGGGCGGCCCCGGTGGTTGATACTGACCGGGCGATCCGCGAACGCACTCTCGTCGTGCGTTCGTCGATGATAAAATCCGTTTATCGAATAGCTGTCGAGCGCAAACTTGGTGTGGAGTCTACGCAACTTAGGCTGAAATATTCGGTTCTTGGCTCGTTTGACTGCCGAAAACGTGCTAATTGCCGCCAACTTTTCATCTTTTCGAGCGATCTCGAACTTCCCGTGTCGTCATGCGGACCTTGCGCTAACTGACTTATTCGGGTAATACACCCTTCGATACAAAACAGGCTCAGTCACTGGCGATGAACATGCACCAACCTGTCGATAGCTCCTTCAAGAGCAGCGTTTCCCGGTCGTGGGCGTCGGCCGGTGATGGTCGTCGTCGCCGTCTGCTGATCCTTGCGGCGATCCTTGTCGCGGCGGCCGGCGCAGCGTGGCTGATCTTCGGCGGCGGCGCAGAGGCGCCCGCCGAGAACCCGGATGCCGGACGCCCCTCCATCACGGTGATCGTGCCGGGCACGACGCAGATCGCGGACAGCGTGACGGCGGTGGGCAGCATTGCCGCGCGCCGCGACATGCCGGTCGGCGTGCAGGGCGAGGGCGGGGCGGTTGTCGCGGTTCTCGTCGATGCCGGCGACTATGTGCGGAAGGGTCAGGTGCTGGCGCGCATCGACCGCTCGGTGCTTGAGCAGGAAGTGAGCCAGTTGCAGGCTTCCGTTACGCGGGCCCGCGCCGATGCGGCGCTTGCGCAGTCCGAACTCGATCGAGCGCAGTCGCTGGTGGCGCGCGGGTTCATCTCGAAGGCAGACATTGAACGGCGCACGGCCACGCGTGACGGCGCCAACGCTGCCGTGGGCGTCGCCGCCGCGCAGCTTCGGGAATCGCAGGCGCGGCTCGGGCGGCTCGATATCCGGGCGCCGGAAGCCGGTCTCGTCCTCGAGCGCAACGTCGAGCCGGGGCAGGTGGTGAGCTCCGGCAGCCCCGCTGTGTTCCGCATGGCGCAGGACGGCGCGATGGAAATGCGCGCGCTTGTCGCCGAACAGGATCTCGCCGGCATCACGACCGGGCAGTCGGCGACGGTGCAGATGGTCGGTTCGCAGACCGCCTACGCAGGCCGTGTCTGGATGGTGGAGCCGGTGATCAACCCGCAGACCCGCCAGGGCCTCGTTCGCATCGCACTTTCGGGTGATCGCGCTCTGCGCCCCGGCGGCTTCGCCTCGGGCAAGATCGAGGTGGGCAAGGCCGACCGGCCGCTGCTGCCCGAATCCGCCGTGATGGGCGATGCCGAGAGCAGCTACGTCTTTGTCGTGGCGAAGGACGGCACGGTCGAGCGCCGCGACGTCAAGGTCGGCGCGGTCTCTTCGGCCGGTGTCGCGATTTCGAGCGGCCTTTCCGGCAAGGAGCAGGTCGTGCAGTCGGCCGGCGCCTTCCTCAATCCGGGCGAGAAAGTCAGCCCGGTTCTGCACAAGCCGCAATAAGCGGCCGACAGGAAGCGAAACGATGCGGAATATCTCGTCCTGGTCGATCCGGAACCCGGTTCCGCCGATCGTGCTGTTCGTGGCGCTGACGCTGGCGGGTATCGTCAGCTTCATCCGCATGGACATCAACAACAACCCGGACGTCAGCTTTCCGATGGCGCAGGTGATCATCACCCAGCCGGGCGCTGCGCCTTCGGAAATGAAGACGCAGATCACCCAGATCGTCGAAGCCTCGGTGCGGAACGTGAGCGGTGTCGACGAGATCACCTCGTGGGTGACCGAAGGCACATCGACGACGATGGTGCAGTTCGACATCGGCACGCCGATCGACCGCGCCGTGAACGACGTGCGCGACGCGGTGCAGAAGGTTCGCGGCGACCTGCCGCAGGGCATTCTCGAACCGCAGGTGGTGCGCGAGGATATCGACGGCGTGCTCGCCTACTGGACCGTGCAGTCGGTGGACATGACGCTCGAGCAGCTGTCGTGGTTCGTCGACAACGTCGCTTCGAAGCGGCTGCTTTCCGTGCCCGGCATGGCGGTGGCGAGCCGGGGCGGCGGCGTATCGCGCGAAATCCGCGTCGAGCTCGATCCGATGAAGCTGCAGGCGCAGGGTATCACCGCCGCGCAGGTGAACCAGCAGCTCCGCCAGCTCAACCTCAACGCCACCGGCGGGCGCGCCGAGATCGCGGGCGCGGAACAGTCCGTGCGCGTGCTCGGCAACGCGGCCGACGCTGCGGCGCTCGGCGCGACGCAGCTCAGCGTCGGCGGGCGCACGCTCAGGCTTTCCGACGTCGCGAACGTGCGCGATTCCTACGGCGAGCAGCGCGGCCTCGGTCTGATCGACGGGCGGCAGGTGGTGAGCATCCGCCTTGCGAAGGCCAAGGGCTCGTCCGACGTCACGGTCTACAAGGACGCGCTCGAGGTTCGCGACCAGCTCGCCAAAGAGTATCCCAAGGTGAAGATCACGCCGATGTTCACCACGGTGAAGTATACCGAGCAGCAGTATGAAGCCTCGATGGCGGCGCTGCTGGAAGGTGCCGTGCTGGCCGTGATCGTGGTGTTCCTGTTCCTGCGTGACTGGCGCGCCATGCTGATCTCGGCGACCGCCATTCCGCTTTCGGCGATCCCGGCGTTCTGGTTCATGGACCTGATGGGCTTCACGCTGAACGGCCTGTCGCTGCTCGCGCTCAGCCTTGTCGCCGGTGTGCTCGTCGACGACGCGATCGTGGAGATCGAGAACATCGTGCGTCACATGCGCATGGGCAAGACCGCCTATCAGGCCTCCATGGATGCGGCCGACGAGATCGGGCTCGCGGTCGTGGCGACAACCTCCGCGATCGCCGCGGTGTTCCTGCCGGTCGGCCTGATGGGCGGCGTTACGGGTCAGTTCTTCAAGCAGTTCGGGCTGACGGTCGTCGTCGCCGTGCTGATGAGCCTTGCCGTCGCGCGCATGATCACGCCGCTCATCGCCGCCTATTTCCTGAAGGCACAGGGCGAGCAGAACCACGGCGACGGCCCGATGATGGACCGTTACCTCGCGCTTCTGCACTGGTCGCTCGATACACGGAAGGCCGAGAAGGCGCGGACACGGCAGGATTGGAAGCGCCACTTCTGGCGCTTTGCCGATCACCGCGTCTGGGTGATGGGGATCGGCGTGGTGGCGCTGCTGCTCACGGTCGTGTCGTTCGCGACGCTGCCGTTCACCTTCCAGCCCGAATCCGACCAGGATTCGACCCAGCTCAAGATCGAGATGGTGCCGGGCACCACGCTCGAACAGACCCGCGCCGTTGCCGAGCGCGCGAATGCCGTACTTCTGAAGGAGCCGGAAACGCAGCTCAGCTACATCGATATCGAGCAGCCGGGCTCGGCGATGATCTACACGCAGCTTAGCGATAAGCGGAAGCGTTCGAGCATCGAATATCAGAAGCAGCTGACGCCCGAACTGCAGAAGATTCCCGACGCACGCATCACCTTCCAATCGATGGACGGCTGGAGCGGCGGACGCGACGTGACGGTGATGATCGCCGGCGACGACAGCGAGCTGCTGCACGATACCGCGCTGAAGATCGTGGGCGAGATGCACGCGCAGAAGATGTTCGTCGCGCCGCGTGTGGAGGGCGATCTGCAGCGCCCCGAGATCGTCATCTCGCCGCATTTCGATCTTGCGGCGGAGCTTGGCATCACCACGGCGGACCTCAGCGAGACGATCCGCATCGCCACCATCGGCGACATCGACCAGAACGTCGCCAAGTTCTCGCTCTCCGACCGGCAGATTCCGATCCGCGTCGTGCTGCCGGCGGATTCACGCAAGAACATCGCCACGATCGAGAACCTGCCGGTGCCGACATCGAGCGGCGGATCGGTGCCGCTGAAGGTCGTCGCCGATATCGGCTTCGGGGCGGGTCCGTCGATCCTTCGGCGCTACAACCAGCGCGACCGTATCGTCGTCGGCGCTGATCTTGCCGAGGGCTATGTGAAGGGCGAAGGCTTGAAGGTGGCGTTTGCGCTGCCCACCCTGCGTAACCTTCCGGCAGGTGTGGAGCGCGTCGAGTTCGGCGAATCGAAGATGCAGGCCGAGCTGGTCACGCAGTTCACCGTCGCCGTCGTTTCGGGCATCCTGCTCGTGTTCGCGGTGCTCGTGCTGCTCTACAAGCGCATCATGCCGCCCTTCGTGAACATGGGGTCGCTGCTGCTCGCGCCGCTCGGCGGCGCGGTCGCGCTTCACCTCACGGGGCAGGTGATCTCGATGCCCGTGCTGATCGGCCTCTTGATGTTGCTCGGCATTGTTGCGAAAAACTCCATCCTGCTCGTCGATTTCGCGATCGAGGAGATGAACAAGGGTGTGGACAAGGTGACGGCGATCATCGACGCAGGTCACAAGCGCGCGCAGCCCATCGTGATGACCACGGTGGCCATGGCCGCGGGCATGTTGCCGACGGCGCTTTCGCTTACGGGCGACGGCGCATGGCGCTCCCCGATGGGTATCACCGTGATCGGCGGGCTTATCCTGTCGACGCTTCTGACGCTGGTTATCGTTCCCGCGGGCTTCAGCCTTGCCGATGACTTCGAGCGCTGGCTTGGCGCGAAGTTCGGCAAGCTCCTGACGCACGACCATCCGGGCAAGCCGGCAACGGCGCCCGCTGCCCCCGCCGAGTAGGACGGGACGATCGGTCCAGCGCGCACCTGGGTGACCGCCGACCCGGCACGGCACATGAAGATCGTGGCGACGGGAATGCTGCTGCTGATGGCGGCGGTGTTCGTTGCGGCGCGTCTGCTCGGCGAGACATATGTCTGGGCGCCCTACGTCGAATCCTTCGCCGAGGCGGCAATGGTGGGCGGACTTGCCGATTGGTTCGCGGTGACGGCGCTGTTCCGCCATCCGCTTGGCCTGCCGATCCCGCACACCGCGATCATCCCGAAGAACAAGGATCGGCTCGGCGACAACCTCGCCACGTTCCTGAAGACGAACTTCCTGAAACCCGCGATCGTCGCGCGCCGGATGCGGGGTGTGGACATGGCGGGCGCCGTCGGGCGCTGGCTCTCCGCGCCGCCCGCCGAAACGCGCCTGAGCGGCAGCATCGGCAAGCTCGGCATCCAACTCCTCGACGCACTCGACAACGAGGCGGTCTCGGGCTGGATACGCGGCGCGATCGGCGGCAACCTGCGGCGTTTCGAACTCGCGCCGCTGATGGGCCGCGTGCTCGACCGCTCGATCGACGAGGGACGGCTGCAGCCGCTCGTCGATTCGGGGATCACGTGGCTCGCGCGCGTGCTCGATCAGAACGAGGGGCTGATCCGCGATCTCGTGGAGGCGCGGACAATGTGGCTGCTGCGCCTTGCCTCGCTCGACGAGCGGCTGGCGAACTCGATCATCGAGGCCTTGCGGCGGCTGCTGAACGAGATGTCGGCCGATCCCGAGCACCCGCTGCGCCTGAAAGTGATGGTGGCGCTGAAGGACCTCGCGTTCGACATGCAGTTCGAATCGGAAACACAGGCGCGCATCGAGACGCTGAAGCTCGAAGTGATCGACAATCCCGAACTCGGCGGTTTCCTCGACGGCATCTGGACGAACGCCAAGGTATCGCTCCGCGCGTCGCTCGCCGATCCCGAGCAGGCGCTTGCCGGGCGCGTCGGGGAGGCCGCGCGGCACATCGGCAAGACCATCGAGAGCGATCCGGCGCTACGCGGCGCGCTCAACAAATATGCGCGGCGCGCGATCGTGGGCGTCGTCGCGGACTACGGCGACGAGCTTGTGCGCATCGTATCGGACACCGTGCGGAGTTGGGACGCGGACACCGTCACCGACCGCGTCGAGGCTGCGGTAGGCCGCGACCTGCAGTTCATCCGCATCAACGGCACGCTGGTGGGCGGCCTTGTCGGCCTCACCATCCATGCCGTCACCGAGCTTCTGTAGGGCTTACGCTGCCTTGAGGGCCCCGCAGGCACGCTGGATGCGCGTGCAGGCATCTTCCAGAAGCTCGGTCGAGGTCGCATAGGAGATGCGGAACGCGGGCGAAACGCCGAAGGCGCCGCCGTGCACCACCGCCACGCCCTCTGCCTCCAGCAGATAGCCCGCAACGTCTTCGTCGGTCGCCAGAGTCGCGCCCGAGGGCGTCTTGCGGCCGATGAGACCCGTGCAGTCCGGATAGACGTAGAAGGCGCCGTCGGGCGTCGCGCACTTGAGGCCGTCCGTCTGGTTCAGCATCGAGACGACGAGATCGCGGCGGCCGCGGAAGGTTTCGACGCGTGCCTTCAGGAAATCCTGCGGGCCGTTCAGCGCCGCTGTAGCCGCCGCCTGCGCGATGGCGCACGGGTTGGTCGTCGACTGCGACTGGATTTTGGCGATCGCCTTGATGAGTTGCGCGGGGCCGCCCGCGAAGCCGATGCGCCAGCCGGTCATCGAATAGGCCTTCGAGGCGCCGTTCACGGTGAGTGTGCGGTCGTAGAGGTCCGGGCAAACGTCGGCGATGGTCGCGAACGCGATGTCGTAGATGATGTGCTCGTACATGTCGTCCGACAGGATCCACACGTGCGGATTGCGGCGCAGCACCTCGCCGAGCGCGGCGATTTCATCGCGCGTGTAGACGGCGCCGGTGGGGTTCGACGGCGAATTGAGGATCAGCCAACGCGTTTTGGGCGTGATTGCGGCTTCGAGCTGCGCGGGCGTGATCTTGAAGCCCGCTTCGATCCCGGCCGAAATGAACACCGGCTTCGCGCCGCAGAACTGCACGATATCAGGGTAAGAGACCCAGTAGGGCGCGGGAACGATCACTTCGTCGCCGGGATTGAGCGTGACGAGCAGCGCGTTGAAGATCGTGTGTTTGCCGCCGACGTTCACGGTGACCTGATCGAGGCCATAGTCGAGGTTGTTGTCGCGCTTGAACTTGCCGCGTACGGCTTCCTTGAGCGCGTTGGTGCCGTCGACGTTGGTATACTTGTTCTGCCCGCCGCGAATGGCGGCAATGGCGGCTTCGGCGACGAAATCCGGCACCGGCATATCAGGCTCGCCCGCGCCGAGACCAATGACGTTCCGCCCTGCCTCTTTAAGCGCTGCGGCCTTCTGCGTGACGACGAGCGTGGGGGAAGGCTGGATGCGCTGGATGGCGTCGGAGAGGAAGGTCATGAAAAGGCTCCGCTTGAGAGGTCGCGGGCCTCTTAGAGTCACTCGCCTGCGGGGGCAACCAGCGCAGCGCGAAAAAGTCCGCGCAAGGCATTTCCGAGCAGGAATCCGCCTTCGAGATCAGCGCGGGAGATGGACGCCTCGCGGGCGCGGCCGGTTTCGAGGAGGTGGCGACGGAGCACGCCCGGAAGGAGGCCGTCCGCCGCCGGGGGCGTGAGGAGCACACCATCCCGCTCGACGAAGAGGTTGGTGAAGCTGCCTTCGGTGAGGCGGCCGTCGCTGCGTTCGAAGATCACCTCGTCCATGCCGGAGGCGCGGCGGGCGGCGTCGTAGAAGGTGCGGTCGCTCGTCTTGTGCGCGAGGCGGGGATCGCCGGGTGTTACCGGCAGCGGCACGATGGCGGCGCGCGCCGAGGCAGGCGGAGAGGGCGGTGGCGTGCAGCTCACCGCAGCCGCGCCACCCGCCGCCAGCACGAGCTTGATGCGTGCGGGCGCTCGGAGCGCGCCGACGGCGGCCTGCAGCAGGTTGCGGACCTCGTGCCGATCGAAGCGGAAAGCGTGCCAAGCGGCGGACTGCTCCAGCCGTTCGAGATGCAGCGGCAGATGGGCAATACCCTCGTCGGGCGTGAAGCCCATCGTTTCGATGAGGTGGAACGGCCGTCCCGACGCGCTGACGAACGCCATCTTCTCTCCGCACTCGCGCCACTCGGACGCAGCATCGCTATCCGCGACAATGCCCGATCCAATGCCCATTGTCGCGGTTTGGTTCCGAATTTCAATCGTGCGGATCGCGACGTTGAAATGCGCGCCGTCGGGGCCGATGGCGCCGATCGAGCCGGTGTAGACCCCGCGCGGTCGCGCCTCGACCGCCTCGATCACCTCCATCGCGCGGATCTTGGGGGCGCCGGTGACAGAGCCGCAGGGGAAGAGCGCGGTGAGAACGTCGAAGGCGTCAAGGCCTTTGCGGAGCTGGGCCTCGACCGTCGTCGTCATCTGGTGGACCGTGGGATAGCGCTCGACCGCGAACGCATTCTTCACCGTTACCGATCCGGCTTCGGCAACGCGCGCGAGGTCGTTGCGGATGAGATCGGTGATCATCAGGTTTTCGGCACGGTTCTTCGGGTCGGCGGCGAGTGCTGCGGCCATGGCGGCATCGTCTGCGGCAAGCGGACGGCGCGGGGCGGTGCCCTTCATCGGGCGCGTTTGCAGCACGCCGCCGGAGAGCGTGAAGAACAGCTCCGGCGAAAAGGACAATATCCATTCGTACCCCGTGAACACGACTGCACCGTGGCCCATGCGCTGCGCGCGGCGCAGCCGGGCGTAGAGCGCAAGCGGATGGCCTTCGATGGCGAGGCGCGTGGGGAAGGTGAGGTTGGCCTGATAGATGTCTCCCGCCTCGATCAGCGCCTTCACCTCGCCGAGGGCGGCGGCGTAGCGCGCCGAGTCCAGACCGGGTTCCGGCGTCGACACGTGTGCCGAGCGCCCGAGCACGCTGCCCAGCAGCGTTTCCGGCGGCATCATCTGCGGCGCATCGAAGACGCCGAACCAGACGAGCGGGGTTTCGGTGCGTCGCTCAGGAATGACGGAAAGGCGCGACTCCAGCGCGTGCCCGGCCTCGTAGGCAAGGAAACCCGCGACGTGGCGACCGGCATCGACGTGATGCCGCAGCGCTGCAAGCGCCGAGCGGACGTCATCCCTGTGTGTCGCCGTGATGATCTCATGTGCGCCGCTGTAGAGCGTGAGCGGCTGCGTTCCGTCGCCGCGCGCGTCGTCGAGCGCCACGAAGGGCGCGCTCGGCATCACGACACCCGTTGCCGGGAACCCGGCGGAATCGGTAGAGTGGGGAAAGTGAAAAAACGAAGCGTCATGGTCCGGGGGTGGTTCTTAGCAGGTCTTGCCGCGCTTGCCGCAAGCCTTCTCCCGCATGATGCCGCCTCAGCTGCCGGGGCGGCCGCTGTCGAGGCGCCCGCGGCGCTCACGGTGAGCGGCGTTCCCGCCGTGCCCGTGACGCTGATGGAGCAGGCGAAGCCCTATCTCGAATACCGCTCGGCGCGGCTGCTCGGCTGGCATCCGCTGCGGCGATCAGTGCTGATCGGCGCGCGTCTCGACGACAATCGCCAGCTTTACGAGGTTGCCGTGCCCGGCGCCGCGCCGCGCCAGCTCACGTTCGGAGAAGAGTCGGTGATCGCCGGGGAGTTCGCGCCGATTTCGGGCGACGTGACGCTGGCGCTCGCGGACCGGCAGGGCGACGAGCAGTACCAGATCTTCCGCGTCGACGCGGGTCGGATGGTGAGCCTGACGGGCGATGACGGACGCAACCTCGGCGTCCGCTGGACGGCGGACGGGAAGCGCATCGGCTATTCGACGACCCGGCGCACCGGGCTCGATACCGATCTCCACATCATGGACCCGCGCGATCCCGCGACCGACCGGCTGGTGATGGAAGGGCGGGGCGGGGGCTGGAGCTTCGCCGACTTCTCGGACGACGGGAAACGCGCGCTCCTCTACAACTACATCTCGGTGGCGATCAGCCGTCTGTTCGAAATCGACCTCGAAACGCGCGTATTGCGTGCGCTGGTGCCGCCGACCGCCGAGCCGTTTGCTTTCGGGTCGGCGCGCTATGCGCCCGGCGGTCGCATTTTCGCCGTCACCGATTTCGGCGCCGAGCACCGCTATCTGGCCGAGATCGACCGCGTGACGGGCCTGCCGCGCAGGCTCAATCCCGAAACCGGCTGGTCCGTCGAGGACTTCCGCGTCGACCCGGAGGGGCGCTTCCTCGCCTACGTGGTGAACGAGAACGGGTTGTCGCGGCTTCGTCTTCTCGATCTCGCGACCGGGCGCCCGCGTGCGGCGCCGCAGCTTCCCGGCGGCATTCTCACCGGGCTGTCGATCGCGCCGTGGGGCGAGGTCGGCTTTTCGCTGACGACCGCGTCCTCGCCGGGCGATGTGTGGTCGTTCGATCCCGACCGGCTCGAACTCACGCGCTGGACGGAGAGCGGCGCGGACCTGCCGCCGGGCGTCGAGCCCGAAATCGTCACCGTGAAGAGCTTCGATGGGCTTCCCGTCTCCGGGCTGCTCTACCGGCCCGATGCGGCCCGCTTTCCGGGGCCGCGCCCGCTGGTGATGGTCTTCCACGGCGGGCCGGAGGGGCAGTCTCGCCCCGGTTTCCTCGGGCGCAGCAACCACATGGTGAACGAACTCGGCGTCGCGCTGTTCTTCCCGAACGTGCGCGGCTCCACCGGCTACGGCAAGCGCTTCGTCGCGCTCGACGACGGGCCGTTTCTCCGTGAGGACGCGGTGCGCGACGTGGGCGCATTCCTGAAACGTCTGCGCCATGATCCGGGCATCGACCGGACACGCATGGCGGTGAGCGGTGCATCCTACGGCGGCTACATGACGCTCGCCGCGCTGATCCGCTACCCGAAGGACTTCCGCGCGGGCGTCAGCATCGTCGGCATTTCCGATTTCGTGACCTTCCTCGAAGGCACCGGCGAATATCGCCGCGACCTCCGCCGTCTCGAATACGGTGACGAGCGCGATCCCGCCGAGCGGCGCAAGCTGAAGGCGATCTCGCCGCTGACACGGGTGGACCGTATCCGCGCGCCGCTGCTGGTCGTGACCGGCGCGAACGATCCGCGCGTGCCGCCCTCCGAAGCCGACCAGATCGTTACGGCGCTGCGCGCGAGGGGCGGGACGGCGTGGCATGTCGTCGCGGCGGACGAGGGGCATGGCTTCGAGAAGAAGCCGAACGCCGACTACCAGTTCCTCGCGACTGTGCTGTTCTGGCAACGCTACCTGCTGGGGACGGTGCCCGATGCCCTCGCAAGCCGTTGACATTCCGCCCTTGCGGGCCTCAATGCTGCCGACATGACCTCTGACACCCGCCCGCTGGCCGCCGCGATCGTTCCGGTCACGCCGCTGGAGCAGAACTGCACATTGCTCTGGTGCACGCGCACCATGCGCGGCGCGTTCGTCGACCCCGGCGGCGACCTCGACAAGCTGAAGGCGGCGGCGGCGCAGTATGGCGTCACCATCGAAAAGCTGCTCGTCACGCACGGCCATATCGACCACTGCGGGCTCACCGGCGTCCTTGCCGCCGAGCTCGGCGTGCCGATCGAGGGGCCGCATCCCGAAGACAAGTTCTGGATCGATATGGCGAGCAGCGTCGGCCACCAGTACGGCATCACCGGCGCCGCGCCGTTCACGCCCGACCGCTGGCTGAAGGGCGGCGACACGGTAACGGTGGGCGAGCTGACGCTCGACGTCTATCACTGCCCCGGCCACACGCCCGGCCACGTGATCTTCCATCACCCCGAAAGTCGCCTCGCCATCGTCGGCGACGTGCTGTTTCAGGGGTCTATCGGCCGTACGGACTTTCCGAAGGGCAACCACCAGGCGCTCATCGATTCCATCCGCACGCAGCTCTGGCCGCTCGGCGACGACACTGCGTTCGTTCCGGGGCACGGTCCGATGTCCACGTTCGGGCAGGAACGGCGATCGAATCCGTTCGTGGCGGATGCGGTTTTGGCGCGCGCCTGATATAGACGAACCGTGCAACAGAAAGCCCACTTGCATCGCGGCGATGAATCGCTATGTTCGCGCGCTCAACCGAATCCGGCGGGTTTCCGGGGCAATTTGCATTGTCCTGAAAGGTCGGCCGGTTCACGAAAATTCACGTTGAAGGTAACAGGTGCCGCATGGCTGTCCCTAAGAGAAAAACCTCGCCGTCGCGGCGGAATATGCGTCGTAGCCATCATGCGCTCAGCGCCACGACGTTCCAGGAATGCTCCAACTGCGGCGAGCTCAAGCTTCCGCACAACGTGTGTGGAGCCTGCGGCTTCTACAACGGCCGAGAGGTTGTCGAAGCCGGCGCCTAAACCGGTGGACAACGCTTTGGGGGGTGTCCGATGACGGCCGCGCCTGTCATCGCGCTTGACGTCATGGGTGGCGACGGCGGTCCGGCAGTGACCATCGCCGCCGCCGAAATCGCACGCACGCGCCACCCCGATATCCGTTTCCGGCTCTATGGCCGCGAGGATGCGATCCGCGCCGAACTGGCGAAAGCGCCGCTCGTCGCCAGGGACGCGGTCGTCATCCATACTGATGGCGAAATCCTCGGCACTGACAAGCCGAGCCAGGTGCTCCGCCGCGCGCGCCACTCATCGATGGGTCTTGCCGTCGATGCCGTGAAGGCCGGAGAGGCGCAGGCCGCCGTTTCGGCGGGCAACACCGGCGCACTGATGGCCATCGCCAAGCTTGGCCTTCGCACCATGCCCGGTATCGACCGGCCCGCGCTCGCCGCGCTGCTGCCGACCGCGAAGACCGATTCCGTGATGCTCGACCTCGGTGCCAATGCCGAGTGTGACGCCGAGAACCTCGTCCAGTTCGCCGTGATGGGCGCCGCCTTCGCGCGCACCGTGCTCGGCCTCGCAACACCGCGCGTCGCGCTGCTCAACATCGGCGAGGAAGACCTGAAGGGCACCGACGAGTTGAAGCACGCCGCCGCGCTGCTCCGCGCCGCCGACCTTCCCATGCAGTTCGCCGGCTTCGTCGAGGGCGACAAGATCGGCAAGGGCGATGTCGACGTCATCGTCAGCGACGGCTTTTCCGGCAACATCGCGCTCAAGACGGCCGAAGGCACCGCGCGCCTCGTCGTCGAGCTTCTCACCCGCGCGTTCAAGAGCAGCATTTTCTCGATGGCAGGGTTCTTCATGTCGCGCGGCGCGCTTCGTTCGCTGCGCAGTCACCTCGATCCCAATGCGCACAACGGTGCGGTTTTCCTCGGGCTCAACGGCCTCGTCGTGAAGAGCCACGGCGGCGCCACTGCACAGGGTTTCGCGAACGCCATCCGCGTCGCGCACGATCTCGTGGTGGATGACATCGCGCACCGCATCCGCGAGGATCTCGACAATTTCCAGGCGCATCGCGGCGCGCAGAGTGGCGGCGCCCAAAGCGCGATACAGGCCGCGCAATGACGGGCGCTGTTGCACGCACCATCGTCACCGGCACGGGCAGCTACCTGCCGGCGCGGGTGGTTTCCAACGCGGAACTCGCCGAAACCGTCGACACCAGCGACGAGTGGATCGTCGAGCGCTCGGGTATCCGCCAGCGCCACATCGCCGCGGACGATGAGTTCACTTCCGACCTTGCCGTCGCGGCTGCGCGTGCGGCGCTGAAGGCGGCATGGCGCGAGCCTTCGGAAATCGACCTCATCATCGTCGCCACCGCGACGCCCGACCAGACCTTCCCGGCGACGGCCACCACGGTTCAGGAAAAGCTCGGCATCGTCGACTGCGTGGCGTTCGACGTTGCCGCCGTCTGCTCCGGCTTCCTTTACGCGGTCACCGTGGCAGACGCGATGCTGCGCGCCGGGCCGATGCGCCATGCGCTCGTCATCGGCGCGGAGACGTTCAGCCGGCTCCTTGACTGGGAAGACCGCACGACTTGCGTGCTCTTCGGCGATGGTGCGGGCGCGGTGGTGCTCGAACGCTCGGAGGGTAATGGCGACGCTGACGATCGCGGCATCCTTGCGGCGCGGCTCCATGCCGACGGGCGGCACAACAGCCTCCTCTACGTGGACGGCGGCCCGTCCTCGACCGGCACGGTCGGCAAGGTCCGCATGAAGGGCAAGGAAGTGTTCCGCCACGCCGTCACCAACCTCGCCTCGGTGATGACCGAGACGCTGGAGGCGGCGGGCTGCAAGACGGAGGACGTGGCGTGGGTGATCCCGCACCAGGCGAACCTCCGCATCCTTGAAGGCACGGCGAAGAAGCTGGGGCTCGATATCGATCAGGTGGTGATCACGGTCGATCGCCATGCGAACACGTCGGCCGCCTCGGTTCCGCTCGCGCTCGATACCGCGGTGCGCGACGGGCGCATCAAATCCGGCGACCTGCTGGTGCTCGAAGCGATGGGCGGTGGCTTCACGTGGGGCGCCGCCGCGCTGCGCTGGTAGACTCTTCAACAGACTGCGCTATTATACGGGCGTCATTGAAGTTTTCTGCGTTGGAGCGGATCATGGACAAGTCTTCTACGTTGACACGCGCCGAACTCGGTGAGGCGGTCCACAGTGCCATCGGTTTGTCGCGTGCCGAGTCCTCGCAGCTCGTCGAAACCGTGCTCGATAAGGTGTCGGACGCGCTGATCGCGGGCGAGAACGTGAAGATCTCCTCGTTCGGCAGCTTCATCCTGCGCGACAAGAACCGCCGCATCGGCCGCAACCCCAAGACGGGCGAGGAAGTGCCGATCGAGCCGCGCCGCGTGCTCACCTTCCGCCCGAGCCAGATTCTCCGCGAACGCATCAACGAAGGCGCGTGATGGCGGACAAGAGCGCCGACGCTTTCCGCACCATCAGCGAGGTTGCCGAGACGATCGGTGTGCCGCAGCACGTGCTCCGCTTCTGGGAGACGCGCTTTCCGGCGGTGAAACCGTTGAAGCGCGGTGGCAACCGTCGCTATTATCGCCCTGAAGACGTTGAGCTTCTGCGTGCGATCAACCGCCTGCTCTATACGGACGGTTATACGATCAAGGGCGTACAGAAGCTCTTGAAGGACAAGGGGCCGAAAGGCCTGCTTGCCGAGCCGACACCGGTGATCCCCGTGTCTGCGGCAGTGACGACACTTCCCGAAGCCGCGCCGCCCGGAGAGCTTTTCGCACGGCCCGTGCAGCCGACTGCGGTGGATGCAGCGTTCGTCACTTCGCTCCGCGCGATCCGCGACCGGCTGGCTGGCGCGCTGGCGCAGGCCTGAGCCGCTTCAAGCTGTCGCTTCAGGCCGTCGCTGCTACCCATGTTTCCAGCAGCGTCCGTGCGATCGCTAGCGGCGGCGGCACGGTGAAGCTGCCGTTTCCGGCGAGCGCGGCGATGCATTCGTCCCGCGTCAGCCAGCGCACCTCCTCCATTTCCACCTCGTCGATGCTGATCTCGGTGGAGAGCGCTTCAGCGAAGCAGCCGATCATCAGGCTGGACGGGAAGGGCCACGGCTGGCTGGCCACGTAGGCAACGCGCCCGGTGAGAATACCCGCTTCCTCGCGGATTTCACGGCGCACGGCATCCTCGAAACACTCGCCCGCCTCGACGAAGCCGGCGAGCGCGGACAGCGAACCTTTCGGAAAGCGCGACTGGCGGCCGAGAAGCACGCGGTCGCCGTCGATCGCGAGCATGATGACGACGGGGTCGGTGCGCGGAAAATGCTCGGCCCCGCAGCCGCCGCAGTTGCGGCCGTAACCGGCTTTCACCATCTCCGTCGGCGCGCCACAATTGGCGCAGAAGCTGTGGCGCTGGTGCCAGTCTATGAGCGAGCGCGCCTGCGCGATGATCGCCGCGCGTCCGTCGTCCATCAGCATCGCGGCGCGGCGCGCATCGACCGGCGTCCCCGGCAGCCCCGCCGCACTGGCGGCCACCGCGAAACGCGGGCTGCCGTCCTCAAGGCCGAGATACACCTCGACCGCAGCCTCCGGCACTTCGGAACGGCGCAGCCACGCAATATCCGTCCCATCTTCCGCGAGCAGCGGATTGAGCCCATCCAGCACCATCCACCGCGCGCCAGGATGCATCCGCGCCGCCCAAAGCGTCTCCGGGCTGCGCTGGATACGGTCGTCCCGCTCGATGGGAGAGCCGATGAGGCCGGTATGGGCGAGGGGGAAGCGGGGATCGAAGAGGCTGGTCATCGGGGGAGGACAAAGCATGGCGCGCGGCAGCGTGCAACCGGGGAGTGTGTGACGCTATTCATCCGACGGAGCTGGATAGCGGACATTCGGTTTCCAACCGCGCGATAAGCCAATTAGTGTGCGGGAATGGACGGGGCAGCAGATGAAGTGGTGGGGATGCTAGTGGAAGAGCGCGGCCTCTCTCCAACCAAGATCAAACCATCCTCACGTCTCGTGCAAGACCTCGGAATGGACGGCGATGATGCCGTAGACTTCTTCGTATCATTGCAGGAGCGGTTTGGGACCGACCTTTCAGCGTTGTATGAGCGATGGAGCGACCACTTCGGCCCGGAGGGATTTTCCGGCTGGAATGGTGTAGTTATTATCCCTGCTGCTGTGGCCGGCGGCGTGGCTGCCTCTCTTCTCGACTTGGGAGAGTTAACCGGGATTGCGATTACGGTTGGACTGCTCGCGCTTTGGGTATGGGCAATGAAGACTTGGGGACACCCCAACAAAATGCAGCCGATTACGGTCGCAGAGGTGATTGCTGCGGTGGAAGCGGGTGTTTGGCCGTCCCGGTACTAGGGCTAATGTCCGCAAATGGGTCGCATCCAAACGTTATGCGTCATACCGGCGAAGGCCGGTATCCATGCAAACCGCGGTCATGGATACCGGCCTTCGCCGGTATGACGGTTAGGGATCAGCCGCCACCCACCCTTGCTTTCCGCATCCCCCCGCGCCATATGCGCGCCGGGAGTCGGGCGGACGGACGCGTCGCCAACCCGGTCAGGTCCGGAAGGAAGCAGCCGTAACGATTTTCGTTCGGGTCGTTCCGGCTCCCACCCTCAATCGACATCAGCAGCCCTAAGCGGCCTTGCGCCCCTGCCGCCCAGCGGCCACTTTGCGCGCGATGTCTGAACTGATTCCCGAACCCTACCGCGTCCTTGCGCGCAAATACCGTCCGCAGGGCTTCGATACGCTCATCGGGCAGGATGCGATGGTGAAGACGCTGGCGAACGCGATTGCCAGCGACCGGCTTGCCCACGCCTTCCTGCTGACCGGCGTGCGCGGGGTCGGCAAGACCTCGACCGCGCGGCTGCTTGCGAAGTCGCTGAACTGCATCGGCCCGGACGGGCAGGGCGGGGCGACGATCAGCCCGTGCGGCGTCTGCGAGCCGTGCGTCGCGATCTCCGAATCCCGCCACATCGACGTGATCGAGATGGATGCCGCCTCGCGGACGGGCGTGGACGACGTGCGCGAGATCATCGAAGCGGCGCGCTACGCGGCGGTCTCGGCGCGCTACAAGATCTACATCATCGACGAAGTCCACATGCTGTCGCGGAACGCCTTCAACGCGCTGCTGAAGACGCTCGAAGAACCGCCCAGCCACGTGAAGTTCATCTTCGCGACCACCGAAATCCAGAAGGTGCCGGTGACGGTGCTGTCGCGCTGCCAGCGCTTCGATCTGAAACGTATCCCGACCGAGCTGCTCGCGTCGCATTTCGGCGGCATCGCCGCCAAGGAAGGCGCGGAGATCGAGGATGAGGCCGTGCAATTGATCGCGCGCGCTGCCGAAGGCTCGGTGCGCGACGGGCTTTCGATCCTCGATCAGGCGCTCGCGCATGGCCACGGCAAGGTGGTGGCCGCGGACGTGCGCGACATGCTCGGCCTTTCCGATCGCGGCCGCACGCGCGAGTTGCTGGCGGCGCTGATCGGCGGGGACGGCAAGGGTGCGCTCGACAACCTCGCCGCGCAATATGCGCTCGGCACGAGCCCCGATGCGCTGTTCGAGGCGCTGCTGGAACTCGTTCACGGCATCACGCGCACGCAGGTGACGGGCGCGCCCGACGCGGCGATGTCCGAGGAGGAACGCGCCGCCGTTTCGGATTGGGCAGGCAGCCTTGGCGCGCCGGTGCTGCACCGGCTGTGGCAGCTTCTCTTGAAGGGCCTTGCCGAAATCCGCAGCGCGCCGATGCCGATGCAGGCGGCGGAGATGGCGCTGCTGCGCATCATCCATGCCTCGACGCTGCCCGATCCGGGCGACCTCGTGCGCCGTCTGCTCGCCGAACCGCGCGGGGAGGGGAGTGCGCCATCCGCGCCGACCGAACTGCGTCCGCCGCCGCCGTCCGCGCCCTCGGCCTTCAAGGCGCCGCCGCGCGACTTCAAGGCGTTCGTGAAGATGTTCGAGGACGGGCACGAGTCGGTGCTCGAAACGATCCTCCACGATCGCTGCCAGCTGCTGCGCTATGCGCCGCCGACGATCGAACTCAATGCTGGGGATGCGCCCGCCGACTTCGCGTCGCGTCTCGGTGCGTGCCTGAAGGAATGGACAGGCGAGCGATGGACGGTGACGCTCACAACCTCGCCCGGTATGCCAAGCCTCAAGGCGCAGGCCGAGGCCGAGGCGGCGGCAAAGCGTGCGCGCGTGATGGCCGATCCGGCTGTGCGCGCGGTGTTCGAGGTCTTCCCCGACGCTGAACTCGTCGACTATGAGATCGGCGACACAACCGAAACCGAATCATCAAGGAGCGCGCAGTGAAGAACCTTCAGGACATCATGAAGGCCGCGCAGAACGTGCAGGAAGAGCTGCAGAAGGCGCAGGCCAAGCTCGACACCATCGAGGTGCTGGGCGTCGCGGGCGGCGGCCTGGTGAAGGTGCGCGCCAGCGCCAAGGGCCGCATCATCAAGATCGACATCGACCCGTCGCTGCTCGTGCCGGACGACAAGGAAGTGCTGGAAGACCTGCTCGCCGCTGCGTTCAACGATGCGCGCGGGAAGGCGGACGCGGCCTCCAACGAGGAAATGCAGAAAATGCAGTCGGCACTGCCGCTGCCGCCGGGCTTCAAGCTTCCGTTCTAGTTTCCCGCTTCGCTGCGATTGATGCGCGGAGTTGGTTTGCCGCGATCTCCCGTGCCTTTTCGCGGGGGAGACCGAGCGCGGCCGCCATCGGCCCGCCGAGGAGCGCGTTGCCGAGCGCGGTGAGCACCAGCGACAGCGTCTGCTCCTCGATCGGGGCGTCGGCCGTGTCGTGGCCTTCGCCGAGCTTGTCGACGAGGCGGTGGATCGCCTCCAGGATCGGGTTCAGCGCGTCTTCGTTCCCGGAAAGCACCATCCAGCTCGCAAGCGCGCCGCCGCCACGATCGAACGCATCGAAGGTGAGATCGACGACCTCGCGCGGGTCGCTGCCCTCCGCGCGGGCGCGCAGCACGGCCTCGCCGATCTGTGCCGTCACAGACTCTGCGAGCGATTCGATGAGCGCCTTCTGCAGCCCCGCCGCCGATCCGAAGTGGTGCAGCAGGTTCGCGTGCGTGCGCCCGATGCGTCCAGCCACGGCCTTCAGCGTCACCGCTTGCGGACCCGCCTCGATCAGCAGCTCCCGCGCGGCCCGCACCGCGGCGGCGCGGCTGTCTTCAGGGCTCAGTCTTTTCCGTTGTATTGACATTTGTGTAAGTAAAGCCCATCCTGTGCATTGAGGAGCACAGTCATGACCCGTGAAAAGACGCCTGCGGACCTGACCATCACCCCGCGCGACCGACGCTTTGGGCGAGGGATGACGCAATCACGCTGGTGGATGCGCGGCGATCCGATTGCAACGGCTTTCTACAATGCGCTGTCGGTCACGTTTCCGCGTGGTGAGGCGTTCTTCGTGGAAAGCGTTCGCGCGTTCCGTGATGGCGTGCCGCCCAAGCTGGAGCGCGAGATCAACGCCTTCATCAAGCAGGAGGTGATGCACAGCCGCGAGCACGTGTCGTTCAACAAGCGCGTTGCGGAAGCCGGCTACGAGATCGGGCACCTTGAGGACGTGGTCATCGAATCGCTGGAGCTGACGAAGGGGCGCCCGCAGATTCTGAACCTCGCCGTCACCATGGCGCTCGAACACTACACGGCGATCATGGCGCAGCGGATGCTCGGCGATATCGATTACTGGAAGGATGCCGACCCCGAGCTCGTCGCCATGTGGAAGTGGCACGCCATCGAGGAGATCGAGCACAAGGGCGTCGCCTACGATACCTGGCTCCACGCCACGCGCGATTGGTCGCGCTGGCAGCGCTGGCGCGTGAAGACGATCATGATGCTGCTGGTCAGCAAGGAATTCTGGAAGAAGCGCTTCCAGGGGATGCTCTACCTCCTGAAGCAGGACGGCATCGAAGGGCCGGGCGCCTGGGCGCGCATCCTGTGGTTCTGGTTCGGCCGGCCCGGCGTGGTGCGAAAGCTGATCCCGGCGTGGAGCGCGTTCTTCCTGCCCGGCTTCCACCCGTGGAACCACGACGACCGCAAGCTCATCGCGCTCGCCGACAGCGATTACACGGATGCAGTGATGCCGGGAGCGGTTGCCGCCTAACGTACCTGCGCGCGTACCCACTGCACATAAGGTGCGGGGGCGTGCTCGATCGGCCAGACGGTGACGGCCGGGTTCTCGTATCCGTGCACTTCTGTGAGCCGTTTCGCGAGGATCTCGGCGCAGCCCGCCGTGGTCTTGAAGAGAACGGCGACCTCGTTCGCTTCCTCCACCTTGCCCTGCCAGCGATAGATGGAAAGCGCGGGGCCGAGCACGTTGACGCACGCGGCGAGGCGCTCCTCCACCATCTGGCGGCCGAGACGCGTCGCGTTTTCGGCGGTGGCGAAGGTAACGTAAACGCTGACGATGCCGCTGCTCATGCCGGTTACCACCCGAATCCTGAATGATGTTGTTGTGCTGGCCCAAACGGGCCAATAGCGCCGCGCTGGTTGACGTTCGGTTGCGGGGAATGGTCAACGTTTTAAGTGCTTGCGCATGTGATAATGTTACATTATATCCTCGCGCCATGCAGGACCGCTTCAACCTCTGGATCGACAAGTCGGCGATCGGCCTTTCGGGGCTGTGCCTGCTGCATTGCCTTGCAACGACGCTGGTGATCGCGCTGCTTTCGGTCGGCACGACCGGCTTCTTTCAGCACGACATCCACAAGATCGGCCTCGCGCTTGCGATTCCGCTTGCCGTCGTCGGGCTGGGGCGCGGGGTTTTCCGGCACCGGCGCTGGGTGGTGATCGCGCTTGGCCTCGTCGGCATCGGCTTCATGGCGTTCGCGCTGACGATGCAGCACGGCCATGGCGAACTCGGTTTTACTGTGCTTGGCGCAGCGTTTGTGGCGTGGGCGCACTGGCTCAACATCCGCTGTCTGCATGGCGGAACTTGCCGCGAAGGCTGCGGATGCCCATAATCGGGGCATGGCGACGAAGCACAAGCATCATGAACCGCATGGCGAGAGCCTGACGTCCGCCGCTGCCGGTGCGCTTACGGCGGCAGGTGAGCAGTGGACGGATATGCGCGCCAGCGTTTATGAGGCGCTCGCGGGCTTCGACCGCCCGGTTTCCGCCTATGACGTCGCGGAAGCGGTTTCGAAGGCGCGCGACAAGCGCGTCGCGGCGAACAGCGTTTACCGCATCCTCGACCTGTTCGTGACGACCAACCTCGCCAAGCGGGTCGAGTCGAAGAATGCCTATATCGTGAACGCGCACCCGGAATGCGTTCACGATTGCATCTTCCTCGTTTGCGACAGCTGCGGGGGCACGACGCACCTCGACGATGATTCGCTGAGCGAGAGCGTTCGCGAACGTGCGCGTCAGGCCGGTTTCAGGCCGGTGCAGCCCGTGCTGGAAGTCCGCGGAACCTGCGCAAGCTGCGCCTGAGCGCCGCACCGCAATCGACAAGACGACCCCGCAGCGTTAAGAAACAAAGACATTCCACTTGGGGGATTCCTTGACCAACCCGCCGAACACGCCGCTGCTCGACACGGTCAAAGACCCGGCAGACTTACGGAAACTGGCGCCTTCGCAGCTCCGGCAGCTGGCGGGTGAGGTGCGCGCGGAGATGATCGACGCCGTGAGCCAGACGGGCGGGCACCTCGGCGCCGGGCTCGGCGTTGTCGAGCTGAGCGTCGCGCTCCACTACGTCTTCGATACGCCGCGCGACCGGCTGATCTGGGATGTTGGGCACCAGGCCTATCCGCACAAGATCCTCACTGGCCGTCGCGACCGGATGCGCACGATCCGGCAGGGCGGCGGGCTTTCGGGCTTCACCAAGCGCGGCGAGAGCGAATACGATCCGTTCGGCGCGGCGCACAGCTCCACCTCGATCTCGGCTGCGCTCGGCTTCGCGGTCGCGAACAAGCTTTCGGGCGCGCCCGGCAAGGCGATCGCAGTGATCGGCGATGGCGCCATGTCCGCGGGCATGGCCTATGAGGCGATGAACAACGCCGAGGCAGCGGGCAACCGGCTCATCGTCATCCTCAACGACAACGACATGTCGATCGCGCCGCCGGTGGGCGGGCTTTCCGCCTACCTCGCGCGCCTCATTTCCAGCCGCGAGTTCCTCGGTCTGCGCGACCTCGCGAAGCGGCTTGCGCGGAAGATGCCGCGCCCGCTGCACTCCGGCCTTCGCAAGGCGGACGAGTTCGCACGCGGCATGGCGACGGGCGGTACGCTCTTCGAGGAACTGGGCTTCTACTATGTGGGGCCGGTCGACGGGCACAATCTCGATCACCTGCTGCCGGTGCTCGAAAATGTGCGCGATGCCGCCGAAGGCCCGTGCCTGATCCACGTCGTGACGAAGAAGGGCAAGGGCTACGCGCCTGCCGAAGCCTCGGCGGACAAGTACCACGGCGTCACCAAGTTCGACGTGATCACGGGCGCGATGGCGCCCGCGAAGGCGGGGCCGCCGAGCTACACGGGCGTGTTCGCCAAGGCGCTGATTGCTGAGGCCGATCGGGACGACAAGATCGTCGCGATTACGGCGGCGATGCCGTCGGGCACCGGACTCGACAAGTTTGAGCAGAAATTCCCGGACCGCAGCTTCGATGTCGGCATCGCGGAGCAGCACGCCGTCACCTTCGCGGCGGGCCTCGCCGCGCAGGGCTACCGGCCGTTCTGCGCGATCTACTCGACCTTCCTGCAGCGCGCTTACGATCAGGTGGTGCACGACGTCGCGATCCAGAACCTGCCAGTACGCTTCGCGATCGATCGCGCGGGTCTCGTCGGCGCGGACGGCAGCACGCACGCTGGCTCGTTCGACGTCACCTATCTCGCCACGCTGCCCAACATGGTGGTCATGGCGGCGGCGGACGAGGTCGAACTCGTCCACATGGTGCACACGGCGGCGCTTCACGACGTTGGCCCGATCGCGTTCCGCTATCCGCGCGGAAGCGGCGTCGGCCTTGCGCTTCCCGAAACGCCCGAGCGGCTGGAGATCGGCAAGGGGCGCGTGGTTCGCGAAGGCCGCAAGGTCGCCATCCTCTCGCTCGGCACGCGGCTCGGCGAGGCGCTGAAAGCGGCCGACGAGCTGGACGCCAAGGGGCTGTCGACGACGGTCGCCGACCTCCGCTTCGCAAAGCCGCTCGACGACGCGCTGATCCGCAAGCTCGCCGCCACGCACGAGGTTGTCGTGACGGTGGAGGAGGGTGCCATCGGCGGCCTCGGCGCGCATGTCCTTACGATGGCATCGGACACAGGTCTCCTCGACGCCGGCCTCAAGATCCGCACCATGCGCCTGCCGGATGTGTTTCAGGAGCAGGACAGTCCCGAGAAGCAATACGCCGAGGCGGGCCTCGACGCGGTGGGTATCGTGAAGACCGTGCTCGGGGCGCTTCGCCACAACAGCGCGAATGTGACCGAGGGCGCGCGGGCCTGACAGTGACGTCGGAGCCTGTTCCGTTCGTCAAGCACCACAAGGATGACAGCCTCTGGGCGCGCGGGCAGATGCTTGATGGCCGGATGATCGGCTATTGGGAATGGTTCCGCAAGAACGGCACGAAGCTGCGCTCGGGCTGGTTTGAGAACGGCGAGCAGTGCGGTGAGTGGACGACTTATGACAAGGCAGGAATGCCGTACAAGACGACGCTGATCCGGCCCAAGGCGCGTTGAGATCGTATGCCCAAAACCCGCATTGACCAGCTTCTCGTTTCGCGCGGGCTCGTCGAGAGCCGTGCGAAGGCGCAGGCGCTCATCATGGCCGGGCTGGTGTTTGCGGGGGAGCGCAAGGTCGCCAAGGCGGGGGAGATGGTGGCCGAGGACGCGGCGCTCGACGTACGTGGCAAGGATCATCCGTGGGTGTCGCGTGGCGGGCTCAAGCTGGAAAAGGGCCTCGACCATTTCGGGATCGATCCTTCCGGGCTCGTTGCGATGGACGTGGGCTCCTCAACCGGGGGCTTTACCGATGTGCTGCTCACGCGCGGAGTCGCGCGTGTTTACGCGGTCGATGTGGGCACGAACCAACTGGCGTGGAAGCTGCGGCAGGATCCGCGCGTCGTCGTGCTCGAAAAGACCAACGCGCGGCATCTGACGGCTGAGCAGATCCCCGAGAACATCGACATCATCGTTTGCGATGCGAGTTTCATCGGTCTTGCCAAGGTGCTGGACACACCGCTGAAATTCGCCGCGCCGGGCGCGCGGCTCGTGGCGCTCATCAAGCCGCAGTTCGAAGCGGGGCCGGCGGAGGTGGGGAAGGGCGGTGTCGTACGCGATCCCGCCATCCATGCCCGTGTCTGCGCCGAGGTGGAGGCATGGCTCGCGGCGCTGCCCGGCTGGCGTGTGCTCGGGATCACCGAAAGCCCGATCAAGGGGCCCGAAGGCAACATCGAGTTCCTGATCGGCGCAGTGCGGGAAGCGCCCGCCTCCTAAGCCTTGCCACCTTACGCGGGCGTGCGTATAGACCGCCGCCAAAGCCGCCGGGGTCTCCCCTTGGTGGACCTGCGGGCGTGGCGAAACTGGTAGACGCGCCAGATTTAGGTTCTGGTGTCGAAAGACGTGGGGGTTCGAGTCCCTTCGCCCGCACCAGACTTTGGTCAAATACTTGGGTTCTTGAACGAAAGCCGACGGACGAAATGCAGATTGCCGAGAAGACGAACGAAGGCCTGAAGCGCCAGTACGAAGTGACGATCCCCGCCAAGGATCTCGAATCGCGCATCGACGCCCAGATCACGCAGGTCTCCGGCCAGATCCGTATGCCCGGCTTCCGCCCCGGCAAGGTTCCGAAGAACCTCGTGAAGAAGATGCACGGCGAGGCGATGCACGGCGATGCGCTGAACAGCGCGGTGCAGGAAGGCGTGCAGAAACTCGTTGCCGACAAGAAGCTGCGCCCGGCGATGCAGCCGTCCGTCGCGCTTGCGGACGACTATGCGCAGGGCAAGGACGTCGTGTTCACGGTTGAGCTCGAAGTGCTCCCGGAAATCACGTCGGTGAACATCGAGGGCATCGCGCTCGAAAAGCTCGTGGTCGAGCCGAGCGATGCCGAGATCGAGGATGCGCTGAAGCGCTTCGCCGACCAGCAGAAGCGTTTCGAAGCCGCGCCGAAGACCTACAAGGCGGCGCAGGGCGACGTCGTCGTCATGGACTTCGTCGGTTCGGTCGAAGGCGAGGAGTTCGAAGGCGGCAAAGGCGAGGGGATGCAGATCGAGATCGGCTCCGGCCGCCTCATCCCCGGCTTCGAGGATCAGCTCGTCGGCGTCAAGGCGAACGACAAGGTGAAGGTCGAAGTGAGCTTCCCGGAAGATTACAACGTCGCCTACCTCAAGGGTAAGCCCGCGGTGTTCGACGTGCTCGTCACCGAAGTGCGCCAGCCGCAGGACGCCGCGATCGACGATACGCTCGCGACCAACCTCGGCCTCGAGAGCCTCGACAAGCTGAAGGAAATCCTGAAGGACCAGATTTCCGGCGAACTGCAGGGCATGACCCGCACGCACCTGAAGCGCAAACTGCTCGATCACCTCGCCGCGAACCACGATTTCGAAGTGCCCCCGACGATGGTCGAGGCCGAGTTCGGCCAGATCTGGGCGCAGCTGGAGCACGAGGCGAGCCACGAGGCGGACCCCGCCGCCGCGGTCGCCGAGCTTGAGAAAGACAAGGACGAGTATCGCCGCATCGCCGAGCGCCGCGTGCGTCTTGGCCTGCTCCTCTCCGAAATCGGTCAGAAGGAAGGCGTGAACGTCACGCAGGCCGAGATGAATCGCCTGATCGGTCAGGAAGCTGCGCGCTATCCGGGCCAGCAGCAGCAGGTCGTCAAGTATTTCCAGGAAAACGCCATGGCCGCCGCGCAGCTCCGCGCGCCGCTCTATGAGGACAAGGTCGTCGACGTGCTTCTCGACAAGGCCGAGCTGACCGAGCGCAGCGTCAGTCGCGAGGATCTGCAGCAGGCGATCGAGGACGACGACGAGACGCCGACCGGCCACGTCCATGGCCCAGGCTGCGGCCACGACCATCATGACCATGACCACGATCATGGTCACGCGCATGGGGAGGGCAAGCCTAAAAAGGCTGCCAAGAAGACGGCGAAGGCGGATGACGCCGAGCCGAAAGAAGACGCGGTGAAGGCCGAAAAGAAGCCCGCCGCCAAGAAAACGGCTGCAAAGGCGGAAGCCGATGCGGAACCGGAAAAAAAGCCAGCGAAAAAGGCCCCGGCCAAGAAAGCCGCGAAGGCCTGAACCGAGCGAACTGATGCCGGGGGGCGGCCATGCCGGCCCCCGGGCTTCCTTCGCCTCCACTTCGCCCACTTGACAGCGGGCGCACCTGTGCCGACCTATCCCGTTATCGGAACAGACAAACGCCCGCGAAGGACTCCCATGATCGATCCCGTCAGCAGCCTCACGAACGCTCTCGTCCCCATCGTCATCGAGCAGTCGAACCGGGGCGAGCGCAGCTTCGACATCTATTCGCGGCTGCTTCGGGAGCGCATCATCTTCGTGACCGGCGGGGTCGAGGATCACATGGCGTCGCTGATCACGGCGCAGCTCCTCTTCCTCGAATCGGAAAACCCGAAGAAGGACATCTTCATGTACATCAACTCGCCGGGCGGGGTCGTCACGGCGGGCATGGCGATCCACGACACGATGAAATACATCCGTCCGCGCGTCGGCACGGTGTGCATCGGTCAGGCCGCCTCGATGGGCGCCTTCCTGCTCGCCGCAGGCGAGCCGGGGATGCGTATCGCGCTCACGAACGCGCGCATCATGGTCCACCAGCCTTCGGGCGGCGCGCAGGGCCAGGCAACCGATATCGAGATCCAGGCACGCGAAATCCTGCGTATCCGCTCGCGCATGAACGAGCTGATGGCCAAATACACCAAGCAGCCGGTCGAGACGATCGAGTCCGCCGTGGAGCGCGACAAGTTCATGTCGGCGGACGAAGCCAAGGCTTTCGGCCTTATCGACGAGGTGTTCGAAACACGCCCGTCGCCCGCCGACGAGGAAGCCAAGGCGGCGTGAACAGGCTGCCCGCCCGTTCACGTTCCGTTGAGCAAGGCGGCGCTATATATTTCGGGAATGTGACCGCATTGACCATTGAAGCGGCGTGTGTGCGCGCTAGGATGGCAGGCGGACTAGGAACCGGCGCGGAGGCCGGAAGAGGCGTTTTATGACCAAGCTCAGCGGCGGCGGCGATTCCAAGAACACGCTCTACTGCTCTTTCTGCGGGAAGAGTCAGCACGAGGTCAGGAAGCTGATCGCCGGACCGACGGTGTTCATCTGCGATGAATGCGTCGAACTCTGCAACGACATCATCCGCGAGGAAACCAAGGGTGCGCTCGCCAAGAAAAGCGACGGCAGCGTGCCGACGCCGCGCGAGATCTGCGATGTCCTCGATGACTACGTGATCGGACAGGCGCAGGCGAAGCGCGTGCTCTCGGTCGCGGTGCACAACCACTACAAGCGGCTCAACAATGGCGCCAAGGGCTCCGAGATCGAGCTGGCGAAGTCGAACATCCTGCTCGTCGGCCCCACCGGCTGCGGCAAGACGCTGCTCGCGCAGACGCTCGCCAAGACCTTCGATGTGCCGTTCACGATGGCCGACGCGACGACGCTCACCGAGGCGGGCTACGTCGGCGAGGACGTCGAGAACATCATCCTGAAGCTTTTGCAGGCGAGCGACTACAACGTCGAGCGCGCGCAGCGCGGCATCGTCTACATCGACGAGATCGACAAGATCAGCCGCAAGGCCGACAATCCCTCGATCACGCGCGATGTTTCGGGCGAGGGCGTGCAGCAGGCGCTCCTGAAGATCATGGAAGGCACGACCGCGAGTGTTCCGCCGCAGGGCGGCCGCAAGCACCCGCAGCAGGAGTTCCTGCAGGTCGACACGACGAACATCCTGTTCATCTGCGGCGGCGCTTTCGCTGGTCTCGAACGGATCATCGCGGACCGCCTGCAGGGCAAGTCGATCGGCTTCGGCGCTTATGTCGCTGCGCCGGACGAACGCCGCACGGGCGAGGTTCTGAAGAACTGCGAGCCGGAAGACCTGCTGAAATTCGGCTTGATTCCGGAGTTCGTCGGTCGTCTGCCGGTGATCGCGACGCTGGAAGATCTCGACGAGAAGGCGCTGATCCAGATCCTCACCGAGCCGAAGAACGCGCTCGTGAAGCAGTATCAGAAGCTGTTCGAGATGGAGAACGTGAAGCTCGCGTTCACCGACGACGCGCTGCTGGCGATCGCCAAGCGGGCCATCGAGCGCAAGACCGGCGCACGCGGCCTCCGCTCGATCATGGAAGGTATTCTGCTCGATACCATGTTCGACCTGCCGAGCTTCGACGATGTCGACGAGGTCCGCATCGACAAGGATGTGGTTGGGGGCAGCAAGGAGCCGGTCAAGGTCTTCGCCAAGAAGTCCAAGGAGAAGGTCTCGGGCGACGCCGCCTGATTCCTGCAGACGGGCATTATTGTTTCAAACGGCGGCCTTGTGCCGCCGTTTTTTTTACGTACCCACGTGGTTGATATGTGCTGAAAAAGCCACACGCTGCGATGCAGCAATTGAATCGCAATCTTGCCTTGCTCCCGCAGAAATTCTGTAACAAAGCACACCTAAGCGGCCCGAAGAAGGGGTGTGCGAGGTGTGGTCCTCCCCGCACAACCGATCATTCAACGACCGTCGAAAGTGGGGAAATCTGGAAATGCGTGCGATCAAGATCTTGCTGGCAGCGAGTGTTGCATCGGTGCCGTTGGTGGTTTCTCTCTCCACACCCGCGTCTGCCCAGGAAACGACATCGTCCGTCCGCGGCACCGTGGAAGCCGCCGGTGCACCCGTTGCCGGTGCCGATGTCCTGATCACGCACACGCCCTCCGGCACCGTCGCCCGCGCGACGACCAGTGCGGACGGCAGCTTCTCCGCATCGGGCCTGCGCATCGGCGGCCCGTTCACGGTTGAGGTAACGGCACCCGGCTTCGAAACCGCGCAGGTCACCGACGTCTTCCTCACGGCCGGTCAGCCCTTCCGCCTTCCTGTCGAACTCAACGCCACAGAGATCATCACCGTCACCGCCTCTTCGGTTTCGGGTGCCGGTTCGAAGAGCCAGGGTCCGATCACGACGCTTGGCCGCAACGAGATCGAGGGCGTCGCTTCGGTGAACCGCGATATCCGCGACATGGCGCGGCGCGATCCGTTCGTCAGCATCGACGCATCCAACGCGCGCACGATCGAGATCGCTGGCCAGAACGGCCGTCTCAACCGCTTCTCGGTGGATGGCATCCAGTTCTCAGACGACTTCGGCATCAACAACGGCGGCCTGCCGACTTCGCGCGGCCCCGTCCCGTTCGACGCGATCGAGCAGATGTCCGTGAAGATCGCGCCCTATGACGTCAGCGAGGGCGATTTCCAGGGTGGCGCGGTAAACGTCGTGCTGCGCTCGGGCACCAACCGGTTCACCGGTTCGGCCTTCTACACCTATTCGAACGACAGCCTGACGGGCGACCGCATCCGCGGCAATCCGGTGAACCTCGACTTCACGTCCAAGCAGTACGGCGGCTTCCTTTCGGGACCGATCGTGAAGGACAAGCTGTTCTTCGCCATCGCCTATGAAAAGCTGAAGGAAAGCGATCCGGTCGACGAAGGCCCCGCCGGCATGGGCTTCGCGACCGAGATTCCGCGTCTGTCGCAGACGGCGGTTGATCGCGTCTCGGCGATCGCGCAATCGGTTTACGGCTACGACACGCTCGGCGTGTTTCAGGGCGCCAGCGAAACCGACGAGAAGATGACGGCGAAGCTGGACTGGAACGTCACCGACGACCACCGCGTCTCGCTCACCTACATCCGCAACGAGGGTAACCAGCAGTTCAGTCAGAACATGAACACGTCGAACACGGGGCCGACCTTCGGCTATCGTTCGAATGGCTATGAGCTGACCGAAGAGGTGAACTCGGGTACGTTCCAGCTCAACTCGCAGTGGTCCGATGCCTTTTCGACCGAATTCCGGGCTGCCTACCGCGATTACAACCGCGGACAGACGCCGTTCGGCGACACGAGCTTCGGTCAGATCGGCGTCTGCCTTGATGAAACGTCCATCACAGCGGGGACGGGCAATGATCGCACGTCTTGCGGCAACACGTCGACGTCCCAGCCGATCGTGTATTTTGGCCCGGACGTGAGCCGCCATGCGAACCAGCTCAACACCGAGAACCTCTCCATCGACCTGACGGCGCGGCTGGAGGCCGGGGCGCACAGCTTCAAGTTCCTTGTCGGCTACACCGATGTCGATGTCTTCAACCTGTTCCTGCAGCGCGCGAACGGCGAATATTACTTCGACTCGATCACCGACTTCGAAGCTGGAATCGCGAATCGCGTCCGCCTTGCGGGTGCCGTGCCGAGCGGCGACGTGGCCGATGCAGCGGCCCGGTTCAGCACGCAGACCTATACGTTCGGTCTGCAGGACGACTGGCACGCGACCGACACGCTGCAGCTTTCGATCGGAGCGCGCTACGACCTGCAGGGCAGCAACAGCAGGGTGCCGTTCAACGAAAACTTCCTTGCCCGCACCGGCTTTTCGAACACGAAGACCTTCAAGGGCATGGGCGTGTTCCAGCCGCGGGTCGGCTTCGACTGGCAGCCGACGAACCGCTTCGTGCTGCGCGGCGGTGTCGGCAAGTTCGCGGGCGGTGCGCCGGACGTGTTCCTGTCGAACAGCTTTTCCAATACGGGCCAGCTGACGAACGCCATCGATATCCGTCGCAATACGTCCACGGACGGTTGTGACGTTCCGGCGGGGCCGACTGCAGCGGCGCTTTGCGCGGCGGCACTGAACGGGGTGGACCCGTCTGCCTTCGATCCGCTGGTGCTCGACTATCTCCAAACCAATACCGCATCGCTCGCAGCGGCGCCGGTCAACGCCATCCACCCGGACTACGAGCTTCCGGCGCAATGGCGCGCGACGCTTTCGGCGAACTATGATGCCGATTTCGGGGCGCTCGGCGACGGCTGGCTTCTGGGCGCCGACCTCGTTTACGGCAAGACGGCCCACGCCAATACATATTACGATGCGCGCTCGGTCGTGATCGGCACGCTGCCGGACGGGCGCCCGCGCTATGGCCGCACGTCGGTCGGCATCCTGCCCGGCGATACCAACCAGACCAACCAGGATCTGGTGCTCGCCTCGACGAGCAAGGGCCGCTCGATCATCGCGGTGGGCCGCGTCGAAAAGGCATGGGACTTCGGCCTGACGACCAGCCTGAGCTACACGTTCCAGGATATCAAGGACGTGAACCCGATCACGTCTGCGACTGCGGGCTCGCTTTACGGCAACGCCACGATGGCGGACCCGAACGTCGCGGACTACGGCACTTCGATTTACGAAGTGAAGCATTCGCTGAAGTTCTCGGTGGACTACGAACACGCGTTCTTCGGGGACTACAAAACCCGCTTCGCGCTGTTCGGCGAGTATCGCACCGGCCGTCCCTACAGCCTGACGATGCGCGACACCTCGACCGGCCGTTCGCCCGTGTTTGGCACCAACGGCACCAACACGCGGTACCTGCTCTATGTGCCGACGGCGAGCGATCCGCTCGTCAGCTTCGACAGCGCGGCGACCGAAGCAGCGTTCAACACCTTCATCGACGAGAACGGCCTCTCGAAGTATCGTGGCAGCATCATCTCGAAGAACACACAGCGTTCGCCCAGCTTCTGGAAGGTCGACCTGCATCTCGAACAGGAAGTGCCGACCTTCGTGGGATCGAGCCGCGTGAAGCTGTTCGCGGACATCGAGAACGTGCTGAACATGATCAACAACGACTGGGGCGTGCAGCGCCAGGTGGCGTTTGCCTACCAGTCGGCCACGGTCAACGTGCAGTGCCTGGCGGTTGCGACGCCGACGGGAACGGCAGGCGTTGCGAATACGGCCTCGAGCCAGACCTGCGCACAGTATCGCTACTCGGGCTTCTCCGAGCCGAACATCACTGTGCAGAATCAGGCGAAGCAGTCGCTCTACCAGATCCGGGTGGGCGTGAAGTTCGAGTTCTGATCGCTTCACAAGAGACGAGCGGAAAGAGCGGGCCTGGCGGGTCCGCTCTTTTCGTTTGCGAAACGAGGAATTCACTCCCTCTTCAGTGAAAGCATGTAGGGTCGCCATTGTGCAGCGCCGCGACCGTGCCCATATTGGCACACAAGGAGGCGCGCGCTGCCCTTGGTGACGCGCCTGGCTGTGGAGTTGTTGAGAGAATGACCGAGACCTATCCCGTCCTCCCGCTGCGCGACATCGTGGTTTTCCCGCAGATGATCGTGCCGCTGTTCGTCGGGCGCGAAAAGTCCGTTGCGGCGCTCGAAGCGGTGATGACGGCGAACAAGAACGTCCTGCTGCTCTCGCAGCGCGACCCTGCCGAGGAAGACCCCGAAGGCAAGGATCTCTATGATGTCGGCACTGTCGCCACGGTGCTCCAGCTGCTGAAGCTGCCGGACGGCACCGTGAAGGTGCTCGTGGAAGGTCAGCACCGCGCTGAAGTGAAGACCGTGCGCGTGGAAGACTCCTATCTGGAAGCGGACGTTGCGCCGATCGAGGAAGAGGGCGCCGACGAGGCCGACCTCGAAGCCCTCGTGCGCTCGGCCGTGAAGCATTTCGAGCAGTACGTGCGCCTCAACAAGAAAGTGGCGCCGGAAGTCGTCGTGCAGGTCGGCCAGATCGAGGAACCCTCGCGGCTCGCCGATACGATCGCGTCCAACCTCAGCCTCAAGATCGCGGACAAGCAGGCGCTGCTCTCCGAGCGCTCGCCATCGAAGCGGCTGGAGATGGTCTTCGGCTTCATGGAAGGCGAGATGGGCGTGCTGCAGGTCGAGAAGAAGATCCGCAACCGCGTCAAACGCCAGATGGAGAAGACGCAGCGCGAATACTACCTCAACGAGCAGCTCAAGGCGATCCAGCGCGAGCTGGGGGACGGCGACGACGAGGGCCGCAGCGAGGTCGATGAGCTTGCCGACAAGGTCAAGAAGGCCAAGCTTTCCAAGGAAGCACGCGACAAGGCGGAAGGCGAGCTGAAGAAGCTGAAGGCGATGTCGCCGATGTCTGCCGAAGCGACGGTGGTGCGCAACTACCTCGACACGCTGCTGGCGCTGCCCTGGGGCAAGAAGACCAAGGTTCGCAAGGATATCCGCGCGGCGGAGAAGATTCTGGATGAGGATCACTACGGCCTCGACAAGGTCAAAGAGCGCATCCTCGAGTATCTCGCGGTGCAGAGCCGCGCAAACAAGCTGAAGGGGCCGATCCTGTGCCTCGTCGGCCCGCCCGGTGTCGGCAAGACCTCGCTCGGCCGCTCGATCGCGAAGGCGACGGGCCGCGAGTTCATCCGCCAGTCGCTCGGCGGCGTGCGCGACGAGGCCGAGATTCGTGGCCACCGGCGCACGTACATCGGCTCGATGCCCGGCAAGATCATCCAGAACCTGAAGAAGGCCGGCACTTCGAACCCGCTGTTCCTGCTCGACGAGATCGACAAGCTCGGTCAGGACTTCCGGGGCGATCCGTCGTCGGCGCTGCTCGAGGTGCTCGATCCGGAACAGAACGCCAAGTTCAACGACCACTATCTGGAAGTCGACTACGACCTTTCGGACGTGATGTTCGTGACGACGGCGAACAGCCTCAACATGCCGCAGCCGCTGCTCGACCGCATGGAGATCATCCGTCTCTCGGGCTACACCGAGGACGAGAAGCTCGAGATCGCCACGGCACACCTGCTGCCGAAGCAGATCGAATCGCACGGGCTGAAGGACGGCGAGTTCGCGATCGAAGACGCGGGCCTGCGCGACCTCATCCGCTACTACACGCGCGAGGCGGGCGTCCGCACGCTGGAGCGCGAGCTCGCCAGACTGGCACGCAAGGCGCTGCGCCAGATTCTGGAGGGTAAAGCCGAGAAGATCACGATCACCCCGGAAAACCTTGGCGAGTACGCCGGCGTGCAGAAGTTCCGCTTCGGCATCGGCGAGGAAGAGGATCAGGTCGGCGCGACCACCGGCCTCGCCTGGACGGAAGTGGGCGGCGAGCTTCTGACGATCGAGGCGGTGACGGTGCCCGGCAAGGGCGCGATCCGCACGACCGGCAAGCTCGGCGACGTGATGAAGGAATCGATTGAGGCCGCGAACTCGTTCATCAAGTCGCGCGCGCCGCAGTACGGCATCAAGCCGACCGTGTTCCAGGTGAAGGACATCCACGTGCACGTGCCGGAAGGCGCGACGCCAAAGGACGGTCCCTCGGCGGGCGTCGGCATGGTGACCTCGATCGTTTCGACGCTGACCGGCATTCCCGTCCGCAAGGATGTGGCGATGACGGGCGAGGTGACGTTGCGCGGCCGCGTGCTGCCGATCGGTGGTCTAAAGGAGAAGCTGCTCGCGGCGCTGCGCGGGGGAATCACCACGGTGCTGATCCCGGCAGAAAACGAGAAGGACCTCGCCGATATTCCGGCGAACGTGAAGGAGGGGCTAACGATTCGTCCCGTGAGTCACGTCGATCAGGTGCTTGCCGCGGCGCTCGTGCGTCCCATCGAGCCGATCGAGTGGGTCGAACCGGTGCTTCCGGCGCCTGCCGTGGCTCCGGCTTCGGAGGCTGGAGACCTTTCCGTCCGCCATTGAGACGAAAAAGCGATAAAAAGTTCGGGAAAGCCCCAAATTCTGCGGTTTTCCCTTTGACTCTCATAAAGCCGGGCACTTACATGGCGCCCGGCTTTTATTCGCCGATCCAACCACTCTTCCGTCTTGGGGGTACAGGGAATGAACAAGCAGGAACTTATCGGCTCGGTTGCGGACGCAGCAGGTCTTTCGCGCGTTGACGCGGGCAAGGCCGTTGAGGCCGTGTTCGAGAGCATCACGAAGGCCCTGAAGAAGGGTGACGAAGTTCGTCTCGTCGGCTTCGGCACCTTCGCGACGGCGAAGCGCAAGGCTTCGACGGGCCGTAACCCGCGCACGGGCGAAACGATGAAGATCGCCGCCAGCGTGCAGCCCAAGTTCAAGGCCGGCAAGGGCCTGAAGGACGCGGTCAACTAAAACCGCGCCCGCAAGGGTTTAGTCGAAGGGCGTCGCATCCGCGGCGCCCTTCGCATTTTGGGGCATGTTTCGTCAGAAACGGGCTGGACAGGGGGAGGGCAGGACCGTATCTGCTCCGCCGGTCCGGTACATCCGGCGGGCGCGTAGCTCAGCGGTAGAGCACTCCCTTCACACGGGAGGGGTCACAGGTTCAATCCCTGTCGCGCCCACCATTTCGCAGCACTTTCCATAAAAAAGATGCGGCAGCTTGCGCCGCCACACCCGGTTTTCGTCTTGTGGCGATCAGATCAGTCGAGCAGGTCGGCCGGTACCTTGCCGCCGTTTTTCGCGAGCTCGCGCAACACCGCCTTGTGCAGCCAGATATTCATTTCAGCGCTGCCGTTGAGCTCGCCCGTGTAGCCCAGTTCCTGCGCCAGCTCCTTGCGCTCGGTGAGGCTTGATTCGAGACCGAGAAGCTTCATCAGGTCCACGATGGACGTGCGCCAGTTGAGCTTTTGCGGCGACTTGTCGGCAAGGTTCGTGAGAATCGCTTCGACGTCCACCTCGCTGATCTCGACGGGCGGCGGAGGCGCGGCGGGTGCCGTGGGTGTCGCCGGCGCAGCGGGCGCTGCCACCTTGGGCGCAGGCGCGGCCTCGGCCTTTTTCCCGAAAATAGCGTCCTTGATCCGACCGAAAATGCTCATGGCCTTCCTCCTGTTCGCGCCGGGGCCGGCGGATTACGGTTTCCGTCGATGATGCGCTGCGATCATGACAGATGCATATCAACGGCCCGGCACCTTGCCGGTTCCTGAATGGTGCATTGAGGAAGAATGATGGTGGGCGGTGACGGGCTCGAACCGCCGACCCTCTCGGTGTAAACGAGATGCTCTACCAACTGAGCTAACCGCCCTTATTCACTTGCGCGTGCTTTTGCCCAACGGCTAGGGACGCGGCAAGCCCTATATCAGCAAAAGGACAGGCCGTGACCGCAGATACACTCGTGATGACGCTCGCAACGGGCGACGTGAAAATCCGCCTTCGCCCGGACGTGGCGCCGGGCCATGTCGAACGCATCCAGACGCTTGCCGACGAAGGCTTTTATGACGGCGTCGTGTTCCACCGCGTGATCCCCGGCTTCATGGCGCAGGGCGGCGATCCCACCGGCACGGGCATGGGCGGCTCCGACAAGCCCGATCTCAAGGCTGAATTCAACGACGTGCCGCACGTGCGCGGCGTTTGCTCGATGGCGCGCAGTGCCAACCCCAACTCGGGCAACAGCCAGTTCTTCATCTGCTTCGACGATGCGCGCTTCCTCGACCGTCAGTACACGGTGTGGGGCGAGGTGATCGAGGGCATGGAGCACATCGACGCCCTGCCGAAGGGCGAGCCGCCGCGCGAGCCCGGCAAGATCCTGAAGTTCCGTTCTGAAGCGTGAAGTTAAAAAAAAGGGCGTCCCCAAAGGACGCCCTTTTCATTTATCGCGACCCGGAACTAGCGGACGGCGCCGCGGCGGATCAGGTTCACGATCGCCAGCAGCACGACCGCACCCAGCAGCGACCATAGGATGGTCATAAGGTTGAGCGGTGCGTTCAGGATCGAGGCACCGCCGCCGAGCAGGAAGCCGGCGATCAGTGCGCCGACGACACCCACGACAATGTTCAGGAAAAGGCCCTGCTGGGCATCGGTACGCATGATCATGCTGGCGACCCAGCCGATCAGACCGCCGACGATAAGCACGAGAATGAGATTCATGGCGAACTCCCTCCATTGGCTCAGGCGAGAGCCTGAGCCAATAAAGCGAAGTAATCGCCGGATTGTTCCGTAGCCGCTCTCAGTTGAGGTCGCGGAAAGACTTCCCTTCGGCCGCCAGCTTCGTGAGAAGTGCGGCAGGCTTGAACGCCGCGCCGTGTATCTTCTCGTACTTTTCGAGGCCTTCGAGCACGGCCTTGAGGCCGACAGTATCACCGTAGAACATCGGGCCGCCGCGGTAGACCGGGAAGCCGTAGCCGTAGATCCACGCGACATCGATGTCGGACGGGCGCTGCGCGATGCCTTCTTCCAGGATCTTCGCCCCCTCGTTGATCATCGGATAGATGCAGCGTTCAAGGATTTCCGCGTCAGAAACCTGCCGACGCGCGATGCCGAGTTCGGCGGACTTCGCGAGGATGATCTCCTCGGCGACCTTCGAGGGCGTGCGATTGCGCTTCTCGTCGTAGTCGTAGAAGCCGCTGCCGGTCTTCTGCCCGCGCTTGCCGGCTTCGCAGAGCCGGTCGCGCACGGTTTCGCCCTTCGAAGTCGCAGCGGACCAGCCGATATCGAGCCCGGCGAGATCGGCCATCTGGAAGGGCCCCATCGGAAAGCCGAAGTCGTAGAGCACGCGGTCGACGTCCCACGGCATCGCGCCTTCGAGGATCAGCGCCTGCGCCTGATCCTGACGGGCACGAAGCATACGGTTGCCGATGAAGCCGAAGCAGACACCGGCGACGACCGCAACCTTGCCGATCGTCTTGGCGAGCCCCATCGCGGTGGCGAGCACGTCGGGCGCCGTTTTCGCGCCGCGCACGACCTCGAGCAGCTTCATCACGTTTGCGGGCGAGAAGAAGTGGAGGCCGACGACGTCCTGCGGCCGCGACGTGGCCGAGGCGATCTCGTCGACGTCGAGGTACGAGGTGTTGCTGGCGAGGATCGCGCCGGGCTTCGCGATGCGGTCGAGCTTCGCAAAGATCTCCTTCTTGACGGCCATGTCCTCGAACACCGCCTCGATGATGAGGTCGCAGTCCTTCAAAGCTTCAAGGTCGAGCACGGGGGTGAGGCGCCCCATGTTGGCTTCGACCGCTTCGGGCTTCAGGGCACCCTTGGCGGCGCTTGCCGCATAGTTCTTGCGCATGATGCCGACGCCGCGCTCGAGCGCTTCCGGGTTCGTTTCCACGATCGTGACCGGGATGCCCGCCGACAGGAAGTTCATGGAAATGCCGCCGCCCATCGTGCCCGCGCCGATCACGCCCACCGACTTCACGGGGCGCGGCGAGGTGCCTTCCGGCAGGTCCTTGATGCGCGCGGCCTGACGTTCGGCGAAAAAGATGTGGCGCTGCGCGGCGGACTGCGTGCCCGTCATCAGCTCCATGAACAGCTCGCGCTCGCGCTTCATGCCCTCTTCGAAGGGCAGGCTGACGGCGGCCTCGATACACTTGATGTTGGCTTCGGGCGCATCGAAGCCGCGGAACTTGCGGGCGTTCGCGGCGCGGAATTCGGCGAACAGCGCGGGCTCGGCAGTAACGCTGCGGTCGCGAATCTTCTTCAGCGGGCGATTTTCGGCGACGACCTTCTGCGCGAAGGCGATCGCGCCGCCGCGAAGATCAGCTTCATCGACGAGTTCGTCGACGAGGCCCGAATCGAGCGCTGCCTTCGCACCGATGGGGTTCCCGGACGTGACCATCTTGAGCGCAGCCTCGGCGCCGACGACACGCGGCAGGCGCTGTGTGCCGCCCGCGCCGGGAAGGAGGCCAAGCTTCACTTCGGGAAGGCCGAGCTTCGCGGACGGCACGGCGACGCGGTAATGCGCGCCGAGCGCGGTTTCGAGGCCGCCGCCAAGCGCGGTGCCGTGGATCGCGGCGATCACGGGCTTCGTCGCGCTTTCGATCACATCGATCATCTGGTGCAGGCTGGTACCGCGCGGCGGCTTGCCGAACTCGGTGATATCGGCGCCCGCGATGAACGTGCGGCCCGCGCAAATCAGCACGATCGCCTTCACTTCGGCATCGGCCACGGCAGACGTTACGCCCTCTGCGATACCGTCGCGCACCGGCGCCGAGAGCGCGTTCACGGGCGGTGAATTCACCGTGATCACGGCGATTTCCCCGTCGCGGGAAAGGTCGACAACGTCGTTGATGGCAGTCATAGCGGCAGTCTCCATCCGATGGCCCGAATCGGCGATCACGCATAGTGACACCTGTGCGGAGAGTCACCCGCCTAGAGGAACAGGAAGCGTGCACGGAACTTCACGAGAAAACGCGTCGAAATCGACGCTGGGCATGGTCGTCCTGCTGGGCGGCCTGACGGCGTTTGGGGCGCTCTCGATCGACATGTACCTGCCGGCGCTTCCTGTGATCGCTGCGGATTTCGGCGCGTCCGACGGTGTCGTCGAACGCTCTCTGGCGACGTTTCTTGCAGGCCTCGCACTCGGGCAGTTGTTCTACGGGCCGCTTTCGGACCGGATTGGGCGGCAGCCGCCGCTGATCGCGGGCATCGCCATTTATGTGCTGGCATCCGTGCTGTGCGTTTTCGCGACGTCTCCCAACATGCTGGCCGCACTTCGCTTCGGACAGGGGCTGGGAGCGTGCGCGGGTATGGTGATTTCACGCGCCATCGTTCGTGATGTGTTCGATCATCAGGAATCGGCGCGTGTGTTCTCGCTCATCATGCTCGTGTTCGGGCTGGCGCCGGTGCTGGCGCCGCTGCTCGGCAGCTATCTGATGGTGCTGACGAGCTGGCGGGCGATTTTCGTCTTCATGACGCTGTTCGGTCTCCTGATGCTCTATGCCGTCCTGTTCCGTCTCGGCGAGACGCGCTCCGATGCGACCGAAGCGACAGCGCGGGGCGAGCATCCGATCGCCGCGCTGACGCTGCTGGCGACCAACCGCAAGCTGCTCGGCTATATGCTCGCGAGCGCCTGCAACAGCGCGTGCCTCTTCACCTATATCTCGGCGTCCCCGGCGCTCATAATGGGCACCCACGGCGTTTCGCCGACCGGTTTCGGTTGGCTTTTCGGGATCAATGCCCTCGGACTTGTGCTTGCCAGCCAGTTCAATCGCTTTGCGCTTGCGCGCTTCCGGGCGGACAGCATCCTTGCCGTTGCGAGTATCATCGCCGCCTTGTTCGGGTTCACGTTCCTCGTGTTTGCGCTTCTGGACGTCGGCGGGCTTCCGGTGGCCATGGTGATGCTGTTCGGCATCCTTTCCAGCTTCGGCTTCATGATGGGCAATGCGAGCGCGGGTGCGCTTAGCGTGGACCCGTCTCGGGCGGGCTCGATCAGCGCGTTGATGGGCGCTACCGGTTTTACGGTAGGCGGCCTCGCGATGACGATTGCCAGCCTGTTCGCGGACGGAACCGCGGTTCCCATGGCGGCGGTGATGTGCGTGTCGCTCACGATCGCTGCGGTGGCCTTTTTCGGGCTGACACGCGGCGCCGCAGCCGCCCGTGGATGACCGTTTTCATAGCTGACGCCGCGGTGATGTGACGTCACAAATAGCCTCCGGACCAGAGGGAGGCGCGATATGGGCAAGCTCGCAGGCAAGACGGCGATCATCACGGGCGCGGCGAGTGGCATCGGCCGCGCCAGCGCACGGCTTTTCGCGGAGGAAGGCGCGCGCGTCTTCATCGCCGACCGCAGCGATGCGGTTCGCGATGTCGCCGCCGAGATCGGGAACGCGGCCACGGCCTTCACGGGAGACGCTGGCGACAAAAGCTTCGTCGATAGCCTCGTGGCGGCGGCGACGGCGGACGGTCCGCTCGACATCGCCTTTGCCAACGCCGGCATTTCCGGCGGCTTCAACCGGCTGCTCGAACTTGAGGTCAGCGAGTGGGAACAGGTACTGCGCGTGAACCTGATCGGCGTGTTCCTGCTGGTGCAGGCCGCCGCGCGGGAGATGGTGAAGACAGGGAGGGGGGCAATCCTCTGCACGGCCTCGGTCGCGGGTATCCGATCTGGCGCGGGCGGCTCGCCGTACAGCGCTTCCAAAGCGGGCGTGATCAATTTCGTGCAGACGAGCGCCTACCAGCTTTCCGGCACGGGCATCCGCATCAACGCGATCTGCCCGGGCGTCATCGAAACCGGGATGACGCAACCGATGTTCGATATGGCGCGCGAACGCGGCACCGAAGGCAAGATCGGCCAGCTCAACCCGCTGAAACGCGCTGCGCAGCCGATCGAGGTCGCGCGGCTGGCGGCATTCCTCGTTTCGGACGATGCGTCCTATGTGAACGGGCAGGCGGTTGCGGTCGACGGCGGATTGTCCGCCTCGCATCCGGTCATGCCCGGCAAAATCTGGTAAGTTCGCCCGGTCAGGCGTCGTCGACGGGGATGCCCGGCTGGTTCTTCGAAGTGCGGATGGTGAGCGACGTTTTCACGTGCTCGACATTCGGCGCCGAGGTGAGATGTGCGGTGAGGAAGCGCTGGAACTCCTGAAGGTCATGCGCGACGATTTTCAGGATGAAGTCGATCTCGCCGTTCAGCATGTGGCATTCGCGAACGGGCGGGAGCTGCGCGACGTGCTCCTCGAAGGCGCGGAGGTCGTTCTCCGCCTGACTCTTGAGGCTGACCATCGCGAAGACCATGATGCTGTAGCCGAGCGCCTCGGGATTGAGATCCGCATGGTAGCCGCGGATGATCCCGGCGGTTTCCAGCGCGCGGACGCGGCGGAGCGTCGGGGGAGCGGTGAGTCCGGCGCGTGCGGCGAGATCGACATTGGTGAGGCGGCCCTCGTCCTGAAGGCTTTTCAAAACGATCCGGTCGGTTTCGTCGATAATATGTCGATTCGACGGCATTCGCCGCAACCTTTCAATGATTTCTTGCGAACGGTTATAATATAGTTGCGAAGAAGCGCAATTCGAACACGTCGTAAAGGCGGATTTAACCGGAAGACTTCAAAACTCGCGCCAAACGGGACACATTACGTTCCCGAAAGGACTGCGCGATTCCGCGATGCGCCACGACGATACAATAAGAACGGCCGTTGCGCTGGCGGAGCGGGATTCTCCCGACGCCCGCGCGGCTGCCTTTCGTCAGCTCATCGACCTGTCGCTCCAGCGCCGGGATTGCGCGGATGCGCGCCTGCGGCGGCGTGCGCTGCGGGCGCTGTCGCGGCTGAGCCGGGATGTACCCGAATCGCTCAGGAACGCGATGATCGACAAGGCGGCGCGCGCGGGTGCGCGGAGCCTGCATCTGCGCCTGTTCCGGGGCCATGTTTCTCACCACTACGATCGGATGCTGCAGGTCGCACGCCTCGACGAGCCGGAATGGTGGCGGCTGGCTAGGCGCGCGCCAAGGCACCTCCATGCCGGGATGCTCTCTCGCCGCGATCTGCCGGGGCCGGTGCGTGAGCTGCTTTCGGGCGGTGCGGGGCCTGCTGCCGGAGGTGGGGCCGAACGGCTGTTCGTGCCCGATGCCGCGATTGCCGTGACGCCCGCCGCAGTGGTCGACAAAGCCCGCTTCGCGCCCACGATGCCGCCCGCAGTGCTCGATGAACCGGCCGCCCCGGCGCTCGAATCGGGGCGCAGCCAGATAAAGGAACTGCTGGACCGGATTTCGGCATTTCGCTCGCGCGGGCACGAGCCTGAAGAGGGCGAAGCCCCAGGAGAAGCGGCCTTCGAACCGCGTGAAAGCCCGCCTGTCGAGGAGCTGGAACGCCGATGGACCTGGCGCTGCGACGAGCAGGGCGTCCTCATCGAAAGCCCGGCGACGCCGCCGCAGCTTGTCGGCCACTGGCTTGTCGAGTTCGATACGCCGGACGGCAGCGGGCAGGTGCGCCGCGCGGCGGAGCGCCGCGTGCCGTTCCGCGACGTGATCGTCACCTGCCAGCCGGAGCTTGGGCTTCCCGGCCGCTGGCGCATGTCCGGCCTGCCGCAGTTCGATCGCAAGACCGGACGTTTCACGGGCTATTGGGGAAGCGCGATCGCGCTCGATCCGCCCGAGCGCATCGCCGTGGCGGCATCGCAGGCGGCGGGCCTCTTCGGCACGGGCGCATCGAGCGAGGCGTTCGCGACGATGGCGCACGAGGTGCGTACGCCGCTCAACGCCATCATCGGCTTCGCGCAGCTGATCGAGGGTGAAATCCTCGGCGAGGCGGGGGCCGAATACCGATCGCAGGCGGGCAGTATCCTGAAGCAGGCTGAGAAACTGCTGAGCGCGTTCGACGACCTTTCGGATGCCGCACGCATCGAACAGGGACGTTACCGGCCGGGACTCGGCACGTTCGACGCGGCCGCGAAGGCGCGTGAGGTGATCGCGCGCTACGAGGGGCTCGCCGGGGATCGCGGTGTGGCGCTGGTGCCCTTCGTGGCCGACAATATCCCCGCCGTCGCCTCCGATTCGTCGATTTTCGAGCGCGCGCTGGCGCGGTTGCTCACTGCCGCGGTGGCCTCTGCAGCGGCCGACGAATCGGTGCTGGTGATCGTGCAGGCCGAAGGCAGTGCGCTTCGCGTTGCGGTGACCCGGCCGCGCGCCACGCTCGGCAAGAGCGAGGACGAGCTGTTCGATCCTGCGGGCATCCCTCGCGGCGAGGATGCAGCGCCCATTCTGGGCGTTGGCTTCGGGCTCAAGCTTGTCGGCAGCCTTGCCGCGACCGTGAGCGGCACGTTCCGGCTGGCGCCGCACGTTTTCGAGCTTTCCATCCCGCTCGGGCAGCCGCGGCAGCGTCAGGATGAAGACGCAAGCGAGGCCTCGTAATTCGCGCATCCAGCGACTACATCTCCTGTCGACTTTTGGGCAGCAGGGATGAGGTGTGATGGGTGATACAAAGCAGGTTCGCGTTGCGGTGATTGGTTCGGGTCCGGCCGGATATACGGCCGGCGTCTATGCGGCGCGCGCAGCGCTCAATCCCGTCATCATCCGTGGCCTGCAGCCGGGTGGACAGCTCACCATCACCACGGATGTCGAGAATTGGCCGGGCGAATCGATGATCATGGGCCCCGACCTCATGGAGAAAATGGCCGCACAGGCGAAGCACGTGGGCGCAGAGATCGTCGACGACATTGTCTCCGACGTGGATTTCTCGCAGCGGCCGTTCCGGCTGACGCTCGATTCGGGGAATGTCTACCTCGCCGATACGGTCGTGATCGCGACCGGCGCGCAGGCGCGCTGGCTCGGGCTTGAGAGCGAGGGACGCTTCCGCGGCTTTGGCGTTTCGGCCTGCGCGACCTGCGACGGCTTCTTCTATCGCGGCAAGACCGTCGCGGTGGTCGGCGGCGGCAATACGGCCGTGGAGGAAGCGCTGTTCCTCACCAACTTCGCGCAGAAGGTGTATCTCATCCACCGCCGCGACGAACTGCGCGCGGACAAGACGAACCAGGCGCGCCTGCTCGCCAATCCGAAGGTCGAGGCTGTCTGGAACGCAGAGGTCGCCGAAGTGATCGGCGCCAGCGATCCGCTTGGCGTCACCGGCCTCAAGCTGCGCGGCACGAACGGCGGGTCCGACCGTACGCTCGATGTCGACGGCCTGTTCATCGCGATCGGTCACGATCCGGCGACGGCGCTGTTTAAGGGCAAGCTGAACATGGACGGGGAGGGCTATATCCTCACCGCGCCCGACAGCACCGCAACCTCCGTGCCCGGCGTGTTCGCGGCGGGCGACGTGAAGGACAAGGTGTTCCGTCAGGCCGTGACGGCCGCCGGCATGGGCTGCATGGCGGCGCTGGAGGCTGAGCGCTTCCTTGCGCACAATGAAGCCGGACTCGCGGAAGCGGCCGAGTAGCCGTGCTCGACTGGGAAAAGCTCAGGCTTTTTCATACGGTATCGGAAGCGGGCAGCTTCACCGAGGCTTCGCGCCGGCTTGGCATGAGCCAGCCGGCGCTGTCGCGCCAGATCGCATCGCTCGAGGAGACGCTCGGCGCCAAGCTGTTCCATCGCCACGCGCGCGGCCTCGCGATGACGCATGAGGGCGAGCAGCTTGCCGCCACCACTACCGAGATGTTCGAAAGCGTCGAACGCACGCGCCAGGCGATCGATCTTTCCAAAGACCGGCCGACCGGTGAGATTCGGCTGACGACGACCATGTCGTTCGGCTCGACGTGGCTGCCGACCATGCTTCCCGAATTTCTGGAGCGTTACCCGGATATCGAGATCAACATGGTGCTGGCGGACGACGATCTCGACCTTCAGAGGCGAGAAGCGGATGTCGCCATCCGGTTTCATCCCTCCACGCAGAACGATCTGGTGCAGCGGCAGCTCGCGGCGATCCGCTACCGCCTGTGCGGTTCGCCCGACTATTTCGCGCGCTACGGCGTGCCGCAAACGATCGCCGATCTCGATCATCACCGCATCATCGCCTTCGGCGAGACCGCGCCATCGACGATTCGCGGCGTCAACTGGATTCAGGATGTCGGCCATCAAGGACCGCCACGCCGTCCGGTGCTCGTCGTCAACAGTGTTTTCGGGATCCTGCAGGCGGTGGAAGCCGGTGTGGGCATTGCAGCATTGCCGAGCTATCTGATCCGTGCTTCCGGCCGTGTGAAGGTGATCCTGCCGGAGGTGCAGGGGCCTGTATTCCGAACCTATTTCGTTTATGTGCCTGAGCTTAGAAATGCTATAAGAATCAAGGTGTTACGTGATTTTCTCATCGAGAAGATGACCCCCGCGACGCTCGACATCGACGAGAGTTATGCGCTGGGCGCATAGCTGCATTGTGATTTGCGGCAGTGCACAATAGAGCCGGCTTTCCGTACATCACTCCCAACGCAGCAACACACCGCTGCAACGGAAATCGAAGGCCCGCTCCCCTCCCTCCCCGCGGGCCTCGGTAGACGGGTCCCCGGCTTCACCTCCCTCCCTCCCAAGAAGCCGGGGACCTAACCCTTTCCGAAACCTCCCCTTTTTGCAGCTTTACTTGCCGGAAACGTCCGAACGCTTATTGTCGCGACATGCTGGCCCCTTCGGACAATCAATACATCTCTTTCGGCCCGGAATTCGGCCAGCGCGTGCTCGTTTTCGTCGATACCGAAGAGGAGTTCGACTGGACGCAGCCGAAGAGCCGCGATTCGACATCGGTGAAATCGGTGAAGTCGCTGCGGAAGGTGCACAGCCTGATGCGCGGCTTCGACATCAAGCCCGCGTACATGGTCGACTATCCGGTGGCGACGACCCCCGAGAGCGTCGAGGTGCTGCGCGCGCTTTCCGAAAATGATGGCGCCACGATTGGCACGCAGCTGCATCCGTGGGTGAACCCGCCGTTCCTCGAACGTGTGGGCGGCCCGAACAGCTTTCCCGGCAACCTGCCGCGCGAGGTGGAGCGCGCCAAGATCAAGGCGCTGACCGAGGCCATCGACGAGAACTTCGGCGCGGCGCCGATCGTCTACAGGGCAGGGCGCTATGGTGTGGGGCCGAACACCGAGGCGCTGCTCGATGAACTCGGCTACCGGATGGACGTGTCCGTTCGGCCCTATTTCGATTATAGCGACGAAGGCGGTCCCAGTTTCCGCAACATCCGCCCGCAGCTTTACTGGACAGGGCCGGAACGCCGACTTCTCGAACTGCCGCTGACCTCCACCTTCACCGGCGGTCTGCGCGTGTTCGGCGAGCGCGCGTTTGAACTTGCAACGCGCGTACCGCGCCTGAACGGTCTCCTCTCGCGCACGTCGCTGCTCGGCCGCGTGGCGCTGACGCCCGAAGGCATACCGCTCGACGAGGCGATCCAGGCGATCGAGCTGCTCGTCGAGGCCGGAACGCAGATCTTCTCCATCTCCTTCCATTCGCCTTCGGTCGAGCCGGGCCATACGCCCTATGTGCGCGATGCGCGCGACCTCGCCGATTTCTATGCCTGGTGGGATGGCGTGCTGACGACTTTGACGCGCGCCGGCGTGAAGCCCGCCAGCGTCGAGGAGGTCGTCGCCGTAGCCCATGCCCAGCGCGACGGGAAGGCCGCCACTCTTGCGGAGCACGCCCTGAGCGTCTAAGCGCTGCGATCGTCCGGCACGGGGGAAAAGGCGGGGCGACGGGCCTGTAGCTCAATGGTTAGAGCTGGCCGCTCATAACGGCTAGGTTGGGGGTTCGAGTCCCTCCGGGCCCACCACGCATCGCCCCATCGGCCGCCCACGACTGATTGAACGGGCCACTGTTTTGCGTAAGTATGACAGTATGAGAATGGCGACTCCGCAATGATATTCCGCCGCCCGCGCGTCGAGTCGCTCGATCCGGATGATTACCGCGCATGGTCCGCCGAGTTTGGCGGAGAGGAGGCCCCCCCTCCCGACGAGCCCCAGAAACCCCGCCGACGCTGGCTGCGCTGGCTCCCCAAGATCGCGGCGGGCGTGTTGCTCGTGTTCTTCGGCATCGTCGCGTGGCTCGCGATCACGGCGCCGCTCGGCAAGGCGCTCGAACCGCTGGAAACGCCCGCGCTGGTGCTGACTGCGGCCGACGGCACGCCGATCGCGCGCCGGGGCAGTTTCAAGGCCGAGCCGGTCGACGTGACGAAGCTGCCCGATCATGTCGGTGAGGCGTTCGTCGCGATTGAGGACCGGCGCTTCTACGATCACATCGGCATCGACATTCGCGGCATCCTCCGCGCCGCGCAGGCGAACGCGGCGGCGGGCCGCGTGGTGCAGGGCGGCTCCACGATCACGCAGCAGCTCGCCAAGACGAGCTTCCTCAGCCTCGACCGTAGCCTGACGCGCAAGGCGCAGGAGGTGATCATCGCCTTCTGGCTGGAAGCCTGGCTGACCAAGGACGAGATCCTCTCGCGCTACCTCTCCAGCGTCTATTTCGGCGATGGCGCCTATGGCCTGCGCGCGGCGTCGGAGCAGTATTTCAGCAAGGAGCCCGAGCAGCTGACGCTCGGCGAGGCGGCGATGCTGGCGGGTCTCGTGAAGGCGCCCTCGCGGCTCGCGCCGACCAATAACTATGAAGCGGCGCGCGAACGCGGAAAGCTCGTCATCGCCGCGATGAAGGAACAGGGGCTCATTACCGACGCCGAGTGGCGCGGCGCCCGGCGCGCGGCGCTGCTTCCGGGCCGGAAAGGCCTGCCGACCGGGAGTTATTTCGCCGACTGGGCCTGGGGTGAGGCCGCGAACAGCGCGCCCGACACGTTCGGCGAGGTGAAGGTCGCGACCACGCTCGACAGCCGCCTGCAGAAGCTCGCCGAGCGCGTCGTGAAGCGCAATCTCGACCGTGCGGGCTGGCACAATGTCGGCGAGGCGGCGATCGTCGCCATGCATCCGGACGGCCGCGTCGTCGCGATGGTCGGCGGCCGGGACTACCAGAAGAGCGAATTCAATCGCGCCGTGCAGGCGAAGCGGCAGCCGGGTTCCGCGTTCAAGCTGTTCGTCTACCTCGCCGCGCTGCGCAGCGGCATGGACGTCGACACCGAGATCGAGGACGAGCCCGTCACCATCGGCGACTGGAGCCCCAAGAACAACGACGGCAAATACCGCGGCCCCATCACGCTGAAGCGCGCATTCGCGCTGTCCTCCAACGTCGCGGCGGCAAGGCTGGCGAACGAAGTGGGGGCAGGGGCGATCCGCAAGGCGGCGCGCGACCTGGGCATCAAGGACGAGATCGGCGACGACCTCACCATCGCGCTCGGCACCTCGACGATGTCGCTGCTCGATCTCACTTCGGCGTATGCGTCGGTTGCGGGCGGCACGCCGCCGGTCGTGCCCTATGCGGTCTCGGCGCCGCCGCGTGAGGAAGGCGTGATGTCACGCCTGCGCGCGCTCGGTGGCGACAGCCTCCCCGAACGTGCTGCACTGCGCGAGATGATGCGCGCAACGATCGACTACGGCACGGGTACGCGCGCGAAGCTGCCGGTCGCGGCCTTCGGCAAGACCGGCACGACGCAGGATTCGCGCGACGCGATCTTCGTGGGTTTCGCGGGCGATCTCGTCGTCGGCGTTTGGGTCGGCAACGACGACAATTCGCCGATGAAGGGCGTGCTCGGCTCCACAATGCCGGCCGTGATGTGGCACGAGTTCATGATGGAAGCTCTGCCGGAAGTCCGCCAAATCTCGGAGCGTCAGGCCGAAGAGCGGCGCGCGCGCGAGGAGGCGGACGCCGCCGCGCAGGTCGATCTCTCGGTCCTGCTCGGGCCGGACGCGGAGGCGGTGATGCGCGGCGAACAGATTGATGTCGCGCGGGCGGCGGCGCTGCTCGGGCAGCTCGGCAATGTCATCGCCAATACGCCGGAGGATGCGGAGGGTATTCGTGCCGCCGCGCGCGCTCTTTCGGACCGGATCAACAAGGCGGTTACGGAAGACGCGCCGGCAGAGCCGCCGGCCACACCCTAACGCCAGCGATCGCGCGCGGCGTCGTCTTCGGCCCTGGCCTCCACCCACCGGCTTTCGCCGCCGGTTTCCTCTTTCTTCCAGAACGGCGCGCCCGTCTTCAGGTAGTCCATGATGAAGGCGCACGCCGCGAAAGCGTCGCCGCGGTGCGCGGCGGCGATGGCGACGAGCACGATGGGATCGCCGGGAAGCAGCCTGCCGTGCCGGTGAATGACCGTTCCGTCCAGCAGCGGCCAACGCCCTGCAGCCTCGGCGGCGATGGCTTCAAGGGCCTTCGCGGTCATCGCGGGATAATGTTCCAGCGTCATCGCCTCGATCTCGCCGCCGCGCACGAGGCCGACGAAGCTGGCGACGGCACCGATATCGGTGCGCCCGTCCGAAAGCGCGTGGGTCTCTGCTCCCAGATCGAAGGCTTCGGTCTGGACGCGGACGGTGATCATCCGCCGGTCACGGGCGGGAAGATGGCAAGCTCCGCGCCTTCGCGAAGCGCCGCGTCGGCATCGACGAAATCCTGATCGAGCGCGAAGCGCAGGCGGTGCGGCTCGGCGAATGCGGACGCATAGCCGTCGCCGAGCGCGGAAAGCGCCGTGAGCGCTTCGCCGACCGTGTGTGCCGCAAGGTCGCGCGTTTCGCCATCAAGGCCGATGCGTTCACGCACCCATGCGAAATAGAGGAGATCGAGCTTCACCGGTTCAGGCCATGTGCTTGAGGCCGACCCTCAGATAGTCGTAGCCCGTGACGAGCGTGAGGATCGCGGCCGCCCAGAGCGAGGCAACGCCCACTTCATAAGCCGGGAGCCACGTGAACCTGATCTCCGCCGCGCCCGCGAGGATCAGCGCGCCGATCGATATCATCTGAAACGCGGTCTTCCACTTGGCGAGCTGGCTGACAGGCACGGAAACTTGGATCCCGGCGAGATATTCGCGAAGCCCCGAAACCGTGATCTCGCGGATGAGGATGATGATCGCGGCAATCACGGTCCAGCCGCGAACGATATTGTTCTCGACCAGCATGATGATCGCGCCCGCCACCATGATCTTGTCCGCGATCGGATCGAGAAACACGCCGAGCTTCGAGACCGTACCCTGCGCGCGCGCCAGATATCCATCCAGATAATCGGTTGCGCCGGCGATGCAGAAGACAACGAAGGCAACGAGATAGCCAAGCCAGCTCGCATTCCACATCAGGATGACCAGAAGCGGCACCGCGAGGATGCGCGAGAGCGTGAGCAGATTGGGGAGGCTGGACAGCATGGGCGGACGTTAGGCTATCGTATGCGCCTGCTCAACATGGCTTTGGGAGATGAAGTGGACGTCAGCGAAGCAATCGCAACCCGGCGCTCGGTGCGCGGCTTTCTCGATCGGCCCGTCGATCCCGCGTTGCTGCGCGAGATCATCGAGAAGGCGGCGCGTGCGCCTTCGGGCGGCAACCTGCAGCCGTGGCACATCTACGTCGTCGGCGGCGACGAACTGACGCGGCTGAAGGAGATCATGGCGGGGCGTATCGTCGAAGCGCCGCGCGGCGAGGACATGGAATACGACATCTACCCCAAGGCGCTCGGCGAACCTTATGCCTCTCGCCGTTTTCAGGTCGGCGAGGAGATGTACGGCCATGTCGGGATTCCGCGCGAAGATCGGGAAGCGCGGCGGCGCTGGTTTGCGCGCAACTTCATGTTCTTCGGCGCGCCGGTCGCGCTGTTTTGCTACGTGAGCCGCACGATGGGGCCGCCGCAATGGTCCGATCTCGGCATGTATCTCGAAAACGTGATGCTGCTGCTGCGCGAGGCGGGACTCGATTCCTGCCCGCAGGAATGCTGGGCGATGTATCCCAAGACGATCGGCACGTTTCTCGGCGCGCCGGACGCATGGATGCTGTTCACCGGCATGGCGATCGGCTGGAAAGATCCCGACGACCCGGCCAACAAGCTCCATGCGAAGCGCGTACCGCTCGCCGAATTCGCGGAGTTCAGGGGTTTATGAAGCGCGTCGCCGCGCTTGCGATGTTGCTGCTCGTCGCAGCCTGCGCCACGCGGGCGCCAACTTACAATCGCGGCTGGGCGATCTTCGATGCCGAGCCGTCAGAGGGCAATGCCGTGAAGCTGGTCTACGGCGTGCCGAACAGCGATGATCTGGACCTGTTCGCGGTTTGCGACCGTGACGCCAAGGTCTTCGAACTTGCGTTCTTCACGGCGGATTCGGATCGGTCCGTGGCGGAAGGGACGCGTACCCAGCTTCTCATCGGGCCGCCGAATCGAATCACGCCGCTGATGGCGTCGGTCCAGTATCATTCCTCGGGCGAGATGATGGTCGTCGCGCGGGCCAGCGTGCCGCCGACCTTCGTGCGCGACTGGGTCGGCAAGCGTGTAACGCTGGCGGGGCAGGGGACAGCGATGACGCTGCTTGCCCGCCCCGACAAGGCGTTGATCGAGGATTTCCTGAAGCGTTGCGGCGGTTAGCGGACCAGGTCGATCACTACGGCGACAATCGCGCCGACCAGTGCTGCGAGGCTGGCGAGGCTCGAGATGAGGAAACCCGCGCCGCGCTTTTCCGCATCCTTGATGTAGCCGATCACATAAGCGATTCGGCCCACCACCCAGGCCGCCGAATAGATGCCGCCCCAAAGGTCGCCGAACAGCGTCGCCACGATCCAGACGAGCGGCAGGAAAAGGACGATCTGCTCCATCGTGTTCTGGTGGGCGCGGAAGGCGCGCTCGAACTCGGGATGGCCTGTGACGGCGGGTGCCTTGACACCGTGCTTGCCGCGCGCCTGCCCGACCGGGATCGACGCCCATACGAAAACGGCCAGCGCGGCGAGCGTGCCGAGCAGCGTCAGCGGGTACATCTGCATTGTTTCCCCCCTCCTTGAAGGCGATCAGGCGGGCTTGCCCGTCACCACGATCTTGCGTGCCTGTTCGGCGAATTTCTTGGCCGAATCCTCATCGTCGTCGCGAATCCGCGCGCGCATGTCCTCGGGCACGGTGATGCCCTTCTGCACACCGGGGCGCGCCATGATCGCTTCAAGCCAGCGCTGGAGGTTCGGCAGGCCGTCGATCGGGATGCCCGACCATTTGTGCGTGCGCACCCAGCACCAGTTGGCCATGTCTGCGATCGAATAGTCGCCCGCGAGATATTCGGTGCGCGAAAGCTGACGCTCCAGCACTTCGAACAGGCGGCGGCCTTCGTTCTGATAGCGGTCGATCGCGGGCTGAATCTTTTCGGGGAAGTAGCGGTAGAAGACGTTCGCCTGACCCATCATCGGGCCGATGCCGCCCATCTGGAACATCAGCCACTGCTCGACACGGCTCTGTGATTTGGCATCGGTGCCATAGAATTTGCCGGAAAGCCGGGCGAGGTAGAGCATGATCGCGCCCGATTCGAAGATCGGGAAATCGTCGTGGACGAGCGCCGGGATGCGGCCGTTCGGGTTGATCTCCAGGAACCAGTCCTGCTTCTGCACACCGCCGGTGAGGTCGATCTTCTCGAATTCGTAATCGAAGCCCATTTCTTCGAGCGCGACCGAGGCCTTGTAACCGTTCGGCGTCGCTGCGGTGTAGAGCTTCATCATACGGAACGCCTCCCCAAAGGCCCGATTCGAGTCGCGCTCACGTTAGCCTTTATCCGCGCGGATGGAAGTGGTCGTAGATCGCCTCGGCCATCGCCTTCGAAATGCCCGGCGCGGCCATCAGCGATTCGAGCGCGGCGGAGCGCACGGCCTTCGCCGTGCCGAAGTGCATCAGCAGCGCGCGCTTCCGGGTCGGGCCGATGCCGGGCACGTCGTCGAGCGGATTCGCGGCGATCGCCTTGCTGCGCTTGGCGCGGTGCGCGCCGATGGCGAAGCGGTGCGCCTCGTCGCGCAGGCGCTGGAGGTAGAACAGCACCGGCGAATTGAGCGGCAGGGTGAGTTCGCGGCCGTCCATCAGGTGGAACACCTCGCGCCCGGCGTTCCTGTCCGGCCCCTTGGCGACGCCGACGAGCGTCACGTCATCGATGCCCTGCTCGGCGAGGATATCCATGGCCGCAGACAGCTGCCCCTTGCCGCCGTCGATGAGCACGAGATCGGGCCAGTCCGAGCCCTTGCGGTCGGGGTCTTCCTTGCCCAGCCGCGCGAAGCGGCGGCCCAGAACGTGGCGCATCATGCCGAAATCGTCGCCGGGCGTGATCGATGCGTCCTTGATGTTGAACTTGCGGTAGCTGTTCTTGAGAAAACCCTCGGGCCCCGCGACGATCATGCCGCCGCCCGCATTGCTGCCCTGAATGTGGCTGTTGTCGTAGACCTCGATGCGACGCGGCGGTTCGGGCAGCTCGAAGATGTCGGCAAGCTCGGCGAGCAGCTTCGTTTGCGTCGCACCCTCGGCGAGGTTGCGGTCGAGCGCCTCGACGGCGTTGCGCGCTGCCTGATCGACGAGGCGTTTGAGCGCGCCGCGCTGCGGTTGGCGGATCGCGACCTTGCGGGGGCCGCGGCTGGAGAGCGCCTCCGCGATCAGTTCGCATTCGGTGGGCAGGCGGTCGACGAGGATTTCGGGCGGCAGCGGCATGTCCTCGTAGAACTGCACGATGAAGCTGCCCAGCACCTCCTCGGGCGTGCTGCCCGCCGTGTTCTTCGGGAAGAAGGCGCGATGGCCCCAGTTCTGGCCACCCCGGATGAAGAACGCCTGGATCGAGAACTGCCCGGCCTTTTCGGCGAGCGCGATGACATCGACGTCCTTCACGCCTTCCGCGGTGCCGGTCTGGCCCTGGATGTAGGTGAGCGCGCGCAGGCGGTCGCGGTAGACCGCGGCGAGCTCATAATCCTGCTTCTCGGCCGCGAACTGCATCGCTTCGCCGAGCTTGCGCTGCACGGCCTGGCTTTTGCCCGCAAGGAAGTCCTTCGCGTCTCCGACGAGTTCCGCGTAGCCCGCCGCGTCGATCCGGTCGACGCAGGGCGCCGAGCAGCGGCGGATCTGGTGGAGCAGGCAGGGGCGGGCGCGATTCGCCATGAAGCTGTCCGAACAGCTTCGCAGGAGGAACACCTTCTGAAGCGCGTTCAGCGTGCGATTGACCGCGCCCGCGCTCGCAAACGGTCCGAAGTAGACGCCTTTGCCCTTCCGCGCCCCTCGATGTTTGGAGATGCGCGGGAAAGCATGATCCTCGTTGAGGAAGATGAACGGAAAACTCTTGTCGTCGCGCAGCAGCACGTTGAACGCGGGCCGGAAGCGCTTGATGAGCTGCGCTTCGAGCAGCAGCGCCTCCGCCTCGCTCGCGGTGGTGACGATCGTCATCGCGCGCGTCAGCGACACCATGCGCTGCAGCCGCTTCGGCAGTCGCGCGACCTGCGTGTAGTTGGTCACGCGGTTCTTCAGGCTCCGCGCCTTGCCGACGTAGAGCACATCGCCGCCCGCATCGAGCATCCGATAGACGCCGGGGCGCACCGGCAGCGTCTTCAGCACGTTGCGGATCGCCGCCACACCCGCGTCGAGATCAGGCGTGTCGCGCCCGCGCACGGCATAGGTCGCCTGCTCCTCGGAAAAGCGATCAATCTGCGGGGGTTCAGCCATCGCCTTCAGATGTAGGCGAGGGATGCGGCGCTCTCAACTGTCACGGAAATGACTTGTCCCCGACGCCTGTGGATAAGTCTCTGGAGATGTCCCGCTCACCGGCGCTGGCACTGACGCGTCTCGACTGCCGAAAAAAAGGGCAGCGGCTTGCCCGTTGGTACGCCGGCGGGTAAGCGCTCGCCGATGACACCCGAGTTCGGCACTTCTGCAAGCGCGCTTGTCACCGGCGGCGCGAAACGCATCGGCGGGGCGCTGTCGCGGGCGCTCGCGGCGGACGGCTGGCACGTCCACGTGCACTGCAACGAATCGGTGGCCGCGGCGGAAGCGCTCGTCGCCGAAATCCGCGCGGGGGGCGGCAGCGCGTCGATCGTCCGCGCGGACCTTGCGGATGCGGAGGCGTGCCGCACGCTGTTCGACCGGTTGGAGCCCGGAAACCCGCCGGTTTCCTTGCTTGTCAACAACGCTTCCGTTTTTCGCTACGACACGCAGGCGGACTTCAGCGCTGCACAGTGGGACGAGCAGATCGATGTGAACCTGCGTGCGCCGGCGCTGCTGACGCAGCAGTTCGCGGCGCATTGCGCTGGGCGGAACGGCCTCGTCATCAATCTGCTCGACGCGAAGGTCGCTGCCCCGAATCCCGATTTCTACAGCTACACGGTGAGCAAGCTCGGCCTTGCCGGCCTCACCGAACTGCAGGCGAGGGCGCTTGCGCCCAATATCCGCGTGAACGGCATCGCACCTTCGGTGACGTTGGTCAGCGGCCCGCAGACGCGGGAGAACTTCGATCGCGCGCATGTGTATAACCCGCTGCGGCGCGGCGTGCTGGTGGAGCATGTTGTCATGACGATGCAATATTTGATCGCCCTTCCAACCCTAACGGGCCAGGTGATCGTGCTCGATGCCGGGCAGCGTATGCTCGGTATGCCGCGCGACGTCGCCTTCATGGTGGGAGAGGGCGCATGAGCCCCGCGCCGCGCGGCCTCGTTCCCGAAGCGCTGGCGCCGAAGGCGCGGCGGATTCGGCTGCACGGCTATGAACTGCTCGTCGATATCGGCTTTCACAGCTTCGAGGTCGGCGCGCCGCAGCGGCTGCGCGTCGATGTCGATCTCTGGGTGGACGAGGCGTCGTTTCCCACCGACGATCAGGTGAAAAGTGCGTGGAACTACGATTTCCTGCGTGAAACCGTGAAGACGCTGGCGGCTTCGCGGCGTTTCAACCTGCAGGAAACCTTCTGCCGCGCGGTCTACGACATCATCGCGGCGCGCAAGGGCGTGCTGGCGCTGCGCGTCGCCACCGCGAAGCCCGACATCTATCCCGACTGCGATTTCGTGGGCGTCGAGCTGTCGTCGCTGCCGATGGCTTATTCCGAATAGGCCCGGTCGCAGGCGCCGAGCGAATCGAGCACGAAACGATAGTCCGTCTTCGCGGCGTCGGCAGTTTCCGAATCGAGTGTCGATGTGCTCGCGGCGGGCAGGCTGCGGGGCAGGCTGCAGGCAAGCCGATACCAGAGCAGGCTGCCATCCTTCACGCCGGCGGCGGCATCGTCGATGATATCGCCCGTGGCCACGCTGAACGCTTTCGGTTGGCCGGGGCGTGACAGCACGACCAGCGACATTGGTTCGCCCGCCTTCGTCTGGATGAAAATCTGGCTTTCGGATTCGCCCGGAAGGCTGCCGGGGACGTGGAAGGCCTGCCCGAGCCCGGAAATCTGCATGTCGCGAATGTCTGGAGCCGTGACGGCTTCGGCTGCGACGGCGCGCACATAGGCGTCGCGCTCGGCGGTCCAATCCACCTGCGCCCACGGACGGACGAGCTGGTACTGCGCTTCACGGCCCCCCGGCGCCAGGAACAGCAGAACGGGAAGTCCCTTGAGTTTCGGCGCCTTTCCACGCGGATCGGCACCGATATCGACGAGATACTCGATATTTTTCGGAACGAATCCCGGCGCGATCAGAACGTTGCTGATTTCGGCGGTGATCAGGAAGCGGCGGAAGCCGGGCGCGAGGCCGGGGGACAGTTTTTCGCTCAGTCTCGAGGCCTTGGTGACCGTCGCGCGGACGATGATCGGCGCTTCGGTGGTCAACGCTACGAGGTCCGCCCGCCCCGGGTTCGCGGACACGCCGGTAAGCGGAATCAGTGCCCCGGAGAGGAGAAGCGCAAAAAAAGCCCACAGACGCATCCGGTCGTCCCTTTTGTTATGAAATCGAACAAAATCCATATTTGCTGGCAGCTTAACGTATTTGAGCCATGTTTGACATGACCGTGGCATGAATTGGGCAAGCGGCCAATCGCGCCACAACCCTGCCACAAAGCAGTTGCGGGTATAGGGCGCCCAAGCTAGTAGGTCGCTCAGGGACGGTTTGAGCCGGTTTTCAACCGCTTCATGAGCGTTGCAAAAAGGGATAAGATTGCGGTCAAAGCCGCAACTGGTTTCTGATCGATTCTTATGGGATCGATGGTTAAGGGTCAGCTAAGAGGGAGTAACCCGCGTCCATGGCATATGCAGATCAAGGCGTAAGCTCAAAGCGCATGGTCTCCTTGGCGCTCGTTGCGCTACTCCACGCCGTTCTCGGCTACGCCTTCATAAGTGGCCTTGCGCTGCGTGTGGTTAAGGTCGTGACGGGTCCGATGGAGACGTTCGAGGTCGAGGAGCCCACGGTCGATGAAGAGCCGCCGCCTCCGCCGCCGGAACTCGAAGAGATTCCGCCGTATGTTCCACCGCCGGAAGTGATCGTCGAGACGATCGCACCGCCGCAGCCGACGATTACGATTCAGACCGAAACGCCGCGTCCGGATCCGCCTCGTGTTGCGCCGCCGGCACCTCCCGCACCGCCGCCTGCCGGTCCGACCACGCGTGCACAGCCGAGGGGGCGCCTTGGCGCCACCATCACGGCTGACGATTATCCGCAAGCCTCGATCCGTGCAGAGGAAGAGGGCTCGGTGGTTGCGCGCTACACCATCGATGTCGATGGCAAGATCGTGAAGGGCAGCTGTTCGATTCAGACATCGAGCGGCTTCAACCGCCTCGATACCCAGACTTGCAGCCTGATCGAGCGGCGCTTCCGGTTCAATCCGGCGCAGCAGAACGGCCAGCCGGTTCAGGAGACGCGCAGCCAGGCGTTCCGTTGGCAGATTCCGAAATAAGCAGGATGTCGCCGTGGGCCGGGCAAGACCGGCCTGCGGCCTTTCCGTTTTCAAACCAACATTTCTATTCAGTCTAGGGGACTACACATGAAGAACTTTGTTTCGCGCGCCAGCCTCACGGCAAGTGTTGCGCTCGGCACGCTGATGGTTTCGGCTCCGGCGTTTGCGGCGGAAGAGATCGCGACCGAAAACCCGTACGGCCTCCGCGCCGCGCTCGAGCAGGGCGGTCCGATCGCCCAGGGCACGTTCGCCATTCTCGTGCTGATGTCGCTGACCTCGTGGTACGTCATCTTCACGAAATGGTGGGACCAGCGGAAGCTGCTCATCGAAGCCAAGGAACTGGACAAGAAGTTCTGGTCGGCGCCGAGCCTGAAGGACGGCGCAGCCAAGCTCGACAAGAACTCGGCTTTCCGTCAGATCGTCGACGATGGCCTGCGCGCTGCCGATCATCATGAAGGCCGCCTCACGGACAGCATCGACAAGAACGAGTGGGTGACGATGTCGATGGCGCGCTCGACGCATGCGATCAACGGTCGCCTGCAGAGCGGCCTTGCCTGGCTCGCGTCGGTGGGTTCGACCTCGCCGTTCGTCGGTCTGTTCGGTACCGTCGTCGGTATCTACCGCGCGCTCATCAACATCGGCGTCGCCGGTCAGGCCTCGATCGACAAGGTCGCGGGTCCGGTCGGTGAGGCGCTCATCATGACCGCGCTCGGCCTTGCCGTGGCCGTTCCGGCCGTGCTCGGCTACAACTGGCTGATCCGCCGCAACAAGGACGTTCAGGACCGCCTGAACAACTTCTCGGCCGACGTGCATGGCTACATGATGTCGGGTTCGCGCGTGGCACGCACGGGCGTGACTCCGGCTGCGGCTCCGAAGGCCTGATCGTACGAAGGGGGTGTCGGCGGTTCTGCTGCCGCGCCCCCTCCCGATTTGTTTGATATCAGGAAGGATCGCTAGACATGGCGATGCAAGTAGGACCCTCGGACGACGATGACGCGCCGATGGCGGACATCAACACGACGCCCCTGGTGGACGTCATGTTGGTTATGCTCATCATCTTCCTCATCACCGTTCCCGTGGTCATCCAGACCGTGCCGCTCGAACTTCCCAAAGTGAGCAGCATGCCGACGACGACGAAGCCGGAAAACGTGCTGATCGCGGTCAACAACTCCGGTGACATTTTCTGGGGTGTGCAGCGTCTCGACAGCAAGCAGGAGCTCTTCGACAAGGCGGTTACGCACCTGAAGAAGGAAATCGAGCGTCAGGAGAAGGCCGGTACACCGATTGAACTGCCTGAAGTCCATATCCGCGGCGACGCGGGCACGGAGTTCAGCAACATCGGCGGCGTCATCTACACGATGCAGCGTGCCGGTTTCGTGAAGGTGGGCTTCATTTCAGAACCGCCCGCCGGTTCTGTCAGCCGCTAAGGAAACCAAAACTATGGCAATGAACGTAGGAGGCGGAGCCGAAGGCGGCGAAATGGTGGACATCAACACCACGCCGCTGATCGACGTGATGCTGGTGCTCCTCATCATGTTCATCATCACGATTCCGATCCAGACGCACGCGGTGAAGCTCGACCTCCCGTCGAACCAGAACCAGCCGCAGAACTCTCAGGTCGATCCGGTGATCAACCGCGTGAGCATCGACTTCCTGAACACGATCTACTGGAACGATCAGGAAGTGGACCTTGCGACGCTGCGCACGTATTTCAACGACGCGGCCCGCATGGAGCCTCAGCCCGAAATCCATCTGAAGCCCGACGCGCTGTCGCGCTACGACGTTGTGAACAACGTCATGGCGCAGGCGCAGATGTCTGGCGTCACCAAGATCGGTTTCGTCGGCAACGAGGCCTACGCCAACTAGGGCGAGGTCTCCGATCCAAAAGAAGAGGGGCGGACTTTCGGGTCCGCCCCTTTTTTTGTCTGCGCGTGTTAGGCGGGATGAGTCAGTCGTGCTTCGCGATGAAGTCCTCGACGACGGGCGCAATCTTCTCGCGCCAGCGGCGTCCGTTGAAGATGCCGTAGTGGCCGACCTCCATGGCAAGCAGGTAAGTCTTCTTCGTGTCGGGAAGCGCGGTCGCGAGCGTCAGTGCGGCCTTCGTTTGTCCGACGCCGGAGATGTCATCGCGCTCGCCTTCCACGGCCAGCAGCGCGACATCGGTGATTGCGCCGGGGTCGATCCGCGTGCCGCGATGCATGAACTCGCCCTTGGGCAGCAGATGGCGCTGGAACACGGCATCCACTGTTTGCAGGTAGAATTCTGCGGTCATGTCGCAGACGGCGCGGTACTCGTCGTAGAAGGCCTTGGTCGAATCGGCGCTTTCGCCGTCGCCGACGACGAGATGTTTGAACATCTCCCAGTGGCTCATCATGTGGTTGCCGAGGTTCATCGACATGAAGCCGGCCAGCTGCAGGAAGCCCGGATACACGCGCCGTCCGGCACCGGCGTAGATCGGCGGCACGGTGGTGATGGCGTTGTGCTCGAACCAGCTGTGCTGGCGTCCGGTGGCCAGGGTGTTGACCTCGGTCGGCGCCTCGCGCGTATCGATCGGCCCGCCCATCATGGTCAGCGAGCGCGGCCGTGCCTTGTGTTTCTTCGCGGACATCAGCGCCGCCGCCGCATAGGCAGGCACCGAAGGCTGGCACACGGCGATCATGTGCGTGCCGGGGCCGATGTGTTCGAGGAAGGCGACGATGTAGTCGATGTATTCGTCGAGATCGAAGCGGCCTTCATCGAGCGGGACGAGCTTCGCGTCGCGCCAGTCGGTGATGTAAACGTCATGGCCGGGGATCATGCGCTCCACCGTGCCGCGCAGCAGTGTTGCGTAGTGGCCGGACATCGGCGCGACGATAAGCAGCTTTGGCCCTGCCGCCACGCCATTCTGCTTCACGAAATGCTTGAGCTGCCCGAACGGCAGGCGGAAGCTGATCTCTTCATGCACGGCGACATCGGCGTCGCCGATCTTGACGCTGTGGATGCCGAATTCCGGCTTGCCGCGCGGTGCCGAAGCGTGGGCGAACACGTCGAGTGCGGATGCGATCACGGGGCTCATGCCGATGTAGGCGAGCGGATTCGAAGGATGCGCGAGCCAGTTGGCCCCAAGGCTGGCGAAGGCGCTGGCCCCGGCCATCATGGAACGATGCAGCTCGTAGCTGTGATAAATCATTGCAATACCCCGCTCAGAAAGCCGGCGTTTTCATCGAACACCGATCGTTTCCCGCGCAGCTTACCCCGTGCAAATCGCGAGTCCATCGATTATTGCATTGCACAATGAGCGGGCCGTTAACGACGGTTCTGCAAGCGATTCGCAAATGCTGCAAAGGAGAACGCCATGACCGCCAGAACGCTTCAGGGCCGCGTCGCCCTTGTCACCGGTTCGACGAGCGGAATCGGACTCTCGGTCGCGCGCGGCATGGCCGCCGCGGGTGCGAACATCGGCATCAACGGTTTCGGCGATGTCGACGCGATCGAACGCGAGCGCGCCGCGATCGAGGCGGACTTCGGCGTGCGCTGCGTGTTCCTGCCCGCAGATCTCTCCAAGGGCGCCGAAGCGACGAAACTCGTCGTCGATTGCACGGCCGCGCTCGGCGGGGTCGACATCCTCGTCAACAATGCCGGCATCCAGTATGTCGCCCCGGTCGATGAGTTCCCGGCGGCGAAGTGGGAGGCGATCATCGCGATCAACCTTTCCGCTGCTTTCTACACGACGCAGGCGGCGCTCCCGGCGATGAAGGCGAAGAACTGGGGCCGCATCATCAACATCGCGTCGGCGCACGGCCTCGTCGCCTCGCCGTTCAAGGCGGCCTACGTGTCGGCAAAGCACGGCATCGTCGGTCTCACCAAGACGGCGGCGCTCGAACTCGCCGAAACCGGTATCACGGTGAACGCGATCTGCCCCGGCTACGTGCGCACGCCGCTCGTCGCCGGGCAGGTGGCTGATCAGGCGAAGGTGCACAATATGTCGGAGGAGGAGGTCGTGCGGAACGTCATCCTCGCCGCGCAGCCCAACAAGCGCTTCATCGAGCCCGAGGAAGTCGCAGACTTCGCCGTGTTCCTCGCGGGCGAGACCGGGCGTTCGTTCACCGGCGACATCCTGTCGATCGACGGCGGCTGGACCGCGCGGTGAGTTTTCCCGCAGGCGCCTCGGTCCTCATCACCGGCGCCGCATCCGGTATCGGCAAGGCAACGGCCGAGCGGCTCCATGCCGAAGGCGTCCGGCGTTTCGCGCTGATCGACATAGACAGTGCCGAGCCGACGCTCCCCGGCGCCGATATCCTGCAGCTCACCGGCAATGTCGCAGACCCATCCACCTGGGAAGAAGCCGAACGCGCCATCACGCACCGTTTCGGTCGGCTCGATCTCGCCGTCGTCAACGCCGGAGTCTCCGGCGCCGGCCCGATCGCCGACCTCGCGTTCGAAGAATGGCGCCGTGTGCTCTCCGTAAATCTCGACGGCGCCTTCCTCACGCTGCGCACGGCGATGCGACTGATCCCCGGGGCCGGTGCAATCGTGATCGTATCCTCAATCTCCGGGATCAAGGCCGAGCCCGGCGTCGCTGCCTACGGGGCGTCCAAGGCGGCGGCCGCACACCTGGCAAAGGTTGCCGCAAAGGAAGGCGCGCCACGCGGGCTCCGCGTGAACGCAATCTTGCCGGGCGGGGTCGACACGCCGATATGGAACGGCATGGATTTCTTCGAGGCTATGGTCCTCGATCTTGGCAGCCGTGAAGCGGCGCTAAAGGCAATGGCCTCCACCGCAACTCCGCTCGGGCGCTTCGCAACCGCGGACGAGATTGCGGGACAGATCGCATTCCTGCTTTCGGACGGTGCAGCGACGATCACCGGCGCACTCCTGACGAGCGATGGTGGGTATTCACTGTAGGTTGTGTCTGTCACGAAAAATTCACGGGCACTTTTCCGAAACCGGAAACCATTGAGCGGCAATGCGGGCGTGTGATCCATCTCGCAGGAGCGGTGCGTGCGTCTGTTCATTGTGTTTCTGGTTTTGGCAGGCGTGGCGCCGGCGGCGGCTGCGACAACGTGGCCCGAGGCAGCCTCTGGGGTGATGCGGGCGGCGCAGGCGATGCCGCGCTCGGCGGTGGTGCGGCGTGCGACCTGCGTGGCACGGGTGCGGGTTGCAGTGGACGGCAACGGGCTCATTACGCGCTACGACATCGTGAAACCGTGTGCAGAGCCGATCCTCACGCGCTCCACCGATGACCTTTTCTTCAAGGTCGGCCAGCTGCCGCCGCCGCCCGCGCGGCGCCCGGCAAACCTTGAGATCGAAGTGCACTGGCCGCCAAAGGGCTGACCGGCATTGAGCGTGAGCGCGGGCACTGCTAATCCGCCGCAATGAGCACCAGCGAGTCCGGCAAAGAGCCAAAGGAAAAGCGTTCCCTCAGCAACCTGCAGTTGCTCTGGAGCTTTGCGCGACGTTATCCTGTGCAGGTGACGGCGTTCTTCGTCTCGCTGTTCATCGCCGCGCTCGCGACGCTGGCGATTCCGCGCAGTTTCCAGCGTATCGTCGACAACGGCTTCGGTGCGGAAACGGACACGACGATCGCGCCCTACTTCTACGGTATGCTTGGCGTGGTCGCCGTGCTCGGTATCGCCACGGCGGTGCGCTTCTACTACGTGTCGTGGCTTGGCGAGCGGGTCGTGGCCGATCTGCGGCAGAGCGTACACGCTAATCTCCTGACGCTCGATCCGGCCTTCTTCGAGGAAAATCGCCCCTCAGAGATCGCCTCGCGGCTGACGGCGGACACCGCGATCATCGAGCAGGTGGTAGGCACGAGCCTGTCGATGGCGCTTCGAAACGTCATCCTCGGTATCGGCGGCGTGATCTACCTGTTCACGATCAGCCCGAAGCTGACCGGAATGCTGCTGCTCGGTATCCCGCTTGCAGTGTTGCCGATGGCGCTGATGGGGCGCCGTGTTCAGGCACTGTCGCGTAGCTCGCAGGACAATGTCGCAAGCGTCGGCACGATCGTAAGCGAGGTGCTCGGCGCGATCCGCATCGTGCAGGCGTTCACGCAGGAACGGAACGAAGTTGCGCGTTTCACGCGTGCCGTGGAATCGACGTTCGCGGCGGCGCGGCGACGCATCCGGATGCGCGCGCTGCTGACCGCCATCGTCATCACCATCATCTTCGGCGGCATTACGATGGTGCTGTGGGAAGGCGCGACCGACGTGATCGACGGGGTGATGACGGGCGGCGAAATCACCGCGTTCGTGCTCACCGCCGCGATCGTGGCGGGTGCTTTCGGTGCGCTCACAGAAGTTTACGGCGACGTGATGCGCGCGACGGGCGCAGCTGGCCGCATGATGGAACTGCTGAATGCAGTGCCGCAGATAACGGCGCCCGCGAACCCCATGGCACTGCCACAACCGCCGGTGGGCCGCGTGACTTTCGACAATGTCAGCTTCCGCTATCCGACGCGAAAAGACACGGCGGCCCTCAGCGACTTCTCCCTGGACATCGCGCCCGGCGAGACCGTTGCGGTGGTCGGGCCTTCGGGTGCCGGTAAATCGACATTGTTCCAGCTGATTCAGCGCTTCTACGATCCCGAGAACGGCACCGTGCGCGTGGACGGCGTATCGCTTCGCGACGCGGATCCCTCCGCCGTGCGCGGCCGCATCGCGATGGTGCCGCAGGAAAGCGTTGTGTTCGCCGAGAGCGCCTACAACAACATCCTTTATGGCCGTCCGGACGCGACTGAGGCCGAGGTTTGGGCCGCGGCGGACGCAGCGAACGCTTCGGAATTCCTGCGCGCGCTGCCGGAGGGTATCCACACCTTCCTGGGCGAGGCGGGGACGCGGCTTTCGGGCGGGCAGCGCCAGCGGCTTTCGATCGCGCGCGCAGTGCTGCGCAATGCACCAATCCTGCTGCTCGACGAGGCAACCTCGGCGCTCGATGCCGAAAGCGAGCGGCTGGTACAGGAAGCGCTCGACCGGCTGATGCGGGGGCGCACGACGCTGGTGATCGCGCACCGCCTTGCCACGGTGCGCGGCGCGGATCGTATCGTCGTGATGGAAGATGGGCGGATCGTGGGGCAGGGACGGCACGATGAGCTCATGACTAGCGGCGGCCTCTACGCCCGGCTTGCGCGCCTGCAATTTGAGGATGCGGCCTGAGATGGCAGGCCGCGGCCGAGCGCTTTTGCGTTGGGCTGCGATTTCGGTTGCCATCCCTGTTGGCCTCGCAGGCGTGGCGGCTGCGGCGGTCTATGCGATTGGAGAGATGCGGCTCGATAAGCGCTTCGAAGCTGTGCCGGTAACGCCGCTGCGCGTTTCAAAAGGTAACGCGCAGGAGGGCGCGCGGCTGGTGAGGGTGCTCGGCTGCGCCGGCTGCCACGGCACTTCTCTGGCTGGAGAGGATTTTTACGGCACCGCCGCGCCGAACCTCACCCGTATGGCACGCTCTTACGACCGCGATCATTTCGCACGACTGCTGCGTACCGGGGTGCGCGCGGATGGGACGAGTGTGGTGTGGGCGATGCCGTCCGATTTCTTCGCGAAGCTCGCCGACGATCAGATCGCCCATATTTATGCCTATCTGCGATCCATCCCGCAGGCCAAGGACGCGGTGGGGCCGCGCCGCTTCGGGCTTGCTGAGCGCTTTGCGTTTCTCACCGGCTCGTTGTTCTTGTCCGCCGAGGTCTCGCGGCCCGAGCAGCCGGCTGCAATTGCACCCAAGGCATCCGAGTCCGGCTTCGGGGCCTATTTCACCAGTGTGGCTTGCGCGGAGTGCCACGGGTTTGACCTTGCCGGGGGTGATGGGACGCCGCCACTGGCGCTCGCTATTCAAGCCTACACACCGGAGACGTTCGCGGCCTTCCTCAAGACCGGCAAGACGGCGGGAGGGATGGACAATCTGATGATGTCCGGCGTTGCGCGTGGGCGGTTAAGTGTTCTGACAAACGGGGAAGTCAGCGCCTTGTATACGTACCTCTCAGGGCTTCCAGTGGAATAGCCGCAATATGTATTGTAACTGATAATCGTTCGCGTTAACGCTGCTGCCGATCAGGAAAGGGAATAATTCTGCGCCATGCACAGTGTGACGCCTAAGAGAGTGGCGGCCAAGAAAAGCCGCAAGGCGTTCTGGCTGAAACAGCTGCATACGTGGCACTGGATGAGCTCTGCCATCAGCCTCGTTGGGCTCCTCCTATTCACGATCACGGGGATCACGCTCAATCACGCTGCCGAGATCGAGGCGGAGCCCGTGATCGAGGAGCGCACGGAGCAGCTTCCGGCGAAGCTGCTCGGCGTTATCGCACCGAAGGACGGCGAAGCGGAACGCGCGCCGCTGCCTGCACCTGTCGCCGCATGGGTCGCTGAAACGTTTTCCGTGAAGGCCGGGGGCGATGCGGAGTGGTCGCCCGAAGAGGTCTACCTCGCGCTGCCGCGCCCTGGTGGCGACGGCTGGGTCGCGATCGACCGGGCGACGGGCGAGGCGACTGCCGAGAGCACCGACCGCGGCTGGATCTCCTACCTCAACGACCTCCACAAGGGTCGCAATTCGGGCACAGCGTGGAAGTGGTTCATCGATATTTTCGCGGGCGCCTGCCTCGTGTTCGCCTTCACGGGCCTATTCCTGCTCCAGCTTCACGCCGCGAAGCGCCCGAGCACGTGGCCCATCGTAGGGGTGGGGCTCCTCATCCCCGTCCTCGTCGCCCTGATTTTCATTCACTGAAGGATTCCGCAAATGCAGCTTTCCACGCGTATCGTGATGACCGGCGCGGCGTTCGCAGGGCTGGTGGGGCCTGCCGCCGCGCAGAGCATCGACCTCACTGTCACAATCCCGCGCCTCAGTGTCGCCGAGTATCACCGGCCCTACGTGGCGATCTGGCTCGAAAAGGCCGGTGCGCCAGCGAAGACGCTCGCGGTCTGGTACGACCACGACATGAAGGACAACGAGGGCACCAAGTGGCTGCGCGACGTGCGCCAGTGGTGGCGCGCCTCGGGCCGCGGGCTGACGTTTCCGGCGGACGGCATCACCGGCGCGACGAAGGCGCCGGGCACGCACAAGATGAGCTTCGGCGCGGATGCGCTCGGGAAGCTCGAAGCCGGTGACTACACGCTGCTCGTGGAAGCCGCGCGCGAAGTGGGCGGCCGGGAGCTGGTGAAGCTGCCGTTCAGTTGGCCGCCGAAGCCGGGCCAGGCTGCGAGCGCGGCCGGGAGCGAGGAACTCGGTGCGGTCAGCGCCACCTTCAAACGCTGAAAGGACAATATTCATGAAAACCGAAATCCTGCGCGCACTCGCCATCTCGACAGCATTGTTCAGCGCAACCGCCGCTGAGGCACACCGCCAGTGGATGCTGCCCTCCTCAACCGTGCTTTCGGGCCAGTCGAGCTGGGTGACGGTGGATGCTGCCGTCTCCAACGACCTGTTTTATTTCGAGCACCAGCCGGTGCGGCTCGGCAACGTGAAGGCGTGGGCGCCGGACGGCAGCGAGGTGGCGCTGCAGAACGCATCGACTGGCCGCTACCGCAGCACCTTCGACGTCGAGCTGAAGCAGCAGGGGACGTACAAGATCGCCAACGCCGGCGGCGGTATCTTCGGCAGTTACAAGGAGAACGGCGAGGAGAAGCGGCTGCCGCGCGGCGCTTCGGCGGCGGATATCGAGAAGCTGATTCCCGCAGGCGCGACCGATGTGAAGCTCTCCGAAAGCTGGAGCCGGAACGAGATTTTCGTGACGCTCGGCGCGCCGACGGCTTCAGTGCTGAAGCCGAACGGAAAAGGGCTTGAACTCGTGCCGGTGACGCACCCGAACGACCTCGTTTCGGGCGAAGCGGCGACGTTCCAGTTCGTGATCGACGGCAAGCCCGCCGCCGGGGTCGAGATCGAGGTTGTGCCGGGCGGTATCCGCTACCGCGACCAGCTCGGCCAGATGGACCTCAAGACCGACGCCGAGGGTAAGGTGACGATCACGTGGCCGAACCCGGGCCTCTACTGGATGAGCGCTGAGGCCAGCGACAAGAACGTCAGCGTGAAGGGCGCCGAGCAGCGCCGCCTCGGCTATGTCTCGACGCTCGAGGTGCTGGCGCCCTGACCGCCCGCATCCTCGTCCCGAAGGCGCTCTCCGCTGCGGCTTTTGCGCTGAGGGAGCCTGCGGGGCACATTGCCACTCTTTCCGGCGAGACGATGGGGACGCGCTGGTCGGTGCGCCTCGTCGTGCCCGCACCGGGCAGGCTCGCGGAGATTGGCGCGGGCGTGCAGGGTGCGCTGGACGGTGTTGTCGCGGAAATGAGCACGTGGGAGGGGGCGTCCGACATCAGCCGGTTCAACCGCGCGGCGGTTGGGGCGTGGCAGTCGATGCCGCCGGGTTTCCTGACCGTGCTTTCCGCTGCGCTCCGGATCGCTGAGGAGAGTGGCGGGGCGTTCGATCCGACGATTGGGGCGATCGTGGATGCCTGGGGGTTTGGAGCGGCGGGGGCTGTCGCTTCGGCGCCGGATATGGAGACGACCGAGACGCTGCGTCTTGCGGCGGGTTGGCGGCGGGTGGAGTGTGATACGCTGCTGCAGCGGGCGCGGCGGACTGATACGCTTGCGCTAGACTTTTCCGGGATCGCCAAGGGGTTCGGTGCGGATCGCGTGGCGGCATGGCTGAAGAGCCGGGGGTTCCGGCACTTTCTTGTCGAGGTCGGCGGCGAACTCGTGGGGGAGGGCGTGAAGCCCGACGGGCAGCCGTGGTGGGTGGATATCGAGATGCCGCCGGGTGCGGCGCTGCTGCCGCTGCGGCTTGCGCTGCACGGCCTGTCGGCGGCCACCTCCGGCGACTATCGGCGCTGGTTCGAGGCGGACGGTGAGCGCTTCGCGCACACCATCGACCCGCGCAGCGGCAGGCCCGGGAACGGTGTCGCTTCCGTCACCGTCCTTCACGCGGAATGCATGTACGCCGACGCCTATGCGACCGCGATCACGGTACTTGGCGCAGAAGACGGCCTGCGGTTCGCCAACCGTCTCGGCCTCGCCGCGCATATCGTCTCTCGCGACGGGAGCGAAACAATGAGCCTTGCCTTCATGGCGATGCTGGACTGATCAACCCTGCAGGACGAAGGGAATTTCCACGGTGCCCCGCACGGCGACGGCGATGCCGTCGCGGATCGTGGGGGACCAGCGCCAGTGGCGGACGGCGCCAAGCGCGGCGCGGTCGAGCCGCTCGTAGCCGCTGCTCCTTGCGAGGCGCATGTCGGCAACGCAGCCGTCCGTGCCGAGCGTCAGCGCCAGAACGACGGTGCCCTGCTCGTGCTTGCGGCGCGATTCCAGCGGATAGGCCGGGGGTTTTGCCGAGATCATCGTGGCACCGAGATCGTCGGCCACCAGCGTCGGCGGTGCTGCCGGGCGCGGCGCGGAGACGGCCGGTGCCCTGATCAGAACAGGGGCGGGCGGGGCGGCCTGCGGCTGATCAGCGGTTGCAACGATGGGCGGCGGCGTGTCGCGCGCGAACTCGACGGCGGGCGGCGGCACGTAGATTTCAGGCTCGGCAAGCTCCGGAGGCGGCGGCGCCTCTGGCGCGGGCGGCGGTGCCGAGAGATCGAGCAGGTCCATCGCCGTCTGCACGCTGTGCGGCGGGATCACCTGCGTGCGGATGAGAACCGCACCGAGCGCGACGTGAAGAGCGGCGACAGCCAGTATTGCGCGCCAATCGAGACCACCCGGTGCATAGCCCCCCGAAGGTGCCGTGAATTGCGTGGAAGCAGCGGCCCGAACAGGCGCCACAATTGCCGATACGCGCTCGTGAAGATTGGTATCGTCGAACGCGTCGTCCGCGCTGCGTGCATGAACCCGATGCATTCGAACGCCCTGTTGCCGTGACCCCCTAGCCACGCAGGCTATATAAGGCTTCAAATAATGCGAATCAATCGCATTATTAACGCTTCGGCTGTGTCAGGTTGTCGCCCAGCGGCGGAGGAGATTGTGATAGACGCCGGTGAGCTGGATGATCGCGGCATCGTCGTGGCCGCGGTCCTGCGCGATCGTCTGAATTGCCGTATCGAGCTCGAACAGCGAGCGACGGGCTTCGCCATCGCGAACCATCGACTGAATCCAGAAGAAGCTCGCGGTGCGCTTGCCGCGCGTGACGGGCTCGACACGGTGCAGGCTGGACGCCGGATAGAGCACCATGTGCCCGGCAAGCAGCTTCACCTGCTGGACGCCGAACTGGTCCTCGATGGTGAGCTCGCCGCCGTCGTAGTCGTCGGGGTCTTCGAGGAACAGCGTTGCCGAAAGATCGCTGCGGATGCGGAATTCGCTGCCGCGCTGGATGCGGATGGCGTTGTCGATGTGAACGCCGAAGGTCTGGCCGCCCTCATAGCTGTTGAACAGCGGCGGATAGACTTTGAGCGGCAGCGCGGCGGCGATGAACAATGGTGCCTTGCCGAGCGCATCGAGGATGATCGTTCCCGCCTCGCGCGCTGCGGCGCTGTCTTCGGGGAGTTGCATGTTGCGTTTGGCAAGCGCGGACTGGTAGCCTGAGGTGACATTGCCGTCGACCCACGGGGCGGCATCGATGATCGCGCGGACGCGGGCGAGCGCCTCCGCATCGAGCACGTCGGGAATCGCGATCATCATGCCAGGAAACCGATCTTCGTTGGACCTACTGAGATATCAGCACCGGCGGTGCTGGTGGGCAAGAGCGATCCCCCTGAACCACTCTTGCCCATAGGGCCAATCGACATTCAGCCCTGACGGCCTGCAAATGGTGGCTCTCCGCGCTTCCGGTGCTCGCGTACCTTTAGTACGCTCCGCTCCGGGTCACGGAAATCCACCATTTTCGGCGCGTCATCTTCTGAATGTCGATCCGCCCTGGCCCATGCTCAGAAGCTGTAGAACAGGCTGAGCACGGCCGACCGCCCCTCGCCGGGCGTCGCCCAGCCGTTGTTGCGGATGCCGGTGTAGTATTTCTCGTCCGTGAAGTTCTGGACGTTCAGCTGCGCCGTCAGCCCGTTGCCGAACGGATAGGACACGAACGCGCGGTGCGTGAGCCAATCCTTCGATTTCGGGAACGGGGTTGCCGTGTTCGAGAGCAGGAAACTGCCCTGATAGGTGAACCCGTAGCCGACCTGCAGGCCGAAGGGGAGCGTGTAGGTGGTGAACAGGCTGCCCGAGTGCTTCGGCGTGTTGGTCAGTGGATTGCCGGCCTGCGTATCCGTGAGCGGGCAGGTGATCGCCGTGCCGCCCGGAGGCGTGAACGTCGCGCCCGGATTGGCAAGGCAGTAGTTCGAAACGCTCTGCTTCACCTTGCTGTCGAGATAGGTGTAGTTCGCGAAGATCGCCCACGCATCGGTGATGTTGCCCGTGGCGCCGAGTGCGAGACCATCCACGCGGCTCTGCCCGTCGAGCACCTGCAGCGTGCCGAGCGTCGGATCGTTGCTGGCCACCGGATAGTTGGTGCGTTCGTTCCTGAACAGCGCGGCGGTGAGCTGGAGCCTGCCGCCGACGAGATCGATCTTGCCGCCGATCTCGTAGTTGACGGCTTCCTGCGGCGCGACGGTGCAGGGATCGAGGTTCAGGTTCTGTGCAGTCGCAAGGCCGCAGCCGCCGCGAACGCTCGACGATGTCGGTGTGCGGCTGTTGCCGTAAGCCGCGTAGAGGCTGGCGTTGGGCACCGGCTTGTAGACGAGGCCGACGCGGTAGCTGAACAGGTTGTCGTCCGACCGCTGCACGACACCGCGGGTTACGTTGCCGAACGTCGGCCCCGGCGTGCCGATGATGGTATCGGCGCGGAAATCCGCCTTGTTGTTTTCCCAGCGGATGCCGCCGTTGATCTCGAACTGCTCGGAAAGCTTGATGGCGTCAAACAGGTAGAAGGCGATGTTCCGCGTGTCGCCCTGCGAGAACGCCGTCGGGATGTAGTTGATCGGGCCGCCGTAGATGGGATCGGGGTCCGAGATGTCGATCGGCGGCAGTGTCGGGTTCGGCGTCGCGCCGCCAGCATTCCGCAGCGAGTTGCCGTTCGACAGATCATAGTCTTCCTGCGCGTAGGAGGCGCCGATCGTCACCGTGTGCTCGATACCGCCCGTGTTGAACACGGCCTTCAGATCGAGCTGGTTGTAGAGCATCTGGTTTTCGGAGAAGCGCGACGTGCCGCGCGGCCCCGAGGGGTAATACATGCCGGGAAGCTGCCCGGCTCCGCACGCCGCGCCCGTGTAGAGCGTACCGCTATCGAGGCAGTAGGTGCCTTGCGGCGGATTGACGACGAGGTCCTGTTCCACGCGCTGCCAGCGCGCGAGGTTGCGAAGCGAGACCTTGTCGCTGAAGGCGTGCTCGAAGATCGCGGTTGCCTGATCGACCGTCTGCTTCTGATAATCGACATCCTTGTAGCCGTAGTAGCCGCCATAGTCGGCGCCCGGCAGCAGTCCGCCGACCGACGAGTAATAAGGCACACCGTAGATCGGCGTGTTGTCGTCCTTCTGATGGACATAGAGCAGCGTCAGGCTGGTCGTCCCGTCGATGCCGATGGTGACGGACGGCGCGATGCCCCAGCGCTCGTAGTGATCGAAGTCGCGGGCCGGAACGTCGTTCTCGTGGTACATGGCGTTGAGGCGGACGGCGACGAGGTCCGACAGGCGGAGGTTGCTGTCCACCGTGGCGCGATAATAATTGTCCGTGCCGATGCCCGCCTGAACGACGCTGAGGTCTTCGCCCTTCGGTCGCTTGGTGACGAGGTTGATCGTGCCCGAGATCGAGCCCGAGCCGCCGTACACCGAGTTGGCGCCGTTCACGACCTCGATCTGTTCGAGGTTGAACGTGTCCGAGCGGCTGTACTGTGCGCTGTCGCGCACGCCGTCGATCTGGAGATCGGTGTTGGCGCTTTGGCCGCGCAGGTTGATGCTGTCGCCGTAGCCGCCGCCGCCTTCACCGGCGCCGAAGGTGATGCCCGGAATGGTCGTCAGCGCCTCGCGCAGCGTCAGCAGGTTCTGCTGGCGGATGGTGGTGTTGCCGATGACCGTGATCGTCTGCGGCGTATCGAGGAGTGGCCGCACATATTTGGGGGATTCGGCCTTCTCGACCTTGATCTCCTCGTCGACGGCCGTGCTGGTGACGGTGACGCCGCCCAGTTTCTGCTGCTGTTCCTGCGCGTGCGCGGGCAGGGCGCTGGCAACGAAACCGACACAGGAAAGGGCCAAAAACGCTGGGCGCGTGCCAACGGCAAGAGATGTACGACTCGACATATGAAAAACCCCCGCAAGTTGAGTGCGAGGGGCTCGCTATTGAGAATGAATATCAGAGTCAATATCAACGAGATAAATCAGCAACAATCGCGCAATGTTTCCCCAGGACGTGTCCCGAGAAGCACAGCGGTACGAACGCTGGTGCCTTTCGATGGCCACAAAAAAAACGCGGGACTGCGAAAGCCCTGCGCTCGTCGTTGGGTCGAAGTTCGTGCCGGGGTTGTCCGCGGCGCTGTTTTCGGGCTGATTCAATCTGAAACGATCGCGGTTTCGAGCAAGCTGCACGATCTCGGAATCACGCAGCTTGCTCTGTCCCTTTGTTGGCGCATCGTTTTTTTGCGTACGAAGCTCTAGAAATCGACCTTAGCGGATAGCCACAGGCGGCGCGGTTCCTGGTTGTTGATGTAGCGGTTCACGAAGGTGGCCGCACCCGTGCTGCTTGTTGCCGGCTGATAGTCCACGAAATCGGTGTTGAGCACGTTGTAGACCGTGGCGCTGAGCGTGAACGCATCGATCTGGAACGAGCCGCCGAGATGGAAAACCGCGTAGGATTTGTAGTCACCATACAGCGCCTTCGCATTGCCGGTCCCGGTGTCGGGCGTCCGGTAGCGGCGGCTGCGATACTCGCCGCGTAGCCACAGATTCAGCATGTCGGTCGCCTGCCAGCGGGCCTGCCCGTTCAGCATGTGCTTGGGCGTGTTCGTCAGCGGTTCACCCTTCGATGGGCCGCTGCGCTGTTCGCTGTCCGTGTAGGTGTAGTTGCCCGACAGCGTCACCGACGGCACGGGTTCCCAGCGGATGGTGGCCTCGAAGCCTTCCGTGCGCGCCTTGTCGATGTTCACAGACTGACCGAAGGTCGCGACGGTTGGGTAAAAACCGACATCGACGCAGCCCGTCGTCTCATAATTTCCGGCCTCGTAGTCGACCGCACTGACACCGAAGGCGCAGTTGTCGACCGGATCGTCGCTCGACGAGATCTTGTCGTCGTAGTCGTTGCGGAAGACGGTGAGGCTGGCGCGGAAATTCTCGCGGTTGTCGTAGAAGACGGCGAGCTCGGTCGCGATGCTGGTTTCCGGGGTCAGGCCGGGCGTGCCGATCAGCGGCAGACGCCCCTGGCTGCCGAAACCGTTGATGCCGGGCGCGAGCTGCTCGAGGCGCGGCGCCTTGTAGCCGGCGCTGACGCCGCCCTTCACGGTCCAGTTGTCGGTGGCGTTCCACACGGCGTAACCGCGCGGGCTGAAATGGCTGCCGAAGGTGGAATGGTCGTCGTAGCGTCCGCCGACGGTGAGGGCGAAATTCTCGACGAGGCGCCATTCGTCCTCGGCGAACAGCGACCACTGCTCGAAGGTGAACGGCGCGGATGCGACGCCGTCGATCATCTCCGCGTCCCAATACTGGCCGCCGAGCGTGAAGGTGTGGTTGGCGATCTGCGACGAGAACTTGGTGTCGAAGATCGTGCTCGTGCTTTCCAGCGTGCGCGGGCCGCCGCCTTTCACCGGGACCAGCGCCGGGATCAGGCGACCGAGCGTTTCCGTCACGTTGTGCGACAGCGTGCTTTCCAGCGTGCCGAACGGCAGCCGCCAATTGTGGGCGAGGACATATTGCTCGCGTTTGAACTCCAGCACGTCCTCGTAGCCGCCGGCGACGGTATTCGTGCCCATCTGGGCCTTGGAATTGTCGTACCACTGGTCGGCGAAATCGATGTCGACCCACACGTCGTGATCGGCGTGCGGCGTGAGGTTGATGCGCCCGCCCGCCGACCAGATCCGGTTCTTGGTCGGGTTCGGGCCGAAGCCCGTGACGGGCGTCGGTACGCCCGCGAGGTTGAGATACGCGATCTCCGACTGCGCGCGCTCCGAATAGCTGCCGCGCAGCGCGACGCCGATCAGGGAGGGCACCAGCGGGCCGTTCAGATAGACGTTGCCGGCCTTGATGTCGCCGAAGTCGCGGTCGCCCTGAATGGTCGTGTGCCCGGTGATCGAGCCGCCCCAGCGGTCGCCGATCTTGCGGGTGATGATGTTGACGACGCCGCCCATCGCGTCCGACCCGTACAGCGTCGACATCGGGCCGCGCACCACTTCCACGCGCTCGATCGCGGAGACCGGCGGCAGGAAGCTCGTGGCCGTCTCGTTGAAGCCGTTCGGCGTGACGCTGCCCGCCGTGTTCTGACGGCGGCCGTCGATCAGGATCAGCGTGTTCTCCGACCCCATGCCGCGGATGCTGATCTGCGCGCCGCCGCTCTTGCCGACGGAATCGCCGACGTCGACGCCTTCGATGTTCTGCAGGATTTCCGTGATCGAGACGGCGCGGATGGTTTCGATTTCCTCGCGGCCGATCACGCTGATCGAGGCGGGCGCCTGCTCGATCTTCTGTTCAAAGCCTGCGGCGGTGACGACGATGGTGTCGGCAACGACATTGTCGTCGGCCTCGTTCGCCAGGGCGGGCATGGCAGAGAGTGCAAGCGTAAAAATAGAGACGCCCGACAGACGGCGTGAACGCGAAATCGACATCAAAACAACCCCCGGTAGTCAACGGAAGGGGCTTGTTATTGAGAGTGATTTGCAGAGTCAACGCTATTAGGAGTCAGTCGCAATAATTGAATTATCCAAGCGCCTCTGACATTTCGGCGAGTTCGAGCCAGCGATCTTCGCAGGTGGCGAGGCGCGCACGCGCCGCGTCGAGCGCCGCCGAAATCCGCATGAAGCCGTCCGGGTCGCGCGTGTAGAGCGCGGGGTTGGCGAGGCTTTCTTCGTGCAGGGCGATCTCGGCGTTCAGGGCCTCGATTTCGCCGGGAAGCAGGTCGAGCTCGCGCTGGTCCTTGTAGCTGAGCTTGGTGCGGGCGGTGCGCGGGGCTTCGGCGGCGGGGGCGCTGCTTGTCTTGGGGGCGATGCGCTGGGTGCGCTTCTTCTCCCAGTCGGCAAAGCCGCCCGCGACGACATCGGCACGGCCGCTGCCGTCGAGGCCGACGACCATCGTGACGGTGCGGTCGAGGAAGTCGCGGTCGTGGCTGACGATGAGCACGGTGCCCTCGTAGTCGGCGATCACCTCCTGCAGGAGGTCGAGCGTTTCGAGGTCGAGGTCGTTGGTGGGCTCGTCGAGGACGAGGAGATTGGAGGCGCGGGCGAACTCGCGCGAGAGCAGCAGCCGGGAGCGTTCGCCGCCGGAGAGCGCATCGACGGGCGCATCGGCGTAGGCGGGATCGAACAGGAACTCCTTGAGGTAGCCGATGACGTGCTTTTTCTCACCACGCACATCGATCCAGTCGCCGCCGTCCGCCAGGATGTCGCGCACGCGCTTGCCCGGTTCGAGGAGCTTCCGCTGCTGATCGATGGTGATGCCCGCGAGCGTTTTCGCCTGCCTCACCGTGCCCGTATCGGGCGCGATCTCTCCGGTGAGGAGCTTGAGGAGCGTCGTCTTGCCCGCACCGTTGGGGCCGACGATGCCGATGCGGTCGCCGCGCTGGATGCGGAGCGTCAGATCCTTGATGATCGTGCGGCCGTCGTAGCTCTTGCTGACGCCCTCGGCATCGATGACGATCTTGGCCTTAGCGTCGTCGCTTTGCAGGCCGAGCTTCGCCTTGCCGGCCTGCCCGATCATGCTCGCGCGCTGGGCGCGCATCTCCTGCAGCTTGGCGAGACGGCCCTGATTGCGGCGGCGGCGCGCGGTGACGCCGCGCTGGAGCCAGTGGAGCTCTTCGCGGAGCTTCGAATCGAGCTTTTCGGCGGCGCGCGCCTCTTCGGCGTAAACCTGCTCGGTCCACGCTTCGAAGCCGCCGAAACCGATCTCGGCGCGGCGGACCTGGCCGCGATCGAGCCAGAGCGAGGAACGCGTGAGGCGGGTGAGGAAGGTACGGTCGTGGCTGATCGCGACGAATGCGCCCGTGTAGCGGCCAAGCCAACCTTCCAGCCATTCGATCGCGGCGAGATCGAGGTGGTTGGTGGGCTCGTCGAGGAGAATCAGGTCCGGGTTTTCGGCGAGCGCGCGGGCGAGCGCAGCGCGGCGCCGTTCGCCGCCGCTCGCGGTTTCGGCGGAGCGGTCAAGGTCGAGGCCGATCTGGTCGGCGATGGCGTCCACCTCGTGCGCCTCCGGTGCGCCGGGGCCGCGCATGGCGAAATCGCGCAAGGTGGCGAAGCCGGTGACCTTGGGATCCTGCTCCAGCAGCACGATGTGCGTGCCGGGGCGGGCCTTGCGCTCGCCCTCGTCGAAATCGACGAGTCCGGCGATGAGACGGAAGAGCGTCGTCTTGCCCGCGCCGTTGCGGCCGATGAGCGCCAGCCGGTCGCGTTCGCCGATGAAAAGATCGAGGCCGCGTAGTAGCCAGCCCGTGCCTTGTACGAGGCCAATGGATTCAAGCGAGACAATGGGGGCGGACACGCGTTAGACTTCCAGGCGAGAGGAACGAGGGGGGAGTTAGGGTGATTGCGGCGTCTGCGCAATATTCATGGGCTATTCACCGCGCGGGCGGTAATCGTGACGGGCATTTCTACAGAATGAGTTCGCGTGTGAAGTTTCGTTTCGCCTTTGTCTGGCTTGCCCTTTGCGTTTCCGCAGCGACTGCGGCGCCGGCGCAGGCGCTCGATCCGAAGATGAAGGATCACGATGCGGCACGGGCGGCGACGAAGAGCGGCGAGATTCGCTCGCTCGGCGAGATCAAGAGCCGCGTCGGCAACCGCGTGGGCGGCGAACTCGTCGGCAGCAAGCTCGACATGGATCGGAAGCGCTACCGGCTGCGCTACCTGCGCGAAGGCTCGGTCGTCGAGGTGGACGTCGACGCCAAGACCGGCCATATCATCGACATAGACGGCAACTGAAGGTTTCCCCATGCGCCTGCTGATCGTCGAGGACGAACCCACGCTTGCACGCCAGCTTCGCGAGACGCTGGAAGGCGCCGGCTACGCGGTCGATGTCGCGAACGACGGCGAAGAGGGGCACTTCCTCGGCTCCTCCGAAAGCTATGACGCGATCGTGCTCGATCTCGGCCTTCCCGAGATGGACGGGCTCACCGTGCTCGACAAGTGGCGCAAGGCCGACATCGCCATCCCCGTGCTGGTGCTGACGGCGCGCGACAGCTGGTCCGACAAGGTGGCCGGGCTCGACGCGGGCGCCGACGATTATCTCGCCAAGCCGTTCCAGATGGAGGAGCTGATCGCGCGGCTGCGCGCGCTCATCCGCCGCTCGACGGGCAATGCCTCATCCGAACTCGAAGCGGGCGACGTGCGGCTCGATATGCGCTCCGGCCGTGTGACGCTGAACGGCACGCCGGTGCGGCTCACCGCGCAGGAATACAAGCTGCTCGCGTACCTGATGCACCACAAGGGCAAGGTCGTCTCGCGCACCGAACTGATCGAGCACATCTACGATCAGGATTTCGACCGCGATTCGAACACCATCGAGGTGTTCATCACGCGCATCCGCAAGAAGCTGGGCGCTGACCTCATCCAGACCATCCGCGGTCTCGGCTACAGCCTGGACGATCCGCAAGCTGCCTGAGGTGGCCGTCACCGCGCCACGCGAATCCCGTTTCGGCCAGCTTTTCCGGCGCGGTTCGCTCAGCCGCCGTATGCTGGCGGTATCGGCGCTGTGGATCATCACACTGCTGCTGATGGGGGGCTACGCGCTCGAACGCACGGTCGGGCGCATTATCGTCGACGGCTTCGACGAGCGCCTGCGCAGCGTGCTCACCGGGCTGATCGCGACCGTGGAGCTGGGCCCCGAGGGGGAAATCCGGCTGAATCGCTCGCTCGGTGATCAACGCTTTCAGGAGCCTTATTCGGGTCTTTACTGGCAGATCAGCATGGCGGGGCAGGAGCCGCTGCGTTCGCGCTCGCTGTGGGACCGCGCGCTGACCCCGAGTACGTTCGACGCCAGCAAGGAACCCGTGGCCTACGACAGCGACGCCTTCGAAGGCGAACGGCTGCGCATCGTGGAACGCGACATCGTGCTGCCCGACAGCCCGATCATGCTTCACGTGCAGGCTGCGCAAAACCGGGCGGAACTCGACCGCCAGCTCGCCCGCGTGCGCGCGACCGTGCTGTGGTCGCTCGGCGTGCTCGGCATCGGGCTCATCGGCATGGCGGGGCTTCAGACGGGCTACGGTCTCTGGCCGCTGCGCCGTATCAGCGACCAGATCGCGGCGGTACGCAGCGGTGCGGTGCGGCGCGTCTCCTCCGATTTCCCGGCGGAAGTGTCGCCGATGGTCGCCGAACTGAACGAACTGCTGGATCACACAGAGGCGCAGGCGGAAGCGGCGCGGATGCACGCAGGCAACCTTGCGCACGCCCTGAAGACCCCGCTCGCGATCGTGATGAACGAGGCAGAGGGGCAGGCGAACCCGCTCGCGGTCACGGTGCGCGGCCAGCTCGCCATCATGCGGCGCCACATCGATCACCACCTTGCCCGCGCCCGCGCGCTCGGCCGCCGATCGGCGGTGAACGCGCGCGCCGAGGTATGGCCCGCGCTCGAAGGCCTGCGCCGTGCGATCAGCCGTATCTATCCCGAGGTCACCATCGACCTCGACGGCGAGCGCGCAGCCGTGTTCCACGGCGAGCGGCAGGATCTTGAGGAAATGGCCGGCAACCTTATCGAGAACGCCGCGAAATATGGCGCCGGGCGCGTGTTCGTCTCGGTCTCGCGCACGGACAGGCCGGAACGCTTCATCGAGATTGTCGTGGAGGATGACGGCCCCGGCATCGCGGAAGCCGAGCGCGTCCGCATCTTCGGCCGCGGCGCGCGGCTCGACACCGAGAAGCCCGGCACGGGTCTCGGCCTTTCCATCGTGAAGGACGTGGCCGAAATCTACGGCGCCAGCATCACGCTCGGCAGCAGCGAGGATCTCGGTGGTCTCGCCGCGACACTGCGGCTACCGGCGGCGGTGTAAGCAAAAGCGAGGTTGAGCGGCGCGCGTCGCTCAACCTCGCTGCAGAGTCTACTTCTCGTCTTTCAGGCCGATGCACTGTTTCCAGATGCCGCCGACTGTCCCGAATTCCCGGCGATACTCGATGCGGCTGCCTTCGCCTTCCTTGAAAACCGTGAAAGCCAGGGAAACCCCGCCATAGCCGTTCTTGATGAGGATGACTTTCGAGCCGTCATCCCGGTCCAAAGCCGATGTGTTATTCTTGTTCGCAAGGCAGAACGCGACTTCGTTCTGGCTCTTTTCGGAGCGGAATACCTCCGTCGGCGCCTTGTCGAGAACGGCCTGGGTAGATGCGCAGCCAGATACAACGGCAGCCGCGCCGAAAATCAGCGAAAAGCGTTTCATAATGCCCCCATTACAATGGAGTGAAGACGCTATTTCGGCCGCATTGTTTCGACAACGATTCGATGTGAAGGGTGCTACGACTGCCGGCGGCAGTCCCCTACTTCTTGAGGGTCTTCAAGAGCTTCTTTCCGGCGTCGAGCGGGTTGGCGCGCAGCTTCGCCTCTTCGGTGCCGATATATTGGAAGATGCCCTTCAGCGCCTGATCGGTGACGCTGTCCGTCAGGCCGTCTCGGCTGAGGCCTGCGCCCGACAGGAGCGAGGAACCGGCACCGAGCTTGTCCAGCTGATCGAAGGCGCCGACTTTGCCGAGCGCGGCGGCGACGAGGGGACGGACCTTGGCTTGCAGGTCGTTGCCCGCGCTTTCCTCCAGATACCGGGTCGCGCCGTCGCTCTTCGAAACCACGCTGACGCCGTCCTGCAGCGTCATATCGTTGATCGCGCTGCGGAAGATCGGCTTGGCTTCCTTCGCGGCAAGGCCGGCGGCATCGTTCAGGCTTTTCGTGAGATTGCCCGTGAGGCCGGCCTGATCCGTGTATTTCATCAGCTTGGAAGCTTTCTTGAGCGGCCCCGGAAGCAGGATGCGGATCGCCTTGTCGGCATAGAAGGCGCCCGGCTGGGCGAGCTTGTCGAGCGCACTGTCCGATGCGTCGCCGAGGATGGATTTCACAGGCGCGCCAAACCCCTGCGCTGCGGCAGGCGGCGCGGCGGAGAGTGTTCCGACAAGAAGCGTTGCAGCCAGGAACCCACGGACAACGATGCTGCCGGTCATGCGCTTTCTCCCCACAAAAGATGTCGGGAGCTTATCACAGCGCTGCCGGACGGGAAATCGCGCGGCAGTCAATTCACGAGAGGAGATGGATGCCCCGCGAGGATTCGAACCTCGATTGACGGAGTCAGAGTCCGTAGTCTTACCATTAGACGACAGGGCACCAACAAGCGGCAGGTGCCGCCCGATTGCGGTGGGCGTAATATGGGGGCGGCCGCGCAATGTCAAACGGTCAGATGCGCGCGGGTTGTGCGCGGAGGTTGCGAATTTTCACAAAAGGGTGCTAGCCTCGCTTTCAAGTGAACGTCGGAAGCCTTTTCGGGTCTCCGGTGTCTTGATTACAGGGCGACCATCATGCCTTTCGACGTGAATACCGCGCCCGACACGGGCGTTACGGACTCCATACCTCCGCTGTCGCGGGGTGATATCGGGCAGACGCAGCGGCGCGCCTATGCCGCGCTCGACCTGGGCACCAACAATTGCCGCCTCTTGATAGCCCGGCCCGCGCGCGGCGGCTTCTATGTGGTGGATGCCTTCTCGCGGATCGTGCGGCTGGGTGAGGGGCTGCTGGAGACTGGGCGGCTTTCGGACGCCGCACAGGACCGCGCCGTTGCCGCGCTGAAGGCCTGCGCCGAGAAGATACGCCGCCGGGGGGTGTGGGTGAGCCGCAACGTCGCCACCGAGGCCTGCCGCCGGGCGAGCAATCGCGACGCCTTCGTGGACCGCGTGTTTGCCGAAACCGGCATCGCGCTCGACGTGATTTCGCCCGAGGAGGAAGCCCGGCTCGCCGTGCTCGGCTGCCAGACGCTGCTCGACCGCAGCGGGGGCCACGCGCTCGTTTTCGACATCGGCGGCGGCAGCACCGAGATCATCCTTGTCGAGATCGGCGCGGGCGGGCGCGAGCGGATCGTGAGCTGGGCGAGCGTGCCGTGGGGCGTCGTGTCGCTCACCGAAACGGAGCCGACGCATTTCGAGACCGCCCAGGAACGCGAGGCCGCCTATGAGCGGATGATCGCGCGCGTGACCGAGCATCTTGCGGGCGCGCGCGAACATCTGCATCCGCCGTGCAGCCCGGAAGCGCTGCAGCTTCTGGGCACATCGGGCACGATCACCACGCTTGCGAGCCTGCACCTCGGCCTCGCGCATTACGACCGGCGCAGGGTCGATGGCTGCAGCGTACCCGCCGCAGCGCTTCGCGAGGTGGGCGTTTCGCTCTCCCGCATGGCGCACGCTGAACGCGCCGCGCTCGCCTGCATCGGCAACGAGCGCGCCGACCTTATCATCGCGGGATGCGCCATCCTTGACGCCATCCTTGCGATGTTCCCGGCGCGAGAGGTGTGCGTTGCCGACCGCGGCATCCGCGAGGGCATCCTCCGCACGCTGATGCGGCGCGACGGTCACAGGCTTTAGCATGGCAAACGGTATCGGGGGCCGCTCCGTGGGCGGCAAGGTGCGGGTGAAGACGGCGCGGCGGCGATCGGCGGCCTCGACGCGCTGGATCGAGCGGCAACTCAACGATCCCTATGTGAAGGCGGCGAAATCGCAGGGTTATCGCTCGCGCGCGGCGTTCAAGCTGCTGGAACTCGACGAGAAGTACCATTTTCTGCGCGGCGTGCGCCGGGTGGTGGACCTGGGCGCTGCGCCCGGCGGCTGGTGCCAGGTGCTGCGCGAGAAGCATCCGAAGGCGGCGGTGGTGGGCATCGACCTTCTGGAAATGGAGCCGCTGGCGGGCGTGACCTTCCTGCAGATGGATTTCCTTGCCGATGAAGCGCCGGGTGCGCTGAAGGCGGCGCTTGGCGGGGCGGCCGACCTCGTGCTGTCGGACATGGCGGCGAACACCATCGGCCACAAGCAGACCGACCACCTGCGTACGATGGCGCTGGTGGAGGCGGGGCTCTATTTCGCGTGTGAGATTCTTGCCCACGGCGGCACGTTTGTCGCCAAGGTGCTGGCGGGCGGTGCAGACCATGCGCTTGTCGCGGAGCTGAAACGCAATTTCCGCACGGTGAAGCACTCGAAACCACCCGCGAGCCGCAAGGATTCGTCCGAATGGTACGTGGTGGCACAGGGGTTCAAGGGAACAGCGTTGCCCGGGGAGGGTTCGAGTGGCAGAGCCGCCGACGAAACCGGCTTCGCGCAAGAGGAGAATTCATGAAACGTCAGCCCGCCGAATGGGCGCCGCACGCCGCGATCTGGACGGCGTGGCCCTCCGACGCCTCGCTGTGGCAGGAAGACCTCGAGCCTGCGCAGGCCGAGGTCGCCGCGATGGTGGCCGCGATCATCGCGGACGGCGGCGAGCCCGTCGAGCTTCTCGTCGACGGTCCCGAGGCGGAGGCGACGGCGCGGCTCGCGCTCGCCGATCACCCCTCCGTGCGCATCCACCAGCGCAAGTTCGGCGACATCTGGCTGCGCGACACCGGCCCGCTGTTCCTTTCGGACGGCAGCGCGGCGGGTTTCCGCTTCAACGGCTGGGGCGGCAAGTATGAGCTGGAAGGCGACGACACGGTCGCCGAGTTCGTCGCTGAAACGCAGGGCGCGGCGCTCGCACGGCACGACTGGGTGCTTGAAGGCGGCGCGATCGAGCCGGACGGCACGGGCCGCGTGGTGACGACGCGGCAGTGCCTGCTCAATCCGAACCGTAATCCCGATCTGTCGCAGGCAGAGATCGAGGCGCGGTTGGCTGCCGATCTCGGGCTCGACACCGTGATCTGGCTCGGCGACGGGCTTCTGAACGACCATACGGACGGGCATGTCGACAACCTCGCGCGCTTCGTCGCCGAGGGTGTCGTCGTGGTTCCGGAGGCTGCGGGCGCGGATGATCCGAACGCCGATGCCTATGCCGAAGCGCGGCGGACGCTGGAGGCTGCGGGGCTTGAGGTGAAAACGATTCCGTCGCCCGGCCTTCTCGATGTGGACGGCGAGGCGATCCCGGCGAGCTACATGAACTTCCTGATCACCAACAAGAAGGTGATCGTACCCATCTATGGCCAGCCGAACGACGAAGCCGCCGTGGCCGCCGTGCAGGCGCTGTTTCCCGGCCGCAAGGCGGTGGGGCTTCCGGCCAGCCATATCCTGACCGGCGGCGGCTCCTTCCATTGCATCACGCAGCAGGTTCCCGCCCTATGAGCACCATGAACGTCGCCGCGCTTCAGCTTCCGCTCGGGGGTGACATCGACAGCAATATCGCGTGCGTCAGCGATCTGGTGCGCGAGGCGGCGGGGAAGGGTGCGAAGATCATCCTGCCGCCCGAGCTCTTCGAAGGGCCGTATTTCTGCCAGGTGCAGCATGAGCGTTTTTTCGCGACGGCGAAGCCGGTAGCCGAGCATCAGTCGGTGCTGGCCATGCAGAAGCTCGCCGCCGAGCTGAAGGTCTATATCCCGACGAGCTTTTTCGAGGCGGACGGGCCGCACTATTACAATACGCTCGCGATGATCGACGACAGCGGCAAGGTGATGGGCACCTACCGCAAGAGCCATATCCCGGACGGCCCCGGCTATACGGAGAAATTCTATTTCCGGCCCGGCAACACCGGTTTCAAGGTGTGGCCGACGAAGTACGGCACGGTGGGCGTCGGCGTCTGCTGGGACCAGTGGTATCCCGAAACCGCGCGCGCGATGATGCTGATGGGCGCGGACGTGCTGTTCTTCCCCACCGCCATAGGCGACGAACCGGCGGCGGAGGAACTCGACACCTCGCGACTGTGGCGGCGGGCGATGATCGGCCACGCGGTTTCGAATGTGGTGCCCGTCGTGGCCGCGAACCGAATCGGCAGCGAGGACGCGATGAGCTTTTACGGGCATAGCTTCATCACCGACGAGCGCGGCGATTTCGTTGCGGAGTTCGGCGCAGCGGAAACGGGCGTGCTGACGGCGGAAATCGATCTGGAGCGCGTGAAGAAACACCGCGCCGCGTTCGGCTTCTTCCGGGACCGGCGGCCGGAGCTCTACGGGCGGCTGGCGCAGGATATCTGAGGGGGCTTACCCCGCCAGCACCTCGTCCCAGAACGCGGCCTCGGTATCGAGCATCCGGTCGATATAGGCCTCATCGCGCGCGGCCACGATGTGCTGCGGCGCGCGGCCGGGCACCCAGCACCAGAAATCGATCTGCGCATAGCCGGTGACGGCGAGGATGTGCTGGAGTTGGCCGTAGTAGTAGCGCGGCACGGCGCGCTTTTCGGTGCTGTAGGCGTAGGCCTTGTCGCCGCACTTGATCTCGACGACAGCGCCCGCGGTAAAGCAGATGCCGTCGACGCTGGCGCGCAGCCATTCGTAGCGATTGCTCTGAAGGCAGGCCGGCGCGACGCTGTGGCCGGTATGGCCCGCATAGAGCCGCCGCGCTTCCGGCTCCAGCGCGTTCCCCCGCGACATTGCCGCATTGCCGCGCCAGTGCGAGACGACGCCCGCCATCGCATCCACCTTTTCCTTGAGCAGGCGCTTGCGGCTTTTCCAAGGATTCTCGCCCATCACGGCAGGCGCATCCGAGGCGCCCAGACCGCCGCTCCGCCATTGCAGCCAGCGCGCGTTCCCCTGATCGAGATCCACGATCGAGAAGGGCATGGGGTTATGCGGCCTCGTTCATTGCCATGCGGAAGACGTCCTCGAACATCGGCGCGGTGAGCCGTCCGGTGTTCGTGTTGTAACGCGAGCAGTGGTAACTGTTGAACAGGATGCGCCCGCCCGGCAACGCATGGCGCGCGCCGTGCCCGAACTTGTGATGCGAGGGTTTGAGCCCGAAGCTGCGCAGGGTCGACTGGTGCGCGATGAGGCCGAGCGCGATGAACGCGCGCGCGCGGGGCAGCGCGGCGATCTGCGTTTCAAGGAAGGGCCGGCAGGTGTTCATTTCCTCGGGCGTCGGCTTGTTTTCGGGCGGCAGGCACTTCACCGCGTTGATGATGATCGCGCCCTTCAGGCGGAGGCCGTCGTTCGGATCGGCGGCATAGGTGCCGGTCGACAGCCCGAACTTGTCCAGCGTCGCATAGAGAAGATCGCCCGCATAATCGCCCGTGAACGGCCGCCCGGTTCGGTTCGCGCCGTGCTTGCCGGGCGCAAGGCCGATGATGCCGAGCCATGCGTCGGGATCGCCGAAGGCGGGGACGGGGGCATTCCACCAATCGGGGTATTCGGCGCGGCATTCGGCGCGGAAATCGGCAAGGCGCGGGCAGCGCGGGCAGTCGCGCGGCGGCTCGGTTTGGGGAAGCGGGCTTTCCATGAACATGGCTTTCCGATTAAGCGGCGCGCATGGCCTTAGCAACCGCCGCAACACCCGCCGAGACATCCATCGTGATCGCCATCGGATCGAACCGCCCGCACGGGCGGCACGGACGCCCGGCCGGCGTCGTGCGCGCCGCGGTGAAGGCGCTTGGCGAGGCCGGGTTTCCAGCCGCTGCCGTGTCGCCGATCCTCGGCACGCGGGCCGTGGGGCCGGGTGGGCGCGACTATGCGAACGCCGTCATGACGTCATCGACGGTGCTGACACCGCCGGAGATCGTCGTGGCGCTGAAGGCCGTGGAGCGTGGCTTCGGACGGCGCGGCGGGCGGCGCTGGGGCGCGCGCGTGCTCGATCTCGACCTCATCGCATGGGGCGCTGGCGTATGGCCGGGGCGATTGCTTTGGCGGCAGTCGCGAGGCGTCGCCGCGCCGCACCGATCCATGCACCTCCGGGACTTCGTGCTGGCCCCTATGCTGACTGTCGTGCCGGACTGGAGGCATCCTGTCATCGGCCTCACCGTGCGCCAGATGCACGCCCGTCTCAGAAACGGTTGACCGAAGCCCCCGCGCTCCATAGATCAGCCCCGCACACGCCGCATGGCGCATGGGCCCTTAGCTCAGTCGGTAGAGCAACTGACTTTTAATCAGTAGGTCGCTGGTTCGAATCCAGCAGGGCTCACCATCACAGTTTCTTCCGATTTTCGATTCCTGGTGTCTGCAGCCCGGCAATACGGAAAAAATTGGCCCGACCGCTGGGACGGCCGGGCCAGTCAAACTGGGATGTAAACAACGCGAGAATAAGAAACTCGCGCGGCTCGGCTGCTCGCACACATGCGACGTATTATCAACATGTTATTGGAACGGTGTCGTAATGTGCCCGGGGGCGGTCGCACTGGAGACTGCCGCTTCCACGTATCGTTAATGCCTTCTGTATAGGGCTGGTCACACCAGCAGGTATCGATCGGGCGCCCATGTACGCTGTTCTCGGAAAGCCGTTTTCCATCGCGCGTGAGGAATGGGCATGGCTTGCGCCGCTGTTTCTGATGGTCGCCGGAATCTATGGCGTTTCCGAGGTGGTGGCGCAGTGGAACGGAGCCTCCACGGCCGCGCTGGTTGCCGACTACATGGGCAAGGCGCTGCGCGCGGTTCCGCTCGTTGTGTCGCTGGGGCTTCTCTATCATTTGATCCGCGCGCTGCTCTCCGGGGAGGCACAGCCGCTGTCCAGCATGGTGGTTTCGCTGCGCGCGCAGCTTCAGGATACAAGTGGGCTCGTCTCGCGGCTGCTGCCGCTCGCGCTGATGCCAGTGCTGTTCGCAGCGATGGGTATGCTGAAAATGCAGATCCCGCACATCATGCCGTTTTATCTCGACGACCTGTTTGCCGCGGCCGACAAGCTGCTGTTCCTGGGTCGACAGCCGTGGGAGCTGACGCACGCGCTCTTCGGCTCGGCCGATGCAACGCTGGTGATCGATCGCCTTTACACGCTGTGGGTGTTCGGGCTTTCCGTGGCGATCGGCTATTTCGCGCTCATCGCGCCGGGCGCCGAGCGTGCGCGCTTCTTCCTGAATTTCACGGCGATCTGGATCGTGCTCGGCGTGTTCGGCGCCTACATCGGCAGCTCTGCGGGGCCATGCTTCCTCGCGGCGCTGGCCTCTCCCTCCGCACCGGAGTTCGCCGGGCTGATGGAAAGGCTCACTGCGATCGACGCGGCGCTGAAGGCCAACGACGGCAGCGGCCTTGGCGCGCTGCACTGGCAGACCATGCTCTGGACCGCGCACGAGACGGACACGATCGCCTTCTCGATGGGCATTTCGGCAATGCCCTCGCTCCACAACGCGATCGCCTTCCTCTACGTGCTGCTCGCGTTCCGGATCGGACGCGTGGCGGGTCTCATCGCTTCGCTCTTCGCGCTCACGACGTTCGTGGGCTCAATCCACCTCGGCTGGCATTACGCCGTGGACGGGCTCGTCGCCTTTGCGGGGACGTATGCGGTGTGGTGGGGTGTGGAGCGGTATTTTTCCGCTTCAGCAGCAGCTAACTGAAGAGCGTTTATCAACCAAGCCTTCGTGGGGGAAGTGCTCGAGGCTTGTGCCGTTAGAAGCCTTGCGCCCTTGTGACAATCGTTCAGTAATAGCCCTCGCATGCAAATTGACGAACTACTTCGGTAATGACCCGTAGTTCAATCGGCAGGGAACTGACCTTTGACTAGGGTCGAGACTCAATCAAAGCCAGAAGGCGACAGCGGCAGCGAGGCTTACGGCTGACAGGAAGTTCCGGGCGAGCTTGTCGTAACGGGTGGCGATGCGCCGGAAGTCCTTCAGGCGACAGAACATGGCCTCAACGCGCCAGCGATCTTTATAGCGGCGTTCGTCATACTGGATCGGGCGCTTTCGATTACGACGACCGGGGATGACAGGGATAGTGCCTTGTTCGCGCAAGGCAGCCCTGATGCGGTTGGCATCGTAACCCCGGTCGGCGATCACCCGCTTCATGCCGATGGTCTCGCCGATCAGCAGGTCTGCGCCCTTCACATCCGACGTGTTGCCGGGCGTCAGGACGAGGCGGAGTGGTCGCCCAAGAACATCGACGAGCGCGTGGATCTTCGTTGTCCTGCCGCCACGCGAGATGCCAATGGCATTGGCCCGCGCCCCCCTTTTGCGCCACCGGCAGAGCGGTGAGCCTTGATATAGCTGCTATCGATCTGGCCGGTCTCAGCGATCCAGCCCTCCTCGGTCAGCGCCGCCAGGATACGCGTCCAGATGCCCCGGCGGCTCCACCGGTTCCAGCGATTATAGACCGTCGTCGAAGGGCCGTATTCAGACGGGCAATCCGCCCAGCGGCCACCACACTTGAGCATGTGGATGATGCCCGAGATCACCCTGCGATCATCGACACGCCGCGCTCCGGGCTGGTTCTTCGGCAAGTGCGGCTCAATCGCCGTCCACGCTTCATCCGACAACCAGAACAACGAACGCGACATTCCCAACAGCCTCCTGCCTCAGCGGAGACTCCCTGAATCAATGTGAACGCAGATTTTCAAGAGGCTAATTGGGTTTGGACCCTAGAAAGTTTCTGGTTAGGAAACAGCGGGGCTCACCATCCAATCAAGATGCTTTTGATCTGTAGATTCTGTTTGCGCCATCCCACGACCAATTCGGGTAGCGAGATCTTAGCGTCGCTTCCAACAGGCGGATTTCGGAGTCGGTGAGGGGCTGCACTCTTTTGAAGAGGTAGGCTTTACAACCATCCAGAAAATACGGGCCTTTAATAAGGCGATAGCCATTCGATAGCGGGCCGCCGTCGATGAGATCCGTGGCAACCACTGACACGACTTGTTGGTGTTGTGCTGGCAAATGAAGCGCGACCGGATCCGCTACGATAGCATATTCGGCCCGTAAAGGTGCGAGTGCGAAGCCGTCGCGCGCATCGACTTGCGAAATCCAGGCAATGGAAGGTTTTAGCTCCGGGCTGAGTGATGCGAGCAATGAGTCTGAAAGGTTGAAACCTGACGCAAAGATCGCAATTTTTTCGTTCTGCTGGAGATGTTGCCGAGTATCACTTATGAGGCGAAAATAATCTTCAGGTTTTTCAAGTCTGAGTGGCAGGAACTGTTGGCTGGAAAAAAGAAATCCTGCCGGAGCCAAAGCCGCCCGGACGCCAGGAGCGAATACGACGGCGAAGTTGGCTATGCTCCAGAGAATTGCGAGCATAGCGAAAGGCCATCGCCAGTTCGGTGACAGGTATATGGTGATCCTTGCATAGGCAAGTGCTATGGCTGGCAAGGTCCAAAAGAAGATCGGCAAAAGGTGCTGAATGCCGGGGGCTTGGGTCTGCGCGAAGAGTAGATAGGTGATGATAGAAGCCAATGAACAAAATTGGGTCGTGCGATTTCCTTCCTTCAAGGCGAATACGGTTCCGAGCATAAACAACAGGCAAAAAGGGATGCTCAGATTAAGAAGAAGCGTGCCGGCCTGTTTGAAGAAAGGCTGTTGATACGCAACGTATAAGTCTCCGTAGGAACTGGTGAGTATTTCCCGAACCAATGGCAGTTGGAAGGCTATAAGGCACGCGGCAACCGTGAACCCGGCTCGACCGAAACCGTTTGCACCGGCTTTCAGGGTGTCCTTTCGGCTTTTAAGGGTCAAAAGGATAAGCAAAATAATGAGTGCGCCGGCGGTAAAAGACCCGATGACCGCAAAGGCATACCAGCGGCGAAACAGGAATGCCGTCCATAGAAGCGTGCCAAAAGCGAGACCGCTGCGAAGCGGATTCTCGGTTAGTCCTTTGGAGCGAAGGAATATGAGGGTTGCGACTCCCAACGGTATCAAGCCGATGACGTCCGGCATGCCCCGGAGAGTTGGAGCCCAGAAGACTGGAAATAAAAAGGTGATAATCGTCAGAGAAGTGAAGATGTGTCCGGAAACAGCTTGCGCCTTTGAGCTTTCCAGAATGGCGCGGCGACATAGGGCCAAGCTAATAGCCATAGCGGGAAGCATATAGAGGGTTGATATGCCTAATATGTATCCAAAACGATTTGGTCCGAAAAATAGGTAAAATGGCGCTAAAAAGGTTATGCTTGAAAGATTGTAAGAATCTACTCTAATTGAATTGACCAGCCAATTCAGCCATTCAAAATTACCGCTCCAAAAATTTTCCATAAATTTTAAGTATAATTTATAATAATTACCCCAATCCCAGTAATATATATCTTGCTCACTATTTACATAAATATTTGATATTGAAAATGTAGAAATTAAGAAAAATAAAACTAAAAATGCATATTTTTTAGAAAAATTTATCTTATTAATTATCATTATTATTCTCTAAAATATGTTTCTACATTCTTTTAATATTTCTATATTATTATAATTTAAAACATAAGTTTCTAATCTTTCATCTTGTAATATAATTTTATAGTAATTGTCGAAAAATTTTCTAAATTTTAGGTCGCTTTTTAGAAATTCAAGCGGAGTCGATATATTGTATTCTATATTATTTAGTGTAGTTTGAGTATCAACTACGATGTATAAAGGTGGATTGCAGGCGATATCATTGAGAGTTTGTGTGATAATATGCTTGCCCAGAAGCTCTAGATCCTGTTCACCTCTTCTATCTTCGGAAGTGATCGTCGGCAGCATCCAGAACGCATAGTAGCGCAATGACCACTTCAGTTTGGCTTGTTCGATCGCAGGCCAGACAAGGCTGGGATTTACCAGAAAGGCAGCGACGTTCGTCCCCGCAGGAGCGCTTTGAAGAAGTGCAACCGTCTGTTTTCCGGTTGCTACTTTATAGGGCCCTCTCAAACCCACCACAATGACTGGCAAAAGGAGAGCGAAAATCAGAAGCGGGTGTTGTCGAGCGTTTTTGAAAATACCAGGCTTGCCGACTAGAAGTATGGCTAAGGCAACAAAAAGCAAACTCGTCGCCGGTGCGGCATGGTAGCCCCAGCCCTTGCCTTGAAAAAAATAAGACAGAGAAAATCCTGCAAAGGACAAGAGTGCTGATGGCAAAATGGCGCGTTCGAATAAGGTCCTGTTGGTGCGAAATACCGAAAAAATAGCAATAACTCCGACGAACCAAATTAATGTGTACTTCGATAGGAGAATTTTGATCGGAGACAGTGCGAAATCATCGTAGGCGAGTGCAACCATTGGTACGATGACGTCCAGGAAGTCTCTGGATGTGAATATGATGGCAAAGATGTATCCCACAGCAGCGGTGCCGAGAATTACAGTCTCAGTGCGAAAGGGGCGCCACGTTCTGCGCAGCCGATACAAGAGCCAAAGCTCCAGCAGTAAGGGTACGGCGACAAAGTAATGCTTCAGCGCGAAGCCAAATGCAGCTCCGATGCCTACAAAGGCTACAAGCCAAGGATTGATCGCCCGCTTTTCCTCCCGAGCTGCGATAAGTGCTGCGTAGGGAACGGCTGCAATGAGTGCGAGATGTTCGCGCTGGGCAAAGTCGCCTATCGGCAAAAGAAGGAGAGCCGAAAATGTCGCAATCGTGAGGAGCGTAGCCTGGTACTGAGTATCTGGGGATACAAACTTCACGAATATCGATGTGGCCGCGGCAGACCATAGAATGATCAGCTGGACAAGAAGTCGTAGAGGGTCAACGTCAACGGCTGTGGCAACCTTCGTAATCAGAGATGCAGCCCAGAACCAGAGCGGGGGATTTATCTCGAGGATATCCCGATACAGTTCGGCGCCGTTGAGAAGCTGCCTTGCAATCCAGAACTGCCAGTAAACATCATGTCCGAGCGGCAAGGTTGGTAACAGCATTAGCGCCGCACCTGTCATCACGACAAGGAGCGGAATCGTAATGCTGGTTCCTCGCAACATGGCATCAGATTGATCGATGAACACCACAGTCTTCGAAAGGAGGAAAAACACCACCGAGTAGGTGATGATAGCGACAAACTGTAAAATCGGGGACTCACGGAATCCGAAGTGAGCGCCGACGAGAATGATTAGAAGATTACATGTGTAAGCGGCGAGCACGACCAGAGCAAAGAGCGGCCACTGTCGGGAAGTGCTTTGCGATGCGGCTGCAAACGTCCAGCGGCGGTTTAGATGGAAACTAAGCAGGAGGCCGACCGCATATCCGGCGGCATTGGCGAGTATGTCGCCCCATCCCAGGGCCAGCCCCGTAAGTATGATAAGATAGCCAAGGGCAGTATTTAGTAAGCCGACAATGCCAAACCTTGCAACCTGCATACTGGTCGGGGTCATCGACAGCATTCCAGGGAGTATTGAGCGCCCAGGGGGAGCCAGCGTAGTGCGTTCTCCAGAGGTCGGAGGGCGGCAAGGGGGCCGGGGAAGAACAACTGATACTGCAGTCTTGATGTGGAAAAGCCTGCAGCTGATGTCCGTCGCATCATTTCACGTCCAGCGATGAGCACAGCGTGTTCGTCGAAGGGGCAAGTGCGAACAGCGTGCCGAGTCAACGGGTTTAGCGGATTGTGCTCGAACAGGAAAAACCGCCCCCCGGTACGTAGAACTCTTCGGATTTCCCCAAGCAACCCGATGTGCTCCGATGCATCGATATGATGGAAAACACATGCGGTAAACGCGAGATCGAATGTGCCATCATCGAACGGAAGCTTCCGGCCATCATAGAGACATGTCTCGGCATCGGGGTGTAGCTTGCGACAGACGGAGAGGGATCCTTCAGATACGTCCAGGGAAACAATACGGTTATCGGGAAACGTCTGCCGAAGCGGTGTATAAGAATTGCCGATCCCGGCACCGAAATCGAGAATTGTTCGGGGCGATTGGCCAGCACGCGCTAGCACCGATGCCACATGCTCGATCTTGTATGCGGCAAAGTAATCGAGATCTTCACCCGCCAGCCGGACGCTATCTGCGTGCTGTCGGCGATAGGTATCGGCGTGCACATCGAATTCAGCCTCGGTCATAGTTTGAAATCCCGATGCGCGCCTGAAGACTATGAACTGGTGAAGAAGTCATTGAAGACGCCGATAGTTTGCGCACTTCATCAACTATGAAGAGTGGTCGCCGTTTCGATTCCATATAGGTTCGTCCAACATATTCGCCCATGATGCCGAGCGTAATCAGCTGAATGCTGCCTACGAGTAGAACAATCGTTACGATGCTCGTCCAACCCGGTACAACGTCTCCGTTGGCCCAAGAATAAAGGACGCCGCCAAGAAACAGCATGAAAAGAAGGCCCAATATGATGCCGACATGAGATGCGATGCGAAGCGGCGAGATCGAAAATGCCGTGATCGCATCAAAAGCCAGCCGGATCATTTTCGACAAAGGATAGTTGGTCGTCCCGGCGAAACGTTCGGCACGACTGTACCGTACCGATGTCTGACGAAAGCCAAGCCAGCTCACCAGTCCGCGCACGAAACGGTAGTGTTCGGGCATCGCATTTAAATGATCGAGGGCTTTGCGCGACATCAGGCGAAAATCACCTGTGTCCTGTGGTATGTCGATATCCACAAGGCGCGACAGAAACCGATAAAAGAGGGCGGCGGTACCGCGCTTGAAAAGCGTTTCTCCCTGACGCTCTTCACGCTGTCCGTAGACAACGTCGAAGCCTGCATCCATTTTTGCCATCATCTCGCCAAGCAGTTCCGGTGGATCCTGGAGATCCGCATCGAGGATTAGCACGCGTTCTCCACGGCACAGGTTGAGACCTGCCGTCAAAGCCAATTGGTGACCATAGTTGCGCGAGAGATTGACACCAACGATTGCAGGATCTTTATCCGCATAAGCTGCGATCTTTTCCCACGTTCGATCCTTTGAGCCATCGTTTATAAGTAGGATCTCGTAATTGCTTTCCACCGCTGCCCGGCAAGTGGCGCTGACGCGTTCATAGAGAGCATCCAAGCACTCGAATTCATTGAAACAGGGGATGACAACCGACAGGTAGACGGTGGGTCCGCCAAGTTGCTGAGATGTCACGAATGGCTCCGGTCAAGCAGAAGTTCTACAATTCCGGTAAGCCATTAAGGTAAAGATTGGGTTAGGACTTGTTGTGTCCCCGCGGCGGCTAACCCGCCGTCCCCATCCCGTCGCAGTCCAGTCCGAACGCCGCCAGCCCTGTTTCCAGCAGTGAGGCCAGCATTGGGGTGCGCATGAGTGCGTCGGGGATGTCGGGGATCTCGTCGGTGACGGTGGCGAGGGCTTCGTCCCATTCGGCTGGGTCGTAATCGCCCGCACCGATCAGCATGAGCGTGTAGAGCTCGACCTGCTCGTCGTCGTTCAGGTCCTCGATCATGCTGCGAAGCTCTTCCTCGACAGAGGTATTCGAGGAGTCCTCGAGAACGTCCACGGCCTTGTCGTCGGCCATGTTTGAGCTGTCATCGGGGTCGACCGCGGGGACCTGCGCGTCGTACTCGCGAGCCCTCAAAACGATGCGGCATACGTCTTCGAGCGAAATCGTGAGTTCCATCGTGCGCTTCCGATCCTTGCCTTCGAGTCGCGGTTCGTTCCGGAACCAACCATGCCACAGCGGCGTGGCGGTTTCTTGAGTCGCGTCAAAAAGAACGGTTCAGGCCGCGCAGAGTTTCTCTTTCGCGGCGTCGTATTCGCGTTTCAGGCGCGCGACGAGCTCGGCGGCGGGCAGCACGGCCTTTACCGCGCCGATGCCCTGGCCGCAGCCCCAGATGTCCTTCCACGCCTTGGCGCCGGTGTTGCCGCCGCTGCCGAAGTCCATCTTCGAAGGGTCGCTGACGGGCAGGTTCGCGGGATCGAGGCCGGCGTTCACGATGGACGGGGCGAGGTAGTTGCCGTGCACGCCGGTGAAGAGGTTCGAGTAGACGATGTCCGACGCGCGGCTTTCGACGATCATCTGCTTGTAGCGTTCATCGGCGCGCGCTTCGGTGGTGGCGATGAAGGCTGAGCCGATATAGCCGAAATCGGCGCCCATCGCTTCTGCGGCGAGCACCGCGCTGCCGGTTGCGATGGAGCCGGAAAGCGCGATCGGCCCGTCGAACCATTCGCGAATTTCCTGAACGAGCGCGAAGGGGGAGAGCGTGCCGGCATGGCCGCCTGCGCCCGCAGCGACCGGAATGAGGCCGTCCGCGCCCTTTTCGATGGCCTTCTTCGCAAAGGCGTTGGTGATGACGTCGTGGAAGACGAGGCCGCCGTAGCTGTGAATCGCGGCGTTCACGTCCTCGCGCGCGCCGAGCGAGGTGATGATGAGCGGCACCTTGTATTTCACGCAGAGCGCGAGGTCGTCCATCAGCCGGTCGTTCGACTTGTGAACGATGAGGTTGACCGCGTAGGGGGCGTCCTTCTCCGTGAGTTCGCTCGAAAGGCGCTGCAGCCATTCCTCGAACTGCGGCAGTGGCCGCGCGTTCAGCGACGGAAAGCTGCCGACGACGCCCGCGCGGCACTGCGCGATGACGAGATCCGGGTTCGAGATGATGAACAGCGGCGACCCGATCACCGGGATCGAAAGCCGCCCGCGAAACAGCGCTGGCATGGTCAAGGTGAAAGTCCCCCTATGATGCGGCCAGGAGCTCCTTCAGCGGTGTGCCTGCGTCGGCGAGGCGGGCCGGATCGATGACCGCCCCTTTCTCCACCAGCGCGCGCCCCTGAATGAAATCCTTCGCCGCACTGATGCAATCGAGCGCGATGACCCGGCCACCCTTCAAATAGATAAGGCTGAAACTGCGTGCGCCCGGATTGCCGCGCAGCACGGTGGCATCGTGGCCCGTGGAGAGGCCCACGGTTTGCAGGCGAAGATCATACTGGTTGGACCAGAACCACGGTGTCGCCGTGTAGGGCTGCGGATCGCCGAGGATGGCGCCGACGGCGGTTTTCGCCTGATCGACTGCGTTCTGCACCGATTCGAGGCGAATGCGCGCGCCTTCCGCGAAGCGGTTTTCATGCGCCGCACAGTCGCCGATCGCGTAGATGTGGGGCAGGGCGGTGCGGCAGAAGGCGTCGACATCGACACCGTTGCCGCCGCTCGCGCCTGCCGCGAGGAGCGGCTCGACCGATGGCATGAGGCCGATGCCGACGATGACGGCGGCCGCAGGCAGCCGTTCGCCGCCTGCGAGGCGCACGGCGGTGACGCGGCCGGCATCGGTTTCCAGCGCCTCGATGGCGGCGGAGAGGCGCAGGTCGACGCCGTGGGCGCGGTGCTCTTCTTCATAGAAGCGGGAGACCGTCTCTCCGGCGACGCGCGCGAGCACGCGCGGCAGCGCTTCGAGCAGCGTGACCTTGTGGCCCTGTTTGACGAGAACGGCAGCCGCTTCGAGGCCGATGTAGCCGCCGCCGATGATCACCACAGGCCCGCCGCCTTCAAGGTCGGCACGGAGCGCATCGACGTCGGCGATCGTGCGGATCATGTGGACGTTGTGGCTATCGGCGCCGGGCAGGGGCAGGGGGCGCGGACTGCCGCCCGCTGCCCAGATGAGATCGCCGTAGCCGAGATGCTCGCCCGCATCGGTGGTGACGGTGCGCGCTTCCGGGTTCACCGCGGCGACACGCGTGCCGAGATGCAGCGTCACGTCCTTGTCGGCCCAGAACGCCTCGGGGCGGAGAAGCAGCCGGGCGGCTTCCTTTTCGCCGGCGAGATAGTCCTTGGAGAGCGGCGGGCGCTCGTAGGGCGGAACCGCTTCGGCGCCGACCATCGTAATGGTGCCGGTGAAGTTTGCCATCCGCAGACTGATGGCGGCCTGGGCGGCGGCCTGTCCCGCGCCCACAATCAGAACGTCGCTCGTGCTCATTTCTCATCCCCATAGATATGAACGGCGAACGCACCGCCGGAGGTTGCCCGCCCGCGATACATGCCGGGCGTGTTGAAGGAAAAGGCCGAAGTGCCGTCCGGCGCGACCGCGATGACGCCGCCGGCGCCGCCGAGTGCCTTCACCTCGGCCTGCACCGCGTCTGTCGCCGCCTGCACGTCTTCCTTGCCGAAGCGCATCCGCGCGCAGATTTCGTGCGCGGCGCCGACACGGATGTAGAACTCGCCGGAGCCCGTCGCGGAAACGGCGCAGCCGCGGTTGTCCGCATAGGTGCCCGCGCCGATGACCGGCGAATCGCCGACACGGCCCCAGCGTTTGCCGGTGAGCCCGCCGGTGGAGGTGGCGGAGGCGAGGTTGCCGTGCACGTCTTTCGCGACCGCGCCCACGGTGCCGTACTTCACCTCGGCGTCGAACGCTGCGCCGGTCTTGGCGTTTTCCTTCATCTTCTGAAGCTGCTGCCAGCGTTCTTCGGTGCGGAAGTACGCCGGATCGACCTGATCGAGGCCGCGCTCGCGCGCGAACCGGTCCGCACCGGGGGCCTGCAGCATCACGTGGGGGCTCTTTTCCATCACCGCGCGCGCGGCGCTGATCGGATTGCGCGTGCGCGTGAGGCCGGCGACCGCGCCCGCTGCACGGTTTCGCCCGTCCATGATGGCGGCGTCGAGTTCGTTGACGCCTTCGTAGGTAAACACCGATCCGCGCCCCGCATTGAAGCCGGGGTCGTCTTCAAGAACCTTCACGGCGGCTTCCACGGCATCGAGCGCGCTGCCCCCGGAAGCCAGCACGACCTTGCCCGCTTTCAGCGCCGCGGAAAGGCCGGCGCGCTGTGCGGCGTCCTGTTCCGCTGTCATCTTGCCGCGCTCCATCCCGCCGGCACCGCCGTGGATGAGAAGCGTCCAGTCCTGCATTGCGTTGGCCTTGCTTGAATGAAAACCCTCGGCGAACACGAACGAGCGCGATGTCATCGGCCGATCTCTCCCCGCAGTCCGCCGCCACAGTGGCGCACGGCTTAGCCAGCGCCGGGGCCTAGTGCAACCATGCTGCGCGGACGATTGACCGGGGCAGCCCCCACGCCTATATGACCCCCGCTTTCGGGCCGAACAGGTCTTCGGGGCGGAGTAGCTCAGTTGGTTAGAGCAGCGGAATCATAATCCGCGTGTCGGGGGTTCAAGTCCCTCCTCCGCTACCATCTCAACAGTCCTTTTTGTGAAGCGTCGACCGGTGTCGAGGGTCTTTTCGTGGGCCACGCCTAAGCAACGTGAAGGCTTGGAAGCATCACGGCTTTCGACAGAGACGTACCGTCGGAAATCTTTACACATTCGTTTCTGTAACGTTACGGTTAACCATTTGACTTCTGGTTTTCGCTCGGAATCGGAGGATTGGCACGCGCGTTGCTTATTGTTTTCGCAATGCAAGGATCAGGAGTTGTGTTGCGATGAACATCAAGATGATCGGTGGAGCGGCTCTTCTGCTTGCGGCGTCGACCGCGCAGGCTGCAACGATGAGCGTATCTTACGAAGCGGCGGGTGCGACGACCACGACGGCGACGTTTGACTATTATGGCGTCGAGACGTTCGACGGGAAGGCCGGACAGACGGACTTCACCTCGTCGTTCACCTACGACGGCAACACCATCGAGCTGACCTATAAGGACGTGAAGGTCATCGGCGCGAACCAGTATGGCGGCGACGGCGGTTCGGACTATGCGGTTGCCGGCCTCGGCTACGGCACGCTGAGCTACTCGATCGACATCACCCAGTCGGGCAGCACCGGCGTCAACTATTTCGGCTACTGGCTGTCGGCGCTCGATGCCGGCAACACGGTGAAGTTCTACAGCGGCGGTTCGGAGGTCTTCTCCTTCGCCCCCGTGAACGTCCTCGCGCTCGTCAGCGGCCAGCCCGACTACTGGGGCCACCCGGTGACGGGCCAGAATTCGGGCGAACCCTACGTTTTCCTGAACTTCTTCTATGACGGCGGCACGTTCGACCGCATCGAGTTCATCCAGGCGCCGGGCGGTGCCGGGTATGAATCCGACAACCACACGGTCGGCTTCTTCAAGGACAAGGGTGACGGCACGCCGGTGACGGACGTTCCGGAGCCGGGTGCGCTCGGCCTGCTCGGCCTTGGTCTCGCGCTCGCCGCGGTGGCGCGTCGCCGCAAGGCCTGAAGCGTCGCTTGATCGCTGAGTTTCGCGCCGGGGTGGCTGGTCCATCCCGGCGCGATGCTATTTGGCGAGCCAGTCCGTGATGGCGGCGAACAGCGCCTGACGTGCCTCCGGCCGGGTCAGCGTGTGATCGGCATTTTCAAGCCATACGGGATGGACGTGCCCGCCGAGCGCGGGGAGCAGCGCCGCGAAAGCCTCTGCCGTTGCGTCGCCGCGTGAGAGCGGCACGAGGACGGGCCCCGGAAACGCATTGATCGCGGCGACGAGGCGCGCGGAGAGGGCGCTTTCCGGTGCGGTATTCTTGCTGAACAGGGTTTTCAGCGCACCCTTCACATCGATCCCGCCGGACAGTATGCGCAGCCAGTTGCGGGGATTGAGAAGGCGCCTCAGCGTGCGGTCGCGCTGCGCAGCGGCGGGCATTTCGGCGACGTCGCTGTCGAAGCTCCAGGGATTGAGCAGGACGAGGCGCTGGATACCGTTTGCAGCCCCGAACAGCGCGAGCGCGGCCGCGCCGTCGCAAAGGCCGATGCCGACGATATCCGTGCCGCCGTCACGGCGAAGCGCCGACGCGGCGGCGGCGATGTCGTCCGCACTGCCGAGAAAACCCGTATCCTCGCCTTCGCTATCTCCGACACCGCACCGATCGAAGCGCAGCGCGGCCATCCCGTGGCTGCCGAGCGCTTCCGCAAGCGCGGTGAACAGCCGATGCGGCCCAGCCCTGGTCTGTACGCCGCCTGAGACGATGAGCGCGGCAAGCAGACCTTCGCCCGGGTGCAGCGTGGCGGCGAGGAGGCTCTCCCCGCAAGGAATGGCGAGCGGGCGGATCATTGCATCCACGCGGCGATGTCTTCGGCGAGCGCGGCGGCGAAGGCCGGAGCCGGGGCGGGTTCGGCCTGCCGCCACACCGGCGACCCTTCCACAGCAGACACGCGAAGCGGCACGGCGGCGTCCGGCAGCGTCAGGGCGGTGAGGTCCGCAGCAAGACCGGGCGTGACGTCATAGCCGGTGAGTGCGACCGTTTCGCCGCGCTCGAAGCGCGTTTCGTAAGTCGAGGGCGAGATGCGGGCACCTTCGCGCTCCTGATCCGCAATCGCCTGCGCGCGCATCATTTCGCGGAGGAGGCTGGCGCCGGAAGCGACGGGAGACACGCGGTAGAGGCCTTCGCTTCCGGAACCATCCGTGAGCAGCGCACCGCCGCGCACGGCGAGCACACGAAGCGGGCGCCCCACCAGCCTTTCTATCAGATGTGCGGTCGCAAGCCGCCACGCGGCGATATCGGGCACGCCGGTCGCATCGCCCGTGCCCGGAAGATCAGCGAGGACGCTGCCGATTCCGTTCGCAGCGAGCGCGCGGCCGAGATCGGCGAGAAGCCGCCGCGTGCGGTTCATCTCCTCAAACAGCGGCGGGACGAACAGCACGCAGGGCCCGGTTTCGGGGCCGCGCAGGATGGTTGGCAGGTCGTATGGCCCGGCGCTGACGAGCGTGAACCGGAACGGCTCCACCTAGGCGGCAGCCTTCCGCGCGATGAAGCCGACGAGATTGCCGAACGTCGCGAACAGGTCCGCGTCGACCTCGTCGTCGTCGATCACGATGCCGAAGCGGTCCTCCATCTCGGTGAGGAGGCCCGCGACCGCCATCGAATCGATCTCGGGGAGCGCGCCGAACAGCGGCGAGGTGTCGTCGAGCCCGGCGGCGGTCGCTTCGGGAACGCCCAGCACCTCGACGAGAATGCGCCGCATCTGGTCGGCGCGGGAAGCGGTGTCTGCGGTCATCTCCACCCTGTATGCACTGTCGTTGCCCGCGGGCGGTATACTGGCGCCGTTTGCAGAGGTAAATGCAGGCGAGACGGCAGAGCGGACAGGGCGGACAAAGGGGCGGATGTCGTTTCGTGAAACATGGCGGACGCTGGGTGCTGCAACGACGCTGTCCTATGCGATCGGGCGCATGGCGGCGCGGATTCCGGGCGTTTTCTGGCATCGCTACCGGCTGATCGCGGTGCCGCTTTCGGGGATGCCGAAGATGCCGCGCGGTCATGCCGTGCGCGAACTTTCCTCGGGCGAACTCAAGACTTTAGTCATCGATGCGCCCCTAGATGTGCAGCAGGATCGTTTCGCGCGCGGGCTTATCTGCCTTGGTGCGTTCGACGGCGAGGTGCTGGTCGGGGTCAACTGGCTGGCGCGGGGTCATTACGATGAGGACGAGGTGGACGTGCGGTTTCTGCTTCCCGACGACGCGGCCTGGGATACGGGCTTATGGATTCGCGAGGACCGGCGGCTCGGCCGGGCGTTCGCGGCGCTGTGGGCGGGGACGGGCGCGTGGCTGGCGGCGCATGGCCTCAAACGCTCGTTGAGCCGCATTGCCGACTACAACCTCGGCTCGCTGCGCCCGCATGAGCGCATGGGCGGCAGAACGCTCGGTATGCTCGCTGCGGCGCGGCTCGGGCCAATGCAGATCGCGACGGGCGTGCGGCCGGCGGCTGTACGTGCCGGGGCGGGAACGCCCGCGGTCTGCGATCTGAGGGGCTGCTGAACCATGCGGGTCGATGCGCTTCATCTTGGCCACGACGGTGTGCGCGCGGCGCTTATCGAAGGCGCACACACAACGACCTACGCCGAACTCGAGGCGCTCGTCAGCCGGATGGCGAGCGGGCTTGCAGCGATTGGCGTGCGCCCCGGCGATCGGGTCGCGGTGTGGCTCAGCAAGACCACAGGCAACATTGCCGCGCTGCTCGGGGCGATGCGCGCGGGCGCGGTCGCGATTCCCGTCAATCCGGTGCTGAAGGCGCCGCAGGTCGAACACATCATCGCCGACAGCGGCGCAACGGTGCTGCTGACCAACAATGCCCGCGCCGAGACGCTGCGCAACACGCCGCGCACATGCCGCGTGCTGCGCGCGGAAAAGGATTGGGGGGCGCTGATGACGGGCGCGCCTGTGGCCGTGGACCGCACGCCGGACGACCTTGCCGCGATTCTCTATACCTCAGGCAGCACCGGGCGTCCCAAGGGTGTGATGCTTTCGCACGCCAATCTCGTGCTCGGTGCAGAAAGCGTTTCGGAATATCTCGGTATCGGCGCCGAGGAGCGAATCCTCTGCGTGTTGCCGCTGGCGTTCGACTACGGCCTCAATCAGGTGCTGACGGCGCTGAAACAGGGCGGGGCGGCGATCCTGCTCGACTATCTGTTGCCGCGCGATGTCGTGAAGGCCGTGATTCGCCACAAGGCGACCGCTCTTGCGGGGGTGCCGCCGCTCTGGATGCAGCTTGCCGAGGTGGAATGGCCCGCCGAGGCGCGCAGCCTGCGCTATATCACGAACTCCGGCGGGCGGATGCCTGCGGCGCTGACGAAACGCCTGCGCACGCTTCTGCCCAATACGAAGATCTACCTGATGTACGGCCTCACCGAGGCGTTCCGCTCGACGTACCTCGACCCGGCGCTCGTCGACGCCCACCCCGATTCGATCGGGCGTGCGATTCCGCGTGCGGAGTTGCACGTGCTGCGTGCCGACGGAACGCCCGCGGCGCCGGGCGAGCCGGGTGAGCTTGTCCACGCCGGGCCGCTCGTCGCGAAGGGGTATTGGAACGATCCGGAGCGGACCGCCGTGCGTTTCCGCCCCGCGCCTCCATTCTTCGCGCATCCGGGCATGGCCGTGTGGTCAGGCGACACGGTGATGCAGGACGATGAGGGGCTGCTCTATTTCGTCGGGCGCGACGACGAGATGATGAAGATTTCGGGCAACCGCGTGAGCCCCACCGAGGTGGAGGAAGCGATCTTCGCAACCGGCGCAGTGAGTGCGATCGCAGTATTCGGCGTGGCGGACGATCGGCTGGGCCAGGCGATCGTTGCGGTCGGCGTGCGGGCCGCGGGGCTCGGCGAGATGGAAGCGGAAGCGCTTGCGCGCCGGGAGCTGACGGGACTAGTGCCTGCCTACATGGTGCCGCGCCATTTCATTTGGGAAACCGAGCTGCCGCGCAATCCGAACGGCAAGATCGACCGCGCCGTATTGCGCGCGAGGCACGTTCAATGAGCCGCGATCATCGCATCCACCCGCTGTTCCGCGAGCAGGACGGCGAACTCGCGATCGCGGGCCGGACGGCGACCGAATGGATCGCCGCGGCTGGCGGACGCACGCCGCTGTTCGTTTACGACCGGGGCGTGATCGCCGCGAAAATCGCGGAGCTGCGCGCGGCGCTACCCGCAGAGGTCGGCATTCACTACGCGATGAAGGCGAATCCGATGCCGCAGCTCGTGGCGTGGATGGCGGGGCAGGTGGACGGGCTCGATGTCGCCTCGGCGGGTGAACTGCGCGTCGCGCTCGCGGCCGGTGCCGATCCGTCGCATATCAGCTTCGCAGGGCCGGGGAAGCGTGATTTCGAGCTGGAGTTGGCGATCAGTGCCGGTGTCACGCTCAACATCGAATCCGCGCGCGAGTTCGCACGCGCCGCAGCGATCGGCGATCGGCTCGGAAAGCGCGTGCGCGCCGCCGTGCGCGTCAATCCGCCGTTCGACCTCAAGGCTTCTGGTATGCGGATGGGCGGCGGGGCCAAGCCGTTCGGAGTCGATGCCGACAAGGTGCCCGCGCTGCTCGCCGAAATTACGGCCGAAGGCTCGGATTTTCGTGGATTTCATGTTTTCGCCGGTTCGCAGAACCTCTCTGCGGAGGCAATCATCGACGCGCAGAGGAAAACGCTCGATCTTGTAGCGGACCTTGCGGAACACGCGCCAGTGCCGCCGCCGCTCGTCAATCTCGGCGGCGGCTTCGGCCTGCCGTATTTTCCGGGCGATCAGCCGCTTGATCTTGCCGCTGTGGGCAAGGCGCTCGGCAAGGCCCTCGCGTCACGTGATCCCATCCTGGCGGAAACACGGTTCGTCGTGGAACTCGGGCGCTATCTCGTGGGCGAAAGCGGTGTGTATCTGACGCGCGCCATCGACCGGAAAATGAGTCAGGACGAGGTGTTCATCATCACGGACGGCGGCCTGCATCACCAACTGGCGGCTAGCGGCAACTTCGGCACGGTGATCCGGCGCAACTATCCCCTTGCGAACGCAAGCCGTTTCGGCGCGCCGGACGCTGAGAACCTGAACGTCGTGGGCTGCCTCTGCACCCCGCTCGACAGGCTTGGCGACAAAGTGATGCTTCCTGCCACCGAGGTTGGTGACGTCCTTGCCGTTTTCATGGCGGGCGCCTATGGCCTTACGGCCAGTCCAACAGCCTTCCTGAGCCACGACGCTCCCGCCGAAATGCTTGCGTAAATTGCAAAATTTGCTATTGGAAAGGTAGGGAAACGAACGATGCCGTAACCTTTAGACGGTATCGGGTTCAGGGGCGGAAAGGCGGCCAGCCGGCATGCATAGGGCGTGTCGGCCTGATTTTGTCTCCCGCGGACGCGGGGGCGTTTGAAGAGGGGACTCATCTCAGATGGCGAAATCTTTTAATGTGGTCGTTCCGGCCCTGGCGGCGGCCCTGGCGCTTTCCGCCTGCGCCTCGAACAGTGGGCTGCCGACTTTGCCGCCCGCGCAATTCCAGGCTTCGGAGGATGGTCCCGGCGCCGAATACGTGGTCGGCCCGCTCGATTCCCTCAGTATCTTCGTTTGGCGCAATCCGGAGCTTTCGACGTCGGTGACCGTACGGCCCGACGGCCGCTTCACAACGCCGCTGATCGAGGACATGGTGGCGACGGGCAAGACGCCCTCTGCGCTCGCCCGCGAGGTCGAGCAGAAGCTCGCGACCTACATTCAGGAACCGATCGTTTCGGTGATCGTGAACAACTTCAACGGGCCGCTGTCGCAGCAGGTCCGCGTCGTTGGCGAAGCGGCGCGACCGCAGGCGATCCCGTTCCGTTCGAACATGACGCTGCTCGACGTGATGATCGCGGTCGGTGGTCTTACCGAATATGCTGCCGGCGACAGCGCCCGCCTGATCCGCTACGACAAGGCGAGCAACACGCAGAAAGAATATGCGGTCAAGATCGAAAGCCTGCTGAAAAGCGGCAAGACCAACGCGAACATTGCCGTGCAGCCCGGTGACGTCATCATCATTCCGGAAAGCTTTTTCTAAGCTTTCCGGAATAGGTACGGAGATCGGCCCCAGGCCATTCATCCTTGTCAGGCAGGCGGTCCGCGAAAGCCATGAATTCGATCCAGGAAGAAGTGATGACGACCCTTTATGGGGTCTGGCGCAAGCGCTGGTACGGGCTTGCGCTGATGTGGGCCGTTTGCCTCATAGGCTGGGTGTTCGTGGCAACGATCCCCAATGCCTATGAATCGCGCGCCCGCGTCTATGTCGACTGGGCATCGCTGATCCCGGAAAAGCTCGGCTATCAGGGCGCGAACATGCTGCGACAGGTGGACGTCGTTCGACGCACGCTGACGTCGCGCGTGAACATGGAGAAGGTCGTTCGCCGCACCGAACTTGATGTCGGTCTAGAAAACGACAAGGAACTGGATGCGCTCATCGAGCGGATGACGAACAACATCTCGGTGCAGAGCCAGCAGGCCGACCTGTTCACCATCGTCTACAAATCGGATGATCCCGACCGCAGCAACGCCCAGAACGCCAATCTCGCGCGGCGCGTCGTCGACAACCTCATCCAAATCTTCATGGAAGAGAATGTCGCGTCCGACCGCGACGATATCAACGAGGCGATCCGCTTCTTCGAGGATCAGCTGGCCGAGCGCGAACGCCAGCTTGAACAGGCCGAGCGTCGCAAGGCGGAGTTTGAGGAGAAATACCTCGGAATGCTCCCGGGCGAGGGCAATATCTCGACGCGGCTGTCGCAGTCGCGCAACAATCTGGACAATGTCGAGATCGAGCTCGCGCAGGCACGGAACTCGCTTCAGGCCTTGCAGCGCCAGATCGGCGGAACGCCTTCAACCATCAATGCGCCGTCGTTCGTGATCGAAAGCTCCTCGATGGGCGCCAGCCCGACGCAGCAGCAGATCGCGGCGCTGGGCCGCAGCCTCAGCGACATGTATGCGCGCGGCTGGACCGATCAGCACCCCGACGTGGTTGCCACGAAGGCGCAGGTGCGCCGTCTTGAGCAGCAGGCGGCCCGTGAGGCGAAAGACCCCGCGCTTCGCCAGCAGGCCGCGCAGGCGAACCCGGTCTACGTCAATCTCAGAAGCATGGTTTTCGAGCGCCAGTCCGCCGTCGCGGCGCTGGAAGCCCGGCGCGCGCAACTTCAGAACGCAATTTCCCAGATGTCGTCACGGCAGGTCCAGCAGCCCGGCATCGTTGCCGAGCAATCCAAGCTGAACCGCGATTATGAAGTGCTGCAGTCGCAGTACAACCAGCTGCTGAAATCGCGTGAGGAAATCCGCCTCAGGAGCGATGTCGAGACCAAGACGCAGCAGGTGAAGTTCCGCGTCGTCGATCCGCCCTCGCAGCCGCGCGAGCCGATCGCGCCGAACCGTCCGCTCTACCTCAGCCTGGTGCTGCTGGTCGGGCTCGGTGCTGGGGCCGCGCTCTCGTTCCTGCTGAGCCAGCTGCACACGACTTACATCACGGCGGCACAGCTCGAAAAGCGCTTCGACTATCCGGTGCTGGGTTCGGTCACGGAGATCGTTTCGGACAACCAGCGCGCCCAGAACAGGGTGTGGCTGTGGGGGTTCGGCGTGCTCAGCCTTGGGCTCATCGTGATCTATCTTGCCCTGCTGCTGTATGAACTCGTTTAACGCCCTGGCCCTGGCTGTGTGTGCGGAAGGTAATGAAGATGAGTGAAGAGAAACCGTCCGGAACGCCGCGCGCCTCGCTGCTTGAGCGGGCCGCCGGACGGCTTGATCAGGGTGTGCCTGCGAAACCCGCGGCGCCACGTTCCACGGTGACGCCGGCGGCGGCTCCCGCGCCAGCCCCTGCTCCTACGCCGCGCGCGCCTGCGCCGGTGGCCCCTGCCGCGGCGGCGCCGGCCCCGCAGCCGCAGTTCGCAACGCCGGAAACGCCCGTGGTGCACCTGCCCGCGGACGACAGCAATCGCACCAGCCGCCGCGGCGTTATCGATCTCGCTGAACTCCGCGATCTCGGCTACGTGGTGCCCGATGCACCCGCAACGGCCACCGCGGAAGAGTTCCGTATCGTGAAGCGGCAGCTCCTTATCAACGCCATGGCACGCGGCGAGAACGAGATCCGCAACGGTAACCTCATTCTCGTGTGCTCGGCGCAGCCGAACGAGGGCAAGACGTTCTGCGCGACGAACCTTGCGCTTTCGATCGCCTCAGAACGCGATCTCACCGTTCTGCTCGTCGATGCCGACTTCGCGAAGCCCGAGATTCTCTCGACGCTTGGCCTTGAAGGCGGCAAGGGCCTGATCGACGTGATCGCAGACCCGACGCTCGACCTTTCGGATTGCCTCATTCGCACCAACATCGAGAATCTCTCGGTGCTGCCCGCCGGGCGCCAGCACAACCTGACGACCGAACTGCTCGCGTCGGAACGCATGGGCGACATGGTCGAGGAAATCGCCAAGCGCTACAGCGACCGCATCGTGATCTTCGATTCCCCGCCCGCGCTGGCATCATCCGCCGCCTCGGTGCTCGCGATGCACGTGGGCCAGGTGATGTTCGTGGTCGAAGCCGAAAACACGCGCGAGACCGAGCTTCGCGACGGTCTTTCGATGATGAATGGCTGTGAGCACGTGCAGATGCTGCTCAACAAGGTGCGCTATGCCGGTGTCGGCAGGCGCTTCGGGACCTATTACGGCTATGGAAGCTGACATGGGCGCGACGATGAACGGCAGGAGCCGGGAGACAGGCCGCTGCCGTACGCTCGCAGCCACAGGCGTGGTCGTGTCCATGTTGACGGCGATGGTGCCGTCGTGTGCGTATGCCGACGTCGAGGTCAATCCCTTCGTGTCGCTCCGGCAGGTGATGTCGGATGGCTCGACCCGCGATGCGCGGGGATGGCTGGAAGCCGGCGCGGGCTTTGCTGCCCTACTCGATACCAATCGCGTCGATGGCAATATCAGCTATCGCTATATGCGCCGGTTCGAGGAATTCGGGAATATCAGCCAGAAAAATCGTCACAGCGCGAACGCCAACGTGCGTGCGGAGCTGATCGACGACTTCCTGCTGCTCAACGCTGGGGGTACGGCGTCGCAATACGCAACCGACATGCGCGGCTTCAATGCGATCAACCCCGATGATGAGAGCGGTAACCAGACGCAGGTTTTTTCGGGTTACGTAGAGCCGAGCATCCAGCAGCGCATCGGTGACTTCGCGACGTTCCAGGGGCGCTATCGCCTGGGCGCCGTATCTGCTGACTCGCCGCGCGAGGGTCTTACCAACCCCGGCAGCATCGGCCTTGATCCCAGCGACGGTATCGGATCGCGGCTGAGCGATTCCATTTCACAGACGGCGAGCTTGGCGCTTGCGTCCACGCGAGCGACCAACACCATCAACTGGTCGCTGAATGCGCAGGGCACACACGAGGATGTCGATCAGCTCAATCAGAAGTACCGCGGCTATAGCGCGGGTGGCGAACTGAGTTTCCGCATCTCCCGCAAGCTCGAGCTCATTGGCAGCGGTGGCTACGAAGATATTGAAAATACCCAGGATTCCATCCTTTTTGATGAAGAGACCGGACTGCCCGATCTCGATGACGACGGGCACTTTCAGATCGACCCGACGATGCCGCGCCGCACGGCCTATGATTTCAGCGGTGTCTACTGGAACGGAGGTTTCCGCTACACGCCATCACGTCGGACATCGTTCGAATTCCGGGCTGGTGAACGCTATGGCTCCGCGAACTTCTTCCTCGATTTCAACCACCGCTCGCGGAACGGCATGTCGGTTCGCGCCAACTTCCAGCAGACGCTGAACAGCTTCAGTCGCCTGCTGACACAGTCTTTCAACGGCATTCCGTACAACGTGGTTCGCGTTGGGGGGCTTGATCAGCTTGGCGTTCCCTTCTGCATCATTGGCGTCGATCCGGAATCCGATGATGGCGGTTGCCTTGGCGGTTTCACGCAGTCGCTGACGCCCGCGACCTTCAAATCGGATCGTGGGCTTCTGATGGTGTCCCGCAAGCTTGAGGCGCTGACCTGGTCGGCGACGGTCTACTACGACAAACGTCGTTATGTGGATTCGCAGCAGTTGCAGGCACCGACCGAGGTGGAGCTTCCCACCAGTCTCTTTGGCAACGATGTGTCCTTCGGTACGCGCGGACGTGTTGTGCTTCGACTTGGCGAACTCCAGTCACTTGGCTTTGATGCGCTGCTCGCACGCAACAGCTATGCGCTCTCGGCCCAGCGCAAGGACACGCAGCTCACGCTCGGCACGCAGTATTCGCGCCGGTTGAGCAAGAATCTGAGCGGCAATGCCTCACTTTATGGGACGCACCGCATCACGGAAACACGCCAGGATTCGTCAACCGTCACGGCATCCGTAGGTGTGAGATATAATTTCTGACGGCGGATTGACTGAAACGTCACGACTTCGGGGTAAGCTGAGGGGCGTTTTCAAGGAACACAGGCAAGAGCATGTACACCGAGTTCTACAATCTGAACGGACGCCCGTTCCAGCTGACGCCTGATCCGCGCTTCTACGTCGACACGCAGACGCACCGGAAGGCGATGGCATATCTCACCTACGGCCTTGGCCAGGGCGAGGGCTTCATCATCATCACCGGTGATGTCGGTGCGGGCAAAACGACGCTTGTTGGCCGCCTGCTGCAGACGATCGATCGTTCGAAGCTCGTGGTCGCGAACATCGTCACGTCGCTGGTGGATGCCGACAATCTTCTCAAGATGATCGCTACGGGTCTTGGCATCAACGCCGAGAACCTGGATGTCGCGACGCTGCTGACGCGCATCGAGAACTTCCTGCGCGTGCAGCATCAGCAGGGCCGCCGCGTGCTGCTGATCGTCGACGAGGCGCAGAACCTGCCGATCGGGTCGCTCGAACAGCTTCGGATGCTTTCGAACTTCAGCGCCGGCGCGCAGCCGCTCAGCCAGACGATCCTGCTCGGCCAGCCGGAATTCCGCGAGAAACTCGCAAATTCCTCGGAACTGGAACAGCTTCGCCAGCGCGTGATCGCCTCCCACCATCTGGAGCCGATGCGCCGTGACGAAATTCCGGCCTATGTCGAGAACCGGCTGGCGCTGTGCGGCTGGGCCGGCGACCCGACCTTCACCGAAGACGCTTACGACGCGCTTTTCGACTATTCGGGCGGCGTTCCGCGCAAGCTGAACAACCTGTGCGCGCGCGTGCTGCTGTTCGGTGCGCTCGAAGAGAAGCACGAAATCGACGAATCGATCGTGCGCGAGGTGACCGACGATCTGCAGCGCGACAACGCACCCCGCGACCGCGAAAAGATCATTCAGCCCAACAGTGGCTCGCTGGCTGCGCTGCCTGCGGTACAGCAGATGCAGCCGGTGGCTGGCATGGGCGGCGGTGCTGCCGCAGCGCTCGACGATCGTCTTTTCGCACGAATCGATCGTCTTGAACATTATGCTTCAGAAAACGACCGTAACCTTCGGCAAGTGCTTCGGATTCTCTCCGACCTCGTCGAGCAGAACGAGGTCGAGCGCGGACCCTACGGCGTCAGTCGAAGCGCATGAGCGGCGCGGTGGCGAACCGCGGCGTCTGCAATGCGATGTCGGTCGACGTGGAAGAACACTTCCAGGTTGGTGCCTTCGAAACGACGATTCGCCGCGAGGACTGGCCGCGCTGGGATAGCCGCGTCGTCCGGAACACCGAACGTGCGCTTGAACTCTTCGCCGACAAAGGCGTGTCGGCGACGTTCTTCACGCTTGGCTGGGTTGCGGAGCGCGAATCGGCGCTGATGCGCCGGATCGTGGAAAATGGCCACGAGATCGCCAACCACGGTTATGCGCATGACCGGGTGCACACCTTCACGCCGGAGAGCTTCCGGGCGGACATCCGCAAGGCGCGCGCGCTGATCGAGGATGCTGCAGGCGCCGAGGTAAAGGGCTACCGCGCGCCAAGCTTTTCGATCGGCAGCGGTAATCGCTGGGCGCTCGAGGTGCTCGCCGAGGAAGGTTACGCGTACAGCTCGTCGGTCGCGCCGATCCGGCACGATCACTACGGCTGGCCGGAAGCGCCGCGCTTTCCGCACACGCCGGTCGTGGGTTCGGATATGGTCGAGGTGCCGGTGACGACGGTGGAGTATGCGGGACGTCGCATGGCGTGCGGCGGCGGTGGCTTCTTCCGGTTGCTGCCTTACGGTCTTTCCGAATGGGCGATCGACCGTGTGAACCGCGTGGAAGGGCAGTCAACGGTGTTCTACTTCCACCCGTGGGAGATCGACCCCGAGCAGCCCGTGGTGCCGGGCGCGCCGCTCAAATCGCGCATCCGCCACTATACGAACCTCGACGTGATGGAGGCGAAACTCGCGCGCCTGCTGGACCGCTTCCGCTGGGACCGCATGGACCGCGTGTTTCTCGGCCGCGAGACGCTGAAGGCGGCGGCATGAACGCGGAAAGCCCGATCGCGCCGACAGTCACAGAGATCGACCTCGACGACGCCGGGGCGTCGTCGGCGTTCGATGCCGCCGTCCTCAAGCATCCGGGTGCGACCCCGTTCCATCGCACGGCATGGGGCAGGGCGATCCGCGACGCGCTCGGCCATACGCCGCACTACCTGATGGCGGGCGACGCGGTGCTGCCGCTGATCGCGCTGAAGTCCGGCCTGTTCGGATCGGCGCTGATCTCCAACGCTTTCGCCGTGCGCGGCGGGCCGCTCGCGGCCGATCCGCGCGCGCTTGCGGCGCTCGACAAGGCGGCGTGGGGGATCGCCGAGGCGGCGAACATCGGCGTGCTCGAATATCGCGGCACCGAGGCGCTGCATCCGGACTGGGCGGCGAAGGCGGAGACCTATGCGAACTTCGCGCGCCCACTCGACGCTGACAGCGAGGCGAATTTGAAGGCCATTCCGCGGAAGCAGCGCGCCGAGGTGCGACGCTCGCTGACGATGGACCTGAGCGTGCGCGTAGCTTCGGATGAAAAAGCGCTGCGCGACCATTTTGCCGTGTATTCGGAAAGTGTCCGCAACCTCGGTACGCCGGTGTTTCCGGCGCGGCTGTTCGCCGAGATCGTCCGGCATTTCGGCGAGGATGCCGACATTCTCACCGTCTACCATCAGGACGTGCCGGTCGCGTCGGTGCTCTCGGTGTACGATGCGAACACTGTCTATCCCTATTATGGCGGCGGGACGGCGGCGGCGCGGGCGCTGCGCGCCAACGATCACATGTACTGGATGCTGATGGAGCACGCCGTGGCGCGCGGGCGGCGGGCGTTCGATTTCGGGCGTTCGAAGTACGATACGGGCGCGTTCGCGTTCAAGAAGAACTGGGGCTTCGAGCCGCAGCCGCTCGTCTACGAATACCGGCTGGCGGAGGGGCGTACGATGCCCGATGTCAATCCGAACAACCCCAAGTACAAGCTGATGACCGAGGTGTGGAGCCGCCTGCCGCTGTGGCTTGCGAACCGCATGGGGCCGCTCGTTGCGCGGTCGCTGGGGTAAGACGATGGGCGACCTTCTGTTCCTTGCGCACCGCATCCCGTATCCGCCCGACAAGGGCGACAAGATTCGGTCGTGGAACATCCTGAAATATGTTGCGGAGCGCGTGCCCGTGCACCTCGGGGCGTTCGTGGACGATCCCGAAGATATGAAGCACGCCGATTTCCTGGCGAGCGTCTGCAAATCGGTGAAGCTGATCCCGATGGACCCGAAGGATCGGCTGAAGCGCGCGTGGGCGGGCTGGCGCAAGGGCGAGGCTCTGAGCATCGCGCTGTTCGATGACCGCGCGATGAAACGCTGGGTGTGGGACCGGGTGAAGCACAACGACATCGACCGCATGTTCGTGTTTTCGAGCCAAATGGCGCCCTATGCGCTCGGCCATACGTCGCAGGAGCGGCGTCTGGTGATGGATTTCGTCGATATCGATTCAGACAAGTTCGCTCAGTACGCAAAGGAAAGCCGCTGGCCGAAATCTTGGCTTTATGCGCGCGAGGCGAAGCTGCTCCAGGCGTTCGAGAAGCAGGTGGCGCGTCATGTCGACGTCAGCCTGTTCGTCTCCGATGCTGAAACCGCGATGTTCAAGCGGATCGCCGGGTCTTATGCGCACACGGTCGATACGCTGCACAACGGCGTCGATCTCGATTACTTCGCGCCCGGTGTCGACTTCGCGCCGCTTGGCGACGACGCCGGACCAAAGCTCGTGTTCACGGGCGCGATGGATTACCGGCCCAACGCCGATGCCGTCTGCTGGTTCGCCGACGCGATCCTGCCGCTTGTCCGCAAGCGCTATCCGCAGGCGCGCTTCTTCATTGTCGGCGGCAAGCCGACACCGGAGGTTCAGGCGCTCGGCAGCCGGGAAGGCATCGTCGTGACGGGACGTGTGCCCGATGTTCGGCCCTATGTCGCAGCGGCGGACGTGGCGGTTGCGCCGATCCGCATCGCGCGCGGCGTGCAGAACAAGGTGCTGGAAGCGATGGCAATGGCACGGCCCGTAGTGGCCACCGAGGCGGCATGGTCCGGCATTGACGCCGAACCGGAACGCGATCTCCTCGTACGCGATGATGTGGAAGCCTTCGCTGCGGGTGTTTGCGCCGTGCTGGATGACCCCGCGCTCGGCGCGCGCCTCGCCGAAAGCGGACGGCGGCAGGTCGAAAGCCGCTACGCATGGGCCGCGCAGCTCGCGAAGCTCGATGCCTGGCTCGGCCTCGGTGCGGCAGACTCGAAAGTGGAAGCGGCATGAACGATATGAGCGAGTTCGAAGCCAGGACGGCGGCAGACGGAAAGGGATGGCGCACAGCGATCATCGCGTGGGCGGTCGTGGCCGCGACGATCCTGCTGCTGCTTCACAAGGACGTCGCGCACATCTTCAACCTTTGGTGGAACACCGACACGTTCGGTCACTGCCTGCTCATCCCGCCGATCCTCGCCTATCTGGTGTGGCAGCGCCGCAGCGAGCTTTCCGCGCTGACGCCGAAGCCATGGTATCCGGCGGCGATCCTGATGGTGATCGGCGGCGCGGGCTGGTTGGTGGGCGAAGCCTCGGGCGTCGCGTTGCTGCGCCATACGGCGGTCGTCGGGCTCCTTATCGTCAGCGTGCCGCTCGTGTTCGGGCTCACGGTGTCGCGCGGGCTCGCGTTCGTGCTGTTCTTCGCGCTGTTCATGATCCCGGCGGGCGAGCAGCTCGTGCCGATCCTGCAGACGGTGACGGCGGCGATCTGCATCAAGCTCCTCGAATGGTCGGGCATTCCCGCCTTCATCGACGGCGTGTTCATCGCCATCCCCAACGGCAATTTCGAAGTCGCCGAGGCGTGCTCCGGCGTGCGCTTCCTGATCGCGATGATCGCTTTCAGCGTGCTTGTCGCCAACCTCTGCTTCAAGAGCTGGACACGGCGCATCCTGTTCGTGCTTTCGGCGATCGCGCTGTCGATCATCGCGAACGGCATCCGCGCGTTCGGCACGATCTACATTTCGCACCTGACGACGCCGGGCTTCGCCGCCGGGGTGGACCACATCATCTACGGCTGGATCTTCTTCGCGATCGTCATGTTCCTGCTGGTCGCGGTCGGCTGGCGCTTCTTCGACCGTCCGGTCGACGACCCGGCGTTCGACCCGGCGCGGCTGCAGCCCACACCGCCAACGCCGTCCGCACGGCGCGCGGCTTTCGTCGCGGCAGCGCTCGGCATTGCGGCTATGGCGGCGGGCCCCGTCTACGGCCTCGTCACCGCCAACCGCGCGCCCGATACCGTGACCGCCGCGATCGTGCTTCCCGACGTTCCGGGCTGGCAGCGGATCGAAGGCCGCGATTGGCAACCACATTACAAGGGCGTATCCGCCGAAGCCATCGCGCGTTACGTGGATGGCGAAGGCCAGCCGATCGACCTCTACATCGGCGTGTTCGACCGGCAGAGCGAAGACGGTGAACTCATCGGCTACAAGCAGGGTCTGCTTCCGCCCGAGACCGAATGGTCGTGGGCGCGCAACGAGAAGGGGCCGGCGAACGGCCGCGCGCAGCAGATCAAGAACGGCGGTACGGTGCGCGACAACTGGCAGTTCTTCCTCGTGAACGGCAAGCTGACCGGCAGCGACTACACGGCCAAGATCGAGGGGCTGAAATCGCGCCTCCTTGGCGGGGGGACGTTGGCGGGCACGCTCGTCATTTCGGCGGATCGGCGTGACGAGCTCGTAAGCGCCATGCCGGCGATCGAACGCTTCGCGTCGGCACTCGGCCCGGTCGATACCGCGATCGAGACCGCTACGGTGGAGCGCTAGCGCCATGTGCGGCATCGCCGGATATTTCGACCAGCGTGAGCACCGGACGATCCCGGAACCCGTGCTCCGCGCCATGACTGATGTGATCGCGCACCGCGGACCTGACGGCAGCGGTTTCTACCGCGCGCCGGGCGTGGGGCTCGGCCACCGGCGGCTCTCGATCATCGATATCGCGGGTGGCGTGCAGCCGATGCCGAGCGAAGACGGCAAGATCCAGATCATCTTCAACGGCGAGATCTACAATTTCCGCGAAGTGCGGAAGGAACTGCAGGCGCTGGGTCATACTTTCAGGCGCGACAGCGATACCGAGGTGATCATCGAAGCGTGGCGTGCGTGGGGCGAGGCCTGCGTCGACAAGCTGCGCGGCATGTTCGTTTTCGCGATCTGGGACGAGGCCGCGCGCGCGCTGTTCCTCGCGCGTGACCGGCTCGGCGTGAAGCCGCTCTATTACGCCGATCTTGGCGACGGGCGGTTCATCTTCGGATCGGAGATGAAGGTGCTGCTGATGTGGCCGGGGCTGTCCCGCGCCATCGATCCGCGCGCCATCGAGGATTATTTCGCCTACGGCTACGTGCCGGACGACAAGTGTCTTCTTGGTGCGGTGAAGAAGCTCCCGGCTGGGCACACGCTGACGCTGCGCTGGGGCGATGCTGCACCCGCACGCCCGCGCCGCTACTGGGACATCGCGTTCGATGGCCGCGTGAAGGGCTCGCCCGAGGCGCTGGCCGAGGAACTCACAGCGCGGATGCGCGAGGCGGTGGCATTGCGGTTGGTCGCGGACGTGCCGGTGGGCGCGTTCCTTTCGGGCGGTGTCGATTCAAGCGCGGTCGTCGCGCTGATGGCGGGGCTCATTGATACGCCGGTCAACAGCTGCTCGATCGGCTTCGACGACCCGGCCTACGACGAGACGGGCCACGCAGAAGCGATTGCCAAACGCTATGCGACGCACCACCGCGCGCGAACGGTGACGACTGACGACTACGGCCTCATCGACACGCTCGTGCGCGCATTCGACGAGCCGTTCGCTGACGCCTCCGCGCTGCCGACCTACCGCGTCAGCGAACTCGCGCGCGAGACGGTGACGGTGGCGCTTTCGGGCGACGGCGCCGACGAGGCGATGGCAGGCTACCGCCGCTATCGGCTTTACATGAACGAGGAGCGGGTGCGCGGGGCGCTCTCGCCGGGACTGCGCCAGAGCATCTTCGGGCGGTTGGGCCGGGCATGGCCGAAGCTCGACTGGGCGCCGCGCGTGCTGCGAGCGAAATCGACCTTCGAAGCCATCGCGATGGACAGTGCCGAGGCCTATTTCCACGCTGTGAGCGTGACGCCGGACCGCATCCGCTCGCGCCTGTTCTCGGACGCGCTGAAACGCGAGATCGGCGGCTATTGGGCGGGAACGCTTTATGCCGATACGATGCGGAACGCGCCCGCCGACGACATGCTCGGCCGCGCGCAATACGCCGACATGATGATCTGGCTGCCCGGCGACATCCTGACCAAGGTGGACCGCACGAGCATGGCGGTGAGCCTGGAGGCGCGCGAGCCGCTGCTCGACCATGAGCTCGTCGGCTGGATGGCAGGCCTACCGAGTGACTTCCGCCTGCATGGCGGGGAGGGCAAGTGGCTGCTGAAGAAGGCGATGGAGCCCTATCTGCCCAAGGATATCCTCTACCGGCGCAAGATGGGCTTCTCGGTGCCGATCGACCGCTGGTTCCGCGGCGCGCTGGCCGATCGCGTTGCGGCGCTCGCGAACGGCTCGAACGTTGCGGGAAGCGGCTGGTTCGACATGAACTATTTCGCGGCCTGCGCGGCGGCACACCGCAGCGGCCGAGCGGATCACAGCCGGCTCTTGTGGCAGATGCTGATGCTGGAAGGATCGCTCGCGGCGCTCACCGCCACGCCTGCGGCAGCGCTCGCGGCCTGAAGGCTTACTGAGCCGGTGCTGCGGGTACGGCGGCGGGTGTTTCGGCAGACGTGGTTTCAGCCGGCTGTGCAGGCGCGGTCGTTTCCGGCGCAGTACCGCTCTTCGCCGAGGCGACTGCGCTTGAATGCGCACGTGCAATATCGGCAGCCGCATCGGTCTGGCGGACCTTCACGGTCTTCAGCGTCGATGCCGGGCGCGTCTGGTCCCGCTCCGACATCAGCGGCGTCATCGTGCTCGCATAGATCGAGCTGTCGCGCAGCGCGTGATAGGTGAGCAGAAGCCCGATACCGGCAAAAAGGATGACCCCGGCAAGCCAGAGCAGAATCGTGTTACGCGCAGCCGTGTGCCGTTCCGTGCGGACGTGTGACGCCATTTTCAACCCTTCATCCGGCAGCTGCCATGGCTTCATTCTTGAAGCTGCGACAGGCGCCACCGGCCTCTTTCCCTAAGACTCAGGACTTGAGAGTTTGTTACTCTTCGAATTCTTCACGCAACAAATGCATAGACTGTGCCAAAATGGGAAAGGCGCGTGTTTCAAGGATGTTACGTCACAGCTTGTGACAGAACCGGAATGAAGCGCGTGAAAACGTAAAGGATTTCGACACTTACCCGTAACGGGCGGAGGCGAAAAAAAGCCCATCCGGCGGGGCGTTTAGCCCGAGCGCCGTGCGGTCCACCGCGTCGAGGGCATGGCGAAGATCGTCCGCGCTCCAACTACCGTCCCCGACCAGCTTCAGGCAGCCGACCATCGAGCGGACCTGATGATGGAGGAACGAGCGGGCGGCGGCGTGGATCGCAATCCGGTCGCCGTCGCGCACGACGTCTAGCTGGTCGAGCGTCTTGAGGGGGCTCGCGGACTGGCAGTGCACCGAACGGAACGTCGTGAAGTCGTGGCGGCCAACGAGAATCTGTGCGGCGGCGTGCATGGCGTCTGCATCGAGCGGGCGCGCGACATGCCACGCGAGGCCGGACTGCCACGTGAGCGGCGCACGCCGGTTGATGATGTCGTAGCGGTAGCGACGGCCCGTGCAGTCGAAGCGCGCGTGGAAATCGGGCGCGGCGGCCTCGCACGCCACGACCGCGACCGGGGCGGGCCGGAGATGCGCGTTCAGCGCTTCCTGCAGGCGGAACGGGGCCAGCGGCTTTGTGATGTCGACGTGTGCGACCTGTCCCTCGGCATGAACTCCTGCGTCCGTGCGTCCGCAGCCGTATACGAGCGTTTCCGCCTGCGTGACGGCGAAGACGGCCTCCTCCAACGTCTGCTGAACGCTGGGGCCATTGTCCTGCCGCTGCCAGCCGACGAAGGGCCGGCCATCATATTCGATGGTCAGCTTGAAGCGCTGCATCAGCCGAGCCGCGTGCCCGCCGGAACGGGGAAACCGCGTAGCACTTCGGCGATGTCCATCGCGCGCTTTCCGGAGCGCTGGACAAGCGTGGGGCGCACTGCGCCCGCGCCGCAGGCGATGGTGAGGCGGTCGTCGATCGTGGTGGCCGGTTCGCCCGCGCCATCCACAACCTCGCAGGCGAGGATGCGCAGGCGCTCCTCTCCGAGCGGCGCGAACGCGCCGGGGGCGGGGTTGAACGCTCGGACGGCGCGTTCGACATCCACGGCGCTTTTTGTGAAATCGAGTGCGGCTTCGGCCTTGTCGATCTTGTGCGCGTAGGTGACACCTTCGGCAGGCTGGGTTTCGGCGGCCAGCGTGTCGAGACGGGCGAGGGCGTCCACGATCAGCTCTGCGCCCATCGCGGCGAGTTCTTCGGTCAGCTCACCCGCGGTTTTCGCATCGACCGGCGTTTCGGCGATGAGCAGCATCGGCCCCGTGTCGAGCCCGCGTTCCATCTGCATGATGGTTACACCCGTGGTGGTGTCTCCGGCGAGGATGGCCCGCTGGATCGGGGCGGCGCCGCGCCAGCGGGGGAGGAGCGAGGCGTGGATGTTGAGGCAGCCGAGACGCGGTGCGTCTAGGATAGCTTGCGGCAGGATCAGGCCGTAGGCGGCGACGACCGCAACGTCGGCATCGAGTGCGGCAAAGGTGAGCCGGTCGGCTTCTTCCTTGAAGTTCACGGGGTAGTGCACGGGAAGGCCGAGACGCTCCGCCGCCTGCTGCACGGGCGACGCCTGCGGCTGCTTGCCGCGCTGCGCGGGGCGGGGCGGCTGCGTGTAGACGGCGACGACATCGTGCCCCGCCGCCACGAGGGCCTCGAGCGCCGGCACCGCGAAAGCCGGGGTTCCCATGAAGACGATCCGCATGTCCGCCCCGCTAGCCCCCGCGCGGGGCACTTGCAAGACGCCCGCGCGCACCGATAGATGGGCATCCTATGTCGTCCCCCGAAATCGACGCGCTGACGCAGGCGCTCTCGCGGCTTCCCGGCCTTGGGCCGCGCTCGGCGCGCCGCGCGGTGCTGCACCTGCTGAAACGCCGCGAGATCGCTCTGAAGCCGCTGATCGCGGCGCTGCAGGCGGTGGAACAAAATCTCGCCACGTGCGCCATCTGCGGCAACGTGGATACGGCGAACCCCTGCGGTGTCTGTACCGACCCGCGCCGCGACGCGAAGCTGCTGTGCGTGGTGGAAGAGGTGGCGGATCTGTGGGCGATGGATCGCGCGCGGCTGTTTCCGGGCCGCTTCCACGTGCTCGGTGGGCGGCTTTCCGCGCTCGAAGGCGTGGGGCCGGACGATCTCAGCATCGCACAACTGATGGCGCGGGTGAACGCGGGCGGCATCGAGGAGGTCGTGCTCGCCATGAACGCCACGATGGAAGGCGCGACGACGATGCACTACTTGGCCGAGCGGCTGGCGGGCTCCGGCGTTTCGGTGACGCAGCTCGCGCACGGCGTGCCGGTGGGCGGCGAACTCGATTATCTCGACGAAGGTACGATCGCGCAGGCGCTGCGCGCGCGCAGACCTGTGGCCTAAGCTGGGCCTTAGTCGGATCTGAACTACGCGACATTCAGGCACCTTGACCCTGCGCGCCCGCGTACCTAGCTAGCGTTCATGGCCATTCTACCCATTCTCGAAGCGCCGGATGCCCGGCTGCGGCAGGTTTCCGAACCCGTGGAGCGCGTGGACGACGAGCTCCGCCGGTTCATGGACGACATGCTGGAGACGATGTACGACGCGCCCGGTATCGGCCTTGCCGCCATTCAGGTCGGCGTGGCGAAGCGCGTGCTGGTGATCGATCTGCAGGAACCGGCCGAAGGCGCGGAAGACGTGCCCGCGAACCGCGTGAAAAAGCCGCTTTACTTCGTGAACCCGGAAATTACCTGGGAATCCGAGGAGCTGGCGACCTACAACGAGGGCTGCCTCTCCGTGCCCGAGCAGTATGCGGACGTAGACCGCCCCGCGCGCATCCGCGCGACGTGGCTGGATTACGACGGCAAGGCGCACGAGGAAGAGATCGACGGCCTGCTCGCCACCTGCCTGCAGCATGAGATGGACCACCTCGAAGGCATCCTCTTCGTGGATCATCTTTCCAAGCTGAAGCGCGACATATTGCTGAAGAAGCTCGCCAAGCTCCGCAAAGGTTCAAAGGCCGCCTGATGACCATTGAGACCGCTGACGACGAAAACCGGAGCTTCCGGAACTTCCTGCCGCGCGCACTCGCGGGCAAATGCCCGGCGTGCGGCGAGGCGAAGCTGTTCCGCAGCTTCCTGAAACCCGTGGACCACTGCCCGAAGTGCGGCGAGGCATGGCACCACCATCAGGCCGATGACTTCCCGCCCTATATCGTCATCCTGCTGCTCGGCCATATCCTCGTACCGACGATGTACGAGGTGAACACGGCGTTCGACGTGCCCTACGAATGGCAGATCCCGATCTGGATCAGCCTGACGGCCGCGCTCGCGCTCGCTATGCTGCAGCCCGTGAAGGGCGCGGTGATCGGGTATCAGTGGGCGAAGCGGCTGCACGGATTTGGGGACGCGACAGAATAGGGGCCGCCGTGCCAAACCTGCCCCGGCGACGTGCTGCGGGATGCATCAATAAAACGCTCAGGTTTTGGCGTTAGTCCATCGGTCTTGTTTCGTCAGAATGCGAAAAGGCCGAAAACGTGTTGCGTGATGTTCCAGTATTCGCTTCGGCCGTGGCCTTGCATGTTTAAGACCTTGCATTGCCTTGTGGGAATGCTGGTCTTGGCGTGGTCCGTTCAAGCCTTCGCACAAACCCACGTCGCTGAGCCTCAATCGCAGCAATCGATGGAGCTTTCGGCGGCACAGCTGTTCGATTTCGCCAAGCAGGCGCAAGCCGCCGACGACGTTGAGGCGGCGCGGACGGCCTATCTCGCGTTGGCTGAAAACCCCGACATCGAAATCCGGACGGAAGCTCGGTTTCGTCTCGCGATGATGCTGGCGGAGAAGGGGAAGAATTATCGTGAGGCGGCTGTTCTGCTTCGGGAAATTCTCGATGAGAAGCCGAACGCGGCACGGGTGCGGGTCGAGTTGGCGCGGATACAGGCGCTGATGGGAAACCTTGGTGCTGCGGAACGCGAATTGCGGGCGGCGCAGGCGGCTGGGCTGCCGCCTGAAATCGAGCCGCTGATCCGTTTCTATGCGCAGGCGCTCGGCGCGCGCAAACCCTTCGGCGGCAGTCTGGAGGTCGCATTCGCGCCGGACAGCAACGTCAATCGCGCCACGCGCTCCGAAACGCTGGGAACGGTGATCGGGAACTTTGATCTCAGCAGGGATGCGCGCGAAACCTCCGGGCTTGGCTTGTCCTTGCGGGGGCAGGCCTATGTGCGGGCAGCTGTCGATCCCCATGTCGACATCCTGCTGCGCGCGTCGGGTGCGGCGAGGGTGTACCGGGATGGAGAGTTCGATGATTATGCGATGTCCTTTCAGGCCGGGCCGCAGTTTCTTTCGGGCACGGACAGGATCAGTCTCGCCGGTCTGGTGGGCTGGCGATGGTATGGTCGTGAGCCCTACGAATTTTCTTATGGTTTGACCGGCAATCTGCAGCACCCGCTCGGCAAACGTGCGCAGATGAGGGTGGACGGGGCTGTAACGCGGAGCGAGGATCGGCGCTCATCTCTGCGCGATGCGGACCGCTACAGCCTTTCCGTTGGAATCGACCGTGCCTTCACGTCCAGCTTTGGCGGAGGCGTACACGCTTCAGGGCTGCGGCGGGCGGCGAGAGACCCGGGCTATTCAACTGCGGGCGGCGGGATCGGCGGATATCTCTTTGTTGAGATGGGCAAGGTTACTTCGGTGTTAAGTATAAAATATGATTATCTTGAAGCCGACAAAAGGTTGTTTCTTTACCCAAAGCGTAGAGTCGATAATCGATATGAAGTGGGAGTATCGGCAACGTTAAGGAAATTCAGGGTAGGTTCATTCGCACCTATATTGAAATTGTCCTTTGAACGGAACACGTCGACGATAGAGTTGTATGATTACAAGCGTATCGCTGGAGAAGTTGGAATCACGGCGGCGTTCTAGTGAGTTGCGGGGGATAGCGTTATGAAATCGATCGGACAGGTCAAATGGCTGCCTCTTGGCGCAGCTTCCCTCATGCTCGCGGCATGTGGAGGTGGTTCCGGCGGAGGTGTGAACACCACGCCGCCAGCGCCGACACCCACACCTACGCCCACACCTACGCCTACTCCGACGCCAACACCGACCCCAACTCCGGCGCCCGAGCCTGACGTTGCCGAGCTCGTGGAGAGCCAAAGCTTCACTGGACCTTCAAGTCGAAACACCGTGGCGCTTCAGATGCCTGGGGGGATCGTCGACTCTACCTCGGTCAACCTGGGTGAGATCAGCATCTCCTACAATGCCGCGACCGGCACCTACACGATGACCCGCGACGGCATCACCCAGAGCTTCTCGCCCGCCAACCGCGTGGCAACCAGCAGCGATGCGGATCGCCGGTATGTCGTCACGACAACCGGGTCTTCCGAAGCGCTCACGCTCATCGACACGTCGTACACATCCGATCTCAGGACGCGCTACGTCGGGCTCGGGTTCTGGCAATCCAACACGCGCAGCGGCAGCCTGCAGAACACGGCGTTCGACGTGTTCGTCTACGGCTTCCCGACCGATACCGCCGCAGTGCCGCGAATGGGCTCCGCGCAGTACACGACGGACGTGTTCGGGCTGACCACGCAGGTCGGCCGCGATCCGCTGACATTTGCGGGCACCGGGCCGACCGTGTTCGACTTCGACCGCAGCACGTTCACGATCGATACGAACCTTCAGGAATACTACTTCGTGACCGGTGCCGGGGTGACGGGCGCGTTGTCCTTCCGCGCGGCAGGCACGCTCGATTCCGGTGATGGCCGGTTTTCAGGCACGTTCCGCTATGAGGGGTCGCTCGATCCCGTCGCGGGCCAGCTGAACGGGCGCTTTTATGGTCCCGAAGCGCAAGAGGCCGGCGGCGTGTTCACCGGTGACAACGGCAGCGGCGGTACGGTCGTGGGTGGCTTCACGGCCGCCAATCCCACCGCGCCCAACCGGAACATCACGCTGACGAATCTCAATCACAACATGGGGCTTTTCGCGCTGGGCGGCGAGTATAGCGGTCTGCAACTCAAGGACGGAACGGATGACGGCACGTCCGAAGCCAGGCTGCTGACGAAGGGCCTGTTTTATTACACCGACGGCCGTTACGCGATTTCCGGCGCCGATGGCGCCGAAGTAGAATTTGCCGCAACGGACCGCGTGGACGGCAGTGCCGATGCGTTCACGGTTTACCGGAAAACAGTGGGCGGTGAGACGGTCGAGATGTCGCTCTACAAGCCGGATGGCCCGGGCGAGATCGAACTGACCTACGCCAGTTTCGGCGAATATGCCCGCTTCAAGGAAACCGCAGACGCGAACGAAATCACCCGCACGTTCCTCAGCTATGGGTTGGAGACGGCGCCGGGGGTTCTTCTCGGGCGGACGGGAACCGCAACCTATAACGGCATCGTTATCGGCGCTGCGGGCAGTGCGGGTGCGCAGCAGCAACTCGCCGTGACCGGCACTTCGCAATTCCAGATCGATTTCGCCTCGCAGGGGTACGGCGGCTGGCTGAGACTTCAGGGCGCTGACCGTGTGGGCGGCTCGACCGTCGATTTCGGCCAGTTCGATCTGGTGACCGGCACGGGGCTGGCGGACAGCGCCTTCCTGACCGGGCTGACGAAGTCCGGGAGCACCGTGGGCGATATTTACATGCGCTTCTTCGGCCCGAACGGCGACGAGATGGCCGGATCCTTCGGTCTCATCACCGGCGGGCGCGTGATTACGGGAGCCACAGCCGCTGTTCGCGACTAGCGCGCACGGCGGTCTGGTCTACTCCACCAGCGGCAGTTCGATCCGGCTCGGATATTGTGCCGAGGTGTAAATCCGCTGGGTGGCCTTTTTGTAGTCCTCCGGCTTCGCGAAGAAGATGTTGGGCACGAAGGTCTGCGGGTTGCGGTCGTAGAGGGGGAACCAGCTGGACTGGATCTGCACCATGATGCGGTGGCCCTTCAGGAATCTGTGGCTCACGTCCGGCAGCTTGATCTCGTAGGGAACGACCTTGTTCGCAGGGATCGCGCTCGGTTTCGACGGGTCGTCGCGGTAGCGGCCGCGCAGGATGTCCATCGAGATCGCGAGTTCGTAGCCGGCGAGTTCGGGCGCCGGAGCGTATTCGGCGGGGTAGACGTCGATCAGCTTCACCACCCAGTCGCTGTCCGTGCCGCTCGTGGAGGCGAAAAACTTTGCGATCGGTTGGCCCGCGAGGCGCACGTCTTCGGTGAGCACCTCGCTGACGAAGGTGACGACGTCGGGCCGCGCTTCGGCGAAGCGTTGGTCGTCCACCAGCCAGCGGCCCCATGAGGTGTTGGGGTTGTATGTGGAGAGGATCGGGCGCTCGCGGTACGTCACCGGGCGCGCAGGATCGGACACATATTCGGAGAAGGCGGCGCGCGCCGTGGGTGTCTTCCAGCCGAGTGCGCCGTTCGCCTGCAGGTAGATCGGCTTCGACTGCGAGGGGCAGCCGCTCGCGCACGAGATCGGCCAGCGGTCGTAGCGGTGCCAGACGTTGGCGCCGGTTTCGAATGCCGTGACGGGCGCGAGCTCGGCCTTTGGCGCGTTATTCTTGAGGTGCGCGTCGAAGAACGGGATCAGCACTTCGCTGCGATACCAGGCTGAGGTGTTGCTGCCGAAATCAATGGCGCCGAGCTTCGTGCCGCTCGCCATGTTGCTCTGGCCGTGCTGCCACGGGCCGATGATCATGTAGTTGCCACCGTTGCCGGCATCCTTCGCTTCCATCGCCTTGTAGACGGCGGGAGCGCCGTAAATGTCTTCCTGGTCCCACAGGCTGTGGACGTGGAGCGTCGGCACCTTCAGCGGTTCCTTCGCGAGGATTTTGTCGAGCGCCTGGCCTTTCCAATATTCATCGTAAGCCGGGTGTGCGGCCGCCTTCTTGAAGATCGGGAACTCTTCGATGCCGAGCACCTTCGCCATGCCGCTCGCGGAGCCGGCACTGAGCCAGCTCTCATACGTGTCGTAGCGATCGAACTGCAGCGCGTACTTCGAGGACTTGTCGGCGGTCATCCGGTAGACCCAGTCGAGGAAGCTCTGCCGATAAGCGCCGTTGTGAAACCAGTCGTCGCCGATCCAGCCGTCGACGAGCGGATTGATCGGTACCGCAGCGCCGAGCGCCGGGTGCGGGTTCACGAGGCTCATCAGCGTCGTGAAGCCGCCGTAGCTGACGCCGATGGTGCCGACCTTGCCGTTCGTCTCGGGGATGTTTTTCACGAGCCAATCGATGCTGTCCCACGTGTCGGTCGAATGATCGGTGTTCGCGGGGTTGAGCGGACCGACGAGCGGCCGGGCGACGACATAGTCGCCTTCCGAACGAAAGCGGCCGCGCACGTCCTGCACCGCAATGATGTAGCCTGCGTCGGCAAGCTCGGCATAAGTGAGCGGCAGCGCGAGCTTGTAAGTGTTCGAGGCGAGGCCAGTGATTGCCTTGTCCGCCGAATAGGGCGTGCGCGAGAAGATGATCGGAGCGTTCTTCGCGCCCTTCGGGATCACGAGATTGACGTGCAGCTTCACGCCGTCGCGCATCGGGATCTGCACCTCACGGATCGTGAAATCCTTGACGTCGTCGGAGGGCTTGAAATTGGCGGGGATGTCGCTCGTCGGCAGAGGTTCCGCGGCTGCAGGCACCGCTGCGGCGGCGAGGGTGGAGGCGAGGAGGGCGGCGAGACAGCGGCGTGCGAGCATATGAGTTCCCCTATGATCTTGCCGTAACCATAGACACGATTCCTGTTTGAGCAAGTTATTCTCTGTTTGGAAAATATGGGCCTAATCAACGCTCTGGCCCATGCATTCATCATTTGTCATACTGATGAAGATAATGAAGATGTAAAAGCAGGGGGGAAGACTGTGCGGTGTCCATCTGCCATGGCGGATGAAGAAGAGCGGCTCGCGGCGCTCGTAGCGTATGATCTCGAAGGAAAAGGCGGTTTGCCCAGCCTCGATCCTGTTGTCGAGATCGCGACGCGGCTGTTCGATATGCCCATCGCCGCTGTGAATCTGATCGGCAGCGACCATGTATTCTTCGCGGCAAGCCATGGCATTGGCGATACGGACATGCGGCGCGAGGTTTCGTTCTGCGCGCACGTCATCACGCAGGACGAAGTGCTTGTCGTGCCCGATACGCTGCAGGACCCGCGCTTTTTCGACAATCCGTTGGCCACCGGCGAAGACCCTGTACGGTTTTACGCGGGCGTACCCATCCGCGCGCCTTCCGGCCATGCGCTGGGTGCGCTGTGCGTGATTGATACGAAGCCGCACCGCGTGTTCACGCCCGGCGATCGAATGCGGCTGAAGGAGCTGGCGCGCGTCGCCACCGAGCGGCTGGAGCTGAGGCGGCTGGAAGTGGCGGAAAGCGGTGGACGTACGCCGTTTGAAAACAGCGCGGCGACATCGCCCAACGCCATCATCTGCTTCGATCGCGATCTCGACATCACGGCTTGGAACGCCGCAGCCGAGGTGATGCTCGGCTACCGCGCGGACGAGGCGGTCGGCCATTCGCTCGACATGCTGATCCCCGAAGAGGAGCGGGCGCCGATCCGCGAAACGGCGCGCGGCGTGCTCGCGGGCGTGGTGGCGGCGAGCGGCGCGGACTGCCGGGAATATACCGGCATCCGCAAGGACGGCTCACGCTTCCCGGTGGAATTCGCCTGGTCGAGTTGGACCGAAGGCGGCAATCGTCACTTTGGCGCCATCGTGCGCGACGTGACCGAACGCCGCGCGCAGGAGGAGGCGCTGAACCGCCTCGCCAACTTCGACACGTTGACCGGCCTTGCCAATCGCAACCTCATCTACCGCCGCGCGGACGAGGCGATCCGCGCGGGCAAGGCGGCGGCGATGGCGATCATCGACCTCGACGGTTTCAACGACGTCAACAACACGCTCGGCCATGAAGCGGGCGATGCGCTTTTGCGAGAGGTGGCGATCCGGCTTGCCGACCGGGCAGGGCCGCAGGACGTGGTTGCGCGCATCGGCGGCGACGAGTTCGCGATGCTGCTCGTTGGCGTCGAGGACCGGGAGGCAGTGCAGGAGGTCGTGGAAGGCGCGATCGCCGATCTCGGCGTGGCGATCCGTGTCGCCGGGCAGGATGTCCGCATCGGGTGCAGCGCCGGTATCGCGATGAGCCCGCTTCACGCCGGTGACGTGCGCGCGCTTGCCGCGAGCGCGGACCTCGCGCTGTTTCAGGCCAAAAGCGAGGGCGGTGGTCGCGCTTTCGTGTTCATCCCGTCGCTGCGTATGGCGGCTGCCGCCCGGCGCGATAGCGACGCCGCGCTGCACCGGGCCGTGGAACGCGATGAATTCGTGTTGCACTACCAGCCGCAATTCCGGCTTTCCGATGGCGCGCTCACCGGCGCGGAGGCGCTGCTCCGCTGGCAGCACCCGGAGCTTGGCCTGCTTCCGCCCGCCGCGTTCCTGTCCGCGCTCGAAGCGGGGTCGCTTGGGGCCGCAGTCGGCACGCGCCTGCTCGATGCGGCTTGCTGTCAGGCGGCGCTATGGCGGAGCCAGGGCGCGGTAGACTTCCGCATCGCGGTGAACCTGTTCGCGGCGCAGTTCCGCGATGGCGACCTTGTCGACATCGTGCGCGCGACGCTCGCGCGGCATCTGCTGCCGCCCGAGGCGCTGGAGCTGGAGATCACCGAAAACATAGTCCTCGACCGCGAGGACAAGACGCTGCCGCCGCTGCGCGTGCTCCGCGAGATGGGCGTGCGGCTTGCGTTCGACGACTACGGCACCGGCTATGCATCGCTGAGCCTGCTCAAGACCTACCCGCTGACGCATATCAAGATCGACAAGAGCTTCGTGCAGGGCATGGTCGATTCCGGCAGCGACCGCGCCATCGTCGCTGCGATCATGGACCTCGCGCGCGGCTTCGCGCTCAATGTGATCGCCGAAGGGGTCGAGACGGAAACGCAGTGCGAACTGCTGCGCGTTGCCGGTTGCAACGAGATTCAGGGCTTCCTGATGGGGCGGCCGATCCCCGCCGATGCCTTTGGCGAGACCTTCATCAGTCGATACGCCGGAAACGCTGCCGGCAGCTTCAGGCCCTGAGCAGGGCTGCGATTTCCGCTGCCGCGGTTTCCGGGGTCTTCAGCGTGGCCGGATCTTCGCCAGGATAGGCCTTCGCGCGCATCGCCGTGGCCGTGCCGCCGGGGTTGTAGATGTGCGTCCTGACCTTGCTGATCGTGGCAACCTCGAGCCCGTAGGTTTCGACAAGATTCCCAAGCGCGGCCTTCGTGGCGGCATAGGCGCCCCAATAGGCGCGCGGCGTTTCCGCGACACTGGAGGTCACTGCCACCACATGGGCATCGTTGCTCGCGCGTAGCAGCGGATCGAAGGCGCGGATCAGGCGGTAGTTCGCCGTGACGTTCGTCTTGAAGAGCTTCTCGAAGTCCTTCGGCTCCATGTGGCTGACGGGCATGAGATCGCCAAGCATTCCGGCGTTCAGCACCAACGCGTCGAGCTTCGCCCAGCGCCCGCCGATAGCCTGCGCGAGCCGGTCGATGGCATCGCCATCGGTGACGTCGAACGGCGCGATGGTGGCGGTGCCGCCGGCATCATGGATCGCGGTTTCGGTCGCTTCCAGCCCGCCTTCGGTGCGTGCGGTCAGCAGCACATGATAACCGTCGGCAGCAAGCGCCTTCGCTGTCGCTGCGCCGATGCCGCGGCTGGCGCCCGTGACGAGCGCGACGGGTTTTTCGATGTCGCTCATATCAGCCTGCGCGCTCTGCCAGCAGGACGAGCTGATCGTCGGCGGCGGATTCCTCGTAATCGGTGAGGCGCGTCGGGTACTCGCCGGTGAAGCAGGCGTCGCAATACTGCGGGGTTTCCTCGACGCGCATGTCCTCCCCGAGCGCCTTGTAGAGGCCGTCGATCGAGAGGAAGGCGAGGCTGTCGACCTTGATGTAGTCGCGCATCCGCTGGACATCCATCTGCGCGGCGAGGAGCTTCGCGCGCTCCGGCGTGTCGACGCCGTAGAAGCAGCTGTGTCGCGTGGGTGGGGAGGCAATGCGCATGTGCACCTCTGCCGCGCCCGCCTCACGCATCATCTGCACGATCTTCACCGAAGTGGTACCGCGCACGATCGAATCGTCGATAAGGACGACGCGCTTGCCCTGAATAACCGGGCGGTTGGCGTTGTGCTTCAGCTTGACACCCAGGTTGCGGATGGCGTCGCCCGGCTGAATGAAGGTGCGGCCCACGTAATGCGAACGGATGATGCCGAGCTCAAACGGGAGCCCCGATTGCTGGGCGTAGCCGATGGCGGCGGGGTTGCCGCTGTCCGGCACCGGGATCACCACGTCGGCGTCGACCGGGCTCTCCATGGCGAGCTGGGCGCCGATGTTCTTGCGGACCTGATAGACCGAAAGGCCGTCCAGCAGCGAATCGGGGCGCGAGAAATAGACGTGCTCGAAAATGCAGGGGCGCGGGCGCTGCGCCTGGAAGGGGCGCAGCGAGCGCAGGCCCTTTTCGTTGATGACGACCATCTCGCCAGGCTCGATCTGGCGCAGGTACGTGGCGCCGACGACGTCGAGCGCAACGGTTTCGGAGGCGAGGATGTAGGCGTCGTCGCGGCGGCCGAGGACGAGCGGGCGGATACCGAGCGGATCGCGGCAGGCGATGAGGCCCTCGTTCGTCAGCATCACGAGGCTGTAGGCGCCTTCCACCTGTTTCAGCGCGTCGATAACGCGGTCGAGCAGGGGGCGGTAGGTCGAGGTGGCGACGAGGTGGATGATGACCTCGGTGTCGCTCGTCGACTGGAAGATGGAGCCGCGGCGGTTGAGCTCTCGGCGGACGTGCGTTGCGTTCGAGATGTTGCCGTTGTGCGCGACGGCGAAGCCGCCGGACGAAAGCTCGGCGAACAGCGGCTGTACGTTCCTGAGCGCAGAGGCGCCGGTGGTGGAGTAGCGGACGTGGCCGATGGCGGCCTCGCCAGGAAGCTCGCGGATCACCTCGTCGCGGTCGAAATTGCCGGCGACGTGGCCCATGGCGCGGTGGCTGTGGAACGTCTTGCCGTCGTAGCTCGTGATGCCGGCGGCCTCCTGGCCCCGGTGCTGCAGCGCGTGCAGGCCGAGCGCGGCGAGCGCGGCGGAACCCTCGGCGCCCCAGACACCGAAAATACCGCATTCCTCCTTCAGCTTGTCGTCGTCGAAGGGGTGCGAAATCATATCAAACATTGGGCGCTCCGTGGCGGGCGGGCGATTCGTCGGCTCATATAGGATGCCTTGCCCGGTTTGTCGCGGGGTTGTCACAAACGCATGGCTGCTGAACCCTGAAAGCATGGTTCCTCCGGGACCGGGAAGCCGCTAGATGCAGGGCATGACCGATCTGAAATTCGACGAAAAGGGGCTGGTGACAGCCATCGTGACCGACAGCGGCACCGGCGAGCTGCTCATGGTCGCGCACATGAACGCCGAAGCGTATGCGAAGACGCTGGAGACGCGCGAGGCGCACTTCTGGTCCCGCTCGCGGCAGGAGCTTTGGCACAAGGGTGCGACCAGCGGAAACACGATGCTGGTGAAGGAAGTGCTCGTCGACTGTGACAAGGACGCCGTGTGGCTGAAGGTGGAGCCCGCTGGGCCCGCTTGCCATACCGGCGCACGCAGCTGTTTCTTTACGCGCGTAGGTTGACGTTTACGTAAACGTCAACTAAAGAGGCGCTCATGCCACAGCGCCCGATGGAAGCCGTTCGCGAGGACGAAACCTTCACCATCACCGATCTCGCCGCCGAGTTCGGCGTGACGCCGCGCGCGATTCGATTCTACGAGGGCGAGGGGCTGATCGAGCCTGCCCGCCAGGGGCAGAACCGCGTCTACTCGCGGCGCGACCGCGCCCGGCTGGCGTGGATCCTGCGTGGCAAGAATGTCGGCTTCAGCCTCGCCGAGATCAAGGAAATCCTCGACCTCTACCATGCGGGGGACGGGCGCGTCCGCCAGCGCGAGCGCACACTGGAGCTTTGCCGCCGCCAGATCGGTGTTTTGACCAATCAGCGTAACGATATCGATGCTACGCTCGCTGAACTTCAGGAGTTTGTAGCCGTTGTTGAGGGCCTGTTGCCCTCGAATGCCAAATCCGGGGAGTCCTGATATGCCCACCTACCGCGCGCCCGTTCGCGACACCAAATTCATCCTCGACGAGGTGATCGGCCTCGATCGCTATTCAAACCTGCCGACCTTCTCCGAAGCGACGCCCGAGATGATCTCCGCCATTCTGGAAGAGGGCGCGAAGTTCGTGGAAGGCGTCGTGCAGCCGATCAACTTCTCCGGTGACCGCGAAGGCTGCAAGCGCCGCGACGACGGATCGGTGACGACGCCGAAGGGCTACAAGGAAGCCTATCAGGCATTCTGCGAGGGCGGCTGGGGCACGCTCCACATGAGCCCGGAATTCGGCGGGCAGGGGCTGCCCTACACCGTGAGCGTGGCGTTCGAGGAGTATCTGAGCTCGGCGGGCATGGCCTTCGCCATGTATCCGGGGCTGACGGCGGGCGCGATCGCTTCCATCGAGGTGAAGGGCTCCGAAGAGCAGAAGCAGAAGTATCTGCCGAACATGGTCTCCGGCAAATGGACCGGCACCATGAACCTCACCGAGCCGCACTGCGGCACCGACCTCGGCCTCATCCGCACGAAGGCGGTGGATGCTGGCGATGGCAGCTACCGGATCAGCGGCACGAAGATCTTCATCTCGGCGGGCGAGCACGACCTTTCGGAGAACATCATCCACCTCGTGCTCGCGAAGCGCGAGGGCGCGCCGGACAACGTGAAGGGCATTTCGCTGTTCATCGTGCCGAAGTTCCTGGTGAACGAGGACGGCAGCCTCGGCGTGCGAAACGGCGTTTCGTGCGGCGCGATCGAACACAAGATGGGCATTCACGGCAACGCGACCTGCGTGCTCAACTACGACGAAGCCACCGGCTATCTCGTCGGCGAGCCCGAGCGCGGGCTCGAGGCCATGTTCATCATGATGAACGTCGCGCGCCTCGGCGTGGGCCTTCAAGGCCTTGCGCAGGGCGAGGTCGCCTATCAGAACGCCGTAATCTATGCGACCGAACGGCGGCAGGGACGGGCGCTCACCGGCGCGGCGGACCCGGCCGAGAAGGCCGACACGATCATCGTCCATCCGGACGTGCGGCGGATGCTGATGGACGGCAAGGCCTTCACGGAAGGCGCCCGCGCGCTGATGCTGTGGGGGGCGCTGCAGGTCGACCTTTCGAAGAAGGCGCAGACCGAGGACGAGCGTACCAACGCCGACGAGCTCATCAGTCTCCTTACCCCCGTAATCAAGGGGTACATGACCGACAAGGGCTTCGAGACGGCGGTGGGCGCACAGCAGGTTTACGGTGGCCACGGCTATGTCGGCGAATGGGGCGTCGAGCAGTTCGTTCGCGATGCGCGCATCGCGCAGATCTATGAAGGCACCAACGGCGTGCAGGCCATGGACCTCGTGGGGCGCAAGCTCGGGCGTCATGGCGGCAAGGGGCTGATGCTGCTGGCGTCGGCAATCGGCGAGGAAATCGCCGCCGCGAAGGCCGACGAGACGTTGAAACCGATGGCCGAAGCGCTCGAAAAGGCCGGGAACGAGCTTCAGACCGCAACCATGTGGCTGATGCAGAACGGCATGGCCAACCCGAACAACGCGGGCGCTGGGGCGACGCCGTTCCTGCATCTCATGGGCATCGTCGTTACCGGCTGGATGTGGCTGAAGATGGCGCGCGCGTCGCGGGCTGCGCTGGCGGCAGGTGCGTCCGACTCTTCATTCTACGAGGCGAAGCTGGCGACCGCCCGATACTATACTGCCCGCTACCTGCCGGATGCGGGCGCGCTGCGCCGCAAGATCGAAACCGGCGCAGAGACACTGATGGCACTTCCGGCGGACGCATTCGCGCGCGCCTGACATTCAAGGAGCAAACCCAATGGCTGAAGCCTATATCTACGATGCCGTCAGGACACCGCGCGGACGCGGCAAGGCGAACGGCAGCCTGCACGAAATCACGCCGATCCAGCTTGCAACGCAGGTGCTGCAGGCGGTGCGCGACCGCAACCCGATCGACACCGCCGACGTCGACGACGTCGTCCTCGGCTGCGTGGCGCCGATCGGCGAGCAGGGATCGGACATTGCGCGCGTTGCCGTGCTGAATGCCGACTATGCGCAGACGACGGCGGGCGTGCAGATCAATCGCTTCTGCGCCTCAGGCCTTGAAGCGACGAACATGGCTGCTGCCAAGGTGATGGCGGGCGAAGCCGAGTTCGCCATCGGCGGCGGCGTCGAATCCATGTCGCGCATCCCGATGGGCGCGGATGGCGGTGCATGGGCGATGGATCCGGCCGTGGCGCACAAGCTCTACTTCGCGCCGCAGGGCATCGGTGCCGACCTCATCGCCACCAAGTACGGCTTCTCGCGCGACGACGTGGACGCCTATGCGGTGGAAAGCCAGAAGCGTGCGGCGCGCTCGTGGGCGGAAGGCCGCTTCGCGAAGTCGATCGTGGCGGTAAAGGACGTGATCGGCGAGGTCGTGCTCGACCGCGACGAACACATGCGCCCCGAAGCCGATATGCAGTCGCTGGGCAGCCTCAAGGCGAGCTTCACCGACATGGGCGAGACGATGCCGGGTTTCGACGCGATCGCGCTGCTCAAATATCCCGAGGTCGAGCGCATCAACCACGTGCACCACGCGGGCAACAGCTCGGGCATCGTGGACGGCGCGGCTGCCGTGCTCGTCGGCAGCAAGGCAATGGGCGAGAAATATGGGCTGAAGCCGCGTGCGCGCATCCGCGCCATGGGCTCGGTCGGGTCCGAGCCGACGATCATGCTCACCGGCCCCGAGTTCGTCGCGCAGAAGGTGCTGAAGCGCGCGGGAATGACGAAGGACGACATCGATCTCTTCGAACTGAACGAGGCCTTCGCCAGCGTGGTGCTGCGTTACATGCAGGCGCTGAGCATTCCGCATGACAAGATCAACGTGAACGGCGGCGCCATCGCGATGGGCCACCCGCTCGGCGCCACGGGCGCCATGATCCTCGGCACCGTGCTCGACGAGCTTGAACGCACGGGCAAGGGCACCGCGCTCATCAACCTGTGCGTCGGCGCGGGCATGGGCACCGGCACGATCATCGAGCGTATCTGAGCGAGCGGAGAGGACGAATGACCATGGAAACCATCAAGTACGACCTCGACGCCGACGGTATCGCGCTGTTCACGATCGACGTGCCCGGTCAGTCGATGAACGTCATCACCGCTGAGCTGACGCGCGACTTCGATACGATGATATCGAAGATCGAGAAGGACGAAGCCATCAAGGGCGCCGTCATCACCAGCGGCAAGGCCAGCGGCTTCATGGCCGGCGCCGATCTCAAGGGCATTGGCGGCGCCATCTCCAGTGGAGACGGTGCGAGCGGCGCGTCGAAAATGGCGAAGCTGTTCGACGGCGTGTTCACGCTGAACCGCCTGTTCCGCCGACTGGAGACGAGCGGCAAGCCGGTCGCAGCGGCGATCAACGGCATCGCGCTCGGCGGCGGTCTCGAGCTTTGCCTCGCCTGCCACTATCGCGTCGTTGCGGACAACCCGAAGTTGCAGCTTGGCCTGCCGGAAGTGCTCGTCGGCCTGTTCCCCGGTGCGGGCGGCACGCAGCGTTTGCCACGCCTGATGGGAATTCAGGCGGCTTCGATGTATCTGCTGCAAGGCAAGTCGATGTCTCCGCAGGAAGCGCTCGGCTTCGGTGTCGCGAACGAACTCGCGCCCGCCGACGAGGTCGTTGCCAAGGCGAAGGCGTGGGTGAAGGCGAACCCAACCAAGGGTGTGCAGCCGTGGGACCAGAAGGGTTTCAAGTTCCCGGGCGGTGTCGGCCAGTTCAACCCTGCCTTCATTCAGACGTTCGTCGGCGGCAACGCGATGGTACTCAAGATGACGAACGGCAACATGAATGCGCCGCGCGCGATCATGTCGGCGGTTTATGAAGGGTCGCAGGTGCCGATGGACCTCGCGATTCGCATCGAAAGCAAATACTTCGCCAAGGTCGCCGCCGATCCGCAGGCGATGAACATGGTGCGCAGCCTGTTCGTGAACAAGCAGGCGGCAGAGAAAGGCGCGCGGCGTCCGAAGGGCGTGGCGAAGATGCCGACGAAGAAGCTCGGTATGCTCGGCGCGGGCATGATGGGTGCGGGCGTCGCGCTCGTTTCCGCGCGCGCGGGCATCGAGGTGGTGCTGCTCGATCGTACCATCGAGGCGGCGGAGAAGGGCAAGGCCTATACCGCCGACAAGCTGAAGCGTCTGCCGAAGGAGAAGCTGGACGAGGTTCTCGCCCGCATCCACCCGACGACGGATTTCGCCGACCTCAAGGGCTGCGACTTCATCATCGAGGCCGTGTTCGAGGACCGCGCCATCAAGGCGGAAACGACGCAGAAGACGGAAGCCGTTGTCGGCGCCGACACGATCTTCGGTTCCAACACATCGACGCTGCCGATCACGGGTCTCGCGAAGGCGTGGACGAAGCCGGAGAACTTCATCGGCGTGCACTTCTTCTCGCCGGTCGACAAGATGCCGCTCGTCGAGATCATCGTCGGTGAAAAGACCGGACCGGAAGCCATTGCAAAGGCGCTGGATTACGTAGCGCAGATCAAGAAGACGCCGATCGTCGTCAACGACAGCCGCGGCTTCTACACCTCGCGCTGCTTTGGCACCTACACCGCCGAAGGTTCGGTGATGGTGGGCGAGGGCGTGAACCCGGCTCTCGTCGAGAATATCGGCAGGCAGATGGGGATGCCGGTGGGGCCGCTCGCGGTGTTCGACGAGGTTTCGATCGAGCTTGGCCACAAGGTCATGCTGCAGACGAAGAAAGACCTCGGGGACGCCTACAAGGCCACCGCGGCCGATGGTGTCATCGAGAAGATGGTCGCGCTCGGCCGTCTCGGCCGCAAGGCGGGCAAGGGCTACTACGACTATCCGGAAGACGGCAAGAAGGCGCTTTGGGCTGACCTTGGCAAGACCTTCGGCCAGAAGGTGGATGCGGAGCAGCCCGCGCCTGAAGAGGTCAAGACGCGGCTTGTCTACCGCCAGCTCGTGGAAACTGCGCGCTGCTTCGCGGAAGGCGTGCTGGAAACGCCGGAAGATGGCGATCTCGGCGCGATCTTCGGCTGGGGTTTCATGCCGCACACCGGCGGGCCGTTCAGCATGATGGACACGATCGGCCTCGATGAGGTCGTCCGCACACTCGATCGCCTCACGCAACAATACGGCGAACGCTTCGCGCCGCCGCAACTGCTGCGCGACATGGCGGCGAAAGGCGAGACCTTCTATGGCAATGCGAAGCTGAAGCAGGCCGCCTGAAACAAGGCCTTCAGGGATGCGACGGGCCGCCGGAAACGGCGGCCCTTTTCGTATTCAGTGCTTTTTAAGTTTGCATCCGCATGTTTGACGTCAAAGGCGTTTCGGGGATTCGGAACGGCGCAGATTTGACTCAGGTCGTCGCACGTTTCGGCTCCGGTCGTCTAAAGGGCTTTTCAGAATGGCGCATTTGCGTCATTCTGGGACGGTAGTGGAGTTTGAGTAGCCGGCGCGGGGGCGCTGGCGGCGGGTGGGAGACTAGCGATCATGCGTTTGCATTTGATCGTCGCGCTTGTTGTTTCCATTCTTGTGGGTGCGCCGCTCGCGCCCCAGCCAGCCACGGCCGCCAGCCTCGTTGCGGTTCCCAAATATGCGGCGATCCTTGTCGATGCGGATAGCGGCGAGGTGCTTTACGCGCGCAACCCTGATGAAGCGCGCCATCCCGCCTCGATCACCAAGGTGATGACGCTTTACCTGACGTTCGACGCGCTCGAGCGCAAACAGTTGAAGCTGAGCGATCAGGTGTATTTCTCGGCCAACGCCGCGGCACAGCCACCCTCCAAGCTCGGTGTGCCGCGCGGCGGCTGGATCACCGTGGAGCAGGCGATCCGTGCGCTCACCACCAAGTCCGCCAACGACGTCGCCGTTGCGCTTGCCGAACGGCTCGACGGTTCGGAGGTCGTCTTCGCCCGTGCCATGACCGAAAAGGCGAAGGCGCTCGGCATGAACAGCAGCGCGTTCTTCAACGCCTCTGGCCTGCCGAACGCCGCGCACCACACGACCGCGCGCGACCTCGCCACGCTTTCGAAGGCGCTGATCCGCGATTTTCCGCAGTATTATCCGTATTTTTCGGAGCAGCAGTTCAACTTCCAGGGCACGGTGATGCCCAACCACAACAAGCTGCTCGGCAAGTTCGTCGGCCTCGACGGGATCAAGACCGGCTACACCAATGCCTCCGGCTTCACGCTCGCCGCCTCGGCAGTGCGCGACGGGCGGCGGCTGATCGCGGTGGTGCTCGGCGCGCCGACGTCGGCCGCGCGCAACGCCAATATCGAGGCGCTGCTGGCTTCCGGTTTCGATGTGATGAAGAAGCGCCGGCAGGGCGAGCACCTGACGGTCGCCATGTCGATGAACGAAGTGCCGCAGATGCTGGACTTCCAGCAGGCGGTGATGGAGCAGGGTTCGTCCGACGACGTCAGCGTCTGGCGCAGCGCGATCCGCAGCGACCAGACACCGACACCGCCGGTGTCACCCGCGACGGCTCACTCCGGCAAGAAGTCCGGCACCGACAAGTAACGCTCGCCGGTGTCGTAATTGAAGCCGAGCACGCGGTGCTTCGGGTTCTTTTCGAGGTGCTGGCGGATCGCGGCGAGCGTCGCGCCCGATGAAATCCCCACAAGCGTTCCTTCTTCGCGCGCGGAGCGGCGGGCCATCTCCTTGGCGTCGTCCGGCGCGACCTGGATGATGCCGTCGAGCAGCGACGTATCCATCACGCCCGGCACGAAGCCTGCGCCGATGCCCTGGATTGGGTGCGGACCCGGCTGGCCGCCCGAGAGCACGGGCGAGAGCGTCGGCTCCACGGCATAAACCTTGAGGCCGGGCATCTTGGGCTTGAGCACCTTGGCACAGGCGGTGATGTGGCCGCCCGTGCCGACGCCGGTGATGATCGCATCGAGCCCGTCCGGGAAATCGGCGAGGATTTCCTGCGTTGTCGTCTTCACGTGCGCGGTGACGTTCGCCGGGTTTTCAAACTGCTGCGGCATCCAGGCGCCGGGGGTTGAGCCGACAATCTCCACGGCGCGCTCGATGGCGCCCTTCATGCCCTTTTCGCGCGGCGTCAGGTCGAAGGTCGCGCCGTAGGCGAGCATGAGGCGGCGACGCTCCAGCGACATCGATTCCGGCATCACGAGCACGAGGCGATAGCCCTTCACCGCGGCGACCATCGCAAGCCCGATGCCGGTGTTGCCCGAGGTCGGCTCCACGATCGTGCCGCCGGGCTTCAGCCCGCCGGAGGCTTCCGCGTCTTCGATCATCGCGAGCGCGATGCGATCCTTGATCGAGCCGCCCGGATTCGTCCGCTCCGACTTTACCCACACCGAGGCGTCCGGTCCGAACAGGCGGTTCACCCGGATGTGCGGCGTGCCGCCGATCGTTTCCAGTATGCTTGCTGCCTTCATGTCGATCTCTCCTTGAGTGCGCCCGGAACATCAAAACTATCGGCTCGGCGAAGCTCTGGAAAGCGCCAAGCCCAGAGTGCAGTGACAACAATCGTGCCGACACCGCCGATCACCACGGCTTCCACCGGGCCGAACCATGCGGCGGTGAGCCCCGAGCGGGCCTCGCCCAGCTCGTTCGAGGCCGAGATGAACAGCATCGAGACCGATGAGACCCGGCCGCGCATCGCGTCCGGCGTGTAAATCTGGATGAGTGACGAGCGCACGTAAACGCTTACCATGTCCGCCGCGCCAAGCACGCCGAGTGCGCCAAGCGACAGCCAGAGGTCGCGCGACAGGCCGAAGACGACGATGGCAATACCGAAAATGGCAACGCACACGAACATCTTGATGCCGACATGCCGGGCGAGCGGCCGCCGCGAGAGCCAGAGCGCCACGACTGCCGCGCCCACCGCGGGCGCGGCGCGCAGGTGGCCGAGGCCTTCCGGGCCGACCGCGAGGATGTCGCGTGCGTAAACGGGGAGCAGCGCGGTGACGCCGCCGAGCAGCACGGCGAAGAGATCGAGCGAGATGGCGCCCAGCACCACCTTGTTGTCGCGCACATAGCGCAGCCCGTTCATCACCGATTCGAGCGGGTTCGCCGTGGCTTCGGCTTGCGGAAGCGGCACCCGCGAAATGAGGAACATCGCGATGAGGCTGATGGTGAGCATCGCGGCCGAGACGACAAGCGGTGCGGCGGGGTTCGCCGCATAGAGATAGCCACCCATCGCCGGGCCGCCGATCGCGCCGACCTGCCAGCCGATCGAGTTCCATGCGATCGCGGTCGGCAGCATCCGCACCGGTACGAGGTTGGGCGCCAGCGCCGAAAGCGCCGGCGATGCGAACGCGCGCCCGACGCCGAGCAATGCCGCCACCACGAACAGCGCGGGGATGCTGATGCCGCCCGTCAGTTCCAGCGCACCGAGGCCCGCCGCGCACAGCATTTCAAGCGCGAGCGCTCCGCGCACGATGTAGCGCCGGTCCACCCGGTCCGCGATGTAGCCGACGACGAGCGACAGCACGAACAGCGGCAGGAACTGGGCAAGGCCGACCATGCCGAGCAGGAACGCAGCCTCGCGTTCCGGCATCGTCTCACGCGCGATGTCGTAGACCATCCAGCCGATGACGATCACCAGGATCATCTGCGACGTCGTCGAGGCGAGCTTGGTGATCCAGAAATAGCGATAGTCGGGTATCGCGAAGACGGACGTTCTATCTTCGGCGGCGGCGGCGTTCATGGCGATGCGCTTAGACGGCTGCAGGGCTTTGTGCAAAGCAGAGAAACTCATGTCAGCACGGGAAAAACTTCATTCAGGGGTTAACTCGAAATTATCCATGAATCGCCGAGGGTGGCGCATGATCGAGCGTGGCCCTTCTCTTGTGGAAATCATCGGCGTGAAGCTGGCGAGCCTGTTTCGTGCCCGTCCGCGGCGCCGTGCATTGCTGCCCGTGCTCGCACAGCCCGCTCCGCGCGCCTTGCATTCCGTGCCTGTCGCCACGCCCTGTGCCGCCGACGACAGGCTGATTGCGGCTTACCGCGACCTGCTGCGGATGCCTGCCTGAGGTGCCGATCGGGTGGCCGACCCGGCGCAGCATCCGTTCCGCGCGAGCGGGCTTGACCGGGAGCAGCCTTGCGCGGATGACCACCACACGATGATGATAAGCACCGACTCCCGGTTTCCGGCCAGCACAGAGGATCTTCCTGATCCGATCGAGTGGCCGCGCCTGCCCGGTGCGCAGCGCCACATGGCGATGGTGATCGCAGGCGCGGTGCTGCTCGGCCTCGTTTCCACCGTGCTTGTCGGCTGGGCGATGGATTCGTGGGAGATCGCCTCGCTGTACGGCGCGATGATCCTCGCGTCAGCGGTCGTCGCCTATTTCTCGGCGCTCGGCAGGGCACGGCGCGGGGCCGACGGCATCGACTGGACGATGATGCGCACCGCGCTCGATTCGCGCAGCGACGCGCTCGCGATTACCGACGCGGAGGGCAAGCTTGTCTGCGCGAACGCTGCCTATGGCACGCGCTGCGACGGCTATCCTTCGCCCTTCGATCTCGCGGGCGAGGACGAGGCGAGCCGCGGCCGCCTTGCCAACATCGCCGAGCAGGCACGGCGCGACGGCAACGGCTTTGCCGAGATCGAACAGACCGTCGGCGGCGCGCGGCGCAAACTGCGCGTTTCGGTGCGGCCCGCCGACACGGCGCGGAGCTATCTCTTGTGGACGCTCAGGCGCGGCACGGCCGAGAAGGCGATGGACGACACGGTCGCGCTGCTCGAAGGCCCGGCGGGCATCTGGCTTGGCAGCGCCGGGCTGATGATCGTGATGGCTGACCCCTCCGGCGAGATCATCGCGGCGAACGGTGCCTTCAAGAACGCCATCACCGGCACCGCAGGGCGCGTGCCGACCAACCTCGTCGATATTCTGGAAGCGGGGGAGGACGGGGCGCGGCGCATGAAGACCGGCGGCGGCGCGAACATTCCCGTGCGCCTCATCGAACTTCCGCTCGGCAACCAGAAAGAGGCGGGCACAAGCGCCTACGTGTTCCTGATCCTGCGCGAAGGCAGCGCGGCGGCGGAGGCCGTGACGCCTGTGCCCGACAGCCTGCCCGCGCTGCTTTCGGTGCTGCCGATCGGGCTTGCGCTCGCCGATCGCGACGGCCGCTTCACGTTCATGAACGAGAGCTTCGCCGCCATCGCGGGTGTCGAGGAGGGGAGCGAACTGCGCTACCCGAGCGATCTCGTCGTCGATGAGGACAAGACGATGGTGTCGGACGCGGTGCGCCGCGCCGCCGCCTCCATCGAACGCGCGCGCGACCTGCGCGTGCGGCTGAAGCACAAGCCCGAGGAGCCCGTGGCGCTCACGGTCGGCAAGGCACCGGGCGCGGGCGGCCCCGCCGTCGTTCTTTCGCTCAAGGACAATCAGGAGCAGCTGAAACTCGAAAAGCAGATCGCGCAGGCGACCAAGATGCAGGCGGTGGGCCAGCTCGCGGGCGGCGTCGCGCACGACTTCAACAATATCCTCACCGCCGTGATCGGCTACTGCGATCTCATGCTGCTTCGCCACACGCCGGGCGACAGCGATTTCGACGACATCAACCAGATTCGCCAGAACGCGAACCGCGCCGCGAATCTCGTGCGCCAGCTCCTCGCCTTCTCGCGCCAGCAGACGCTGCGCCCGCAGCTCATCCACGTGTCGGACATCGTCGGCGAACTCAGCCACCTCCTGAAACGCCTGCTCGGCGAGACGGTGACGCTCACCGTGAAGCACGGCCGCAGCCTCGCGCCGGTGCGTGCCGACCCGGGCCAGATGGAGCAGGTGATCGTCAATCTCGCGGTGAACGCGCGCGATGCGATGCCCGAAGGCGGCGAGCTCACGATCTCGACGTTCGCGGTTTCGGCCCGCGAGGCGAAGAAGCTCGATCGCGAAGGTATGCCTTCCGGGGAATATGTCGCGATTGCCGTGAAGGATACGGGCACCGGCATTTCGCCCGAGATTCTCGGCAAGATTTTCGAGCCGTTCTTCACCACCAAGGAGGTCGGGCGTGGCACCGGCCTCGGGCTTTCCACGGTGTATGGCATCGTCAAACAGTCGGGCGGCTACATCTTTGCCGACAGCGTCGTCGCCGGCGGCACCACGTTCACGATCTATCTGCCCGCGCAGGAGGCGTTGCCGGAGGCCACGACGGCCACAGCGGGCGAGGACGGCGGCGATCCGTGGGGGCAGGGCAAGATTCTGCTCGTGGAAGACGAGGCGATGGTCCGCGCCGTCGCCGAGCGCGCACTGACGCGCAAGGGCTACGAGGTGCTCACCGCCGGCCACGGCGAGGAGGCGCTGGAGATTCTGGAACGGATGCCCGAAGGCGTTGACCTGCTGATTTCCGATGTGGTGATGCCTACGATGGACGGGCCGACGCTCGTCCAGCACGCGCGCAAGACGTTCCCCGATCTCAAAATCATCTTCATGTCGGGCTATGCCGAGGAACAGCTTCGGAAGTCGATCGACGTTCCCGATGTCGCGTTCCTTGCCAAGCCGTTCTCTGTGCAGGAACTTTCCGACAAGGTGCGGCATGAGATTGCGCGAGGCAAGGTACGCACGACGCCCGAAGCAACTGCTGCCAAGTAAAGAACGAAAATAGAACAAAAGCGCTTGCGTGCGTGGAACAAACCACGTACACGATCCCTCATTGAAACGGCTTCGTCAGCCCACTAGGAGGGACCGGACAATGGCATCAGCGCTTCGGGTGGTAGAATCAGGCATGGACAAGCAAAAGGCTCTCGACGCGGCTCTGGCGCAGATCGACCGGGCATTCGGCAAAGGCTCGGCAATGAAGCTCGGGCAGCGCGACGCGCTTGAGATCGAAGCGATTTCGTCGGGTTCGCTGGGGCTCGATCTCGCGCTCGGCGTCGGGGGTTTCCCGCGCGGCCGCGTCATCGAGATCTACGGTCCGGAAAGCTCGGGCAAGACGACGCTCGCGCTCCATGCCATTGCCGAGGCGCAGAAGGGCGGCGGTACGGCGGCGTTCATCGATGCCGAACATGCGCTCGATCCGGTTTATGCAAAGAAGCTCGGTGTCGACGTCGACAACCTCATCGTCTCACAGCCCGACACGGGTGAGCAGGCGCTGGAGATCACCGACACGCTGGTGCGTTCGAATGCCATCGACATCCTCGTCGTCGACTCGGTCGCCGCGCTTGTGCCGCGGGCGGAAATCGAAGGCGAGATGGGCGACAGCCACGTCGGACTGCAGGCCCGCTTGATGAGCCAGGCGCTCAGGAAGCTCACAGGATCGATCAGCCGCTCGCGCTGCATCGTCATCTTCATCAACCAGGTGCGCATGAAGATCGGCGTCATGTACGGCAACCCGGAGACGACGACGGGCGGCAACGCGCTCAAGTTCTACGCGAGCGTTCGTCTCGATATCCGCCGCACCGGCCAGATCAAGGACCGCGACGAAATCGTCGGCAACGCGACGCGCGTGAAGGTGGTGAAGAACAAGGTGGCGCCGCCGTTCAAGCAGGTCGAGTTCGACATCATGTACGGCGAAGGCGTCTCCAAGGTCGGTGAAATCCTCGATCTTGGCGTCAAGATCGGCATCGTCGAGAAGTCGGGCGCGTGGTTCAGCCACGATTCGACCCGCATCGGGCAAGGTCGCGAGAACGCCAAGCAGTTTCTGCGCGACAATCCCGAGATGCGTGAGAAGATCGAAAAGGCGATCCGCGACAATGCCGCCGGCATTTCCGAAGCCCTGCTCACCGCAGGCCCCGATGTAGAGAGCGACGAATAGGCGGCCCTTCCCAGTGTCCCCGCCGAGGCCGCCTCCCCCGGGGCGGCCTCTTTCGTTTCCGGTACGGAAGCTGCTTGCGGATGAGATTGCCGCGAGGAGCCGTCTGCGATGGGAGGAAAAGGGACCGGAGCACGAAATCTCATGCTCCGGCCAGGGACGATCCGACGGCCGAGGGAGGGTGGGAGGCCGAAACGGACAAAACCGGGGAGGGAAAATCACCGGTGTTTCAATCTTTATTGCGTTTAATTCGCAATATCAAATCTTATCTTCACTCCAAAGCCTGTCAGGCCGCCAGCGCCTGCTTGACCACAGCGTCTGCAAGCGTGCCGTTGAGTTCGGCGAGATGGTCGAACGTCGCCGTGAACGTAGCGAGGCCCTGGCTCATCGCACGGAGTTCCGCGCCGAAGCCGTGAAGCTCAGCCTCAGGCATCAAGGCTTCGATCACATCCCAGCGCGACCAGCCCTCGCGCGGGTTGATGCCCAGCATCTGCCCGCGGTGGCTGGCGATGCTCGACGTGATACGCGAAGTTGCGCTGCCCGGCGCCTCTATGCTCACACGCGCCACGGGTTCGAGCAGGTGCGGCGCGCACGCTGCGAGCGCTTCGCTCATAGCGATGCGCCCCGCCGTCCGAAACGCCAGTTCCGAGCTATCGACCGAGTGGTAGGAGCCGTCGGTCAGCGTCACCGCAATGTCGACGACAGGGAAGCCGAGCGGTCCGCGCTCCATGGCATCGCGGATTCCAGCCTCGACCGCGGGGATCCATTGCTTCGGGATCGCACCGCCGGTGATACGGTCGTTGAACGCGAAGCCTTCGCCGCGTCCGCGCGGCGCGACCTCGATCACCACGTCGCCGAACTGGCCGTGTCCGCCCGACTGCTTCTTGTGCCGCCCGCGCTGCGTCGCGCCGCGCCGGATTGATTCGCGGTAAGGAATGCGCGGCGGCTGCGCGTCCACGGCCACAGAATAACGCCGCTTGAGGCGCGCGAGCACCATGTTCAGGTGCTCGTCGCTGAGCCCGCGCAGCAGCATCTCGTGTGTTGCCGCGTCCTGGTCCCAGGCAAGCCCCACGTCTTCCTCGACGAGTTTGTGGAGCGCGGTGGAAAGCCGCACGTCGTCCTTCCGGTCGCGCGTCGCGATCGCGAGCGCATGGCCGGGCGCCGGCCGCGTGATATCCGCGTTGTGCCCACGGCCCGCTGGAGAGACGACGTCGCCCGCTGCGATCGTGTCGACCTTCGCGATGGCCGCTACGGCACCGGGCGGCACGCTCGCTGTCTTGCCGAGCTTGTCGCCGAGCACGCCGAACAGTGCGCCCGCGCGCACCGGGTTGCCGTCCCGGTCGCGAAGCTCGCCGCCTTCGGCAAGCCCGCCGAACGCGCGTGCATAGACGAGCCGTCCCGCAGCGTTGCCGTGCGCGACCTTGAAGGCAAAAGTGCCGCCGTCCGCACCAAGTCGTGCGGCGGCAGCGGTGGGCGAGGGCGTTTCATGGCGCAGCATCTTCAAAAGCCGCCGCACGCCGTGATCGCCCTGCGCCGATCCGAACAGCAGCGGAACGACGAGGTTTTCGCCCGTCTCGCGTGAAAGGTCGCCGAACACCATCGCCGCGTCGGGGGCTTCGTCCATCAGCAGCTTTTCCAGAAGCGCGTCGTCGTGGTCTGCAAGCTGCTCGAGCATATGAAAGCGCTCCGCCGACTCGCGCTCGGCGAGCGCGGCGGGCATTTCGATGCGCTCCGATGCTTTGCCGGGCCGGTAGTGAAAGGCGCGTTCGAGCGCGAGATCGACGAAGCCGGTGATCGTCTCGCCCTCGCGTATGGGAATCTGCCGCGCGAGGATGGGCTTCGCGCTCATCGGCTGCAGCGCTTCGAGGAGGTCGCGGATGCGCCCGCGTGCGGACTCGATCTTGTTGACGAAAATCGCGTGCGGCACGCCGAGCGCCTCGAGCTGACGAAGCGCGGGCTCGGCGAGCGCGGCGCGCGCCGGATCGGGATCGATCACCACCACCGCGAGGTCCGCGGCTGCTACCGCAAGCAGCGCATCGGTTGCGAAGCCGGGCGCACCGGGCGCATCGAGCAGCGCGAACGCGTCGCCCAGATAATCGAAGCGGGAGAGATTGAGCTCGGTGGAGCCGCGCCGCGCGCGCGCTTCCGGCGAGGCATCGCCGACGCTCGTTCCGGCCTCTACACTACCCTGCCGCGGGATCGCGCCCGCCGTGAACAACATCGCTTCTGCTAGGCTCGTCTTGCCCGCGCCCGCCGGGCCGACGAGCGCCACTACCCTGACAGGTTTGCTGATCTCCGAGTTGAAAGCCACCATGTCACGATCTCCCCATGCTGGTTGATCACCACCCGGTTTCGGCCTCGTGCATTGGGCCGGCAACGCGTGCGGCACAACATCGCCAGCGTCTGCCTGTTGCGTCGCGAGCGCAAGGGGGAATGGTCGCGCACGCCTGTCATTCTGTCGCCTTGAGTAGCGCGCGGTCCTCGACTACATGCTCGCCATGACCTCCACGAACGACATACGCCGCTCATTTCTCGACTTTTTCGGGGACGAGGGGCACATGCGCGTGCCCTCGGCGCCGCTGGTGCCGCAGAACGACCCGACGCTGATGTTCGTGAACGCGGGAATGGTGCCGTTCAAGAACGTGTTCACCGGCCTTGAGACGCGCGCCTACAGCACGGCGGTCTCCAGTCAGAAGTGCGTGCGCGCGGGCGGCAAGCACAACGATCTCGACAATGTCGGCTATACCGCGAGGCACCATACGTTCTTCGAAATGCTGGGGAACTTCTCCTTCGGCGACTATTTCAAGGAACGCGCGATCACGCTCGCGTGGACCCTCATCACCAAGGAATGGGGTATTTCGCCGGACCGGCTGACGGCGACCGTCTACCACACCGACGACGACGCCTATGCGCTATGGAAGAAGATCGCGGGGCTGCCCGACAGCCGCATTATCCGCATCGCTACCAAGGACAATTTCTGGGCGATGGGCGATAACGGCCCTTGCGGGCCTTGTTCGGAGATTTTCTTCGATCACGGCGATCATATCCCCGGCGGCCCTCCGGGCAGCCCGGACGAGGACGGCGACCGCTTCGTCGAGATCTGGAACCTCGTGTTCATGCAGTATGAGCAGGAGGCGGGCGAAATCGTGCGCGACCTGCCGCGCCCGTCGATCGACACCGGCATGGGACTGGAGCGCGTCGCCGCCGTGCTGCAAGGGACGCACGACAATTACGAGATCGACCTGTTCCAGGCACTGATCGGCGAAACCGCCGAGATGACGAAGACCGATGCGAAGGGCCCGATGTCGGCCTCGCACCGCGTCATCGCCGATCACCTGCGCGCCAGCGGCTTCCTGGTGGCGGACGGTGTGCTGCCGTCGAACGAAGGCAGAGGCTATGTGCTGCGCCGTATCATGCGCCGCGCCATGCGCCATGCGCACCTGCTCGGCGCCAAGGATCCGCTGATGTACCGGCTCGTGCCGTCGCTCGTGAGCCAGATGGGCGCCGCCTTCCCCGAACTGACGCGCGCGCAGCCGCTCATCGAGGAGACGCTGAAGCTGGAGGAAACCCGCTTCCGGCAGACGCTGGAGACCGGTCTCAAGCTGCTCGACGAGGCGACGGCGGGCATGGGCGAGGGCGCCGTGCTGCCGGGCGAGACGGCGTTCAAGCTTTACGACACCTATGGCTTCCCGCTCGATCTCACCGAGGATGCGCTGCGCCGTCAGGGATTTTCGGTCGACAAGAGCGGCTTCGACACGGCGATGGCTGCGCAGAAGGCCGCCGCGCGCGCCGCTTGGGCAGGCTCCGGCGCGCAGGCAGACGAGGGCGTGTGGTTCGACATCGCCGAGGAATTCGGCGCGACCGAGTTCACGGGCTACACGTCCGAAACCGCGCAGGGCGAGGTGATCGCTATCGTCAAGGATGGTGCGCGTGTGGAGAGCGCGGGCGCGGGCGACACTGTCGTCATCCTCACCAACCAGACGCCGTTCTACGGCGAATCCGGTGGCCAGACCGGTGACGCGGGAACGATCACGGCGGGCGGCCTCAAGGCCGTTGTCGAAACGACGTCGAAGCCGCTCGGCAAGCTTCACGCGCATCAGGCGCGCATTGCCGAGGGCAACGTGCGCGTCGGCGATGTCGTCCAGCTCGATGTCGATGCCGCACGCCGCGACCGTATCCGCGCCAACCATTCGGCGACGCACCTGCTGCACGCGGCGCTTCGCAATCGGCTCGGCGCGCATGTCACGCAGAAGGGGTCGCTCGTCGCGGAAGATCGCTTCCGTTTCGATTTCAGTCACCCGAAGGCGCTGACGCCCGAAGAAATCGCGCTCGTCGAGGCGGACGTCAACGCGCAGGTGCGCGGCAATGCGGCGGTGAACACGCGCCTGATGAGCCATGCCGACGCGATCGAAGCCGGCGCGATGGCGCTGTTCGGCGAGAAGTACGGCGACGAGGTGCGCGTGCTTTCGATGGGCCGCAATGTGGAAGCGGATTATTCGGTGGAGCTGTGTGGCGGCACGCATGTGCGCGCGCTCGGCGACATCGGCCTCGTCAAGATCATCAGCGAAAGCGCGGTGTCTTCCGGCGTGCGCCGGGTCGAGGCGCTGACCGGCGAGGCTGCGCGGCTTTATCTGCAAGGGCAGGAAGACCGGCTGCGCGAGGCCGCCGCGATGTTGAAAGTGGCGCCCGCCGAGCTTCCGACACGTGTGCAGGCGCTCGTCGAGGAACGCCGCCGGCTCGAGCGTGAGCTCGCCGACGCCAAGAAGGCCCTGGCGCTTGGTGGTGGCGCGGGTGCTGCTCCCGTCGCGGAAGCCGAGGACGTGGCGGGCACGAAGTTCGTGGCGCGCGTCGCCGAAGGGCTCGACCCGAAGGATCTGCGCGGCGCTGTCGATGAGGCGAAGAAGCAGGTCGGCTCGGGCGTTGCCGCGATCGTGGCGGTGAACGAGGGCCGTGCGAGCATCGCCGTCGGCGTCACCGATGATCTGATTGCACGATTCAACGCGGTCTCGCTCGTGCAGGCGGGCGTCGCGGCGCTCGGCGGCAAGGGCGGCGGCGGGCGCCCGGACATGGCGCAGGGCGGTGGCCCTGATGGCGACAAGGCGGCGGATGCCATCGCGGCGGTGAAGGGTGCGCTCGCGGCGTAACGCCGACTTCCGGTTGTGTGTCTACCGGCTACTCAGCCGTTTCCTCGCCCCGGCGCAATCGTGATGCGGCCTTCAGCGGTTCGCGCATAAGGTCCGGTACCATCGCCTTGATCTTGTTGCGTTTGATCTCGCGCATTTCGTGGATCGAGGCGATCACGAGACCCATCGGGCGGCCGATATCGACCAGCACCGCTTCGGCAAGCTGCAAGGAGGACTCAAGCGTTTCCGGCACAGCATCGGTTGCACCGGCCTTGTAGAGCTGAGCCGCGTGCTCCGCGTCCTTGGCGCGTGCAATGATACAGAGATCGGGATGTGCGGCGCGTACGCTGCGGGTTGTAGCCACAAGCTGGACGGGGTCGTCCATCGTGAGCACGATCGATCGGGCCTGCGCGAGACCGAGGTGATCGAGAAGGCCGGGGCGCGCAACGTCGCCGAAAACGATCTCGTGTCCGCGTTCGCGACCGATTTCGACCATGTCGATGTCCGCATCGACAATGACGAAAGGCTGCTCATGGCGGGTCAGCATGTCGGCGACCATCTGTCCGACGCGCCCGTAGCCAGCGATGATCGTGCGCCCGCCGCTCCCTGAAGCTTCACGTGTGATTTCGGGCGGGGGCGCTTCCACGCGCCGCGCGGTATCGCTGCCGATCCGGGCAAGGAGCGGGGTCGCGGTGAGGCCGACAGCGGTAACGATCTGCCAAAATGCAGCCGTATCAGCGTCGATAACACGGGCCTGAAGGGCGGCCGCAAGCACGATCAATGTCGTTTCGGACGGTGAGGCCATGAGCAGGCCGATGTTTGCGGCGAGGCCGCGCGGCGCACCCCAAAGACGGAGCAGGCCGCCCGTCACCAGTGACTTGACCAGAACCACGCCAACGATGGCTATGATGAGCAGCATCCAGTGCTGAACGATGATCTCGAAATCGATGCTCATGCCGATCGTCATCAGGAAGATGCCGAGTGCGAGGTTCTTGAACGGCTCGATCGTGACGTCCACCTGCATCCGGTATTCCGTCTCGGCGATGGCAAGGCCCGCGACGAGCGCACCAACGATGGGAGATAGCCCTGCAGCGCTCGTGGCAAGGCTGGCCGCCATCACGACCACGAGCGCGACCGCGAGGAACAGCTCCGGACTCTTGGTGCGCGCCGCTTGCCGCAGCAGGCGCGGCAACAGGAACTTGCCGAGGACGAGGATGACGGCCACCACAAAGCCGCCGAGTGCCACGGTTTTCAACAGGTTGCCGGGATCATCGCTGCCGGGAAGCGGGCTGATGACGCCAAGCATGAAGATGATCGGTACGATCGCCAGATCTTCGAACAGCAGCATCGAGAACGCGGGTTTGCCGATCGCGCTGCGTGTGCCTGTCATCGGCAGCACAAGCGCGGTCGATGATAGCGCGAGGGCGAAGCCGAGCGTCAGCGCCACGCTCATGCCCATCGGCGTGAACTCGAAAAGCAACAGGCCGATCACCATGCCGGAAATCACGAGCTCGGCAGGACCGAGCAGGAACACCAGCCGCCGCAAATCCCAGAGTCTTCGGAAAGACAGTTCGAGGCCGATGGAGAACAGCAACAGGATGATGCCGAATTCGGCGAAGGGCTCGATGATATCGCGGCTGCTGATCGAAACGTAATTGATCCACGGCGCAATGCCTGCGAACCGCCCGAGGCCGGACGGCCCGAGCAGCAAGCCTACGATGATAAAACCGATGACTGGATTGACCCGCAGCCGGTGGAATGCGGGTATAACGAGCCCGGTCGCGCCGAGGATGACGAGCGCATCACGGAACGCGGGCGAAAAGAGCGGATCTGCGGCCACGGCGGCATCCTAATGGGGCCGCCGCCACGGCGTCAGCAGAAAAGCGCGTAAGGCGCTAGAATTCCTTGCTCATCGCGGCGTCGAGGTTCTCCACGATCTTCTCGAAGAACTGTTCGGTCGTCATCCACGCCTGATCGGGGCCGATGAGGAGCGCGAGATCCTTCGTCATGTGGCCCTCTTCGACCGTCTCGACGCAGACGCGCTCGAGCAGTTCGCCGAATTTGGTGACATCCGGCGTGTTGTCGAGCTTGCCGCGGTGCTTGAGGCCGCCCGTCCAGGCGAAGATCGATGCGATCGGGTTCGTCGAGGTCGCCTTGCCCTGCTGGTGCATACGGTAGTGGCGCGTCACGGTGCCGTGCGCAGCCTCCGCTTCCACGGTCTTGCCGTCCGGCGTCATCAGCACCGAGGTCATCAGGCCGAGCGAACCGAAGCCCTGCGCGACGGTGTCGGACTGCACGTCGCCGTCGTAGTTCTTGCAGGCCCAGACGAACTTGCCGCTCCACTTCAGCGCCGAGGCGACCATGTCGTCGATCAGGCGGTGTTCGTAGACAATGCCAAGCTTGTCGAACTGTGCCTTGAATTCCTTGTCAAAAACCTCCTGGAACAGGTCCTTGAAGCGGCCGTCATAGGCCTTGAGGATCGTGTTCTTGGTGGAAAGGTACACCGGCCATTGGCGCGCGAGGCCATAGTTGAGTGACGCACGCGCGAAATCGCGGATCGAATCGTCGAGGTTGTACATGCCCATGGCGACGCCCGCGGTGGGGAACTCGAACACTTCGTGCTCGATCGTCTCGCCGTTCTCGCCCGTCCACTTCATGGTGAGTTTGCCGGCACCCGGCACCAGGAAGTCGGTGGCCTTGTACTGATCGCCGAATGCGTGGCGACCGATGACAATGGGGTCCGTCCAGCCCGGCACGAGTCGCGGCACGGACTTGATGACGATCGGCTCGCGGAACACGACGCCGCCCAGGATGTTGCGGATCGTGCCGTTCGGCGACTTCCACATCTTCTTGAGGTTGAACTCTTCGACACGCGCCTCGTCGGGTGTGATCGTCGCGCACTTCACGCCGACGCCAAACTCCTTGATGGCGTTCGCGGACTGCACGGTCACCTTGTCGTCGGTGGCGTCGCGGTTTTCGATGCTGAGATCGTAATACTTCAGGTCGACGTCGAGGTAGGGGAGGATCAGGCGCTCGCGAATCCACTGCCAGATGATCCGCGTCATCTCATCGCCGTCGATCTCGACGATGGGGTTCTGCACCTTGATCTTCGCCATCGATACCTCTTGGTTCGTGTATGGGTTTTTTACTCGCGCAAGCTCTTGGCGGAAACGACGGCCAAGATCAACAGCCACGGGGGTGGCAAAGGCGCGCTCCGCCCGCTTTCTCTTAACCTGCGCGTTGTCATCGCCCGCGCGCAGGGGCTAAAGATAGGCGCATGAACGACACGACACCCCCCGAGCCGCCAGTGACGCCACCCGTAACGCCGCCCGCGCCCGCCGCTGCGGCGCCCGCGCCTGCGCCCACTGAACCAGCGGCGACCTACAAGTTTCCGCCCTCGATTCACCCGGACGGTAACAAATTCGTGGTGCTCGCGGCGGTGCTCACCGGATTCTTCTGGTTTATCGCGGACTGGAACATCCTCGGCTGGCTCTCGGCGGGGCTCACCGTCTGGACGTTCGCTTTCTTCCGCGATCCCGCGCGCGTCACGCCCGAAGGGGCGGGGCTCGTCGTCTCGCCGGCCGACGGACTTGTGTCGCAGATCATGGAGGTTCCGGCGCCACGCGAGATTTCCGGTAGCGAACGCGGCATCGGCGAGGGAACCTTCACGCGCGTTTCGATTTTTATGAGCGTGTTCGATGTCCATGTGAACCGCTCCCCGATCGCGGGTACGCTCCGCGACATCGTCTACGTGCCCGGCAAGTTCCTGAACGCCGAGCTCGACAAGGCGAGCGAGCACAACGAACGTCAGTATTTCGTCGTTGAGGGCACCGACGGGCGCCGCATCGGCTTCACGCAGATCGCCGGCCTTGTCGCGCGGCGGATCATCAAGTTTGTGAACACGGGCGAGAGCATCGGTGCAGGCCAGCGCGTCGGTCTCATCCGCTTCGGCAGCCGTGTCGACGTGTTCCTGCCCGCAGGCACCGTTCCCGCCGTTGCGGTCGGCCAGCGCGCCGTCGCCGGCGAAACCGTGATCGGCCGTCCCGGCGCCCCAGGTGAGCGGCTGCGCGGCGTCAGCCAGTGAAGGTCGATCACGAGCCGCCGCGTAGGCTGAAGCGGGTGATCCCGATTCGGGTGCTGATCCCGAACGCCATCACCATTGCCGCGCTCTGTGCCGGGCTCACCTCCGTTCGTCTCGCCATCGCCGGAGATTTCGACCGCGCGATCCTTGCGATCGTCGTGGCGGGTGTGCTCGACGGTATCGACGGGCGCGTCGCGCGCCTGCTGAAGGGCGCGAGCCGCTTCGGCGCCGAACTTGATTCGCTGTCCGATGTCACCGCCTTCGGCGTCGCGCCTGCGCTCGTCATTTATTTGTGGACGCTGGAGCAGCTTCCGGGCGCGGGCTGGATCGTCGCGCTCGCCCATGCCGTCTGCTGTGCGCTGCGGCTCGCGCGTTTCAACGCCAACCTCGACGTCAGCAACCAACCGCACAAGAAGCACGGCTTCCTCACCGGCATTCCCGCGCCGGTGGGTGCGGGGCTGACGCTAAGCCCGATGTTCCTCTATTACTGGCTGGAGCCGACCCGTTTCGCGCATTATTCGGAGGTCGGTACTGCCGTGACCGCCGTCGTCGTCGGCACGGTCGCGTTCCTGATGGTCTCGAACCTGCCGACCTATTCGTGGAAATCGGTGCGCATCCGCCCCGAATACCGGATCATGGCGCTCGTCGGCGTGGCGCTGTTCGCAGGCGCGCTGCTTTCCGCGCCGTACATGACGCTCTCGTTGATCTCGGTGGTCTACGCCGCCACGATCCCGATGGCGATCCTGTCGTACCGCAAGGTCAGGCGGCAAGCGGCAGCGGCTGCCACTCCCGATATCGCGGAGCCGAGCATGGACGCGGCATCGGCTCAACCGCCGTCACCAGACGCTCCGTAATCACCACATCGATTTCGCCGCGAAGCGCACGCGCAATGACGGCGCGTGCATCTGCGAACATGTGAACAACCACGGCGAGGCTTACGAAAAGCAACAGGCTTGAAAGCGCGGCAGAGAGCATGAAGGCCATGTTTAAACCCCTTTTGTTCTTCTCATGTTCTCTTGTTCCATGTTTGTTCTCTCGTTGTCAAGAGGCCCTCTTGTCAGCGCCGGATTGATCGGCGGCAGGGCTCCGGCTAGCCTCCCGCCGCTCTTTGGGAGGAGTCATCATGTTAGGCGGAATGCAGGACTGGCCGCTGCTGGTCTGGAAACTCATTGATCATGCGGCGCTCAATCACGGATCGCGCGAGATTGTCACCGCGCTTGTGGAAGGCGGCGAAGCCCGTTCGAACTGGCGCGAGGTACGCGAACGCGCATTGAAGGTCGCGCAGTCCCTAAGCCGTCTCGGCATCCGTCTTGGCGACCGCGCGGCGACGCTCGCGTGGAACACGCAGCGCCACGTGGAGTGCTGGTACGGCATCTCGGGCATGGGCGCGGTCGCGCACACCGTGAACCCGCGCCTGTTCGAAGAGCAGATCGTTTACATCATCAACCATGCGGGCGACCGCGTGCTGTTCTTCGATCTCACCTTCGCGCCGCTCGTCGAGCGCATCGCGCCGAAGCTGAATACGGTCGAGCATTATGTGCTGATGACAGGGCGGGCGCATCTGCCCGAAACGAGCATCCCCAATCTTCTCGTCTATGAGGACCTGATCGCGGCGAGCGACGGCGATTTCGAATGGGCGAATATCGACGAACAGACGCCCGCCGGGCTCTGCTACACCTCGGGGACGACCGGCAATCCCAAGGGCGTTCTCTACACGCACCGTTCGAACGTGCTCCACACGCTCGGCGCCAATTCGGCGGATGCCCTTGGCCTCACGTCTTCGACATCGATCCTGCCGGTGGTGCCGATGTACCACGCAAACGCGTGGGGCGTGCCCTATGCCGCCGCCGCCGCAGGCGCCAAGCTGGTGATGGGCGGCGCGCATTTTGATGCGCCGACGCTGCACGGCCTCATCCTGCGCGAGAAGGTGACGCTCACCGCCGCGGTGCCCACGGTGTGGCTCGCGATGCTCCAGCACCTCGAAAAGACTGGCGAAGGACTCGGCGAACTCAAGCGCGTGGTCATCGGCGGCTCGGCCGTGCCGCGCTCGATGATCGTCGATTTCAAGCAGAAGTACGACGTCACCGTCTGCCACGCCTGGGGCATGACCGAGATGTCGCCGCTCGGCACGCTCGGCTCGCTTTCCGCCGAGGCGCTTGAAAAGCCGCAGGAAGAGCAGTTCGATATCCAGACCAAGCAGGGCCGCTCGATCTTTGGCGTCGAGATGAAGATCGTGGACGACAACGGCAACGAGATGCTGCGCGACGGCAAGGCGTTCGGCCACCTGATGGTGCGCGGGCCCTGGATCGTGCGCGAATATTATGCGGGCGATGGCGGTCATGTGCTCGACGCCGACGGCTGGTTCGATACGGGCGACGTCGCCACGATCGACCCCTCCGGCTACATGCAGATCACCGACCGCGCGAAGGACGTGATCAAGTCCGGCGGCGAGTGGATCAGCTCCATCGAGCTCGAAAACGAGGCTGTCGGCCATGCCGCCGTGGCGGAAGCGGCGGTGATCGGCCTGCCGCACCCGAAGTGGGACGAGCGGCCGCTGCTTATCATCGTGCCGAAGGCGGGAACAAACCCGAGCAAGCAGGAACTTCTCGATCACCTCGAAGGCCGCGTCGCCAAGTGGTGGATGCCGAACGATGTCGTCTTCGTGGAGGAAATCCCCCACACGGCAACGGGCAAGATCCAGAAACTGACGCTGCGCCAGCAGTTCAAGGACTACCGCTTCCCGGACGCTGCCTAGAACAAGGAGAACTGCTTCCCCCGCGGGCTGAACAGGTCTGTGCGCAGCGGAACGTCGCGGCGGGTGAGCCCGAAGCGGCGGCGTCCAGCCTGAAAGCGCGCGCGGATCATCGCGGCATAGGCGCCCTGTGGCCTGAAGCGCGCGTGGAAGTCGCCTTCATTGTCCTTGCCGCCGCGCATCTCGCGGATGTGTGCCATCACCCGCGCGGCACGATCCGGCATGTGGGCATCGAGCCACGCGCGGAAGATCGGCGAGACCTCATGCGGCAGGCGGATGAGGATCATCGATGCCATGTCCGCGCCGGCCTTCGCCGCGGCTTCGAGGATCGCCTCGATCTCGTGGTCGTTGATCGCCGGGATGAGCGGGGCGAGCGACACGGAGACGGGCACGCGTGCTTCGGCGAGCGCCTTTACCGCCGCGATGCGCCGATGCGGTGCGGTCGCGCGCGGCTCCAGTGTCTTCGCGGTTTCCGGATCGAGCGTGGTGACGGACACCATCACGGCGGCAAGGCCGCGCTCCGCCATCGGGGCGAGGATATCGATGTCGCGCACGACACGCGCGGATTTGGTGGTGATCATCACCGGGTGATTGGTCTCGGACAGGATTTCGAGGATTTTCCGCGTAGTACCGTATTTCCCTTCCACAGGCTGGTAGGGATCGGTGTTGGTGCCGAGCGCCATCGGTCGGCATTGGTAGCGCGGATTCTCCAGCTCCTTCCTGAGCAGCTCGGGTATGATTTTCTTCACCGTCAGTTTGCGCTCGAAGTCGAGACCCGGCGAGAGACCGAGATAGGCGTGTGTCGGCCGCGCGAAGCAATAGACGCAGCCGTGTTCGCAGCCGCGATAGGCGTTGATCGAGCGGTCGAAGGGGAGGTCTGGCGAGGTGTTGCGCGTGATCGCTGTGCGCGGCGTTTCGTAGCTGATCTCCGTGCGGAACGGCGGCAGATCGTCCTCGGCCGCGGAGTCCAGCCAGTCGCCGTCGGCCTCGCGCGCCAGATCGTCGAAGCGGGTGCTGATCGTGTTCAGGGTTGCGCCGCGCGCGGCGTTGACGCGTCTCGACATTGACAAATCATGCGCATCACTTAAGAACAAATCAAGAACAATAAGGAGAACGGTGATGGCGCGCTTCAACTATGTAGAACTGCCGACGCGCGATATCGCGAAGGCCAAACGCTTCTATGCGGACGCATTCGGATTCAAGATCAACGACTTCGGGCCGGATTATGCCGCGACGGTAACGGGCGACACGGATATCGGCTTCAACGCCACGGGCGAGCACGTGACCGCGCATGTGCTGCCGGTGATCGAGGTCGATGACCTTGAAGCGGCGCGGGCCGCCGTAGTCGCGGCGGGCGGCACGATCAGCCTCGACGTCTTCCCGTTTCCGGGCGGCCGTCGCTTCCACTTTGTAGACCTCGAAGGGCACGAGCTTGCGGCGGTGAAGAGCGACTAGCGCTCTCTCAGCCTCGGCATCAGTTCCACGAAGTTGCAGGGGCGGTGGCGGCTGTCGAGCTGGGTAGCGAGAATGCCGTCCCAGCCGTCCTTTACCGCGCCCGTGGAGCCGGGCAGGGCGAAAATGTAAGTGCCGCGCGCGACGCCTGCGGTCGCGCGGGACTGCACGGTGGACGTGCCGATCGACTGGAAGCTCAGCCAGCGGAACAGCTCTCCGAAGCCCGGAATCTCCTTCTCGCAGACCTCGGCAAGCGCTTCGGGCGTGACGTCACGACCCGTGACGCCGGTGCCGCCGGTGGTGATCACGCAGTCGACCTCCCGGTCGTCGATCCAAGCCGCGAGCTGCTCGACGATGGTGCCAACGTCGTCCTTCACGATCTCCCGCGCCGCGAGGATATGCCCGGCGCCCTGAAGCCGCTCGACGAGCGTGTTCCCCGAGCGGTCGTCGGCGAGGGTGCGCGTGTCGGAAACGGTGAGCACGGCGATGCGGACGGGAATGAACGGCAGGCTTTCGTCAATCGGCATCGAGCTTCGCTTTCACGGCGAGGAGATCGGCCCAAGCGAGGCGCTTCGCGTCGGGCTGGCGCAGCAGGAATGCCGGGTGCAGCGTCGGCATAAGGGGGTAATCTGCGCCTTCCACGGCAAGCGTGCGCCACTGGCCGCGCAGACGCATGATGCCGGTGACGTCACCTGTCAGCGCGCGCGCGGCGCAGGCGCCGAGCGCGACGATCGCCTTGGGGCGCACCAGCGCGATGTGGCGGCGCACGAACGGCATCGTGGTCTCCACCTCCACCGGGGTCGGCGTACGGTTGCCGGGCGGGCGCCAGAAGGTCACGTTGGTGATGTAGGCGGTCGTACGGTTGCGGCCGATCGCCGCGAGCATCCGGTCGAGAAGCTGTCCTGCGGGCCCGACGAAGGGCAGGCCCATGCGGTCCTCCTGCGCGCCGGGCGCCTCGCCGATCAGCATCAGGTCGGCTTCCGGATTGCCATCCGCGAACACCGTACTGACGTTCCCGGTGCGCAGCGGGCAGCCCTCGAACACTTCGACCGCGTGGCGGAGTTCGGCGATCGTCGTGGCCGTGACGGTCGCTGGGCTTGCCGCGCCGGTACGCAGCACAAGCTCCGGTTCGGGTGCCGAAGCAGGGATTTCCCGTGCTGCAGTGCGCGGCGGCGGCGTGCGCCAGTCGCGCGGCGCGTCATCGACAAGCGTATCCACGCCTGCCTCCACCCACCAGCCGAGCGTGGCAAGGAGTTCGTCGCGTTCGTTGCCGTCCAGCACGATGTTCCTCAACCGTCCAATCCACTCTGGCCAAGGCGGGCCTTGCAACCTATCAAACCCGCCAAAACCATTATTGTGTCGTCTGCAATAAGGCGCACAGCTAGAGTTGCAAACGGGGGAAAGGGAAGGAAGCCATGAGCGAACGCGAATCGATGGCCTATGACGTCGTCATCGTCGGTGGCGGACCGGCAGGCCTCGCGTCGGCGATCCGGCTGAAGCAGCGCGCGGCGGCCGAGGGTAAGGAGATTTCGGTCTGCCTGCTCGAAAAGGGCTCCGAGATCGGCGCGCACATCCTTTCGGGCGCGGTGATCGATCCGCGCGGGCTCGATGAACTGCTGCCGAACTGGCGCGAGATGGACGGGCACCCGCTCACCGTCGAGGTGTCGTCGAACCACCACTGGATTCTGACGAAGAATCGCAAGTTCGATTTTCCGCACATCCTGCTGCCGCCGTTCATGGACAACGATGATTGCTACACGGGCAGCCTCGGTAACCTCTGCCGCTGGCTGGGGTCGCAGGCCGAGGCGCTCGGCGTCGAGATTTTCCCCGGCTTCCCGGCCGCCGAGGTGCTGTTCGACGAGAACGGCGCGGTGAAAGGTGTCGCCACCGGAGACTTTGGTGTCGCGCGCGATGGAAGCCACAAGCCGTCGTACCAGCCGGGCCTCGAACTTCATGCGAAATATACGTTCTTCGCGGAAGGCGTCCGTGGCCATCTCTCAAAGCAGTTGAAGAAACGCTTCGCACTCGATGCGAACAGTGAGCCGCAAGTCTATGGAATCGGCATCAAAGAGCTTTGGGATGTAAAGCCTGAGAACCATGACGAGGGCGCCGTCATCCACACGCAGGGCTGGCCGCTCGACGATGCCAACGGCGGTGGCTTCATCTATCATCAGGCGAACGGGCAGGTCGCGCTCGGCTTCGTGACGTGGCTCAACTACCGCAACCCGCACCTTTCGCCGTTCGAAGAGATGCAGCGCTGGAAGACGCATCCGGCGATCGCGAAGATGCTGCAGGGCGGCCGCCGCGTCTCCTATGGCGCGCGCGCGATCAACGATGGTGGCTATCAGGCGGTGCCGAAGCTGGTGTTCCCCGGCGGCGCGCTCGTCGGCTGCGCCGCGGGCTTCGTCAACGTGCCGCGCATCAAGGGCTCGCACACCGCGATCAAGACCGGGCTCATGGCGGCGGACGCGGCGTTCGAGGCGGTAACCGCCGGGCGTGCGCATGACGAGCTTTCCGCCTACACCGCAGCTTACGACGAGAGCTGGGTGAAGAAGGAACTCTTCACCGTTCGCAATACGCTGCCGCTCGTCGAGAAATTCGGCAACCTCGTCGGAACGGCGCTTGCCGGCGCGACCATGTGGCTCGAACACTTCGGCATCCGTATGCCGTTCACGATGAAGCACCACCCGGACAACGAGCAGCTCTGGCGCAAGGAGCACTGCAAGAAGCCGGACTATCCGAAGCCGGACGGCGTGCTGACCTTCGATCGTCTCTCCTCGGTGTTCCTGTCGAACACGAACCACGAGGAGGACCAGCCGGTTCACCTGCAGCTGAAAGACCCGTCGATCCCGATCGCGTACAACCTGCCGCTCTACGACGAACCCGCGCAGCGTTACTGCCCGGCGGGTGTCTATGAGGTCGTGGGGCAGGAGGAAGGCAATCCGCGCTTCCAGATCAACGCGCAGAACTGCGTCCACTGCAAGACGTGCGACATCAAGGATCCGACGCAGAATATCAACTGGGTGACGCCCGAAGGCGGCGGCGGGCCCAATTATCCCAACATGTAGCGAGGTTTCCATGCGTGCAGCCGTAGCCTTCCTCCTCGCATCCGCGCTTGCGGCGCCGGCAGCGCAGGCGACCATGATGCCGGTGAAAGACGCGGACTACGGCAGCTACGTGCAGGGCCACCTCGCGCTCGCGAACGGCGAACTCGGACGCGCGGCGGACTATTTCGCGGGCGCTCTCACCTATGCGCCTGACGATCCGCAACTGCTGAGGCAGACCTTCGACCTCGCCATCGCGGCGGGCGACGAGCCGCTTGCCGTCGGCGTCGGCGAGCGGCTGGCGCGGCAGGACCGCTTCGACAGCGGCGTCACGCTGCTGCTCGTCGCGAACGCCATCAAGACGCGGAAATGGACCGAGGCGCGCGAGGCGACGGCGCGGCTCACCGACGCGGGCTTCGGCAGCTTCATCGTGCCGATCATCGACGCCTGGATTGCAGAGGCGCGCGGCAAAACTGCCGAGGGCATCCGCAAGCTCGACGCTGAAAAGCTCGATGGCTTCGCGCGCACCTATGTGCTGGAGCACCGTGCGCACCTGCTGTTCCGTGCGAAGCGCTATGCGGAAGCAGCTGAAATCTATGACGAGCTGACCAAGGACGACGGCGGCCGCAATGTGCGTATGCGCATCGCTGCTGCACGCGCATTGCAAGCGGAAAAGCAGCCCGAAGAAGCGCTGAAGCGGCTGACCGAGTCGGCGGGACACACCGATGTCGAGACGGCGAAGGCCGCGCTTGCCGCGGGTACGCCGATCGTGGGTATTCCGGCGAACGCCAGCGAGGGCGTCGCGCTCCTCGCGCTGCGCATGGCGGCCGACCTCTCACGCGAGCGGCCGATCCCGGTCGCGCTCACGCTGGCGCGCATCGCGACGATGCTGGCGCCCGATCAGGCTTCGGGCTGGTTGCTGACAACCGAACTTCTCGCGGCTTCAGAGCGTTACGAGGCGGCGCTCGACGCGGTTCGCAAGGTGCGCGGCAGCGACGACGAGAAGGCGATGGCGCTGGGGCAGGAGGCCGCGATCCTCGCGCGCCTCGACCGCGAGCCCGAAGCGATGCAGCTTCTGGAGAACGCCGCGAACGCGCCGGGCGCCCGCGCCGAGGATTTGGCGCGCTACGGCGATGCGCTGCAATCGGCGAAGCGCTTCCTCGATGCCGCCGCTGCTTACGACAAGGCGCTCGCGCTCGGCCCGGCTGACGCGTCGATCGTCTGGCGGCTGCATTTCCTGAAAGGCTCTGCGCTCGAACAGGCCGGCAAGTGGCCCGAGGCGGAGGCGTCGCTGCGCGAGGCGATCCGGCAGCAGCCGGGAGACGCCACGCTGCTCAACTATCTCGGCTACGCGCTCCTCGATCGCGGGCTTTCGAAGCCGGAGGCGCGCCTCCTGATCGAGAAGGCGCACGGGCTCGCACCGGAAGACGGCTACATAACCGATTCGCTCGGCTGGGCGCAGTATCAGGCGGGTGAATATGCAGCCGCCGCCGCAACGCTGGAGCAGGCGGTCGCGGCCGTTGCCGACGATCCCGTCATCACCGAGCACCTCGGCGACGCTTACTGGATGATCGGCCGCCGCATCGAAGCGCGCCACCGCTGGAAGGCCGCGCTCGATGCCGGGCCGACGCCCGAGCGCAAAGGGACGCTCGAGGCCAAGTACGACTACGGCCTCGATCTCGCGCTGAGGGATACGGCGAAGAAGTGACGGGCGAAGCCGCCGCCGAAACCGGCTGGGCGAAGATCAACCTCGCGCTCCACGTGCGCCGCCGCCGTGCGGACGGTTACCACGACATCGAAACCATCTTCGCATTCGCGGATTTCGGCGATGGTCTCTCCGTGCGCGCGGCGGATGACGTCACGCTCACCATCCGCGGCCCGTTCGGCGAGGGCTTGCCCGCGGACGAGAGCAACCTCGTGATGCGTGCGGCACGCGCGCTTGCCGGCGCTCACGGGGTCAGGGTGGGCGCGGCGCTCACGCTCGACAAGCGCCTGCCGGTCGCCTCCGGTATCGGCGGGGGTTCGGCGGATGCGGCAGCGGCGCTGCGTCTCCTGAACCGTTACTGGGAAATCGATGCCGATGATGTGGCGCTGTGCGCGATCGCCGCGACGCTCGGCGCGGACGTGCCCGCCTGCGTCGACAGCCATACACAGCGCGGCGACGGGGTAGGGGAGGAGCTTCGTACGCTAGAAGGCGACGACGTGCGCGGCAAAGCCGTGCTCCTCGTCAATCCTGGCGCACCGCTCGCGACCGGGCCCGTGTTCGCGGCTTGGGACGGCATCGATCGGGGGGCGCTCGCGTTTGGCCCGCCGCTCGCAGCCGCACTGGCGGGCCGCAACGACCTTCAGACGTCTGCCGTATCGCTGTGCCCGGCGATCGGAACGGTGCTGAACGTGCTGGCAGCGCAGCCGGGCGCCTTGCTTGTCCGCATGTCGGGCTCGGGCGCGACCTGCTTTGCGCTGTTTGATACGGATGCAGATGCCGAGGCGGCCCAGTCCGCCATCGCGGCCGCGCATCCGGGCTGGTGGGCGGCCGCGGGCAGATTGCGTTGACTGTCCCGGAATGGGGCGGGCGGTACAGAATCGTCAAAGTGACGTCATTCACAAGTTATTGATTCAAAACGATTGATGTTCTGGCACTTCGCTTGCTGAAGCAAGGCTGGCAGCGCGAGGATGTCTGTATGGACAGGCCCCGCAGCTTTCGGTCTGGGTCGATTGCCTGAGCTGACCCACACCGAGAAACTGACGGCGGAACGCATTGAGTTTGCGTCCGCCGTTTTTTTTTGTGCGCCAAGCGCCTATAGCGGCTTGCTGAAACAAGGCGGAGCGACATCGACCTATGGCCTATCGTTTCGCGCCGGGCGACGCTGGCATCGAAGCCGCGCTGCGCCGGATCGCGGCCGAGCAGCTTGACGGCGCGCTTGCGGCGCTGGCGAGCGCGGACGCCGATCTTGAACGCAGCGTCCACAGCGTCCGCACGGCAACCAAGCGGATACGCGCGCTGTTGCGGCTGCTGCGTGCTGTCTTTCCCGGCTATTCCGAGGCGAACGCGGCGCTGCGCACGCTCGCGGCAAGGCTTGCCGACGTGCGCGAGGCGCAGGTGCTGCTCGCGACCTTCGACAGCGTTGCGGCCGAAAGCGGCGGCAAGACGCTCGCCGCATTCCGCACAGAACTGGAGGCTGACGAGCAGGCGGCGGCTCTGCGCGTGCGCGGTGCGGTGCTTGATGAGACGCGCGCGCGGCTTCTCGCGCTGCGGGCTGCGGCCGGGGAGTGGCGGCTCGAACGCGATGGGTTCGGGGCGCTTCGCAAGGGGTTGCGGCGGACCTGCCGCAAGGCGACAGCGCTGATGGACGAGGCGGCGGGCGGCGATATCGAGGCCTTCCACGAGTGGCGCAAGCACATCAAGGACCACGGCTTTCAGGTGCGCCTGCTCCACGATATCGATTCCGGCCTCGGCGCGCGCGGCGAGATGCTGGGGCGGCTCGGCAATCTTCTCGGCGAGCAGCACGACCTCTGCGCGCTCGAGGCGCGGCTCCACGATCGCAAGGAGAAGGCGCTCAGGCGTCTTGAAAAGGCGGCGACCGAACGGCGGCACGCGCTTGAAAAAGAAGCGTTGAAGCTTGGCGCCGTGCTTTTCGAGGAGCCATGCAAGGCGCGCCTGCGCCGCTGGGAGCGCGCGTGGGGCGGCTGGCGCGACGCCGCGTGATGGCCAGGGTCTGATGGCGCGCGAGATCGAACGCAAGTTCCTGGTGACGGGTGATGGCTGGCGCGCGAGCGTCGTGCGCAGCCGGGCGATGGCGCAGGCCTATATCGCGCGCGGCGAGCACGCCTCGGTGCGCGTGCGGGTCATTGATGATGCGGGCGGCAGGCTTACCATCAAGGGCCGCGTGTCCGGCCTTTCCCGCGACGAGTTCGAATATGATGTGCCGCTCGAAGACGCGCGCGCGCTGATTGCGCTGCGCAGCGGGCGGCTGCTCGCCAAGCGGCGATATGACGTCATCGAAGATGGAAGGCTGTGGGAAGTCGATGTTTTCGAAGGCGAATTTTCCGGTCTGGTAATCGCGGAATGCGAGCTGGAGCGTGAGGATGAAGCCGTGATCCGGCCGGCGTGGCTGGGCCGCGAAGTGACTGCCGATCCGCGCTATTACAATGCGGCGCTCGCTGTGCAGGGGCTTCCGCCCTCAGATCAATAGATGGTGAACACCGGTTTGCTGCGGCGCGCGGACGATGCTTTCGGCGCTTCAAGGGGGCAAGCGCGCGTGCCGGTGTTGATCTGGATCGTGGGCGCGCCGCCGCTGAACAGGACGAACACACTGTTTCGGTCGGCCCGCCCTGTATCGGGAGCCGCCGACCCCGCCGCCGCAGCGGCCATGCCGAGAATAAGCGCGGACTTGAGCATGTCGTCCTCCCAAGACGATCTTTGCGCCTGATACGCAGTACACGGCTTTCATCCCCCGGACAATCGCCGGGACAATCGGCAGGCCGCGCTCACCCCTTGCATTTACCGCCGCGCGGGGCTAAAGGCCGCCGCATTCCACAGATGCGGGAACATATCCGGTGGGCGGTCCGCTGCCTTCCTCCTGCATCGAGGTAAAACCGGAAGGAGAAACGATTATGGCGGCACCCGTCGTCACGATGGCGCAGCTTTTGGAAGCCGGCGCCCACTTTGGTCACCAGACGCACCGTTGGAACCCGAAGATGAAGCCTTACATCTTCGGCGATCGCAATGGCGTGCACATCATCGATCTGTCGCAGTCCGTACCGCAGTTCGCGCGCGCGCTCGAATTCGTCCGCGCCACGGTTGCCGCCGGCGGCAAGGTGCTGTTCGTGGGTACCAAGCGTCAGGCGCAGGAGCCGATTGCGGAGGCCGCGCGCCGTTCGCGTCAGCACTTCGTGAACCACCGCTGGCTGGGCGGTATGCTCACCAACTGGAAGACGATCTCGCAGTCGATCCGCAAGTTCAAGCAGCTCGAAGAGCAGCTTGCCGGCGACACGCACGGCCTCACCAAGAAGGAAGTGCTGAAGATGACGCGTGAGCGCGACAAGTTCGAAGCCTCGCTCGGCGGTATCCGCGACATGGGCGGCCTGCCCGACGTCATGTTCGTGATCGACACGAACAAGGAAGACCTCGCCGTCAAGGAAGCCAACGTGCTCGGTATCCCGGTGATCGCGATCCTCGACACGAACAGCGATCCGAGCGGCATCGCGTTCCCGATCCCGGGCAACGACGACGCCTCGCGCGCGATCCGCCTCTACTGCGATGCGATCGCGGACGCGGTTCTCGGTGGCAACCAGAACCGTCAGCGCGATCTGGGTGCGGACCTCGGTGCAGCGGCTGAGCCGCAGGCCGAAGTCGCCGCCTGACGCCCCACGCGCCGCTTTTCGGGCGGTGTGTCACAAAACGGAAGGGGCGGCGCCGTAACGGGCAGCCGCCCCGCCTCATTCAAAGACAGAAGGGATTAAGCACATGGCCGAGATCACGGCACAGCTTGTGAAGGATCTGCGCGAGCGCACCGGCGCCGGCATGATGGACAGCAAGAAGGCGCTCACCGAAACCGGTGGCGATTTCGAAGCCGCGGTCGATTGGCTGCGTGCCAAGGGCCTCGCCACCGCTGCCAAGAAGGCGGGCCGTACGGCCGCCGAAGGTCTCGTCGGCGTCGCCACCAGCGGCACGAAGGGCACGGCGGTCGAGGTGAACTCGGAAACCGACTTCGTTGCGAAGAACGACATCTTCCAGGGCTTCGTGCGCGAAGTGACCGACCTCGCGCTCGCGAGCGGCACCACGGACGTCGCCGCGCTCGGTGCACAGAACACCGCCGCCGGCAAGCCGGTCTCGGAAGCGCTGACGGACAACATCGCGAAGATCGGCGAGAACCAGTCGCTGCGTCGCATTGCGCAGGTCTCGGTGCCCGCGGGCGTCGTGTCGTCCTATGTGCACAACGCCGCCGCGCCGGGCCTCGGCAAGATCGGCGTGCTCGTCGCGATCGAATCGACGGGCGATGCCGCCCAGCTCGAAGCGCTCGGCAAGCAGCTCGCGATGCACATCGCGGCCGCGAACCCGCTGGCGCTCGACGAGACGGGCGTCGACCCGGCCGTTGTCGAGCGTGAGCGTTCGATCGCGCGTGAGAAGGCCGCGCAGTCGGGCAAGCCCGCCGACATCGTCGAGAAGATGGTGGAAGGCGGCGTCCGCAAGTTCCTCGGCGAATCGACGCTGCTCGGCCAGATCTTCGTGATCGACGGCAAGAGCAAGGTGTCGGATGTGGTCGCCAAGGCCGCGAAAGACCTCGGCACGCCGGTGAAGATTGCCGAGTTCGTGCGCTTCCAGCTCGGCGAGGGCATCGAGAAGGAAGAGACCGATTTCGCGGCTGAAGTTGCCGCCGCCGTCGGTCGTTAAAATTCAGCCGAAAGCGGGGCGGCGGCGCTTGTCCGCCCCCCGCCGGCCAACTAAGGTGCGCCCCGCGTATTGGGAGGCGCGACAAAAAGTATGTCATCTAAGCCGTTCAAGCGCATTCTTCTGAAACTGTCGGGCGAGGCGCTGATGGGCGACCAGTCGTTCGGCATCGATACCTCCACCGTCAACCGCGTCGCGGATGAAGTCCGCATCGCCAAGGAAGCGGGCTTCGAACTTTGCCTCGTCGTTGGCGGCGGCAACATCTTCCGGGGCCTCGCGGCGGCAGAGCAGGGTTTCGACCGTGCGAGCGCCGATTACATGGGGATGCTGGCGACCGTGATGAACGCGCTCGCCGTGCAGAACAGCCTCGAACGCATGGGCGTCGACACACGCGTCCAGTCCGCGATCCCGATGTCGAGCGTCTGTGAGCCCTACATCCGCCGCCGCGCCGTGCGGCACATGGAAAAAGGCCGGATCGTCATCTTCGCGGCGGGCACCGGCAATCCCTATTTCACGACCGACACCGCCGCTGCGCTGCGCGCGGCGGAAATGCAGTGCGACGCGCTCTTCAAGGGCACGAGCGTCGATGGCGTCTACAATGCCGATCCGAAGAAGGACAAAAGCGCGACGCGCTACGAGTCCCTCGGCTACGACAAGGTGCTTGCCGACAATCTCAAGGTGATGGACGCGTCCGCCGTCGCGATCTGCCGCGAAAATGCTATTCCGATCGTTGTCTTCAATATCCGGGAACACGGCAACCTTGCGCGGGTTCTTGCGGGCGAAGGCGTCTCCACGATCGTGCGCAACCAATAGACCCGAGGGGACTGAGCATGAGCTACAACAAGGCTGACATCGAACGCCGTATGACGGGCGCGCTCGACGCGCTGAAGCACGACCTCGGCGGCCTGCGCACGGGCCGCGCCTCCACGTCGCTGCTCGATCCGGTCAATGTCGAGGTCTACGGCGCGCACATGCCGCTGAACCAGGTGGCGACGGTGACGGCACCCGAAGCGCGTATGCTCGCCGTGCAGGTTTGGGACCGCAGCAACGTGCAGCCGGTCGAAAAGGCGATCCGCGCCGCCGGGCTCGGCCTCAACCCGATCGTCGACGGCCAGACGCTGCGCCTCCCGATCCCCGACCTTACCGAGGAGCGCCGCAAGGAACTCGCCAAGCTCGCCTCGCAGTACGGCGAGAAGGCGAAGATCGCCGTGCGCAACGTTCGCCGCGACGGCATGGATGCGCTGAAGACATCCGAAAAGAAGGGCGAGATCGGCAAGGACGAGGAAAAGCGCCTCGAAACTGAAGTGCAGAAGCTCACCGACAAGGCGATTGCCGATGTCGACGCCGTCTGCGCCGCCAAGGAAAAGGAAATCCTCGGCCAGTGACGTCGCCTGCCGTTCCGCCAGCCGCGCGCGCGGGAAGCGGGCAGGAGTCCGCGGGGCCGCGCCATGTCGGCATCATCATGGACGGCAATGGTCGCTGGGCGAAGGCCCGGCGCCTGCCGCGCATCGCCGGGCACAAGTCCGGCGTCGAGGCGGTGCGCAAGGTCGTCGAGGCCGCGCCCGATCTCGGCATCGAGGTGCTGACGCTCTACGCCTTTTCCTCCGAGAACTGGAAACGCCCGGAGGACGAGGTCGGCTACCTGATGGGTCTGCTCAAGCAGTATCTCCTCAGCGAGATCGCGGAGCTGGACCGGAACGGCGTACGCCTCAGCTTCATCGGTGATTACAGCCGCTTGTCGCCGGATATTCTCGCGCTGCTTGAAGGTGCCAAAACCCGCACGGCAGGGAATACGCGCCTGCGGCTCGTCATCGCGCTCAACTACGGCTCGCAGGACGAGATCACGCGCGCCGTGCGCAGCATCGCGCATGACGTCGCTGCCGGACGCATGGCGCCCGATGCCGTGACCCCCGCGGACATCACGGCGCGCCTCGACACTGCCGAGCTGCCGCAGCTCGATCTCGTGATCCGCACTTCGGGCGAGCAGCGCCTGTCGAACTTCCTGATGTGGCAGGCGGCCTACGCGGAGCTGGTGTTCACCGAGCAATACTGGCCGGATTTCGACGGCGAGTCGCTGCGCCGCGCCGTCGAAGCGTTCGGTGTGCGCGAACGGCGCTATGGCGGGCTCTGAGCCTGCCGTGAAGCCGGGGTCGCGCTACGGCGACCTCTTGCCGCGCATCGTTGTCGGTATCGCACTGATCGCGCTCGCGCTCGGCGCGGTATGGCTTGGCGGCATCGCCTTCGCGCTCCTCGCCGCCATCGTCATCCTGCTCATCTACGGCGAGTGGTGCGCGATGCACCGCGTCGGCCGCTCGGTGCGGCTGGCCGGCATGTTCGCGCTCGCCGGGGCGGTGCTGTTCACGCATCTCGGATACCTCGCCTATGCACTGGTGCTGGTTGGTGTGACCGCAGCGAGCCTGTTCTTCCTCGCCCGCATCGCGGCATGGGGCGTGCTATATGCCGCGTTTCCGGGGATCGCACTCGTCTGGCTGCGTGCGGAACCGCTCGGTGCCCAGCTCGTGATCTGGGCGCTGGCGATCGTCTGGGCGACCGACATCGCCGCCTATTTCTCCGGCCGCACCATCGGCGGTCCCAAGATCGCGCCGCGCATCAGCCCTTCGAAGACGTGGGCGGGTCTCGGCGGCGGCATGGTCGCGGCGGCGCTGACAGCGTGGCTGCTCTCCCGCCAGTTCGGTCTCGGCCTCGAACCTGCCTTCGCGGCGGCCCTCGGTGCTGTGCTCGCGGTCGCGGCGCAGGTAGGCGACTTCTTCGAAAGCCATCTGAAGCGCCGCGCGGGCGTCAAGGATTCCGGCAGCATCCTGCCCGGGCACGGCGGCATGATGGACAGGCTGGACGGCGTGGTGCCGGTGAGCGTGCTCGTCGCCGTCGCGATCGGTCTCGCCCGATGACGGCGCGCACGATCAGCATCTTCGGTGCCACCGGCTCGGTCGGCCGCTCGACGATCGACCTCGTCGCGCGCGAACCCGAACGCTGGTCGGTCGACGTGCTCACCGCGAACCGAGACGTGCGCAGCCTTGCCGCCGAAGCGCGCCGCCTTGGCGCCCGCATGGCGGTGGTGGCGGACGACAACGCCTACGCCGACCTCAAGGATGCGCTCGCAGGATCGGGCATCGCAGCGGCGGCAGGCGTGCAGGCGCTCAGTGACGCAGCCGACGTGCCGAGCGACATCGTTATGGCGGCGATCGTTGGCGCCGCGGGCCTGCCGCCGACGCTCCGCGCCGTCGAGCGCGGCGCGCGCGTGGCGTTCGCCAACAAGGAAACGCTCGTCTGCGCGGGCGAGCTCGTGAACGCGCGGGCAAAGCGCAGCGGAGCGCATCTGCTCCCGGTCGATTCCGAGCACAATGCCATCCACCAGGTCTTCGATTTCGAGAACCCGGAGCGCGTTTCGCGCATCATCCTCACGGCAAGTGGCGGCCCGTTCCGCACGCGCAGCCTCCCCGAAATGGCGGCGGTGACACCGTCAGAGGCCGTCGCTCACCCGGTCTGGTCGATGGGTGCCAAGATTTCCGTCGATTCCGCCACGCTGATGAACAAGGGATTGGAGCTTATCGAGGCGTATCACCTGTTCCCGGTGGAGGAGAGGCAGCTGGACGTCATCGTGCACCCGCAATCGGTGGTTCACAGCTTCGTCGAGTATGTCGATGGCTCGATGCTCGCGCAGCTGGGGTCGCCCGATATGCGGATTCCCATCGCCTATGCGCTTTCGTGGCCGGACCGGATGGCGACGCCCTGCGCGCGGCTCGATCTCGCGCAGGTCGCACGGCTCGATTTCGAGGCGCCCGATCCCGCACGTTTTCCCGCGCTCCGCCTCGCCCGCGAGGCACTTGTCATCGGCGGTTCATCTCCCACAGTGTTAAACGCCGCCAACGAAGTGGCGGTCGCGGCATTTCTGGAAGGGAGAATCGGCTTCCTCGATATTGCCGCGATTGTGGAGCAAACGATGGAAGCCGTCGGCGGTCACGCCGTCGAATCGCTCGATGACGTGCTGGCCTGCGACAGCGAGGCGCGGCGTGTCGGCGAGACGCACATAAGAGGTCGCGCGCACTGATGGAAATCCTGCCGTCCCCGGGGATCCTGTTCACGATCCTGATGTTTGTGGCGATGATCAGCCCGCTCGTGTTCATCCACGAGATGGGCCACTACCTCGCCGGGCGCATGTTCAACACGGCGGTGGACAGCTTCTCGATCGGCTTCGGCCGCGAGATCTTCGGTTGGACGAACCGGCGTGGCGAGCGCTGGAAGGTCGGCTGGCTGCCGCTCGGCGGCTATGTGAAGTTCACCGGCGACGCCAACGCCGCGAGCCTGCCGCAGGAGGCTGCGCGCGTGAATCCGGCCGAAAAGCCGTTCCTGTTCGCTTTCAAGCCGCTCTGGCAGCGCGCGATCATCGTCGCGGCGGGTCCGTTCGTGAACTTCGCGGCGGCGATCCTGATCTTCGCGACGTTCATCGCCATCTATGGCCAGAGCTACACCTCGCCCGTGGTTTCCAACATCGTGACGGAATCGGCGGCGGACAGGGCAGGGCTCGCCCCCGGTGACCGCATCCTCAAGGTGGACGGCAAGGCGATCGAGCGCTTCGAGGACATCATCGGCATCGTGATGATCAATCCCGGTACGCCCGTTTCGGTCGATTTCGAGCGCGCGGGCGCGGTTCGGAACATCGTGCTGACCCCCGACCTGATCGAAGAGAAGGACCGCTTCGGCAAGACCTTCACGATTCCGCGCATCGGCCTCATCGGCGAAGAGCGCGGCGTTATCGAACGCGGCCCCGTGGAATCGCTCTGGTATGGCACCGAGGCTGTGTTCGCTACCACCGGCATGATGGTGGAAGGCCTTGTCCAGATCGTCACCGGCCGACGTTCGGTGAAGGAACTCGGCGGCCCGCTCAAGATCGCCGAAGTCTCGGGGCAGGCGGGCACGATGGGCATCGAGGCCTTCGTGAACCTGATGGCACTCGTCTCGATCAACCTTGGCTTCATCAACCTGCTTCCCATCCCCATGCTGGATGGGGGGCACCTCGCGATCTACGCAGCGGAGGCTGTGCGCCGGAAGCCGATTCCGCCGCAGGTGCAGGAGTGGGCTTTCATGACCGGCTTTGCACTTCTCATCTCCTTCATGCTGATCGTAACCTGGAACGACCTTGCATCTTTTGGCGTGTTCAAGCATGTCGCCGGGCTAATCGGCTGAGATGCGGCCATAAGATTTGAACGAGAGTGGGGAACCTGTGGGCCAACAGACGCTGATGCCGGCCGCCATGCATCGTAACTGGGTCTCCGCGCTGCTCCTCGGCAGTGCGCTCGGCCTGTCGCAGCCCGCGCTGGCGCAGGACGTGCAGCCTGCGGAAGCGGCTCCGGAAGCCACGCCCGCGCCTTCTGCCGCTGCCCAGCAGGACGGCGTTGTGCGTTCGATCACGATCCGCGGCGCCGAGCGTCTGGAGCCGGAGACGGTGCGTTCATATGTGGGCCTGTCGGCCGGCGACAGCTACGATCGCAACCGACTCGACCGTGCGCTAAAGGATCTCTACGCGACCGAGCTCTTCGCCGACGTGACGATCCGCGACCGGCAGGGCGAACTGATCGTCGACGTGCGCGAGAACCCCGTCGTCAACCGCATCGTGCTTGAAGGCAACAAGCGCGTGAAGGACGAGAAGTTCAAGGACGAAATCAAGCTCGCGCCGCGCCAGATCTTCACGCGCTCCAAGGCGCGCGCGGACGTGGCGCGCATCCTCGAACTCTACCGCCGTCAGGGCCGCTTCGCCGCCGCCGTTGAGCCGAAGATCGTCCAGCTCGATCAGAACCGCGTCGACGTGGTGTTCGAGATCGACGAGGGGCCGAAGTCCAAGGTTCGGCGCATCAACATCGTCGGCAACACCAAGTTCTCGGACGGTGATCTGCGCGGCGAAATGGCCACCAAGGAAGCCAAGTGGTACAAATTCTTCACCTCGAACGACACGTACGATCCCGATCGCTCGGCCTATGACCAGCAGAAGCTGCGCCAATATTACCTGACGCAGGGCTATGCGGATTTCCGCGTGGTGTCGTCGGTCGCCGAGCTGACGCCGGACCGCAAGGACTTCATCATCACCTACGTGGTGGAGGAAGGCGAGCGCTACAAGTTCGGCGAGGTCGACCTCGAAAGCCAGATCCGCGACATCAAGGAAGACAATTTCAAGCGCATGCTTCCGATGAAGCAGGGCGACTGGTACAATGCCAAGGAGATCGAGGACACGGTGACGAGCCTGTCGGAATCGGTCGGTCTCCTCGGCTACGCGTTTGCCGACATCAACCCCCGCTTCAATCGCGACAAGGAAAAGCGCGAGATGGGGGTGACATTCGTCATCAACGAAACCCCGCGCGTTTACGTGGAGCGGGTGGAGATCAACGGCAACACGATCACCAAGGATCACGTGATCCGCCGCGAGTTCCGCCTCGCGGAAGGCGACGCGTTCAACAGCTTCCGCGTCAAGCGCTCGCGTGACCGCATCCAGAGCCTCGGCTATTTCCAGGAAAACCTCGAAATCCAGCAGAAGCAGGGCTCGGGGCCGGACAAGGTGATCCTCGAAGCCAACCTCGAGGAGCAGGCGACCGGCGAGCTTCAGGTTTCGGCAGGCTATTCGAGCCTTGAGAACTTCCTCGTCAATCTGTCGATCCGGCAGCGCAACTTCCGCGGCATGGGCCAGGAACTGCGCGCCTCGGTCAACTGGTCGAAATATTCGCAGTCGGTCGAGCTGGGCTTCACCGAGCCGTATCTGTTCGGCCGCAACCTCGCGCTCGGCGGCGACATCTTCCGGCGCGATTACAACAGCTTCCGTTTCCTCGGAAACGGCGACCGCGACACCACCTACGAGCAGTCGACGACCGGTTTCCAGATCCGCACGGGCTTCCCGATCACCGAGTTCTGGTCGGCCTCGTTCCGCTACGGCCTCAGCTACGACGACGTATCACTCGACGAGCGGACTTTCTATCGGGACGGCGTCTGTGATCCGCTGCTCGCGGGCCGCTTCCTCTGTGATGCGGTCGGCAAGCGCACGACCTCGTCGCTAGGCTATTCAATCGCTTACGATACGCGCAACAACGCGATCCGGCCGAGCGCGGGCCACCGCTTCATGATCAGCCAGGACATCGCGGGCGTCGGCGGCAGTGTGCAGTACGTCCGCTCGCGCCTGAATGCTGACAAGTATTGGCGCCTTTTCGGCAGCGGCTTCATCCTGAACCTGGGGCTCGAAGCGGGCTACATCTTCGGCTGGGGCGGCGACAACATCCGCCTAACCGACCGCTTCTTCCTCGGTGAACCGCGTATGCGCGGCTTCGACATTCGCGGCATCGGCCCGCGCGTGCTCCGCCGTTATTATGACTCAAACAGCGCTTCTGATCCGGCGGACTGGACGCTGCAGACCGATAGCCGCGGGACGCAGGACGACTCGATCGGTGGCGAGACCTATTATCAGGTGCGCGCCGAGGTTCAGATCCCGCTGAGCGCAGGCGCCGCCGAGATGGGCCTGCGGCCGTCAGTGTTCGTCGATGTCGGCGCGCTGTGGAACACGGATTTCAATCCAGCCACGGACCTTCAGGATATCCGGCAGTATTCGACCGGCACCGTTGACGCCAACGGTGATCCTGTGCTCGCGCCCGGCTTCAAGGAGTTCTATCTCGGCGACACGTGGAAGCCGCGCGTGGCGGTTGGTTTCGGCATCAACTGGAACTCTCCGTTCGGCCCGTTCCGCATTGACATCGCAAAAGCGCTCGTCAAGCAGGACGGTGATGATACCAAGTTGTTCCAATTCAACGTAGGGACCCAATTCTGATGAAAATGCTTACCCGCGCCGCCATTGCCGGCGCTCTCGCGTTCACGGCGCTTCCCACCGTTGCGCTGGCACAGGCCGCTCCGCCGATCGTCGTCGTCGACATGGGCCGCATCGCGGCTGAGTCGGCCGCTTCGAAGAGTGCAGAACCGCAGCTGAAGGCGAAGTTCGAAAGCGTCCAGGCGCGCGCCAAGACACTCGGCGACCAGTTCCGCGGCGAGTATGAGAGCCTGCAGAAGGCGCAGCCGTCGATGGCGAAGGAAGCGTTCCAGGCGAAGGCCAAGGAGCTTCAGCAGCGCCAGGTGACGGCCGAGAACGAAGTGCGCGGCAAGGAGCAGGATTACGCCCGCTCCGTGCAGTACGTGCGCCAGCAGATTCTCGAAGCCGTGAACCCGATCATCACCGCCGTGATGCGCGAGAAGGGCGCCAGCCTCGCGCTCGACCGCGACGTGACGCTCGCCACCGCGCAGTCGCTTGACGTGACGAACGAGGTGATGACGCGCCTCAACTCGGCGCTGCCGCGCGTCAACGTGAACCCGCCCGCCGCTCCGGCGCAGAAGTAACGGCATAACCTTGTCGGAAAGCTTCGACGCGATCGAGGTGGGAGCAGTGATGGCACTGCTCCCGCACCGCTATCCCATGCTGCTTGTCGACCGCGTGGTCGATTTCGTGCCGAACGCGCGCGCGCGCGGCATCAAGGCGGTGACGATCAATGAGCCGTTCTTCCAGGGCCACTTCCCACAGCGCCCGATCATGCCCGGCGTGCTGATCGTCGAGGCGCTCGCGCAGACCGCGGGTGTTCTGGCGATGAAGTCGCTCGGCGACGAGGCGCTCGGCAAGCTTGTGCTGTTCATGGCGATCGAGAACGCCAAGTTCCGCCAGCCGGTCGAGCCGGGCGTTCTGCTGAACCTCGACGTCGAGTTCGTGCAGCGCCGCTCGCGGGTCTGCAAGTTCAACGGCGTGGCCAGCATCGTCGGCGGCAAGGTCGCGGCGGAATGCAGCTTCACCGCAATGATCGCGGACCCGCCCTCAGCGTAGGTCTTCTGGCCGGTTGATGTTCCGGATCGGCTCCGGCCACGCCACCATCGTTGCGCCTGCCGTTTCGCACCAAGCCCGCATGGCGCGCGGCGATCCGCTTTCCAGATAGTCCGCGAGCCGGCCCGCAAGCGATGTGGGCCACACGCCGACGACAGGCAGGCTAGCCGCCACGGCGGGCGGCGATGCCGTGAGTGCCGACAGCAGCAGCTCGGGCAGGTCCGGCACATCGCACGCCGTCGTCAGCACGGCTTCAAAACCCGCTTCCGCCCCATAGGTGAGCGCGCCGCACAGGCCTCCGAGCGGACCGAGGCCGGGGGCAGGGCGATCCGGTACGCCGCCGGTACGCCCCACGATCACCACGGTTTCGCAGAAGGGCGCGATGCTGGCGGCGGCATGGTCGATCAGGCGTTTGCTATCCAGCAGCGCCTCGGCCTTGTCGCTGCCGAAGCGTCGGCTTTCCCCGCCCGCGAGCACGGCGCCGAGGATACGCATCAGCGCGCGATTTCGATCGTCGCCTCGATCTCGACCGCATAGCCCGCCGGGAGTGAGGCGACGCCGACGGCCGAACGCGCGCCAAGGCCGTTGTCGCCGAACGCGGTCTTCATCAATTCCGAAAAGCCGTTGATGACCTGCGGTTGCTGCACGAAGTCCGGCGCGCTGTTCACCATCCCGAGGATACGTACGAAGCGCTTCACGCGCGCAAGGTCGCCGCCGAGCGCGTCCTTGATCGTCGCGAGCATACAGAGACCGACGCGCTGCGCTTCGGCTTTGCCTTCATCGAGCGTAACCTCAGCGCCCACCTTGCCGCGCTTGCCGCCGCCGATGCAGTCGATATGGCCGGAGAGGAACAGCAGGTTCCCGGTCTCCACCGATGTCACATAGGTCGCAGCAGGCTTCGGCGCGGCGGGAAGGCTATGTCCCGCTGCTGCGAGCCGTTCCTCGGGCGTCGCCGCCAGCGCCGGTGCCGCGATCATCGTCAGGAGAAACGGCAGCAGTCGGCGCATGGGCGGTCCTTTCAGGTCAGGCAGTTTCCTCGAACAGCTCGCGGCCGATGAGGTAGCGGCGGATTTCGCTCGTGCCCGCGCCGATCTCGTAGAGCTTGGCGTCGCGCAGCAGGCGTCCGGTCGGATACTCGTTGATGTAGCCGTTGCCGCCAAGCGTCTGAATCGCCTCAAGCGCCATCCATGTCGCCTTCTCGGCGGAATAGAGGATGCAGCCCGCCGCGTCCTTGCGCGTCGTCTCGCCCCGGTCGCACGCCTGCGCGACGGCATAGACGTAGGAACGCGCCGTGGAGAACGTCACGTACATGTCGGCGATCTTGCCCTGCATGAGCTGGAAGGTGCCGATGGCCTTTCCGAACTGCTTGCGCTCGTGGACATAGGGCACGACGACGTCGAGCGCGGCGGCCATGATGCCGAGCGGGCCGCCCGAGAGCACGACGCGCTCGTAATCGAGGCCGGACATGAGCACATTCACGCCCTTGCCCTCTTCACCGACGATGTTTTCGTAAGGCACCTCGCAATCCTCGAACACCAGCTCGCACGTGTCGGAACCGCGCATCCCGAGCTTGTCGAGCTTCTGCGCCGTCGAAAAGCCCTTGAACCCACGCTCGATGAGAAACGCGGTGATGCCGCGCGGCCCGGCCTCGGGGTCGGTCTTGGCGTAGACGATCAGCGTGTCCGCCTCCGGCCCGTTGGTAATCCACATCTTGTTGCCATTGAGCACATAACAGTCGTTCTTGCGCTCGGCCTTCAGGCGCATCGAGACGACGTCGGAGCCCGATCCCGGCTCGGACATGGCAAGGCTGCCCACATGCTCGCCGGAAATCAGCTTCGGCAGGTATTTCGCCTTCTGCTCCGCCGTGCCCCAACGCTTCAACTGGTTGATGCAGAGGTTGGAATGCGCCCCGTAGCTGAGACCCACGGAAGCCGAGGCGCGGCTGATCTCTTCCATCGCCACCACGTGCGCGAGGTAGCCGAGCCCAGCGCCGCCGTCCTCCTCCGACACGGTGATGCCGTGAAGGCCGAGAGCGCCAAGCTCCGGCCAAAGGTCGCGCGGGAACTTGTTCTCGGCGTCGATCTGCGCGGCGCGCGGGGCGATCTTGTCCTGCGCGAATGCGCGCACGGTTTCGCGCAGCATATCGATGGTTTCGCCGTGGGCGAAGTTGAGTACGGACAGGCTCATTGGTCCTCGCTTTCGATTTCAACCAGCAGCGTGCCTTCGGCGACCTGATCGCCCTCCGCCACGCCGACCTTCGCGACCGTGCCCGAAACCGGCGCGGTCATGCGGTTTTCCATTTTCATCGCTTCCAGCACGAGCAGGCGTGCGCCCGCTTCGACCTTGTCGCCCGGCTTCACGAACACGGCGAGCACGCGACCCGGCATCGGCGCGGTGATGCGCCCGCTGCCGCCTTCTGCCGCTTCGGCATCCGGCGCCGAGGTTCCGATGACGAACACGCGGCCGCCGATCCGGAGTTCAAAGCTGCCGTCGCGCTCCACGATGGTCGCGCGCACGAGTTCGCCGCCAAGGTCGGCTTCCACGCTCTGCGGTCCGGTCCACAGCAGCGCGCCGGTGACAGGTTCATCGAGACCGTCGATGCGGTATGCCGCGCCTTCGGGTGTCAGGCTCAGCGCCCGCTTCTCGCCGCCTTCGGGGAACAGATCGACATGGCGGCGGCTCGGCAGGTTCATGCGCCATGCGCCCGCACGCTCGAACATCGTTTGCGCGGTGGGCGGATTGTAGCTGCCGACGCGCGTGAGCGCGGCCAGCGCCAGCACACGGTCGGGAATGTCCGTCGGCGGTTTCAGGCTCTCGGCGTGGCGCGCGATGAAGCCCGTATCGACGTCGCCGTCGCGGAAGGACGGATGATCGACGAGCCGCGCAAGGAACGCGCGGTTCGTCCGTACACCTTCCACGATCGTGGCGTCGAGCGCGCCGACCAGCCGGTCGATGGCGCTCTGGCGGTCTGCCCCGTGCGCGATCACCTTGGCGATCATCGGGTCGTAGTGGATGCTGATCTCGCCGCCTTCCACGACGCCGCTGTCGATGCGCACGCCGGGGCGGCCTTCGGGGTAAACGAGCTGCCGCAGCCGTCCCGTGGAGGGCAGGAAGCCGCTCTCCGGGTCTTCAGCGTAAAGCCGTGCCTCGACCGCATGGCCCTCGATGCGCAGCTGCTCCTGCGTCAGCGGCAATTTCTCGCCGCGCGCAACCCGGATCTGCCACTCGACAAGATCAGTGCCGGTGATGAACTCGGTCACCGGATGCTCCACCTGCAGCCGGGTGTTCATCTCCATGAAGTAGAACTTCGGATCGCCGGTGGTGTCGACATCGTCGCAATCGAGGATGAACTCGATCGTCCCCGCGCCCTCATAGCCGATCGCAGTCGCCGCCTTTACGGCTGCGGTACCGAGCGCCTTGCGCAGCGAGGTGGAGAGACCGGGGGCGGGGGCCTCCTCGATCACCTTCTGGTGGCGCCGCTGCAGCGAACAGTCGCGTTCGAACAGGTGGACGGCATTGCCGTGACGGTCCGCGAACACCTGTACCTCGACATGGCGGGGGCGCAGGATCAGCTTCTCGATCATCACGCCGTCGTTGCCGAAGGACTTCTCGCCCTCGCGCTTCGCCGCAATGAGCGCGTCCGCGAACTCGGACGCGTCGTCCACGCGCCGCATCCCCTTGCCGCCGCCGCCTGCGACCGCCTTGATGAGCAGCGGGTAGCCGACCGCCTTCGATGCCGCTTCCAGCCGCGCGAGGCTCTGGTCGTCGCCCTGGTAGCCGGGCGTCACCGGCACACCCGCGGTCTTCATGAGCTTCTTGGCGGTGTCCTTCAGGCCCATCGCGTCGATGGCCTTCACCGGCGGGCCGACGAACGTCAGCCCCGCGTCGCGCACGGCAAGCGCGAACTTGGCGTTCTCGGAGAGGAAGCCGTAGCCGGGATGCACAGCGTCGGCGTTCGTGCGCGCGGCGGCATCGAGGATGCGGTCCACCAGAAGGTAGGACTCTGATGCCGGCGCCGGGCCGATCAGCACGGCCTGTCCGGCCTCGTGGACGTGCGGCGTGTCCGCATCCGCTTCGGAATAGACGGCGACGGTTTCGATACCCATCCGGTGCGCCGTGCGGATGATGCGGCGGGCGATCTCGCCCCGGTTGGCAATCAGCAGCTTACGCATCGGTCTTCATCCAATATGGCCGGCGTTTCTCAAGAAAGGCGGTAAGGCCCTCGGCGGCTTCCTCGGTCGCGCGCCGCGCGGCGATGCGACGGGCGCTGTCGCTGCGAAGCGCGGGGGTAATCTCGCGCCCCGCGAAGTCGGTAACCAGCGCCTTGGCGTCGATCCCCGCGCCCGGCGCGGCTTCTAGGATGGCGTCCACCCACGCATCCACCTGCGCGTCGGCGGCGTAGAGATCAGCAACGCCCACGTGCACCAGCCCCATCTCGCGCGCTTCGGGAAGGCCGAACAGTTCGGCGGTGGTGAACCAGCGCTTGGCCTGCCGCGCCCCGATGGCGGCGATCACGAACGGCGAGATCGTCGCAGGGGTGAGGCCGAGGCGCACTTCGGAAAGCCGGAACTTCACGCCCTCGATGCCCACCACCATGTCAGCGCAGGAAACGAGCCCGACACCGCCGCCGAAGATATTGCCCTTGGCGATGGCGATCACTGGCACCGGACAGGCGGCGATGCTGGCGAGCATGTCCGACAGGCGCTGACCGTCGGCGACGTTCTCCGCCTCGCTCCAGCCGCCGGCGGCACGCATATATTCAAGGTCCGCGCCCGCAGAGAAGCTCTTGCCTTCGCCCGAAAGCACCACGGCGCGCACGCCCGCCATCTGCGCGATGGCATCGAACGTGCCTTTGAGCGCGCCGATCAGTTCGGCGTTGAAGGCGTTATGTCGTTCAGGGCGATTGAGCGTAACGCGCGCGACGTTGTTTTCATCAAGCGTGAAGCTGAGCGTGTCCGATGCGGGGACTTCGACTGCCGTGTTGTCGTTCATCGCCGCCTCACATCCGGAACGTGCCGAAGCGCGTCTCGGGCACCGGTGCGTTCAGCGAGGCGGCAAGGCCAAGCGCCACGACCGTGCGCGTGTCGGCGGGATCGATGATGCCATCGTCCCATAGGCGGGCGCTCGCATAGTACGGATGGCCCTGCTTCTCGTACTGCTCACGGATCGGCGCCTTGAACGCGTCTTCCTCGGCCTTGGTCTTGAAGCCGCCGCGCTTCACCGTGGCGAGCACCGACGCCGCCTGCTCGCCGCCCATCACGGAGATGCGCGCGTTCGGCCACATCCACAGGAAGCGGGGCGAATAGGCGCGGCCGCACATGCCGTAATTGCCCGCGCCGAAGCTGCCGCCGATCACCACGGTGAACTTCGGCACGGCGGCGCAGGCAACCGCCGTCACCATCTTGGCGCCGTGGCGGGCGATGCCTTCGTTCTCGTAGCGTCTGCCGACCATGAAGCCGGAGATGTTCTGCAGGAACAGGAGGGGCACCTTGCGCTGGCAGCACAGCTCGATGAAGTGCGCGCCTTTCTGCGCGCTCTCCGAAAACAGGATGCCGTTGTTGGCGACGATGCCGACAGGGTAGCCCTCGATATGCGCGAAGCCGGTGACGAGCGTTTCGCCGTACAGCGCCTTGAACTCGTCGAGCGCGCTGTCGTCGACGATGCGCGCGATGATCTCGCGCACGTCCACCGGATGCCGCGTGTCGGCGGGGATCAGGCCGTAGATCTGCGAAGGATCGTGGCGCGGCGGCTTTGGCGCCCGCACGGCGATTTCCGGCGCGCGGGGCGCGGGCAGCGTGGCGACGATGCCCCGCGCGATCGAAAGCGCGTGCGCGTCGTCGTTGGCGAGATGATCGACCACGCCCGAAATGCGCGCGTGCACATCGCCGCCGCCAAGGTCCTCCGCCGTCACTTCCTCACCGGTCGCCGCCTTCACCAGCGGTGGTCCGCCAAGGAAGATCGTGCCCTGATTGCGAACGATGATGCTCTCGTCGGACATGGCGGGCACGTAGGCGCCACCCGCCGTGCAGCTTCCCATCACCACCGCGATCTGCGCGATGCCTTCGGCGGACATCGTCGCCTGATTGTAGAAGATGCGCCCGAAGTGGTCGCGGTCGGGGAACACCTCGTCCTGATTGGGGAGGTTCGCGCCGCCGGAATCGACGAGGTACACGCAGGGCAGGCGGTTCTGCCGCGCGACTTCCTGCGCGCGCAGGTGCTTCTTCACGGTCAGCGGATAGTAGGTGCCGCCCTTCACCGTTGCGTCGTTGCACACGATCACGCAGCTGCGCCCGGCGATCTGGCCGACGCCCGCGATCACGCCAGCGGCGGGCACCTCGTCGTCATAAACGTCATACCCGGCGAACAGCGAGAGTTCGAGAAAAGCGGTGCCGGGATCGAGCAGCCGCTCCACACGCTCACGCGGCAGCAGCTTGCCGCGCGCGGTGTGGCGTTCACGCGAGTCCGCATTGCCGCCGAGCGCGATCTGCGCCGAGCGTTCGCGCAGATCGGCGACGAGCGCCTGCATCGCTTCCGCGTTTGCCTTGAATTCCGGGTCGATAGCATTCGCCTGCGTGCCGACTACGGCCATCGGTCGATCATCCCCTCAGCTTCGTTCCGAGTGGGAATAGCACGCGGGAGGGATTCGGTCTTAATTGAATGCGCTGGCGGTTTCGCATAGATGACATCTATGATTGACGGCTACCTCCTGCGTTACTTCCTCGCGATCGTCGAGACTGGCAGTTTCACGGCGGCGGCAGCGCGCGTGAACGTCACCCAGCCCACGCTTTCCGCAGGCGTCGCCAAGCTGGAGCGCGAGCTTGGCGTCTCGCTGTTCGTCCGCTCCGCCCGCCGCGTGGAACTCACCGAAGCCGGAGCGCGCTTCCTCCAGCGCGCGCGCAACATCATGCAGGAATACAACGCCGCGCTCGGCGAAATCGGAGAGCCCGCCCGCCGCCGCGCACTGCGTCTCGGCCTGCTCCATACCGTCCCGGCAAGCATCGGCGAGCGGCTGGTGCGCGACTGGCAATCCATCGACGGTGCCAATGGCCTCGAGATCGTCGAAGGCAGCGACGCCGAACTCGTCACCCGTCTCGATCAGGGCCGCGTCGACATGGCGCTCACCCTGATGCGCACGGGCACGGAGAAATATTCGCCGGTCGTGGTGGGGGAGGAGCCCTATCTGCTGATGATGCCCGAAGGCCATCCGCTTGCGGCATCGGACCCGGTGCCGTCCGACGCGTTGCACAGCACGCCGATGGTCGTCCGCCGCCGCTGCGAGGTGCTGAGCGAGGTCAGCCGGCATTTCACCGGCCACGGCGTCCGCCCGCCGCTCGCCTACCGCACGGTACAGGAGGAGCGGGCACTCGCCATGGTCGCCGCCGGCCTCGGCGTCACGGTGATGCCCGCTTCCTATACCGCACCCGGCGTCGTCCAGCGCCACCTGTCCGGCTTCGACCGCACACGCACGCTCGCCGTCCTGCAAAGCCCCGTCGCCATGGCGCTGAGGAGCGACGTGGCGCGCATGACGTCACTCGTTCAGGAAGCACTCCGCCGCCAGCCCGCCCCATCGCGCGCGATCCCGTAAACCGCGGCAAGGTTCGCCTCGGTCAGCACTGCGCCCGGCGCGCCGTCGGCGACGATCCGCCCACCCGCCATCAGCACGCAGCGGTCGCAGTGCGCCTCGGCCAGCGTCAGGTTGTGGAACGACGCCAGCACGCCTGCACCCCGCGTCGCCTCCGCGCGCAGCATCGCCAGCACATCCAGCTCGTGCCCCGGGTCGAGGTTCGCCGTCGGCTCGTCGAGCAGCAGCCAGTCCGCACGTCCCGCCAGCACGCGCGCCAGCAGTACACGCGCGCGCTCGCCCGTCGAGAGCGTGTCGACCCGCCGTCCGGCGAACGCCGACATCCCGACCCGCGCCAGCGTTTCCGCCACGCGGCTCGCATCCACGCCCGAAAGCGCGACGATATCGTCCGCGCGCATCGGCCAGTCGACGCGGCGCCCGGCGGGCATGTAGGCGATCCGCCGCGCACGCTCCGATGACGTCATGGCGTCAAGCGCCTTGTCGCCGACAACAATGCTGCCTTCCCCCACGCTGAGCCCGGCAAGCGCGCGCAGCAGCGTCGTCTTGCCCGAACCGTTCGGCCCGATCAGCCCGACCACCTCGCCGGGCGCCACGGCGATGTCGAGCACGCCCGCGAGATAGGGCCGCGCGATACCCCGTGCGACAAGTCCGCTCATGACTGCCCCCCGCGCCGCGAGAGGATCAGCCACAGGAAGAACGGCGCCCCCAGCATCGCCGTGACGACCCCGATCGGCAGCGTCTTGCCGTTCAGCGGGAAGCGCGTGACGATATCCGCCGCCACCAGCAGCACGGCGCCCGCGATCGCGCTCGGCAAAAGCGCGGGGCCGGGACGGTTCCGCACCAGCGGCCGCACCAGATGCGGCACGATCAGGCCGACGAAGCCGATGATCCCCGCCACCGCCACCGCGCCGCCTACCGCGACCGCGCTGCCGCCGACGATCCGCCAACGCATCGCGCGCACGTCGTGGCCCAGCGTCGCGGCGACGTCCTCGCCGAGCGCCAGCGCATCGAGCCCGCGCGCGGCCGAAAGCACCAGCGCGCTCCCGGCGAGCATGGCCGGGAGGCCGACGCCGACGTGTTCGACGCTGCGATCCGCGAAAGAGCCGAGTAGCCAGAACATCATGTCGTAGAAGGCGAACGGCGACGCGGCGAGCGCCAGCGCGAGGTTCATCATCGCGCCGCCGAGTGCCGAGATCGCGATGCCCGCGAGGATCAGCGTCGTCGAGGACGCCCCCCGCCCCGCGAGCAAAAGGAGCAGCACGAGCGCCAGCAGCGCCCCCGCGATGCCGCCGCCCGCCATCGCGATCGTTCCCGAAAAGCCAAGGAAATAGCCCGTCACCACCGCCCCGAGCGCAGCCCCCGCCGAGGTGCCGAGGATGTCGGGCGAGGCGAGGGGGTTCCTCAGCAGCCCCTGCAGGGCCGCGCCGCTGATCCCAAGCGCCGCACCCGCAGCGGCGGAGAGGACGAGCCGGGGCAGCCGAAGCTCCGTGAACAGCATCCGGGCGAGATCGGGATCTCGGAGCAGCGCTGCCACGGGTACCTCGCCGACCAGCAGCGAGAGCAGCGCCACGGGCACGAACAGCGCCAGAAGCAGAAAGGAAAGCCGCGCCGCCGTCACCGGATCGTCTCCCGCAGCCGCGCAACGTCAGCCGCGGCGAGCGGGCCGGGGCAGAGCCATGCGCGCCCGTCCACCTCTATATTGCGCGTTCCGGCGACGTGGACGGCGCTGTCGATCCATTCCTGCGGCAGCGAATATTGTCCGCTGCGATAGCGGCTGTGGATGAGGAGCGGCGGCGGCGCGGCGATGAGCCCTTCCAGCGACACGCGGCCGGTGGGTGTGCCCGTCTGCCGGATCCCGGCATAAGCGAGAAGCTCGGAACTGATCGACTCCGGGGCAGCGGTGAGCCCGCCCGCTGTGATCATCAGGCCGGTCTGGCTCGGCGACAGCGGCGATCCCAGCCGCGCCTCCATCCAGTCGATCAGCGCCTTGCCGCGCGCCGGATGGCCCAGCGCCGCCGCCACCGTGCGGATATTCGCCCTGAGTTCGGCGAGCGTCATCGGCGGCGGCACGTCGACGACACGTGTCCCCGTCCGCTCGGCGAGCGCGCGGGCAAAGCGGTTCACCGCGCCGCCGGTAACAACAAGGTCGGGCTTCAGTGCCGCGACCGAACTGAACTTGCCGTCATTGCCGTGGAGACCGCGCGCCTTGGGGGCGAGCGGTGTTTCGTGCCGGTCGCGGCCGAGATAGGAGACCGAAACGAGCTGCCCCGGCGTGGCGAGGAGCAGAACGAGTTCGTCCGTGCAAAGCCCGAGCGAGGCGACGCGCGTTGGCGGAGACGGCGCTGCGGCCTCCGCCGCGGGTGCGGCGAAGGCGAGCAGGAAGAGGGCGATCAGCCGCCCCATTTCACGCGGATACCGCCGAATGCGGAGATGCCCTGCGTCTGGTATCCGTAGGCGTCTTCATAGGTCGCATCGAACAGGTTTTCGATGCGCCCCGTCAACTCGAAGTCGCCGCCGAGCTTCACACGCCCCGAAAGCGTGGCGAGCACATAGTCCTTCAAGGTCACGATCCGCGCGGGAAAGCTGTCGAAGTCCGTGTCCCTGCGATTGCCCACATAGTTCGCCGCGAACGTCACTGACGCCACATCGAAATCGGCGGTCGCGAGCAGGCTGCCGCTGTGGCGCGGCCGGCGTGCCTCGCGAACCCGCGCGGTCCCGGCGACCTGCGCTTCCTTCGTATCCAGCCACGTATAGCTGCCGCCAAGCGTCAGCCAGCCGAGCGGCTTGGCGTCGAACGACGCCTCGATGCCCTTGCGCTTGCTCTTGCCGGTCGCGTTGGCGACGCCCGACATGAAGGTGGCGGAATCGTAGGTGCCGATGATCTCGTTCTCGAGATCGGCCTGGAACCACGTCACGTCTGCCGAGAAAGCGCCCGTGCGATAACCGGCACCCACATCCCACCCGATCGAACGCTCCGGCGTCAGGCTGGGGTTGCCGACGAAGCTGCCGGGGAAGAAGCCGAACATCTCCGTGAAGGTCGGGTCGGTCACGCCCTTGCCCGCGCTCGCGTGGACGGTGAAGCCGTTTTCAAGCGTGTAGCGCCCGCTCGCCCGCCACGTCGTCGCGTCCTTGAACGCATCGTTCTCGTCGCGGCGCACGCTCGCGCCGAGCGCGAGGCCGCCCGCGCTAAGCCCATAATCGAGCACGAAGCTGGTCCGGTCGCGCGAGACGCGCTGGTTGGTGCCGCCGAAATACTCGGCGTCATCCGCAACGAAACGCTGCGTGCGATATTCGATCGCGCCGGTCACGCGGTGGCGGAAGGCCTCGCTGCCGAAGTCGATGCCGGTCTGGTATCCGGTTTCGAACACTTCGGCGTCGGTGCGGTTCAGGAAGGTGTCGCCGTCGCGGTTGATGTTGTCGGTCGTAACGTAGCTGCCGAACAGCTCGTGCCGCCAGCGCCCGTCCAGCGTCTCCACGCGTCCGAAGCCGCGCAGTGCGGTCGAACGGATGCGCGTCGCGTCGAGCGTGTCGTCACGCATATAGAAGCTGTTGTACCCGTCGAATTCGCTCAGCGAATTGGTATGGCGCACGACAAGGCCAAGCTCGCCGTTCTCGATGGGCCGCACAGAGGCTTTCGCGGAGAGCATCAGCGATTCATAGCCGTCGCGTTCCTTGATGCCGCCGCCGAAGCTGTCGATGCCCTTGGTGTCGTACCAGCTCGACTGCACGATGATACCACCTTTGTCGCTGCCAACCCCGGCACCTCCCGCCGCGTGAACCGTGCCGAACGAGCCCGCCTCGGCACTGCCGAAGATGCGCGTGCCGTCCGTCGACTCCGCCGTGGTGACGGACACGACGCCGCCGATCGCCTCGGAGCCCCACAGCGCCGATTGCGGCCCGCGCAGCACCTCGGCGCGGGCGATACCGTCGGAGGGCAGGGTTTCCCAGCGGAACTCGCCGGAGGTCGCCGGATCGTTGGCAGCGATACCGTCCACGAAAACCAGTGTGTGGTTCGCCTCGGCGCCGCGGATGCGCACCTGTGTCTGCGCCCCGGTCGGCCCGGAACGGGCAACGGAAACGCCGGGTGACAGCCTGAGGAGATCGACGAGCTGCGGCAGCGCCACCGCTTCGATGGTGGCGCCGTCGATCACGGTCAGCGCGCCGCCCGTCTCGCTGTAGGCAACGGGTTCGCGCGCGGCGGAAACGACCAGCGTGCCGTCGTCGACAATGGCTGCGGCGGAAAGAAGAAAAACAGCAATCATAAAGACTCCCTGAGCAATGTTCACACATCGTCTCAGCGGGCATGACTGCTCGCACGCGATCGGCTGGACCCGGCCGGGCGTGGACGACAGACATGGCAGGTTTCCTGACTCGCGGGTTGTCGCCTTGCGTGCCGCCTTCCCGGTCGGGCCGATGGGGCCGTTCCAGTGGCATCGTGGCACGCAGGCTATCCGCCTACAGTTGCGGGCACAGCGCCGGTTTCAGACCGGCTTCCCTATTATCCCCGTTGCCGGGGCACCATGTCGGCGGCGGGGATAGTCGCTCACGCCCCGGGTTGCAAGTGGCGCCCCGCTCGGCTATTGGCCCCGCTTTCCTGGCGGCTGGTCGGAAACCAGTCGCTGACGACGGAGCAAAGACGTGAAGCAGAATATCCACCCCGATTACCACACCATCACCGTGCAGATGACGGACGGCACGACCTATCAGTCGCGCTCGACGTGGGGCAAGGAGGGCGACACGCTGCTCCTCGAAATCGATCCGACGACGCACCCGGCCTGGACCGGCGGCAACTCGAAGATGCTCGACACCGGTGGCCGCGTGGCGCGCTTCAACAAGCGCTTCGGCGGGCTCACGCTCGGCAAGAAGTAAGCCCTGTGCGGCGGCGGCTCCGTTAGAGCATCGTGCGGAAAAGTGGGAACCGGTTTTCCGCCCCAAACGATGCGACAACAAAGAGATAGAGCGCGCGCCCTGCGTCAGATTTCACGCAGCGCGCTCTAGGACACGCCGCCGTGAATGGGCTCATTCATCACATCGATCTGAACGCGAGCGACCTCGCGGCCTCGAAGCGCGTCTACGGCCTGCTGCTGGATGCGCTCGGCTACACGTGCGTGCGCGAAGATGGCGAGTGCGAGTGGGATATCCGCACACCGCAGGGCTTCGCTTCGATCGGGCTCAAGCAGGCGCGGCTTTCGGGCCCCGCGCACGAGCGCTATGCCCCCGGTATCCATCACCTTGCATGGTCGGTGGAGAACCGGGCGGAGGTGGATCGCATCCACGCCCTGCTCCGCGACGCTGGGGCGCGTATTCTCGATGCACCCGCGCTCTATCCTGAATATTCAGCGGATTATTACGCGGTGTTCTTCGAAGACCCGGACGGTATCAAGCTCGAGGTGCTGAACGCGCCGAGCTTCTCAAAGCGCTGAAGCCATCGCCTTCGCGGCTGCGTAGTCGGCTTTGCCGTTCGGGCCGCGCGGCACACTCGGCACCGCGAGCAGCCGCTTGGGCACCTTGTAGCCGGCAAGGTGCCTGCGAACATGCGCAAGGATAGCGGTGACCTCGGAAGGTTCAGCTTCCACCACGGCTGTCACGCACTGACCCCATGTCTCGTCGGGCATCCCGAACACCAGCGCATCGTCCACCGCAGGGTACGTTTTCAGCATTTCCTCGACCTCTTCGGGAAACACCTTCTCGCCGCCCGTGTTGATGCACTGGTTGCCGCGCCCCATCAGCGTGAAGGCGCCGTCGGTGTCCAGAACGGCGTGGTCGCCCGCCATGGCGTACCGCTTGCCGTCGATGGTCACGAAGGTCGCGGCGGTCTTTGCCGCGTCCTTGTAGTAGCCGCGCGGCAGCAGGCCGCCGCGCGCGATGCGGCCTACGTCTCCGGGCGCCACGGGATGCAGGTTCTCGTCCACCAGGATCGTGTCGGGGTCATGAACGAAGCGCGTCGCCTCGCCGGCGTTGTGCGCGCCCTGTACGGCCGATCCGATGCCGATGCTTTCCGAAGAGCCGAGCGCGTCGATCAGCATCATCTTCGGATTGTGTCGCAGCAGCCCGGCCTTCACCTCCGGGCTCCACATCGTGCCCGAGGAAATGATGAGGTCGAGCGAAGCGATGTCGCCGCCGCCGTTGTCGAGCGCTCTCAGGAACGGCCGGGCAAAAGCATCGCCCACGATCACCGCGCTGTTCGGCTTGTGCCGCGCACACGCCGCGACGGCTTCGATCGGATGAAAGCTCGCGCCGGGCAAGGTGATCGCCGTGCCGCCCGTCGCGATTGCATAGAGGCCCATCAGGAATCCCGAACCGTGCATAAGCGGCGGCATCACGAGTAACCGCCGCCGTCCGATCCCGGCGCGGACATTGTCGAGCAGGGCGTCCAGCGTTTCGAGCGGCGCACCGCCCATCATTGCTGCGCCGCCGCCGAGCATTGTCCAGATCACGCTCTGGTCCCACATCACGCCCTTGGGATAGCCCGTGGTGCCGCCCGTGTAGATGAACAGCATGTCGTCGTCGCGGTGCGTGAGGGCGAGCGGGGCAGCCATGGCTTTGGCGAGTTCGTCATGCTCCTTCGCCCATGCGGGCGGCGAACCGCCCACCTGCACGAACAGCTTCACCTGCCCCAGCGAGGGCCTGATCTCATCGACGAGGTCTGCGAAATCGGCATCGAACACCAGCACTGCGGCATCGGAATTTTCGAGGATGTAGAGCAGTTCCTCGCCCGTATAGCGGTAGTTGACGTTCACGTGGACGAGCCGCGCCTTGAAAGCGGCGAAGGTGGTTTCGAGATAGGCGGGGTTGTTCCGCATCAGGTGCGCGACCTTGTCGCCCGGCACGGCGCCGGCGGTCACATAAGCGGCAGAAAGCGCGTCGGTCCGCCGGTCGAAATCGCCCCAGCGCGTTATGTGATCGCCGTGGATCAGCGCCGGAAGATCGGGATCGACGGCACCGCCGATCGCGGCGGCGATGCGACCGAAGCTCCAATCCTCGCCCATTGTCGGCTCTCCTCTCCCTTTTTCGAACTTCCCCCGCGCCGCCATCCGAGGCAAGCCGTTAAAAGTCGAAGGGAAGGGGCGCGATGAAGGCGTGGGTCTGCCACCATCTGAGCGAGGATCGCTCGGGGCTGCGTTTCGAGACTGCATGGCCGGATGCGCCGCTCCCTGCGGCGGGCGAGGTCCGCGTCGTGCTGACGGCAGCGGCGCTCAACTTCCCGGACCTCCTGATGCTGTCGGGCGCATACCAGTTCAAACCAGAGCTTCCTTTCGTGCCGGGCGTCGAAGGCGTGGGCATCGTGACCGATACGGGTGCGGGAGTGGATCCGGCGCTGGTGGGGCGCCGTGTCGTTGTCGGCGCGCGCTCGGGGTGTCTTGCCGAAGCGGTCACGCTCGGCGTGGAAAGCGTGCGCCTCGCACCCATTGGGTGCTCGGATGCGGAAGCGGCGTCCTACGCGGTCGGTGCGCTCACCGCATGGGTCGGGCTCGTGGAGCGCGGTCGGCTGATGCAAGGGGAAACGCTGCTGGTCACGGGCGCGGCGGGCGGCATGGGTCTCGCTGCGGTCGCGATGGGCAAGGCACTCGGCGCGCATGTGATCGCCGCTGCGTCAGATGAACGGAAATGCGCCGCCGCAAGTGCGGCGGGTGCCTATGAAACGCTCGTTATCGATCGCACCGCACCCGACTTTTCCGCGCTGAAGGACCGCGTCGATGTCGTCTTCGACCCAGTCGGCGGCGCACTGTTCGCACCCGCCGCGCAGACGCTGCGCTGGAACGGCCGCTACCTGCTGATCGGTTTCGCAGGCGGTATTCCGGAGCCTTTCGCGCTCCTCAACGGCATCGAAATCATTGGCGTCCGTGCCGGAGAGTTCAGCCGCCGCGACCCCGCAGGTGGATCACGTGCCCGAACGGCGATAGACGCACTGTTTGCCTCGTCTCACTACCGCCCCGTCATCGGCTTAGAGGCGCCGCTGGAACGCGCCGACGAAGCCTTCGCGGCAATGGCGGCAGGCACCCTCATCGGCAAGGTCGTACTCAGGATCCGCTAAGCGTCGTTTCGACCGCCACGCCGTTCTTGATGGCAAGCGTCACCGGCGTACGCTCGGCGATGTCCGCCAGCCGCGCGCGCTGCTCGTCCGTGAGATTGCCGGAGAGCGTCAGCACACGCTCGATCCGCGCGGTCTCGCCATCCTTCAAATGCCGCATCGCAACCTCGGCGCTTTCGAGCGGCCAGTCCTTGCGCTTCGCATACATCCGGAGCGTGATCGCCGTGCACGAACCGAGCGCGGCAAGTAGCAGCTGGAACGGCGCCGGCCCAGCATCCCTACCGCCGATCTTCTCGGGTTCGTCGGATACAAGCGTGTGATGCCCGGCACGGACATCGACCTTGTAGTCGTCCATGCCGATATTCGCGGTCACGCGTGCAATGGTGATTTCGGCCATGTCGCCTCCTCAACAGGAAAAGGGAGGCAGGCGGTGTGCGCCTGCCTCCCTTCCACTATGCCGCAGCCATCCGGCCGAAGCGACCGCTGTTGAAGTCGTCGATGGCGGTGCGGATTTCCGTCTCGCTGTTCATCACGAACGGGCCGTAGCCGACGATCGGTTCATCGATCGGTTCGCCGGTGAGCACGAGCAGCGTGGTTTCGGCCTCCGCCTTGAACCGCGCCGAGGTTCCCGCCCGGCTCAGTTCGAGCACCTCGGCACTTCCCGCATCCTCGCCGTTCACCAGCACCCGGCCCGACAGCACCACGACGAGTGTCGTGTGGCCTTCGGGCAGTTCGAGCGAGACGTCGGCGCCATCAGCCAAGCGGACGTCCCAGACATTCACCGGGGTAAACGTCCGCGCCGGGCCGGTCTTGCCGCCGAGCGTGCCTGCGATGATCCGTGCCTTGCCGCCGTCGAGGTCGACGACCGGAATGTCCGCGTCCACGATCGACTGGTAACCGGCTCCCGCCATCTTGTCCTTGGCGGGCAGGTTCACCCACAGCTGGACCATGCGAAACGGCCCGCCTGCGCGCGTGAAGCCCTTCGAGTGGAACTCCTCATGGAGGACGCCGCCGGCCGCCGTCATCCACTGCACGTCGCCGGGACCGATGATGCCGCCGTTCCCGGCGGAATCCCTGTGCTCCACCTCACCGTCATAGACGATGGTGACGGTTTCAAAGCCGCGGTGCGGGTGCGTGCCCACCCCGCGCGGGGTTTCGGCAGGCTCGAACACATGCGGTCCGGCATAGTCGAGCAGCAGGAACGGGCTGATCGCGCTGCCCTGCGCATGATAGGAGATCAGCGAGCGCACCGGAAAGCCGTCGCCCACCCAGTGGCGCTGTTCGTTGGTGTAGCGCGTTGTGATCGTCTTCATCTTCGTGCTCCTGTGTGCCGAGGGGCAAACCCGCCGCCTTCGTGTACCCATGTAGGAACGCAGGGTGGGAGGGGGAGGGGTCGCGCCTGCAACCCGGCGTTTCCCGCAGCGGAACGGCCTTGGAGAATCGCCCTCGTATTTGATACGCCGCAACCATGTCCGATTCCGATTCCGGCGCGCCGTCGCCGCTCCGCCCGCTTCCACTCCTCATTTTCAGCTCGCGCTGGCTGCAGCTGCCGCTCTACCTGGGTCTCATCGCCGCGCAGGGCGTCTATGTGCTCCTGTTCCTGAAGGAGCTTTACCACCTCGTCATGCACAGCTGGGAGTTCACCGAGCAGCAGATCATGCTGCTCGTTCTCGGCCTCATCGATGTGGTGATGATCTCGAACCTGCTCGTGATGGTCATCGTCGGCGGCTACGAGACGTTCGTGTCGCGCCTTGGCCTCAAAGGCCACCCGGACCAGCCGGAATGGCTGAGCCACGTGAACGCGGGCGTGCTGAAGGTGAAGCTGGCGATGGCGATTATCGGCATCTCGTCGATCCATTTGCTCAGGACGTTCATCGAGGCGAGCAACATCGGCCTGCCCACCGCGCGCATCACCGCAGAGGGTGTGCTGTGGCAGACGATCATCCATACCGTGTTCATTCTCTCGGCCATTGGCATTGCGTATGTCGACCGAATGACGCAACAGAAACACCAAAGCTGATCGCCACCCATCCCATATCGGGGCTCTAGCGGGCCTTCACCTCATCAGCATATCTGCCTTCCGATAGCGGCTTGAAGGCATTCCCAACCAATGTTAGGAAGTCATCCTCATTTACTGTCGGGATGGCGAAGATGGCGAAGGCTGCTCAGGAAAAAACCGGAGGGCCGGCGTGGCGTAGACGAAAGGCTTTCAGGGAGCCGGAAATCCTGGAAGCCGCGCGCGCGCTCGTTGAAGAGCGCGGACTGCGTGGGACGTCGATGGCTGATATCGCGGAAAAGGCCGGCATTTCAGAGGCGACAGTCTACAAGTATTTTCCCAATCGCCGTGACCTGATGGCACGGGTGGTTTCGGATTGGATGACGCCCAACCTTAAAAGGATGGCGCGGGACACGGCGCGGATCGAGGGGACGGCGGAGCGGATCAAGCTTCTGATCCTCATCAATTTTCGAGACATGGCCGAAAATCCCGGAATGCACGAGCTGATCTATCGCGAGCTGCACTGGGAAGATTATTATGGGTCCGCGGTGCATAGTCTTAATCAGAGATATGCCCGTCTTGTCGATTCGATCCTTACGGACGGGCAGCGCATCGGTGACGTGCGCCCTGACGCTGTCATTGAATATGTCCGGGACATGTTTTTCGGTGCCATTCAACATGTCGGTGAGCGCACACTTCTAAATAAGCGGCCCTTAAATATTGAAGCGGCGGTCGAAGCGATCGCAAGGCAGTTGTTTGCAGGCATAGGGATTGGCGGCGCATCGTCTGCCGGCGCCTTGTCGGAGGTCACGCGAAGGCTGGAGAACGTCGCCGCCACCTTGGCAAGCGTCGCCGAAAAGCGCTGAGCCATGCCGCCATTTGAAACCGCTTTCATCGCGAACAGCGATGCGTGCCGCGTGAACAGCGCGGCCAATCTGGCACTCATCGCCCAATTCCGCGGGCTTGAAGACAAGGTGCGTCACACCTCGGAGCGTTCGGCGGAAAAATTCCATAAGCGTGGTCAACTTCTGCCGCGCGAACGCGTTGCCCTACTTCTGGATCGCGATTCACCCTTCCTCGAACTTTCAACGCTCGCCGGGCTCGGCTGTCATGAGGACGATGGCGAGGAGAATGTCTATGGCGGCGGCCTCGTGATCGGCATCGGCTTCGTGTCGGGTGTCCGTGTGATGGTGATCGCATCGGACGCCGGCATCAAGGGCGGATCCAGCCATCCCTACGGTGTCGACAAGCAGATCCGCGCGCAGCAGATCGCGCTCGAGAACAAGCTGCCGCTTCTCAACCTTGTGGAAAGTGCCGGCGCAAACCTGATGTTGCAGGCGGAGATGTTCGTGCGCGGCGGCACGACGTTCGCCAATCTCGCCCGGCTTTCGGCAGCGGGGATTCCCGTGATTTCCGTAGTGCACGGCTCGTCGACGGCGGGCGGCGCCTACCAGACCGGGCTTGCCGATTATGTCGTGTTGGTGCGGGGGCGATCCAAGGTGTTCCTTGCCGGGCCGCCGCTCCTGAAGGCGGCGACGGGCGAGATCGCTGACGATGAGACACTGGGCGGCGCCCGGCTGCACTTCGAGACGACGGGCCTTGGTGAATATCTCGCGGCAGATGACGCGGAGGCACTTTGCACGGCGCGCGAGATCGTCGCCAAGCTCGGCTGGAACAGTCGGCTTCCTGCAGTGCGTGAACGCTCTACGCCCGCGCCGCGCTACCCGACGGAGGAAATCCTGGGCCTCGTTCCGACGGATTACCGCAAGCCGTATGACGTGCGCGAATTGATCGCCCGGATCGCAGATGACAGCGACTGGTTGGATTTCAAGCCCGCATACGGCCCGCATACGGTGTGTGGTCATGCCGCGATCATGGGCCATGCTGTCGGGATCATCGGCAACAACGGTCCGATCGACGCGAATGGCGCCACCAAGGCGGCGCAGTTCATCCAGCTCTGCTGCCAGTCGGGAACGCCGATCCTATTCCTTCAGAACACCACCGGCTTCATGGTGGGTGTTGAGGCGGAGGCCGCCGGTATTGTCAAGCACGGTTCCAAGATGATCCAGGCGGTCACCAATGCTTCGGTGCCGAAGATCACGATTCAGATCGGCGGCAGTTTCGGTGCTGGGCACTACGGCATGTGCGGCCGTGCCTTCGATCCGCGTTTCATTTTCGCCTGGCCGAACAATCGCGTTGCCGTGATGGGCGGCGAGCAGGCCGCGAAGGTGCTCGCCATTGTTTCGGAAGAAGGCGCGCGGGCGCGGGGACAGGAGCCCGATATGGAGCGTATCGCGCAGGCGGGTGCCAAGGTGGTCGCCGCATACGACCGCGCATCGACTGCGCTGTTCGCGACTGCGCGTTTGTGGGACGACGGACTGATCGACCCGCGCGATACGCGCCGCGTGGTCGGATTCTGCCTCGATACCGTCGCGGAGGCGGATTTCCGGACGCTGCGTCCCAATAGTTTTGGGGTGGCGCGGCTGTGACTGATGGGGGGAGGCCGCTCAGTGTCGAGCGGCGCGGCGGCATCATCACCGCGACGATCGATGATCCGGAAACCCGCAACGCGATGAGCGATGCCTTGTTGGCGGCGCTTGGATATCTGTTCGATACCGTGGCCGGCGACCGCACGTTGAAGGCGCTGCTCGTTCACGGCGCGGGCGGGCGCTTCTGCGCGGGTGCGCAATTGAAATCCGATGTACTTGCCGCCGGTCATGATGCGATCGCGGCGCTTTCTAAGCGCGGTGCTGAAGTCTACCGCAGGCTTGCTGCACTTCCGCTTGCCGTGGTCGCAGTTGTCGATGGTCCTGCTTTCGGCGGCGGCTTCGGTCTCGCCTGCTGTGCCGATATTGTGCTGTGCGGGCCGCGCGCGCGCTTTGCGCTCTCGGAGACGACGCTCGGGCTGGTACCGGCGCAGATCGCCCCATTCGTGGTTTCCCGCATCGGGCTTCCGGCGGCGCGGCGTCTCGCACTCGGCGGGACAGTAATCGGGGCTGACGAGGCGCTCGCTATCGGGCTTGCGGATGCCGCTGCCGCGGATGAGGCGGAACTTGCCGAGCTTACCGCGAAGGTGCTCGCCAGCATCGATCGCTGCGGTCCCCACGCGAACGCCGCTACCAAAGCTCTGTTGCTGTCGCTGGAGGCCATTCCCGAGGGTTTCGTTGACCGTGCGGCCGATGTGTTTGCCGCTGCCGTGTGCGGCGAGGAAGGCCGCGAAGGCGTGCAGGCGTTCCGGGAAAAGCGCAATCCACGCTGGGTAGAGGGCTTGTGATGCCGGAATTCTCGAAGATACTCGTGGCAAACCGGGGCGAGATCGCCTGCCGCGTGATACGAGGCGCGCGCGGGCGCGGATACCGCACGGTTGCGGTTTACAGTGCCGCCGACAGCGATGCGCTTCATGTCGAAGAGGCCGACGAGGCCATTCTCATCGGTCCCGCCCCTGCGGCGCAGTCCTACCTCGATATTGAGCGCATCCTCGAAGCCGCGCGGTGCACGGGTGCCGATGCAATCCATCCCGGGTACGGTTTCCTCTCTGAGCGCGCGGCCTTCGCGGAGGCCTGCGCGCGTGCGGGCATCGTCTTTATCGGACCCGATCCCGAAGCGATCCGCGTGATGGGGGATAAGGCTGAATCAAAGCGGCGCATGATCGCGGCGGGTGTGCCGTGCATTCCCGGCTATCAGGGCGAGGATCAGTCCGACGCCACGTTCATCGCCGAAGCGGGCCGGATCGGCTACCCGGTGATGGTGAAGGCGTCTGCGGGCGGCGGCGGCCGTGGGATGCGGATCGTGACCGCGTCGGAGGGGCTTGCGGATGCGCTGCGGGCTGCGCGCGCGGAGGCGGGCACGGCGTTTGGTGACGATAGGCTGCTGCTTGAGCGCGCCGTCATCGAGCCGCGCCACGTCGAGATCCAGGTGTTCGGTGACCGGCATGGCAATATCGTTCATCTCGGCGAACGCGATTGTTCGATCCAGCGGCGGCACCAGAAGGTCGTGGAGGAAGCGCCTTCGCCTGCCGTTGATCCGGCGCTGCGTGCCCGTATGGGCGCGGCGGCGGTGCAGGCGGCGGCTTCCATCGGCTATGTCGGCGCGGGCACGGTGGAGTTCCTGCTGGCGGCGGATGGGGCTTTCTACTTCCTCGAAATGAACACCCGTCTCCAGGTTGAGCACCCGGTTACCGAACTTGTCACCGGGCTCGATTTGGTGGGGCTTCAGCTCGATGTCGCGGCGGGAAAGCCACTGCCGTTCGGGCAGCACGACGTGGCGCTTCGCGGCCACGCAATCGAAGTGCGGCTGTGCGCGGAAGATCCGGCAAGCGCCTTCCTGCCGCAGACCGGGCCGGTTCATTTGTGGAGCCCGGCCGAGGGAGAGGGTGTGCGCATTGACCATGGGATTCGTGCCGGCACCGATGTGTCGCCGCACTACGATTCCATGATCGCGAAGATCATCGCGTGGGGTGCGGATCGCGAAGAGGCGCGGCGGCGGTTGAAGCGGGCGGTGGAGGATACTGCGATCCTTGGCGTTCCCACCAACAAGGCGTTCCTTGCGGAGATCCTCGGCTCAGGAGAATTCGCGGCGGGCGAGGCGACCACCGGGTTTGTGGCGCGCCACTATCCGTCGGGTTCGGCTGATGCCGCAACGCCACCCGAGTGGGTGCCGGTACTGGCGGCGGCGCTGCACTCTGTGCGTGGCGGTGCGGGGTGGCGGTCGAACGGGTGGATGGCGGCGACGGTCGCGCTTTCGGGCGCGCATGGGGCGGGCCGGTTCTCGGTGCGGCGGGATGGCGAGGCCCTGCTGGTTTCGGGGGAGGCTGGGGAGACCCGGCTGGAGATCATCGCGCAAGACGAAGACAGCGTTCGCTTCGATATCGCGGGGCATCGGCGGTTGGCGCGCTATGCTTTCGAGGGGGCTACGCTGTGGATTGCGGCGGCGGGGGGGACTTGGGCGTTTGCCGATACGACCCATACGGTGCGTCGGGCGGCGGACGAGGGGGCAGGCGGATCGGTTCGGGCGCCGATGAACGGTGTCGTGACGATGATCGACGCGGTGGAGGGTGAGCGCGTGAAGCGCGGGCAGCGGATTGCCGTGCTCGAAGCGATGAAGATGGAACACCAGATCCTGGCGCCGATGGACGGCGTGGTGGAGACCATCAGCGCACACGTGGGCAAACAGGTCGCGACACGGGACATTCTGGCGATCGTGCGCGACGGAGCGGTGGCGTGATCCGCGTTGCCGGGGCCAGCGGCTTCTGGGGCGACAGCGCCATCGCCGTGCCCCAGCTTCTCGCCGAGACGATCGACTATCTGACGTTCGACTATCTCGCCGAAATCACCATGTCGATCCTAGCGCGGGCGCGGGCGAAGGACCCGGACGCGGGCTACGCCGCCGACTTCGTGACGCTCATCGGCCGCCATCTCGAAACCATCGCCGCGCGGGGTATCAAGGTGCTGGCGAACGCGGGCGGCGTGAACCCCGCCGCCTGCGCCCGCGCGCTGGAAGCGCGGATCGTGGAGGCAGGGCTTTCGCTGAAGGTCGCTGTGGTGACGGGCGACGACCTGATCACCGACGCTGACGCCTTGCGCGCGGCGGGTATCACTGAGATGACGACGGGCGCGGCGATGCCGGATGCGCTGCTGAGCCTCAACGCCTACCTCGGCGCCACGCCGATCGCGGCGGCACTCGGCGCGGGCGCCGATATCGTGGTGACGGGCCGCTGCGTCGACAGCGCGCTGGCGCTTGGCGCGTGCATCCACGCCTTCGGCTGGAAGACGGACGATTTCGACCGGCTGAGTGCCGGGTCGCTGGCCGGGCACATCATCGAATGCGGCGCGCAGGCGACGGGCGGCATCCACACCGACTGGGAAGAGACCGGCGACTGGGCGAACATCGGCTATCCGATCGTGGAAATCGCCGAGGACGGCAGTTTCACCGTGACCAAGCCCGCCGGTACGGGCGGGCTCGTGTCCGTGGGCACTGTGGCCGAACAACTCGTCTACGAGATCGGCGATCCGCGCGCCTACCTGCTGCCCGACGTGCGCTGCGACTGGAGCGAGGTGACGATCCGCCAGACCGGCAGCGACCGCGTCGCGGTGGAGGGCGCCCGGGGCGGGCCGCCCACCGGCAGCTACAAGGCGAGTGCGACGTGGCAGGACGGCTTCCGCGTCGGCGCCTATTACATGATCGGCGGCATCGATGCCGTGCGAAAGGCGGAGCGGGTCGCGGACGCCGTGTTGCGGCGGACCGAAGCAATGCTGAAGGCGGCGGGACTGCCGCCCTACAGCCGTACCAGCGTGGAAATCATCGGCTCTGAAACCAGCTACGGCGCGGCGAGCCGGGCACGCGGCGCACGCGAAGTGATGCTGAAACTCGCCGCGTGCCATCCGCAACCGAAGGCGCTGGAATTGCTGGTGCGCGAGTTCACCTCCGCCGGAACATCGATGGCGCCGGGCTTTACCGGCATGGGCGGCAATCGGCCCAAGGTGACCCCGGTTGTCCGGCTGTTTTCCTGCCTGATTCCAAAAGGCCGGATTCAGCCCGAAATCGGTATCGGCGGCGTGCAACATTCCGTTCCGGGTGCCACGGTGGGCGAAGACATTGCCGCGCCGGCACCCGTGACACCGTGCGATGCGCTGCCTGCCGGTGCGACGGAAACCGTGCCGCTCATCGCACTCGCCTTCGCACGAAGCGGGGACAAGGGGAACAATGCGAATATCGGTGTGATCGCGCGGCATCCCGACTATCTGCCGTTCATCCGCGCCGCGCTGACGCCCCAGACCGTCGCAGCGCATTTCGCGCATTATCTGCAGGGGCCAGATAGAGAGGGGCAGGTGGAGCGCTTCGATCTGACGGGCGTACACGGCCTCAATTTCCTGCTCCATGATGTTCTCGACGGCGGCGGCATCGCCTCGCTGCGAAACGATCCGCAGGGCAAAGCCTACGCGCAGATCCTGCTCGACGTGCTGGTTCCGGTGACCCCGGCCGTGGCCGAGGCCGTCTCCTCAAAATAATAAGTGAGCCACTTCTATTTATTTGCACACTGAACGCGATTCAGTGTTGCAGGTGGCCTGCGTCTGTGACATCCACGCTATCGATATTAGTGAGGTCGCCTTAAAAGATTCGTCGACGAAAAACGAAGCAAGGAGCGGCTTTCTGTATCGACGGGGAGAAGAAGGTGAGTGCTCCTTATTACGACTGGATCGCGCACCACGCCGTCAACCGGCCTGAGAAAGTCGCCCTCATCGACTTGCACGCCGGGCTGCGGCTTGACTATCGCGCACTGGAAGATCGCGTCGCGCGGTTCACGGGCCTTCTTGCCGATCGTGGCGTTGGGCGCGGCGACCGCGTTGCCATTCTGGCGCAAAGCTGCGCCGAGGTTTTCGAGTTGCAGTTCGCGTGCGGTCGGCTCGGCGCCATCTTCGTGCCGCTCAACTGGCGGCTGACGCAGCCCGAGCTGGAATTCGTGATCGGCAACGCCGATCCGGCCCTGCTGCTTTATGGCGAGGACTTCGCCGAGACGGTGGAAGGCCTCGCGATCGAGGGCTGCGCCAAGCTTGCGCTCGATGCTGATTTTGCCAAAGCGCGTGCAGCGGCCCGGCCGCGCGCGCCGGAGCCAGTGATGCTGGATGATGTTTCCACCATCATCTACACCTCCGGCACCACGGGGCGCCCCAAGGGTGCGCTCATCACCCATGGCATGACGTTCTGGAATATCGTCAACCTCAGCGGCCCGGCGCTTCTGAACGGCGATATGGTGATGCTGACGGTGCTGCCGCTGTTCCACACCGCCGGGCTCAACTGTTATGCCAATCCCGCCTTCCATGCGGGCGGAACCGTGCTGCTGGCGCGGGGTTTCGATCCGGGCGCGACGCTGCGGATGATGAGCGACCGCAGCATCGGCATCACGCATTTCCTTGGCGTACCGAGCCACTATCAGTTCATGGCGCAGCACCCGGATTTCGCCGCCGCCGATCTTTCCGGGCTCGTGCGCGCGGGCTGCGGCGGCGCGCCGATCCCGCTCAGCCTGCTGAAGCAGTGGGAGGAGAAGGGCGTGCCGCTGCTGCAGGGCTTCGGCATGACCGAAACCAGCCCTTCGGTCCTGAGCCTGGATCATGCCGACGCAGCATCCCGCATCGGCTCCGTGGGGCGCCCGTTGCAACACCTCGAAGCCCGTATCGTCGATGAGGACGGTCACGATTGCGCGGACGACGAGGCGGGCGAACTTTGGGTGCGCGGCCCGGTGGTGACGCCCGGCTACTGGCGCAACCCGGAAGCGTCCGCGAGCGCGTTTCGTGACGGCTGGTTCCGCACCGGCGACATCGCGCGGCGGAATGCGGAGGGCTATCACTACATCGTCGATCGTCGCACCGACATGTTCATTTCCGGCGGCGAAAACGTCTATCCGGCGGAGGTGGAGAACGTTCTCCACCAGATTGAGGCCGTTCGCGAGGCGGCCGTGATCGGGGTGCCCGACGCGCGCTGGGGCGAAAGCGGCCGCGCCATCGTGGTGGTGAAGCCGGACCACGCACTGAAGGCCGACGCGGTTCTCGACCACTGCCGGGCCCGGCTCGCCAAATACAAACTGCCTCGCGACATCGTGTTCGCGGAGGCGCTGCCGCGCAACGCAACGGGCAAGGTTCTGAAGGCCGAGCTGCGGGCGCGCTATAGCGGAGCCCTCCCGTGCTGAAACTCTATCACTGCGCGGATGCGCGCTCCTTCCGGCCGCTGTGGACGCTGGAGGAAATCGGCCTTTCCTACGAACTCGTCGTGATGCCGTTTCCGCCGCGCATGAGCGTGCCCGAATTTCTCGATGTGAATCCGCTAGGCACGGTGCCCGCGCTGATCGACGGCGAGACGCGGATGACCGAGTCCGCCGCGATGTGCGAGTATCTCGCCGTACGCTACGGCCATGGTGAGCTTGCCGTCGATCCCGCCGATCCGGCCTATGGCGCGTTCCTGAACGCGCTGCATTTCGGCGAAGCGACGCTGACCTTCCCGCAGACGCTCGTGCTCCGCTATGGCCGCTTCGAGCCGGAAGCCCGGCGGCAGCCGCAGGTGGTGGCGGATTATTCGCAGTGGTTCCTGAGCCGCCTTCGCGGTGTCGAGGCGATCGTTGCCGATGCGCCGTTCATCTGCGCGGGCCGCTTCACGGTTGCCGACATCTCGATCGGCTACGCGATCATGCTCGCGGAAATCATCGGCCTCGGCGACGCCTTGCCGCCCGCCACACACGCTTACTGGAAACGAATTTCGGCGCGCCCCGGCTTTGCGCGCGCAAAGGCGGCGCAGGCGGGCGAGGCCGCCATTCCGCAGCCGCAGGACTGAAGGAGACAGGCAGTGTTCAGATATGGACAGGTGATGGCCGCAGTGGCGCTCGCGGTTTGCGCGGCACCGGCTTTAGCGACGGAATTTCCCAATCCGCTGCCCGAGGAAGCCGTCTCCTCGGTGCTCGCGCTGCCGGAGCACTATCCGCAGAGCTGGATGATCGTGCATGGCTTCAACTACCAGAGCATGGTGGATGGGCGGGGCGGGATCATCGATCTTGCCGCCGACGACCACAATCTGAAGGGCACGGTAACGATCGGGCATTTCGGCAATATCGCCGTGTCCTCCACGCGCCCCGAAATCTACACCAGCGATACCTATTACAGCCGGCTTTCGCGCGGAACGCGCACCGATGTGATCACCATCTGGGACAAGGCTTCGCTGCGGCCCACAGGCGAGATCGAACTTTCGAAGCGCGGCCAGTTCCTGACCAACAAGAACAGCTTTCAACTGACCAACAACGAGCGTTGGGCGCTGGTGTTCAACTTCACGCCGGCGTCTTCGGTCACGGTCGTCGATCTGGTGGGCCGCAGGGTGCTGAGCGAGATCGACGTGCCGGGGTGTTCGATGGTTTATCCGACGGGCGAGCGCGGCTTTTCGACGCTCTGCACCGACGGCACGATCGTCAGCTTCGTGCTGGCGGCCGATGGCACGGCGGCTTCAACGAAGGTGAGCAAGCCGGTCAACGCGCTCGACACCGACCCCATGAAGATGATGCCGGCGATGATCGGCAGGACGGCGTGGTTTGTCACGTACAACGGCAAGCTGAGGGCGTTCGATCTTTCAGGCGCGGCGGCGCGCGACGCGGGCGGCTTCGCCATCGACACCAAGGGTGTGGAGGGTGCCGCGCCCGAATGGCGCCCAAGCGGCTGGCAGCTTATTACCGCCGACGCGGCGGGGCGGCTTTATGTGTTGATGACGCCGAACGGGCACGACGGCGGCCACGACGACCCCGGCACCGAAGTGTGGGTGATCGACCCCGCGACGAAGAAGCGCGTGCAGCGCATCGTTTTGGAAACGCCCGCGCCTTCGATCGAGGTGACGCGGCAGAGCGCGCCGCTGCTCGCGGCGGCGCGACCGGAAGGGTTTATCGACGTTTATGATGTCGCCACGGGCAAGCTGCTGCGCAGCCTGGGCGGCAATATCGTGCCCAATCCGCTGACCATGACGGCGCTGCCATGACGGAGATATTTTCCCCCGTCGTCGCGGTGTTTCTCGCCGGCGTGCTGGCGATGGCGGCCGCGCAGAAGCTGATGCAGCGACGGCGCATGGCGCGCGCCGCGGCGAAGCTTTCCGGCACGACCCCGCCGGTCGGCGATGTCGTCAGTCTGTCGGCAGCGGTTATCGAGGCGCTGGCCGCTGCGGCGCTGCTGTCGGAAAATGGGCGCATGGCGGGGGCGCTGGCCGCCGCGGCGCTCTGGCTCGTCTACACGGCGGCGCTGTTTGCGGCGCGGATACGCGGCGCGGCGCCGTTCGATTGCGGGTGCACGCTTCGCGTGCAGGCCGCGACGGTCGATGTGGCCGCGATCGCACGGCCATTTCTGCTCGCGGCGCTTGCGCTTGGAACCGCCGCCTTGCCCGCCGCGCGCATCGACGTGGCCGCGGTGTTCGCGGCGCTTGCCTTTCTTGCCCTTCTCTTCGCGGCGGGCGAACTCGCCGCGCTGCCTTCGCCCCAACGGAGCCGGTCATGACTGAAATGCTGTTCGCTTCCCAGATCCTGCTGTGGGTTGCGGTGATCGCGCTTGGCGTGCTCGTCGCAGCGCTGGCGCGGCAGGTGGGTGTTCTCCACGAACGGATCGCGCCCGCAGGCGCGCTAACGCTGCACCAGAAGGTAAGCGTAGGCGATGCGGTGCCCGCGATGCAGCTTGCCACGATCGACGGCCGCAATGTGCGCGTGGGCGGCAGGCGGGAGGGGCGCTCGCAGCTCGTGTTCTTCGTGGCGCCCGATTGCCCCGTGTGCAAATCGCTGCTGCCCGTTCTGAAATCCGTCGCAAGCGCGGAATCGCAATGGCTCGACACGGTGCTCGCCAGCGACGGTGATGAACTGGCGCAGCACCACATGGTGGCAGCGTTCGGGCTGGAGGCGTTTCCCTTCGTGCTTTCGGAATCGCTGGGGCGGGGCCTCGGCGTTTCGAAGCTGCCTTACGGCGTGCTCATCGACGAGGCCGGCCGCATCGCGTCGCTCGGGCTCATCAATTCGCGCGAACATCTCGAAAGCCTGTTCGAAGCCAAGGAGCGCGGCGTCGCCTCGATCCAGGATTATCTCACACGCCGCGACCGGGAGGCATGACCATGGGACCGCTCGACAAGCTGACCGAAAAATTCACGCGCGGCGTTGCAAGGAGCACCTCGCGCCGCAGCCTGCTGACGATGATCGGCGGCGCGATTTCAGGTGCGGCGGTGATCCCCGTGCTGCCGGTCTCTCGCGCGCTCGCATCGACGCCGGAGATGGGGCCGAACGGGCTGCCGCAGCAGCATTCGGGGAACCTGCAGGACCCGGGCGACAACACGAGCTGCGACTACTGGCGCTACTGCGCGATCGACGGGTTCCTGTGTTCGTGCTGTGGCGGCACGGTGAATTCCTGCCCGCCCGGCACGGAGATGTCGCCGATCACGTGGATCGGCACCTGCCTCAATCCGGCGGACAATCGGTCGTACATCATCAGCTACAACGACTGCTGCGGGAAGACCTCGTGCGGGCGCTGCCCGTGCACGCGGAACGAACGCGACAAGCCCACGGCGCGCGCACAGGAAAGCAACGACATCAACTGGTGCATCGGCACGGAGAGCAGCATCTTCCACTGCTCCACCGCGATCATCCTCGGCGTGGCGATCGACCAGAAATGATCCGCACCGCGTTCATTATCGCCGCGCTGTTTGCCGCGCCTGCTGCTGCCGCTGACGGCCCGGCGCTCTACAAGCGCTGCGCCGCGTGTCACCTGCCGACCGGCGCGGGCGTGCCGGGCGCGTATCCGCCACTGAAAGCGGACGTGCGCGCGCTTGCCGGTAAAGCGGAGGGGCGGCGGTACCTGATCCTTGCGGTGACGCGCGGGCTCGCCGGGCCGATCACCGTGGAGGGCAAGGCCTATCGCGGCGTGATGCCCGCGCAGGTGCTGAAGGATGACGAGGTTGCGGCGGTGCTGAACCATGTCGTCACCACGGTCGCGGGCGGGAAAGGGGCCTTCACCGCCGATGAAGTCGCGGCGGTGCGCGCGGAGGGCGGGAAATTGAGCGCGTCTGCGGTTGCGGCGCTTCACGACGCTGCCGCGCGATGATCGCGCGCGCGCTTCTTGCCGCGGGCCTGATCGGGGGACTGACGGCGGCGGGCGTTGCCGCTGTCGGCGTGGAGAACGCGGCGCGGGCGCGGTCGAACTACATGCTGAAATGCCAGGGGTGCCACCGCCCCGATGGCGGTGAGACGGTGGGTTCGACACCGGCGCTGAAGGACTTCATGAGCAAATTCCTGAGCGTGGAGGGCGGGCGCGAATATCTGGTTCGCGTGCCGGGCGTGGCGCTGTCTCCGCTCAGCGACAAGGAACTCGCCGAACTGCTCAACTGGTCGCTCGCGACCTTTGATCCGGCGAACATGCCTGCCGATTTCAAACCCTACACGGCGGCCGAAATGGCCGCTTTGCGCAAGAGGCCGCTGCGGACCGACGCCGCCGCGGCGCGTGCAGTCGTGGTCGCGCGCATGAACGAACAACAGGGACAGGGAGGAAACAAACAATGATCAATGCACAGGGGAAGACCCGCATCGCTCTCGGCGCGGTCATGCTACTTTCCGGAACAACACTGGCGCGGGCGCAGGACTATCAGGCGGAGGATATCGTCATCACCGCCGCCAAGCGTTCGGAAAGCCTGCAGACGGTGCCGATCTCGGTGTCCGCGATCGGCGGCGATGCGCTCGCCGAGCGGAAGATCACGCGGGCGGACGATCTCGTTTCCGTCGTGCCGAACCTGCAGCTGTCGTCGATCGTTGGAAGCAACACGCCGATCTTCTCGCTGCGCGGCGTTTCGATGTTCGATTACAGCCTCAACCAGTCGAGCCCGGTCGCGACCTATTACGACGAGGTCTACAAGGGCAATTTCGCGTTCCTCGGCGTCGCCATGTACGACCTTGAGCGCGTTGAGGTGCTGCGCGGGCCGCAGGGCACACTTTACGGCAAGAACACCTCGGGCGGCGCGGTGAACCTGATCAGCCGTGCACCGAAGCTCGGCGAGACCGAAGGCAATCTCAACTTCGGCTACGGCAACTACAACCGCTTCGATGCGAGCGGCGCCATCAACCTGCCGATGTCGGACGTGCTTGCCGCGCGCGTCGCCTTCACGGTGTCGCGCGCCGATGGCTGGTTCAAGAACCAGACGCCCGGCCAGCCCGACATGAACGGTGTGCGCGAATACGGCATCCGGGGGTCGCTGCTGTTCGCGCCTTCGGACAGCGCGCGCTTCGTGCTGCGCGCGTCCACGAGCCTGCAGAACCCCACCAACTATGGCATCTATGCGCAGCCCGCAGACTTGCACCGCGCCGGTCTTAGCAAGCGCGAGATCGAATCCAACATCGGCGACATCCGCCGCCACGCACGCACCTGGTCGGTCTCGCTGAACGGCACGGTCGATGTCGCGGACGGCCTCGCGCTCACCAGCGTGACCTCGTGGGACAAGGGCAACCTCCGCTTCAAGGAGGATACCGACGGCACCGCCGAACGCTTCGTCGAAATCACCTACACCGACCGCGCCACGCAGTTCGCGCAGGACCTGCGCCTGACGAGCGAATTCGCCGGGCCGTTCAATTTCATTCTCGGCGGCTATTACAACCGCGAGAAGGTGTTCAACAGCAACAGCCCCGAATACCTGCTCGGCTTCGATTTCGATGGCGAGCCGGGGCTGGACGAAGGCGACTGCTTAGCCGGGTTCATCCTCGGCTGTGGATTTACGAACAGCTTCGATCAGTTGAAGAAAAGCTACGCCATCTACACCGACATGAGCTTCGAGATTTCAGACGTCGTGAAGCTGCGCGGCGGCCTGCGCTACACGCACGACAAGGGGCGGCAGGATTATCACGGCTCCTATGCCTATGCGGCGAACGGCGGCTTCGTGACCGACGTCGTGCCCGCGCTGTCGCAGGCGTACAGCAAGAACAATCTTTCGGGGAAGATCGGCGTCGATTTCCAGATCGGCGACCAGCTCCTCTACGCGAACTACAGCCGGGGCTACCGCGCCAACAGCTTCAACGCGCAGGCGTTTTTCGATCCTTCGGAGCTGACCGTGGCGAAGCCCGAGAAGATCAACGCCTACGAGATCGGTGCAAAGACACGTTTCGCGGACCGCCGCGCGACGCTGAACGTCGCGGCGTTCTACTACGACTACCGCAACCAGCAGTATGTGAACGTCGATCCGCTGATCGGCACGCAGGTTCTCGTCAACCTGCCCAAATCCCGCATTCTGGGCGGCGAGGCGGAGTTCACCATGGCCGTATCCGAAGCGCTGACGCTGAACAGCGCGCTCGGCATCATCGATGCGAAGGTTCGCAAGGGCATCGTGGGCGGTGTCGATGTGGGCGGCAACCGCTTGCCGAACGCACCGAAGCTGACGCTCTCCGGTGGTTTTGACGCAACGCTGCACGAGGGTGACATAGGCCGGATCGGGCTGCGCGGCGATGTGAGCTACGTATCCGGCCAGTATTTCGAGGTGATGAACGTGTCGCGGCTTCGCCAGGGCGGCTATGCGCTGCTGAGCGGCAGCCTGAACTGGACGTCCGCCGATGAACGCTGGACGGCGGCGCTGTGGGCAAAGAACCTTACCAACGAATTCTATTTCACCTCCCGCGTCGATCTGCTCGCGGGCTTCGGTTACGATTACAATCACGTCAGCACGCCGCGCACTTATGGCGCGACCGTCGGTGTCCGCTTCTAAAACAGGGAGGGAACCGATGGATTTCGATGCCGCCTATACGATGACCATCAACGGCGCCGCTGTCGCAGGCGAAGCTCGCTTTCCGGTGCTGAATCCGGCGACGGAAGCCGTGCTCGGCGCGGCACCCGATTGCACGCGCGCGGAACTCGACACAGCGGTGGCGGCGGCGCGCGCGGCGTTTCCGGGATGGGCGGCAACGCCTGTCGCAGAGCGGCGCGCGGCCATCCTGGCGCTCTCGGCGGCGATCGCCGCACATCAGGACGCACTCAGCCGTCTGTTGACGCGCGAACAGGGCAAGCCGCAGGCCGAGGCGATGGCCGAAGTGCAGGGCGCGGCGTGGTTCCTTGCAGGTTTCACCGATATCGATCTGCCCGTAGATGTCGTCGAGGATGCGGGCCGCCGCTTTGAAACGCACCACGTACCGATCGGCGTCGTCGGCGCCATCTCGCCGTGGAACTTCCCGGTGATGCTGGCGATGTTCAAGATCGGCCCGGCGCTGATCGCAGGCAACACCATGGTGCTGAAACCCTCGCCGTTCGCACCGCTCGCCGCGCTGAAGATCGGAGAGATCGCGCGCGATATCCTGCCGCCGGGCGTGCTGAACGTGGTTTCCGGCGGCGACGATCTCGGCCCGTGGCTCACCGCGCATCCCGGCATCGATAAATTGAGCTTCACTGGCTCCAGCGCCACCGGACGCCGCGTGATGGAAAGCGCCGCGCACAGCCTGAAGCGCGTGACGCTGGAACTCGGCGGCAACGATGCGGCGATCGTGCTGCCCGATGTGGACGTGCAGGTGGTCGCGGAAAAGCTGTTCTGGTCGGCGTTCGCCAACAACGGCCAGATCTGCGTGGCGACGAAGCGCATGTACATTCACAAGGACATCTACGAGCCGCTGAAGGCCGCGATCGTCGAATATGCGAAGGGTGTGAAGGTCGGCGACGGATCGGAGCAGGGCACGGGCATCGGCCCCATCAACAACAAGCAGCAATACGACCGTGTGATCGCGCTGATCGAAGATGCGAAGGCGAACGGCTACGATTTCCTGATGGGCGGCGACACCGCCCGGACAGAGGGCTATTTCATACCGATCACCATCCTCGACAATCCGCCGGAGACTTCCCGGATCGTGCGCGAGGAACAGTTCGGCCCGGTGCTGCCGCTGTTGCGGTTCGACGATATCGACGAGGCCGTCGCGCGCGCGAACGAAAGCGAATACGGGCTGGCGGGATCGGTGTGGTCGGGCAACGAGGCGGCCGCCGTGGCGGTCGCGAACCGGCTTGGCACGGGAACCGTCTGGATCAACGACCTTCAGGCCCTTTCGCCGCGCGCCGCGTTCGGCGGGCATCGCCAATCCGGGCTGGGCATCGAAGGCAGCGTTCACGGCCTCCTCGAATACACGCTGCCGCGCACCGTGGTGACCACGCTGGCATAGGCATTTTCCCCGGATTGCGATCGGTTCAGGCCGTTGCAGCCTGAACTGATCCAAAAGGCTTCAACTCACGCTGAATGGATAAATCAGTCTCGAGAACTTCTGGCGTCGGCCTTCAGATTGCTTAGATATCGATGGTTGTTATCTAACATCGAGTGATTTAATCTCCTCCGCAAAGAGCAATGCGGGGAGGGTGCATGACACCGATCACAGTCAACAAGGCTGAGGACGTGGACTGGGACGCCGAGACGGACGTGGTCGTCGTCGGGTTCGGCGGGGCCGGGGCCTCGGCGGCGCTGCAGGCCCGCGAAAGCGGCGCCGATGTGCTGCTGATCGATCGCTTCGGCGGCGGCGGCACCACGGCCTACAGCGGCGGCGTGATCTACGCGGGCGGCACGCGCTTTCAGCGTGAGGCGGGCTTTGAAGACAGCGCGGAGAAGATGCTCGCCTATCTCGAGATCGAGGTGGGCGATGCGGTGCGCCCGGAAACGCTGCGGCGCTTTTGCGAAGGCAGTGCGGCGGATGTCGACTGGCTGATCGGGCACGGTGTGCGCTATTCGGGCGATGCCTATCTCGACAAGATCACATATCCGCCGGAGGGCAAGTATCTCTATTATTCGGGGAACGAGAAGTCGCCCGAGTTTGCCGAAAAGGCCGAGCCGATCCCGCGCGGACACCGCGCCGTGGGCCCTGGCTTCGGCGGCGCGCACTATATCGCGGCGCTGCGGGAGGCGCTGGGGCGGGAAGGCGTTGGGGTGATGGTGCACACGCGCGTGCAGGCGCTTGTGGTTTCGGGCGGGCGTGTCGTCGGGGTCGAGGCGATCAGCCTCCCGCCCGAAAAACACGCCGAGCATCAGGCGCTGTGCGCCTCGGCGAGTCCCTACGTGCCGCACAATCACGGCAAGGCGGCGCGCGCATACAAGGCGATGGCGGCGCTGGAGGCACAGTTCGGGCGCAAGGTCCGCGTTCGGGCGCGCGGCGGGGTCATCCTCAGCACGGGCGGCTTCGCCTTCAGCCAAGACATGATGGCCAGACACGACCCGGATTTCGCACGCTTCTACGATGTCAGCCACCGGCTCTCCGCAATGGGCAGCGACGGTTCCGGTATCGCGATGGGCGTTTCGGTGGGCGGTGCGACGGGCTGGATGGATTCGATCTACATCGCGCGCAACATCTCGCCGCCCGAAGCGCTGCTGGAGGGCATACTCGTCAACAAGGCGGGTGAACGGTTTGTGCCCGAAGACGCCTATGTCAGCCTGATCGGCGGCAAGCTTGCGCGGCAGCCGGACGGGAAGGCGTGGCTCGTCGTTTCGGCACGCGAATTCCGCAAGTCGATCGTGGAATCGCTGACCTGCGGCTGGCAGCGGTTCAAGTATTTCGGCGTGCCGATGCTGATCAACTACGTGCTCGGCGGCACGCGGCGGGGCGGGGATGCGGCGGCGCTCGCGCGCAAGACAGGAATGGATGCGGCGGGGCTTGCAGCGACGATCGCTGCGCATGATGCCGATATCGCCGCCGGGCGGCCCGATGCGGTGGGCAAGACCGAGGTGCTGCGCACGCCGCTGGGATCCGGCCCCTACTATGCGGTCAACATGTCGATGGATAATCGCCATGCGCTCACCAAGTTCATGACGCTCGGCGGGCTCAAGGTGGATGAGGACACGGGCGCGGTGCTGCGCGAAGACGGTGCGGCGATCGGCGGGCTCTATGCGGCGGGGATGACCGCCGTGGGTCTCCATTCGAACGGCTACATCAGCGGTCTGTCACTCGCGGACGGGGTGTTCTCGGGCCGCCGGGCGGCGCGTGCGGCGGCGAAAGCGGTCGCCGCCTGAGGGGTCAACCCGGCGGCGACATGCAGCCGGAGAAGCCCTGATCGGCGAGCACGTAGCTGCCGTGCAGCGCGCGTGCCGCGTCCGAGGCGAGGAACAGCACGACCTCCGCGATGTCGTGCGGCTCGATCATCGCATTGCCGTAGGGGCTGCGCGTGCCTGCCGCGCGCTTCTCGATCGAGGCCTGCTGGGCTTCGGTGAGATCGTCATCGGTGAAGCCGAGCATGGGCGTGCGCACCGAGCCGGGGCCGACCGAGTTCACGCGGATGCCGGAGCGGCGCAGCTCCGGCGCGAAGGTGCGCGTGAAGTGCGCGATTGCGGCTTTGCTGGCGGAGTAAGCCGCGAGACCCTCGACGCCGATCATCGCGGCGCCCGAGGCGATGTTGACGATGGAACCGCCGCCCGTCTTCCGCATCAGCGGCAGCGCCGCCTTGGTGAGCAGGATGGGGCCGATGGTGTTCACGGCGAACATCGCCTCGATCTGCTTCGGCGTGACGCTTTCGAGTGGGCCGAACACGCAGAGACCGGCGCAGTTGACGAGGATGTCGAGGCGGCCGTGCCTTGCTTCCACTTCCGCTACAAGCGCTTCGATGGCGTCGGCGCTGGTGATGTCGCAGCGGAAGGCGCTTGCCGATCCGCCCGACGCGGTGATCTCGTCGCAGATCGGTTGCAGGCTCTCAACGGGCTGTTCGGAGGTGACGACGACATGCGCGCCGTTCTTCGCGAGCAGGCGCGAGGTCGCGGCGCCGATGCCGGTGGCGCCTCCGGTCACGATGGCGATCTTGCCTTCAAGCATCGACTGTCTCCTGGATGCGGCCCGCCATGTGGCCTTCGCGGATGGCGATCAGCAGGTCGCGCGGCGCGTTCGCGTCGCCGATAAGATTGAGCGTATAGGGCGTCGCCGTGCGCGTGCCGCCGCCGAGCGCGCGGTAGAGATCGGTCTGCGCGTCGTTGTAGGTGACGTGGACGACGGTGTCCGCCGCCGCTTCCCACACCTGCTCGCCGTCGAGGTAGCCGACCTCCACGCTGCCCCTGCCGATGGAAACGAGACGCCCGCCGACCTGAAGCGTGAAGTCGCCCTGCCGCAGACGGCGCAGCGCGGGGCTGGTACGCACCAGCACTTCGATCAGCGGCGCGAACGACGAGTGCCGGGTGACGAACGTGACCTTGAGGCCCTGCACGATGAGGTGCTCGGCGACTGCGATCGCTTCGTAATGGCCGAGATCGTCGAGCACGACGGCGGTTTTGCCGAGCCGATCGGCGGGCGTGTTGAACACGTCCCACGAGGAGAGCACGTGCGGTTGATGGAAGCCGGGGATCGGCGCTTCGGGGCGGGCGACCTGATAGCCGTCCATGCGCGGGAGCGAGCCGGTGGCGATGATGATGTCGTCGGGCGTCTCCGCCAGCACTTCGTCCGCTTCGGCGTAGGTGGAGAGGCGCACGTCGACGCCGAGGCGGTAGATCTCCTGCTCCAACCAGTAGGTGATGTCGCCGATCGTGGCGAGCTTCGGGGCCTGTTTCGCGATGTTGATGGCGCCGCCGAGCGCTGCCTGCGCTTCGAACAGCACGACCTTGTGACCGCACAGTGCCGCCGCGCGCGCCGCCTCCATGCCGGCGGGACCACCGCCGATGATCACGACCTTGCGCGGCTTCGTGGCCGGGACGATCAGGTCTTCGGAAAGCGTGCGCTCGCGGCCTACGACGGGGTTCACCGTGCAGAGCATCCGCTGCAGCGGCGTGCGGATGCCGCCGACGCAGCCCTGGTTGCAGGCGATGCAGGGGCGCACGCGTTCCGGGTGGCCGGCGACCGTTTTGGCGACGAGGTCGGGTTCGGCAATCATGGCGCGCACGAAGCTCACCATGTCGGCGTCACCCTCCTTGATCGCCTGATTGCCTTCTTCGAGCGTGCGGTAACGTCCGGCGATCATCGTCGGCACGTTGGCGCGGCGCGCGATGGGGAGCGCCGAGGAGAGCATGTAGCCAGCGGGCTGATCCATGCAGCCGAGCATCGTCGAGATGCTGTAGGGGCTGCCCATCGAGGCGCTGACGTGGTCGACGAGCTTTTCCTCGCAGAGCCGGTGAACGACCTCGCCCGCCTCCTCGGGTGTCAGGCCACCGGGGGCATTATAGTCGGAGAGGCGGATGCCGACGGGATAGTCGCGGCCCACCTCGTCCCGCACCGCGAGCAGCATGTCGCGCCCGAACCGCATCCGGTTTTCGAGACTGCCGCCGTAATCGTCCTCGCGCCGGTTGGTGAGCGGGCAGAGGAACTGGTGGACGAGGTAGCCGTGGCCGAAGTGCAGCTCGATACCGTCGAGCCCGCTCGCCTTCACGCGGCGCGCGCCGGCGACGAAGGCTTCGGTCACCATGTCGATCTGGTCCTGCGTCATCGCGAACGGCGTGTTCACGGCGCCGAGCGGGCAGGGGACGTTGGAGGCGGAAAGCGGTGCCTGCCCGGTGGCGGGGGCCCAGCGGTGGCCGCCGTGCCAGAGCTGCACGAACGTTCGCATACCATGGCGGGAACAGGCGCGGCCGAGCGCGGCGAAACCGTCGATGATCGAATCGTCGAAAGCGTCGACGGTGTGGTTCGAGGTCGATGGATGAATGTTGGTCGCTTCGAGAATGTTGAGGCCGACGCCCGATTTGGCGCGCGCTTCGTGATAGGCGATGAGATCGTCGCTGATCACGCCGCGGCCATAGCTGGTGCCGTGGCTGGCGCGCACGATACGGTTCTTTACCTCCAGCCCGTTGATCGTGATCGGACGGAGGATGTGTTCAAGCGACATTCTGTTTTTCCGTCATTCTAGAGCCTCCCCTGCTCTTTTTCGCGCTAGGGCGACCAGACGGCCTTTCCGGCGATCAGCGCCGAAATCTCTTCCTCGCCAAGTCCCGCCTCGCGGAGCACGTCCTCTGCCGGGCGCACGCGGCGCGGCGGCAAATCGGACACGAGGTCCGGATGCGCGGACAGGCGCGGCGAGGGGGCGGCGGTGAACACGCCGTCTTTTTCCGTCACCGTGCCGCGTGCGGCAACATGCGGGTCAGCGGGGAGCTGTTCCAGTGCCAGCACCGGCGCGCCGCACGCGTCGATAGGCGCGAAGCGTTCGGTCCATTCGGCCTGCGTCCGTGTCTTGAAGATGCCGGCGATGCGCTCGCGGAGCGCGGGCCAGTTCGCACGGTCGAGCTGTGCTTCGGCCGACGCGTCGACATCATCGAGCCCGAGGATCTGCAGCATTGCCGCGTAGAACTTTTGCTCGATGGCGCCCACCGAGAACCAGCGTTCGTCGGTGCAGCGGTAGACCCCGTAGAAGGGCGCGGTGCCGACCAGCATCGAATGTTCGAGCTTGCCGTCCCACAGGCCCAGCTCCAGCTCGCCGAACATGGCGTTCAACATGTAGGACGCACCGTCGACGATGGCGGCGTCCACCACCTGTCCGCGGCCCGTACGCTGCCGTTCGAACAGCGCGAGCAGGATGCCGATGATGAGCGTGTAGGAGCCGTTGGCGAGATCGCCGAGCAGCCCCGGCGGTGCCGTCGGCCGATCCTCGCCGACCTGAGCGAGCGCGCCAGAGATGGCGAGATAGTTGATGTCGTGCCCGGCGCGCTTCGCATAGGGCCCGGTCTGGCCCCAGCCGGTGAGGCGCGCGTAAACGAGACGCGGGTTGATCTCGGCAATGGTATCGGGGCCGAGGCCGAGCCGTTCCATGACGCCGGGGCGGAAGCCTTCGACGAGCACGTCGGCGCTCGCCGCCAGCCGCCGTGCGACCTCCTGTCCATCTGGCGAACGCAGATCGAGCCCGATGACGTCCTTGCCGCGCGACATGGCGACGGCGGGATCGAAGATCTGCGGATCGGGCCTTCGCACGCTGATGATCTGCGCACCGAAATCGGCGAGCATCATCGTTGCGAACGGCGCCGGGCCGAGACCGCTGAGGTCGAGGACGCGGACGCCCGCGAGCGGTCCGCGCCCGGAAGCTGGCGCGGCCACGATCAGGCGGTTGCCGCGATGGGCGCGCGCGCTTCGGTGTTCAGCAGCGGGATCACTTCGCTCCCCAATATCTCGACCATCTCGACATATTCTTCGCGGGGAACGCCGCCCATGTCCATCTTGATGAGATTGACATCGGCACCGACGAGCGTGCTGAGCGTGGTGAAGCGCTCGGCGAACGCCTGCGGGCCGCCGACGATGGCGGGGCCGCGAGTCGACAGGAAATCATAGTCGAACGCCGTGGTGAGATAGGCGGGCGGGTTCGAGTGCACGCACTTGATCATCGCCTGGTTGAACGCGTGATAGGCGCGGTAGCGCGGCTCATAACGCTCGCGGGCATAGGCATCGGTCTTGCCGACCCAGCCGTGCCAGCAGGCGCCGACGCGCGCGTCGTGCTTGTGTCCGGCGGCGGCGAAGGCCTCGCGATAGATGTTGGCGACCTCGATGAACTTGTCCGGGCGGCCGAACGCGCTCGGCAGCATCAGCGCGAGGCCGAGGCGACCGGCGAGCTGCGCGGTGGCGGGCGAACTGCCGCCGCCAACCCAGAACGGCAGCGGGTCGCGCTTCGGCGGTGTCGGCTGCAGATACTGGCCGGTGATCGGCGGGCGATACTGGCCGCTCCAGTGTACGGGCTCGCCCGGCCAGAGCTTGCAGAGCAGCTCCATGGCCTCGGCGAAGCGCGGTGCCGACTCGGCGGCGTCCTGCCCGAAGAGATCGTAGGTGCGCTCGAAGAAATTTCCGCGCCCGGTGACAAGCTCAAGGCGTCCGCCCGAGATCACGTCTACGGTCGCATAATCCTCCGCCATGCGCAGCGTATCGAGGTTGGCGGCAAGGGCGACCGCCGTTCCGAGCCGGAGGCGCGTGGTGCGCTCCGCGATCGCCGCCAGCACGACGGCGGGCGAGGAGAACGTGTAGTCGATGCCGTGGTGCTCACCGATGTAATAGCCCTGGATGCCGACACGGTCGCCGACCACGGCGGCCTCGATCGTCATCTTGTAGCGCTCGGCCGCGGAGAATGGCGTCCCCGTCACCGGATCGTCGATGATGTCCCCCAAGGACATGAGCCCTATTTGCATACCACGCTCCTGCTTTGTCGTTGGATTTCTCTTACAGTGTATGTTTCAGGATGCAAGACGCATTTTGCACGTGATTGTGCGCCTGAACGCAGAAAGTCCGTTGAACGCGCTTGTCTCTGCATCAGGGTGACACAAAGCCGTTGCTCATAAATTCTGTCGATGTTAGGTTAAGCGCCGACAAGAGATGTGCTGGATATGAAAAGCCGGTCAGGCGGGAGGATTTTCAGAGATGATTCACCATTTTGCGATCGCGACGAAGAACTTCGAGGCGGCCCACTATTTCTATACCGAGGTGATGGGTTTCCCGCTCGTTGCGGGCGTGAAGCGCCAGGCGCCGGGCGGCGGCTGGACCAAGCATATGTTCTACGACATCGGCGACGGGCAGACGATGGCGCTGTGGGATCTGCGCGGCATCGAAGGTGTGCAGATCAACGCCGACGAGTGGCGGAGCGCGATTTCCACCGGCCTTGGCCTGCCGCGCTGGATCAATCACTTCGCGTTCAACTGCAACGGCGGCAACGACGAGCTTGAAGAGCGCAAGCAGCGCTGGCTCGACAACGGCTACCACGTCTCGCAGACCGACCACGAGTTCATCCGTTCGATCTATACGTTCGACCCGGACGGCAACCTCGTCGAATGGACTTACGACACGCGGCCGATCAACGCCGAGGACACGAAGTACGCCCTCGAAATCCTCGTGGACGACACGCCGCCGACGCAGCCCGACTACGAGGGGCCGTTCATCCGTTCGACGAAGCCCAAGTACAAGCCCGACCCGAAGCCGCTGCCGCAAGCCGCGGAATAATCACGGCCGAGGCTTGAGTGTGTTGCCGGCGTCTGCGTCGGCGACATCGTTGCGGGGAGGAACCGGATTGAACAGGGCTGTCGAGGCCGTGCGTGGCCGCAATGAGCAGACGCCGGAGCTGATCGAGCTTTACCGGCGGATGCTGCTGATCCGCGAGGCGGAGAAAAGCTGCGGGGCGCTTTTCGCCGAAGGCGCGATTCCCGGCTTCATTCATTTGAGCGACGGGCAGGAAGCCGTGAGCGTCGGCGTGATGGCATCGCTGCGCACGGACGACACGATCGCCTCCACGCACCGCGGCCATGGCCACGCGCTCGCCAAGGGCCTCAGCCTCGACGGCTTCTTCCGGGAGCTGATGGGCAAGGCGGACGGTGCGTGCAAGGGGCGCGGCGGCAGTATGCATGTCGCCGATCTTTCGGTGGGGATGCTTGGCGCGAACGGTATCGTCGGCGGCGGCATCGCCATCGCTGTCGGCAGCGGGCTCGCGCAGAAGCTGCGCGGCGGGGACGGTGCCGCGGTCTCGTTCTTCGGAGATGGCGCGCTCGCCGAGGGCGTGATCCACGAATGCCTGAACATCGCGGCGCTGAAGGGCATCCCGATGATCTTCGCTTGCGAGAACAACGGCTGGTCCGAGTTCAGCCCGACCTCGACGCAGATCGTCTTCACGCTCGAAAAGCTCGCGGCGGCCTACGGCATCGAATACCACGGCATCGATGGGACGAAGGTGGAGGGCGTCGCCGCACTTGCTGCCGAGGCGATCGCGACGGTGCGTCGCGAAAGCCGACCGATCGTGCTCGAATTCTTCACGACGCGCGTGCGCGGCCATTACGAGGGCGATGCGCAGCGTTATCGAACAGACGCGGCAGATGCGATCGATCCGCTCGCGGTGACGCGTATGCTGCTTGAAGAGCGCGGGGTTTCGGGCGGCGAACTCGACGATCTTGCGGAAACCATTCGGGCCGAGGTGTTTGCCGCTGTCGAGGCGGCGCGGCTTTCGGAAGAGCCGACGCTGCAATCGGCTGCCGAAGAGGTCTATGCGGCGGAGATTCGGCGATGAGCGAGCAGCGTTTCGCCCATGCCGTGAACCGTGCGCTCGACGATGCGCTGGCAAGCGACCCGTCGGTGGTGCTGCTCGGCGAGGACATCGGAAAGGCGGGCGGCACCTTCGCGGTGACGCGCGGACTTCAGGACCGCTACGGCGCGGACCGCGTGATCGACATGCCGATCGCCGAGAATGCGATCACGGGCATGGCGGTGGGTCTCGCGATCGGCGGGTTCAAACCGGTCGTCGAGATCATGTTCATGGATTTCGTCGCCTTCGCGATGGACGCGATCGTCAACCAGGCGGCGAAGCTGCACTTCATGTTCGGCGGGCAGGGCGCCGTGCCGCTTGTCATCCGTACGCAGCACGGTGGCGGGCTCAACGCCGGGCCGCAGCATTCGCAGTGCCTGGAGGCGTGGTTTGCGCATATCCCCGGCCTCAAGGTCGTGTGCCCGGCGACGCTCGACGATGCCTATGCGCTGCTGAGGAGTGCGATCGACGATCCGAACCCGGTGATCTTCGTCGAGAACAAGTCGCTCTACCCGATGAAGGGCACGCTCTCGGCCGAGCCGGAGGCCGTGCCGCTCGGCAAGGCGCGTGTTGCAAGGGCGGGGCGGGATGTGACGATCGTCACGTACGGCGCACTCGTCCACAAGGCGTTTGCCGCCGCTGAAACGCTCGCGGCGGAGGGCATCGAGGCCGAGGTGATCGACCTGCGCACGCTGCAGCCGTGGGACGAGGCAGCGGTGCTCGAATCGCTGTCGCGCACGCACCGGCTGGTCGTGGCGCACGAGGCGGTGGAGGCATTCGGCGTGGGGGCGGAGATCGCGGCGCGCATGGCGCAGGTCGGGTTCGACGAACTCGACGGGCCGATCGTCCGCGTCGGCGGCGCGTTCATGCCGGTGCCATTCGGGCGTACGCTCGAGGTGGAGTACCTGCCGAACGCCGAGCGCATCGTCGAAGCCGTGCGGGCGACCTATGGCTGAGGCGCCGATCGTCATGCCAAAGCTCGGGCTCACCATGTCCGAGGGGCTGATCGCCGAGTGGCTCGTGGCACCGGGCGACGAGGTCGCCGAGGGGCAGGTGCTGTTCGTCGTCGAGACCGACAAGATCAGCAACGAGATCGAAGCGCCCGCCGCCGGGCGGATCACGCAGGTGCTCGTCGCGGCGGGCGAGACGGTGGATGTCGGCGTGCCTGTCGCACTGTGGACCGGGCCGGGGCAGGGGGCGGTTCCCGTTGCCGATACGCCGCCAGCCGCTCCAACCACACCTGCTCCGCTTCCGGTTGTGCAAAACGGCAGCCGCATCCGTGCGACGCCCTTCGCGCGTCGCCTTGCCGAACGCGGCAGGATTGCGCTTGCGGATATCGCCGGGAGCGGTCCGCGCGGACGTATTCAGGCCGACGATGTTCGGGCGTCGCTCGCGGGAAAGCCGGCTTCGGCGAAACCCTTGCCCAAGGCGCGTGACATGCGCGGGCTGATCGCCGCGCGCGTCAGCCGCAGCAAGGCCGAGGTTCCGCATTTCTATCTCACCGCCGACGCGGTGTTCGACGCGCTTATTGCGCTTCGGGCTGATCTCAATGCCGACCCGGCGGCGCCGGGCAAGCTCAGCGTCACCGCCTTCCTCGCCGGCGCTGCGGCGCGGGCACTGAAGCTGATGCCCGAGGCGAACGTTGTGTGGCGGGATGGGCAAGCGGTGCCGCTTGTCGGGGTCGGCATCGGCATTGCGGTCGATGCGCCGGGTGGTGTGATGGCACCGGTGGTGGCGGTGCGCGGTGGCATCCATGCGCTCGCGCTCGACCTTGATGCCGCGATCGAACGCGCGCGGACCGGGCGGCTCGGCGCTGCGGACATGGGCGAAGCCGCGCTTGGTATCTCGAATGTCGGCATGTTCGGGGTGCGCGCATTGGCGCCAATTATCGATCCCGATCAGACCTTCATGCTCGGCGTCGGTGCGCCGCATGTGGCGTTCCGTCTTGGCGCCGACGGCCAGCCGAGAGCGGTGCAGGAGGTGACGCTGACGCTCTCGTGCGATCACCGCGCCATCGACGGCGCGGCGGCGGCGCGGTTCCTCGCGGCGATCGTCGACCTCCTTGAACACCCGGCACGGCTGCTGATCGCGCACGATTAGAAAACGCATGGGGAGGGAACGGATGCGGGACTGCGATGTGATTGTCGTTGGCGCGGGCGGGGCCGGCATGGCCGCGGCGATCGAGGCGGCCAACAACGGCGCATCGGTGACGGTGCTCGAAGCCGGGAAACGGCCCGGCGGTTCGACGGCGCTCTCGGGCGGCGTGTTCTACGCGGCGGGGACGAGCATCCAGCGCGCGGCAGGCATCGCGGACGATGCCGAGCGCATGTTCCGCTACATCATGACCTTCAACCAGTGGAAGCTGGAGCCTTGGCTGATCCGCCGCTTCTGTGAGGAGTCGGCGCCGACGCTCGAATGGCTGATCGGGCTTGGTGTCGAATTCCCGGTCGATAGACTCTATATCTCCGGCGTCGACGACACGCCGCGCGGGCACCACACGCACGGATCGGGCGCGGTGCTGTTCGAGCATCTGCTGGGCGCGGCGTCCGCGCGCGGCGTCGGCATCCATTCGGGCGTGCGCGTCGAATCGTTGCTCGTTGAAGATGACCGCGTCGTGGGTGTTTCGGCGCAGGGCGGCGAGATGCGTGCGGGCGCCGTGGTGCTCGCAACCGGCGGTTACGGTGCCAACCGTGCGCTGCTTGCCGAACTCAATCCGGAGGTTGCCGCACAGGACGAACGCTGGTCGTTCTACTTCGGCTCCGAGACGAGCCGGGGCGACGGGTTGCTGATGGGCCGCGCGGCGGGCGCAGATATCGCGGGCAAGGGGCGCCTGATGGTCAATGCCTCGCCGGGCTTTTCGCGCGATGTTGCCGATTTCCATCCGCCGTGGCTGGTGTTCGTCAATCGGGACGGGCAGCGGTTCATGGACGAGACGTGGCCCTATTGCATCGCCGGGCACATGATCGAGGACCAGCCGGGGCGCGTTTGCTTCGCGGTGTTCGACGAGCCGACGCGCGCCGCCTCGCCCTCGCGGCATCCGTTCGCAGACAAGCTCGGCGTCGGCGACTATGCCTATTCGTGCGACCGGCTCGCCGAGGAGGCGGAGAAGGGCCGCGTGATCGTCGCGGGCAGCCTTGCCGAACTCGCCGCGAAGGCCGGAATCGATGCCGCCGGCCTTGAAGGCACGGTCACCGCGTACAACGCGGACGTGCGCGCGGGCGGCGACAGCCGGTTCTTTAAGAAAGGCCCGCTCAGCACCATCGAGACGCCGCCGTTCTACGCGGCGGAGGTTCACGCGGCGAGCTATGGCGCGACATCGGCGGGGCTTCGCATCGATCCCGACGCGCGCGTGCTCCGCGCCGACCAGGCCGTGATCCCCGGCCTCTATGCGGCGGGGGAGACGGCGGGCGGTGTGCTCGGCGAACGCTACATCGGCGGCGGCAACTATATCAGCAACGCCATCATCTTCGGCCGCATCGCCGGTCGCGGCGCGGCTGCGCTGGCGCGGGCCTAGCTTACGAAATGTGCGACATCGCCGATCGCCGCGCGTGTCGTGCGGAAGCTGTTCGCCGGATGATCGGGGTCCGCATAGCCGAACGAGATGCCGCAGACGATCCTGCGGTGCGGCGGGATATCGAACCAGTCCCGGATGAAGTTTGCGCATCCGGCGAGCGCCGCCTGCGCGATCGTGGCGATGCCGAGACTTTGCGCGGCGAGCATCACATGCGCCACATAGGCCCCGCAATCGATGGCGCCGTAGACGCCGAGATCGTCCTCGCTGGTGACGATCATCACGTGCGGCGCGCCGAACAGGCGGAAGTTTTCGAGCATCTGCTTGCCCGACGCGGCGCGGTCGCCGTAGGCGATGCCGACGCTCTCGTAGAGCGCCCAGCCGGTCTCGCGCTGGCGCTGCTTGTAAATGCCGACATACTGCTTGGGGAACGTAAAGTCCGGAGCTTCGGGCCGGTTCGCCTGATCCGACCACGCGTTCGACGCGGCATAGGCATAAAGCGCATCGCGGAACCGGTTCGTCGCCTCGCCTTCGGTGACGATTGCCTGCCACGGCTGCGAATTGCACCACGATGCGGACTGCTGCGCGATGCCGAGCATCGTTTCGATATCGGCGCGCGGAACGGGCGCGGACTTGAACGCACGGCAGCTATGCCGTGCCGTCACCAGCCGCTTCAGAGCCGCCGTGTCCGCAGGCAGCGCGGTGTCGGTGCACGTTTCAATCATTGGGGGTAAACCTCCTGCCTAAAAACAATACAATGTTTGATTATAGGATCGCGCGATGATAGCAAGTGAGGAGCAGGTTTTGCGGCGGATAAGGCATGGCTGAAGACCTCGCACGCACCGAAAATGCCCGGCAGGATCGCGCCGCATCGCTGCGCAGGCTCATCGCGCGCATCGGCCAGATCGTGCCCGTGGGGAATGACCGCTTCGAGGTTCCCGTGGGCGACAGCGTGTTCGACCGCATCTACGGCGGACACTTGCTCGCTGAAGCGCTGATGGCGGCTGCGGCAACCGTTGCCGAAGGCCGCGTGATGCACTCGATGCACTGCTATTTCCTTCGCCTCGGCGACCCTTCGCTCGCGGTCTCCTACAGCGTCGAACGGCTGCGCGATACACGAGGCTTTTCCGTCCGGCAGGTGCGTGCCGAGCAGGCCGGAAAGACGGTGACGCTCGTTACCTTCTCGTTCGCGGCGCCAAGCGAAGGCATGACGCACCAGTGGCGGATGCCCGATGCGCCGGACCCGGAAAGCGTGCCCTCGCGCGACATCGAATTGATGGAGATGCACGGGGCGGAACTCCCGGTGAACGCCGGGGTGCCGTGGCCCGTCGACGTGCGGCATGTCGATCAGCGCCCGTGGGACCCGGCAATCGGAGACGGTCATCATCGCATCTGGATGCGCGTCGACGAACGGCTGCCTGATGACCCGCTGCTGCACACGGCGCTGTTCGTCTATGCAAGCGACATCACGATGGCGGACGCCGTTACCGTGCAGCACCCGATCCGCTGGGAAGACCTGATCGCCGGACGCGGCTATTTCGGCGCGTCGCTCGACCACGCCATATGGCTGCACGCGCCGGTACGCGCCGACGAATGGCTGCTGCACGTGCAGGAATCCTCGCGAGCCGCAGACGGGCGCGGCTTCACGACGGGGCGGTTTTTCGACCGGGCAGGGACGCTCGTCGCCTCGGTCGCGCAGGAAATCTTCATAAGAAAAGTGGGTGAGGAGAGCGGAAAATGAAGCCTTGGGTCCACGACTGGGTCGCCTATCACGCATCGTGCAGGCCGAATGCGCCCGCGCTGACCGACATCGCGCGCGGCGTCACCGAAACGTGGGGCGAACTCCAAGACCGTGTCGGCCGTCTCGCCTTCCTGCTGCGCGAGCATTTCGGTCTGAAGCCGCAGGACCGCGTGGCGATGATCGCGGAAAACGACATCCGCATCTTCGAGCTGCAATTCGCCTGTATGCGCGCCGGGCTGATCCTCGTACCGATGAGCTGGCGCCTCGCGGTAGGCGAGATGGTGACGCTGGCGAAGGATGCGGCGCCGAAGCTGATGATCTACGATACGGCATGGCGCGAAACCGGCGATGCGGTTGCCGACACGGTCGGCATTGGCCCGCGCCTGCTCTGGTCTGATGCGATCGCTGAGAGTCCCTATGATGCGCTTATTGCAGGGGCGTCCGGCACTATGCCCGGGGGCAGCCACGATGAGGATACGATCACGCACATCCTCTACACCTCCGGCACCACGGGGCTGCCCAAGGGTGCGCTGTGCAGCCAGGGCACGCTGAAGCACCACGCGCTGAATGCGGCGCAGACCTCGCGCCTCTCGGAGCGCGGCGTCAATCACCTCAACATCGTGCCGCTGTTCCACGCGGGCGCGCTCAACACCTATTCGAACCCGGCGCTCTACTGGGGCGGGCAGGTGACGACGACGCGGCGTTTCGATCCTGCGGAGACGCTGCGTCTGCTGACGGACCCGAAGGTCGGTATCACGCACATGTGCGGTGTGCTGCAGATGTATGAGCTCGTCACGGCGCTTCCCGAATTCGCCAATGCGACGTTTCCTGCGCTGCGCACCGCGCTGTTCGGGGGCTGGGGGCCGAAAACCGTGTGGGTGCACCAGACATGGCAGGATCGCGGTTTCTTCCTGCAGCTCTCCTATGGATCGACCGAGCAGGGGCCGCTCGTCACGGTACTTGAACAGGGGCGTGAACTCGCGCTGAAGAACTGCTCGGGCACGGTGATGTCCGGCACCGAACTCCGCCTTGTCGATGCGGACGGGAACGACGTTCCGGACGGCGAGGTCGGCGAGATCTGGACGCGCGGCCCGGCGATCACGCCCGGCTACTGGAACCGCCCGCGCGAGGACTATTTCAGCGGCGACTGGTTCCGTACCGGCGACTGCGCGCGGAAGGACGAGGCGGGGCGACTCTACATCGTCGACCGGCTGCGCGAGGTGTATCGATCAGGCGGCGAGAATATCTATCCAGCCGAGGTCGAGCTGGTGCTTGCCGGGATGCCGGGGGTGAAGGAGGTTGCGGTGATCGCGGTGCCTGACGATCGCTGGGGTGAGGTCGGCATGGCGATCATCGAGCCGGAGGCGGGCGCGACTGTGACGCTCGAGATGCTGCTCGCGCACGCCGACGGCAAGCTCGCGCGCTTCAAGCAGCCGAAACACATGGCGATCATCGACGAGATTCCGCGCAGCGCGACGCTGAAGATCGATCGCGGCGCGCTCAAGAAAGCGTACAACGCCGCGCCCGCGGTCTAGCGCCTTATGGTGCGCTTCAGGAAGGCGGCGATGGTGTCGCCGAAGGCGTCGTTGCGATCGCCCGCGACCATGTGCCCGGCGCGCGCGATGGCGACGGTTTCGGCGTGCGGTGCCTGCGCGCGGAAGCGCTCGAGCGCCTCGGCATCCACCACATCGCTGTCTGCGCCCGCCACCAGCAGCAGCGGCAGTGTAATGGGGAGGCTGGCGAGTTTGGCGGATAGCATCTCGGTGAGGCCGGGATCGGGCTTCTTGCCGATCACCTGCGGGTCCCAGTGCCAGCGCAGACGGCCGTCGTCACCCTTGCGGAGATTGCGCATCAGGCCTTCGGGGTTCTTCGCGGCGCGCGCCGGATTGTAGGCGCGAACGGCGGCGGCCGCCTCGTCGAGCGAGGCGAAGCCTTCGGGGTTCGCTCGCATAAACGCGCGCACGCGCTCGACGCCCTTGGCGGCAAACCCCGGGACGATATCGACCAGCACCAAGGCCCGCGCGCACTCGGGCGCTTCGGCGGCGGCGAGCAGCGATGCGATGCCGCCCATCGACGCACCGACGAGTGCCGCCGGGCGCCCGAGCGCGCGCAGCACCGCGAGCAGATCGGCGCCGTGCGCGGTCATCGAATAGTCCGTCGTCGCCGACCAGTCACTGTCGCCGTGGCCGCGCGCGTCGTAGCGGACGACGTGGTAGCCTTCCTCCGCCAGCCGGATCGCGGCGCGCGCCCACGCGTGACGGGTCTGGCCGCCGCCGTGCAGCAGCAGGACGAGCGGGCCGGTTTCGGGGCCCATGCGCGTACCGACGAGGCGTCCGCCCTCCGCCGACGTGAACACGACCTCAGCGGCAGCAGTCATCGCGGCGCCTTGCGCGCGGCGAAGGCGGCGAAGGCCGCGGCGGCTTCCGGGGTTTCGAGTTGCCGGAGGAACGCCTCGCGGTCCGCCGAAAGCGCGGCGCGCAAGGCATCGGCGTCGCGCATCAGTCGCTTGGTGGCCGCGATTGCGGAGGCGGGCTTTTCGGCAAGTGCGCGTGCTGCCGCCATCGCTGCCGGCAGCACTGCGTCTGCGGCAAGCGCGCGGTTCGCGAGGCCGAGCGCGGCGGCTTCGTCGCCGCTCAGGCGCTCGCCGAGCGCGAACAGCGCGAACGCGCGCACGTGGCCAATGCGTTCGGGGAGCAGTCGGCCGGAACCCGCTTCGGGCACCAGCCCGAGGTCGATGAAGGGCGTGACCAGCGTCGCGTCGTGCGCGACATAGACAAGGTCGCAGTGCAGCAGCATGGTGACGCCGACGCCGATCGCGCGGCCGGTGACGGCAGCCACGATCGGTTTCGGAAAGCCGGTGAGCGCTTCGAGAAACGGACCGACGTTCGAGGACGACACCGCGTCCCGTCCGTCCGCGAACATCGAGATGTCGTTGCCCGCGCAGAAGTCCGCGCCGTCTCCGGCGATCACCACGGCGCGCACGGCCTCATCGGTGGCTGCGGCGCTCAGCGCGGCGGCGATGCCGCCGTACATCGCATCGGTGATCGCGTTCTTCTTTTCCGGGCGGGCGAGCGTGATCGTCGTCACACCCGCATCGGTTTCGACGCGCAGCCCCTCGGTCATTGAGTCATGTCGATCAGGCCGCGGATCGTCATCGAGGAGCCGCCGTCGCAGTCGAGGATCGCGCCGGTGATGTACTTCGCGCTTTCGCTGGACAGGAACACCGAAAGGTCGGCGATGTCGCGCTTCTCGCCATAATCGCCGAGCGGAATCATGCGCTTCAGCGCGGCTTCCGCTTCGGGCGTGGGCGTCAGACGCGCCATGCCCTCGGTATCGCGGATCGGCCCCGGCGCGATTGCGTTGACGCGCACGCCTGCCGGACCCCATTCGAGCGCGAGGCATCTGGTCAGCATGTTGATGCCCGCCTTCGCGGCGCAGACGTGCGACTGGAAGGCGGTGGGGTTCACCGCCTGCCCGGCGGTGATCGAAATGACCGACGCGCCGGGCTTACGCAGGAACGCGTAGGCGGCGCGCAGCACGTGGAACGTGCCGATGAGGTCGATGTCCACGACCGTACGGAACGCGTTCGCCGACATCGCAGCGGCTGGCGCGAGGAAGTTCCCGGCGGCGCCCGAAATCACGATGTCGATCTCGCCCCATGCCTCGTGAACGGTGGCGAGCGCGGCTTCGACGGCGGCGTAGTCGCGCACGTCGGCGGCGGAGCCCATGGCCTCATGCCCGGCGCCGCGAAGCTCGGCGACGGCGGCTTCGACCTTCTCGATCTTGCGGCTGATGATGGCAACGCGCGCGCCTGCCTCGGCAAGCCCGTGCGCGATGCCGAGGTTGATGCCGCTCGATCCCCCGGCAACGAAGGCGACCTTGCCCTTCAGGATGGCTGGCGAAAATGTACCCATGACGTCACTCCTGCTTTTGAACGGTGCGCCTCTTATTGCCCGTTCGGAACGTCCTTGCGCGCCTGCCGAAGCACATAGGCGCGGATGTTCTCGGCTTCCTGCGGCGTCAGGATGCTCTTGAAGCCGACCATGCCGTTATCGGCGAGAACGCCGTCGATCACGATGTCCTTCCAGAGGTCCGCGTCCACGAGGGCGCCCGATCGGCGAAGATCGGCGGTGTAGGCGACCGAGGCGTTGGCGCCGTGGCAGACGCCGCAGGTCTTGTTGTATTCGGCCATGCCCGCGTCCGCATCGCCCGCCGAGGTGACGCCTTCGAGGTCGAGCCGTTCGCGGTAGAGCGCTTCATAGGGCGCGGCCTTCGCCGTGCCGCCGAGCTTGAAGACCATCAGACGGCCCGGCATTCTTGGCCGGTTCGGCACCAGCTTGCCAATCAGCGAACCGGCGCCGCCGATGCCGACCATCACCGTGACGTACTGCTCGCCGTTCAGGCTGTAGGAGACGGGCGCGGCGATGATGCCGTGCTCGGTGTTGAAGCTCCACAGCCGCTTGCCGGTCGCCGCGTCATAGGCAACGAACGTGCCCTCGGCATTGCCCTGGAAGACGAGATCGCCCGCCGTGGCGAGCGTGCCGCCGTTCAGGAACCACGGATGCTCGACCGACCAGCGCGCCTTCTGCGCGACCGGATCCCAGGCGAGGAGCTGACCCTTCGTCACCTTGCGGATAGCATCGAGCTGGTCTTCGGGGAATTCCTTCATGGCGAGCGCAACGTTCTGGCCCATCGGGCGCCGCTTGAAAGCGGGATCGCGCTCGTATTCGCCGATCATCAGCTGCACGGGAATGTAGACGAGGCCGGTGCGCGGGCTGAACGACATCGCGTGCCACGAGTGCGCGCCGAACGGGCCCGGCTGGATCACGGCAGGCGCGTCCTTGTAGTGCACGTTTTCGGCGAAGATCGGGCGCCCCGTCTTCATGTCGACACCCTTCGCCCATGTGACGGGGGCAAAGGGTTTCGCCGAGATCAGCTCGCCCGTGCGCTTGTCGAGGATGTAGAAGAAGCCGTTCTTCGGTGCCTGCATCACGACATCGCGCGGCTTGCCCCCGATGGTGAGCTTCGCCGTCATGATCTGCTGCGTGGCGGTGTAGTCCCACGCGTCCTGCGGCGTCGTCTGGTAGTGCCACGCATAGCGGCCCGTATCGGGATCGACCGCGACGATCGAGGACAGGAACAGGTTGTCGCCCTTGCCGCCGGAGCGGCGATTCCAGTCGAATGGGCTGCCGTTGCCCGAGCCGATGTAGAGGAGGTTCGCCTCGGGATCGTACATCATCGAATCCCATGCGGTGCCGCCGCCGCCGCTTTCCTTCCAGTCACCGTCGCCCCATGTGGCGGCAGCTTTCGCCTGCAGGACGTCATCCGATGCGGCGCCGTCGGCTTTTCCTTCCGGGTTCGGCGTCAGGTAGAAGCGCCATGCGAGCTTGCCGGTTGCCGCCTCGAAGGCGGAGACGAAGCCGCGTACGCCCATTTCGGCGCCGCCGTTGCCGATGACGATCTTGTCCTTCACCACGCGCGGCGCGCCGGTGATCGTGTAGCGCATCGCCTTCGGCTGGCCTTCGAGCGTGTTCACCGACCACGCCAGCTTGCCCGTCTTCGCGTCGACCGCGACCAGCCGCCCGTCGAGCGTGCCGACGAACACCTTGCCGCCCGAGACGGCGACGCCGCGATTGACCGCGTCGCAGCAGGCGCTGACCAGCGCCGAACGGGGCACCTCCGGATCGTAGCGCCAGAGCTGCTTTCCGGTCTCGGCGTCGAAGGCGTAAATTTCGGCCCAGCCGGTGCTGACGTAGATGACACCGTCAGAAACGATCGGGGTCGCTTCCTGCCCGCGATCACTTTCGAACTCGTGATACCAGGCGAGGCCGAGACGGCCGACCGTGTCGCGGTTGATCGCATCGAGCGGGCTGTAGCGCTGCTCCTGCTGGTCGCCGCCGTGATAGGGCCATTCGGCCGGGGCAGGGGGCGTGCCGCCCGGTCCGCCGCAGCCCGAAGTCAGGATTGCCAGTGCCGCGCCGAGCGCGCCGAACAGCGATTTCATAGGTCCCCCAAGACTCCCCAAGGTGGCGGCTATAGAACCGCCGGTTCCTCGTCCATGATCACGGTTTTGCTTTCGAGATACGGCATCAGCCCGGCGCGGCCGCCCTCGCGCCCGATGCCCGAGCGCTTGAAGCCGCCGAACGCGATGCCGAAATCGCTGCGGAACGCGTTGTGGCCCACGGTGCCCGAGCGCAGGCGGCGTGCGACCTGCATGAAGCGTTCCGGGTCTGCCGTGAACACCGAATTGTTGAGGCCGAATTCGGTGGCGTTGGCGATGGCGATGGCATCCTCTTCGTCGCGCGCGGGGATCACGGTGATCACCGGACCGAAGATTTCCTCGCGCGCCACGCGGGCGGTGGGCGGCGCATCGCCGAACACGGTCGGTTCAATGTAGAAGCCGCTGTTGAGGCCCGCGGGGCGGCCGCCGCCGGTGGCGAGCGTCAGCCCCTCGGCCTTGCCGCTGGCGATGAAATCTTCAACGCGCGCAAGCTGGCGGCGCATCGACATCGGGCCCATCTCGGTTGCCGGATCGAACGGATCGCCGACGCGCACGGTGCCGAGTGCGGCGGCAAGCCCCTCAACGACCTGATCGTGGCGGTGGCGGGGGACGACGACGCGGCTCAGCGCCGAGCAAAACTGCATTCCCATCATGCTCACTTGCGGCGCGACCGCCTGAACGACGCTTTCGATCGACGCATCATCGAGCACGACCGCGGCGGATTTGCCGCCAAGCTCCAGCGTCGCGCGCGCCATGCGGGCACCGCAGATCGAGGCGACGTGCTGGCCGACCGCGCTCGATCCCGTGAAGCTGATCTTGTCGACGCCTTCATGGCGCACGAGCAGCTCCGATTCTTCGCGGTCCGCCATCAACACGTTGACGACGCCGGGCGGCAAGCCGATTTCCTGACAGATCTCGCTGAGCAGGACCGCTTCGAGCGGTGCTTCAGGGGACATCTTCACGACCACGGTGCAGCCCGCGAGCAGCGCCGGGGCGAGCTTCGAGGCGAGCATCAATATCGGGCCGTTCCACGGAATGATCGCCCCGACGACGCCGACCGGCTCATGGATCAGCAGGCCAACGTTGCCGCCCGCGGTCGGCGTGTGCCGTTCGATGAAGGGAAATTCGGAGGCGAGCCGCGCGTAATCGCGGAAGATGCCCGCCGAGACGGCGACCATGTGCCCGGCGTGACCGACAAGACCGCCGACCTCGTGCGTCCAGATATTGCCGAAGATGTCGCTGTTCGCCTCGAGCGCGTCGGCGATGCGCGTGAGATATGCGGCGCGCTCGACCGGGCTCGTGCGCGGCCACGGCCCCTCGTCGAATGCGTGCCGCGCTGCAGCGACGGCGGCATCGATATCCTCGGCCGCGGCGCAGGGCACGCTGGCGAACACCGTCTCGTCGGAGGGCGTCACGATGTCGAACATGCGGCGCCCGGCGGGCTCCCGCCACGTGTCCCCGATCAGGAAACGACCGCGCCGCACGCGGTCCAGCACGGTTTCGTGCGAACTCATGACCTCCCCTTTGTGTCTCGATCGGCTCACCTCGAATGGAGCCTTGAGCGATCAGCCTAACAATGTTTTGTTGTTCCCACAAGAAGTCGTCCCGTTTTTGAAGCTTTCTGAAACTCGCACTTTCGCGGGGTGCACGCTCGCCGATTTGCTGCAGCGCGGCATAATCGGCGGAAGTGTAACGCTTGCGACGCACCGTTCGAAGAAACCTTGCACTGTTTCAATCTGCGGATTGCGTAGTCTTCAAACTGTTGCTAATTAGCCTAACAACGTACGATTCATCTGCACGATATACAGATGGGCAACACAGGTTTTCGCGGGGGAGGGATCGATGAAGCATAAGCATATTTTTGTCGGCTGCACGGCGATGGCACTCTGCCTCGCGGGTGGGAGCCATGCGCAAACGGCAACCGAACAGTCCGCATCCGATTCACTGGCATTGACCGAGATCGTCGTTACGGCGCAGCGCCAGTCCGAGTCGCTGCAGCAGGTGCCGATCGCGGTGAGTGCGGTGACGGCAGAGGCGCTGGCCGCGCGCGGCATCGCGGACTCGTTGTCGCTGGAAGTCGCGGTGCCGAACCTGACGCTCACCCAGAACGGCGTGTCGATCACGCCGTTCCTGCGCGGCGTCGGTTCGAACCAGTCGAACCCGAACGACGAGGCCTCGGTCGCGACCTATATCGACGGCATCTACATCCCGTCCGTGACCGGCAACATCTTCCGCTACAACAACATCGAGCGGATCGAGGTGCTGAAGGGACCACAGGGCACGCTGTTCGGCCGCAACGCGACCGGGGGCGTCATCCAGATCGTGACGCGCGATCCCGAAACGGAACCGCTGTTCCAGGGTGACATCGGCTACGGCAAGTACGACACGATCGAGGCGTCGGCCTATGCGACCACCGGGCTCGGCGCCAACCTCGCGGCCGACCTTTCGGTCGTCTACGCCCGAAACGGCGACGGCTACGGACACGACATCAACCGCGATGCGGACATCTTCAAGCGCAACGAACTCGGCCTGCGCTCGAAGATTCTCTGGACGGCGGGCGAGCGGACGGAAATCCGCCTCAGCGCGGACTACAGCCGCCTGAAGTCGACAGGGACCGATTACCAGCTCGCCGAGGGCGTGATCGGTGTTGACGGCGTGACCTCGTGGCCCGGCAAGCGCAAGACCAACACGGACTGGAAGAACACGGGCGACAACGAAGTCTACGGCGGCTCGCTGCGCATTGATCATGATTTCGATTTCGCGCGTTTCGTCAGCCTCACCGGCTACCGTCACGTCGACGGGGACTTCCATCTCGATCAGGATGCGACGCCCACGCCGATCGTGCGGGCGGACATCAACCAGTTCGCCGAGAGCTGGTCTCAGGAGTTCCAGCTGCTGGCGCCCAGCGGCTCCGCGATCGACTGGCTGCTCGGCGCTTACTACTTCAACGCCGACTATGCCTATACGCCGCTCAGGATTGAGGGGTTCGGCGCGGCGCCGTTCACCACGCTCGATCTCTACGGATCGCAGAACACCGAATCGCTGTCAGCATACGGTCAGGCGACGATTCCCCTGACGGAGAGCACCGGCCTGACGTTCGGCCTGCGCTATACGACGGAAGATCAGAAGACCAAGGGTAGCATCGTCGGCGACGGTGTCGTCGTTTTGCCTGAAGACCTCACCCGGCAGAAACAGAATTTCAAGAAGCTGACCTGGCGCGTGGCGCTCGATCACGACTTCTCGGACGACATCCTCGGCTATCTTTCATACAACCGCGGCATCAAGAGCGGCGGCTTCAACATGATCAACGCGAATACGCCCGGCTACAATCCGGAAATCCTTGATGCGTTCGAAGCGGGCCTGAAGACCCAGCTTTTCGATCGGCGCGTGCGCTTCAACATCGCGGCGTTCTTCTACAAGTATAAGGACATTCAGGTCTTCAACATCACCGGCGGCGGCGCGGTGCTGACGACGAACGCGGCCAAGGCGGAAGTGAAGGGCATCGATATCGACGCGGCCTGGCGCGTGACCAACGAACTGACGCTTTCGGGCGGACTCGGCGTTCTCGACAGCGAGTACACCGACTTCCCCGATGCGACCTACACGCCGCCATCGCCGCTCGATGGGCCGCAGACAACGATCGATGCCACGGGCAATGATCTCATCTACGCGCCGAAGGTGAGCGGCAACGTGGCGCTCGACTATGCGATGCCGACGGATGTCGGCACGTTCAACCTGAACGGTACGCTGTCGTTCCGCGACAAAGTGTATGTGTCGGCGGCGAACCGGCTCGCGATCCCCGGCTACACCGTTGTCAATGCGTCGCTCGGCTGGACATCGACGAGCGAAAAGTTCGGCGTGAAGCTCTGGGCGCGCAACCTGTTCGACAAGGATTATTATCTGAACCGGACGGAGCAGGCGCTTGGCGATATCCAGTTCCTCGCGCCGCCGCGCACGTTCGGCGTCACGTTCAGCGTCAAGACGCGGTGACGCGCGCGCAGGTGGGTTGATATGAGTGCGGCGGCATCGCGGGGTGCCGCCGTTCTCGCGCATGAGGCAAGAGGCGATCGATGGTCAGGATCATTTACGTTGAGCATGGTGGGGCCGAGCACGAAGTGAACGCTGAGCCCGGCGTTTCACTCATGGAAGCCGCCGTGAAGAACGGTGTCGCCGCGATCGAGGGCGAGTGCGGCGGCGCGTGTGCGTGCGCGACATGCCACGTCTTCATTCCCGCCGAATGGCAGGCAATCACCGGCACGATCACCGACGACGAGCGCGACATGCTGGAGTTCGGCGTCGATGTGGATGATCGCAGCCGGCTCGGCTGCCAGATCAGGATCACGGCGGAGATGGACGGTATCACCGTGCTGACGCCGCGCAGTCAGAGATAGGGCATACAAGCGGGAGGGTTCGACCATGACGCGTTCCAACGTCACCGAAACGCATTTCAATCACCACGACCCGCAGATCATGCAGGACCCGTATTCGCTCTACACGAAGCTGCGCTCCGGCAAATGCCCGCTTGGCCATTCGGACCAGCTTGGCGGCTTTTATTTCCCGACGAGCTATGACGGCGTGAAGCGGGTGTTCTCGGATTTCCGGACGTTCAGCTCGGCCGAGGGCTCGGGGCTTCCCGACCAGCTCGTGCGCCTGCTTCCGGTCGATCTCGATCCGCCGCAGCACACGCGCTGGCGCCGCGTGCTCAACCGCTTCTTCACGCAGGAAGCCGCGGATGCGGATCGGGTGCGCGTGCAGAACGTCGCCGATACGCTGATCGATGATTTCATCGAACGCGGATCAGCCGATGCGGTCAATGAACTCACGCGGCCTTTCCTTGCGATGACGATGCTCCCCGTGCTCGGCGTGCCGATGGAAGACCGCCGGATGATCGGCGACAAGCTTTTGTGGATGGTTCACAACCGCATGGTCGATCACGACGGTTGGGTGCAGCGCTACGGCGAGATCGCCGAGTACCTCACCGCCATATGCACCGCACGCCGCACCGCGCCGCGCAAGGACGACCTCGTGCAGTGCCTGATCGAGGAGGAGTTCGACGGGCGCAAACTCACTGACGTCGAAGGCTATCAGGTGCTGCTGCTGACGCTGTTCGGCGCGCTCGATTCGACGAGTTCGGCGATGAGCGGTTCGCTGTTCCATCTCGCCCGGAACCCGGCGGACAAGGCGCGGCTGACCTCGGGAGAGGTGCCGTGGCCGGTCGCTATCGAGGAGTTCCTGCGCTTCACGACGCCGATCACGGCGCTGCGCCGCACGGTGACGCAGCCGACAGAGCTTGATGGCGGTCCGCTCGAACCCGGCGATTTCGTGCTGGCGCTGAACGGTGCGGCGAACCGCGACCCCGCGAAGTTTCCGGAACCGGACAAATGCATCATCGATCGCGATGCGCGCGATCACATGACGTTCGGTTCGGGCGGGCATGTCTGCATCGGACGTCACTATGCGCGCGTGATGCTGGAAACCTGCCTCAAGACCATGCTCGCGCGCGTTCCCGATTTCAGCGTGCCGGACGACTTCCGCCCCGAATACACGCCGAGCGAGGCGCGTGCGCTGAAGACGCTGCCGATCACCTTCACGCCGGGACGCCGCTTGAAGGCCGCCTGACTTGGCGGCCTTCGTTCTCGTCCACGGCGGCTGCCATGGCCCCGACTGTTGGAACGGGGTCGCCGCACGGCTACGCGCACGCGGACACAGCGTCGATGCCGTTGCGCTTCCGGGGCATGGGCATGGCGTTCCACGCGCGGGGCTTGCCGAAGGCATCGCCGCGACCGTCGAAGCGGTCGAGGCTGCGGGCGAGTCGGTCATCCTTGTGGGGCACTCGCTCGGCGGGCTTTCCATCTCGGGCGCTGCCGAACAGGCGCCGGGTGCGATCCGGCGGCTCGTCTATCTGACGGCGCTGCTGCCGGTCGATGGCGAGTCCGGCGCGGATTTCAGCCGCTTCGAGGATTTTCGCGGGAGCGAAGGGAGTTTTCTTTACGATGGCGGCGAATGGGCGGGTGTGCGCCCCGAGCGCGCGCACGACCTGTTCTATGCCGATTGCGCGCCGGACGTTGCGCGGCGCGCGGTGGCCGCGCTCTGCCCGACCGATACGGATTATCTGACGACGCCCGTGGCGCTCGGCGCTGCGTTCGCGGGTGTTCCCAAGACCTATATCGTCTGCCTGAAGGACGCCGCGATCGGTGTCGGCGTGCAGCGCGCGATGATCGCCGCGCACCCGGATATCGATGTGGTGGAGATCGATTCGGGTCATTCGCCGTTCCTGTCGATGCCGGATGACCTCGTCGACGTGCTGGAAATGCTCGCGGGCGCGCGCCGTCGCTACGCCGAGGTTCGCGCGAAACTCGACGCGCCCGTCGACAGGCTCTGGCCCGAGATTGCGCGCTTCGATGGTGTCGAACGCTGGATTGCCGGTGTCGATGCGTGCGGGATCGAAGGGCAGGGGATCGGCGCGGTGCGCACCCTCACGCTCGGCGAGCGCACCGTGCGCGAACGGCTCGTCGATCTCGATGCCAGTCGCTACGAGATTGCATACGATATTCTGGAACCGCACGGCCTGCCTGCGGCGGACGTGCGCGGATACATCCGGCTCACGGCGCTGCCGGGCGGTGGCACGCGGATCGCCTGGTCTTCCGAAGCGCGCGATTTTCGCGTGTCGCCGGACGCGCTCGGCGAGCGCATCGAAGCGTTCTACAGGGCCAGCATCGAAGGCCTGAAGGCGCTCTTCGCGCGCTAGTCGCGGATGCGGAAGCCACCGTCGGCGTTGAGTTCGGCGCCGGTCACGAAGCTCGCCTCGTCGGAGGCGAGGAACAGGGCGGCGGCGGCGATCTCCTCGGGCTGTCCGATGCGGTTCATCACCTGCATCGCGCCGAGCTGGACGCGCGCGGCAGCTTCATCGCCGAGGCTCGCCATGTGCTGGCGCAGCAGCGGCGTTTCGATGACGCCGGGGCAGAGCGCGTTGCAGCGGATCGGCAGGCCGTTTTCGCCGCAGTGGAGCGCGACGCTGCGCGTCAGGCTGAGCACGGCCGCCTTGGAAGCCGAATAGATCGCTTGCCCGGACGACGGGCGCTGGCCCCGGCTCGATGCGACGTTGATGATGGAGCCGCCGTGCACGCCCATCGCGTGCACCGCGCGCTGGCAGCCGAGGAAGGCGCCGAGCGCATTGATGTCCATGATCCGGTGCCAGTCCGCCTCCGGGGCGTCGGCGATCGAGCCGCTCATGCTGGTTCCGGCATTGTTGACGAGCACGCCGAGCGGCCCGAACCGCGCCTGTAGCGCCGTGATTGCCGCATCCCAGTCCGCGCTCTTCGAGACATCGAGCGTGTGGAACATCGCATCGGGTAGTGCTGCGGCAAGCGCGCGGCCTTCATCCTCCACGATGTCGGCGATCATCACGTGCGCGCCTTCCGCCGCGAAACGCTCGACGATCGCGCGCCCGATGCCCCGTGCGCCGCCGGTGACGAGCGCGACCTTTCCCGAAAGTCGTGTCATGGATCAGCGCGCTGTGAAGCGGACGTCGAGGCTGCGGAAGCCGTAGAAAATGTAGCTGGAGAGCATTTCGACATCGTCCTGCAGGATCGCGATGTCGAAGCGGCGGAAGGCGCGCTTCAGGAATTCGGCAAGCTCGGTGCGCGCCAGCAGGTGCCCGATGCAGAAATGGAGCCCCGGTCCGAACGCCATTGAATCGCGTGCGTTGGGGCGGTCGATGATCGTCGTGAACGGGTCGCTGAAAACGCGCGTGTCGACATTGGCGCCAGCGTTCATGATCCAGATGAGATCGCCCTTGGCGATCTTCTGACCGCGCAGCTCAATATCCTCGGCCGCATAGCGCGTCATGCACTTCACCGTGCCCGGATAGCGGAGCAGTTCGGTGGTGAGCGCGAAGGCGCAGTCGGGATCGTCGCGCAGCCGCTGCGTGAGCGCGGGGTCGCGGGCGATGCGCGCGGTCTGCGTGGCGAGCGAATGGGCGGTGGTTTCCGCCCCGGCGACGACGAGACCGACGAGATTGTAGAGCATCTCTTCGTGGCTCAGCTTGTTCAGTCCGTCGCGGGCATGGACCATCATCGAGATGAGATCATCGCCCGGTTCCTTTTCGCGGAGCGGAATGAACGTATCGAACACGGCGTTGATGGCGCGGATCGCCTTGTCGAGCTGGATCAGCAGCTCCGGCGTGACGGCGGCCGCGGAACTCGCCGATGTGAATTGGCTGGCGAGATTGAACAACAACGGACGATATTCGTCGGGCAACCCGAACAGGCGCTGCATCACGCGGGTCGGCAGCACCGCGCTCACGGTTTCAAGGAATTCGAATTTGCCGAGCCGCCCGCATTCGTCGAGCACGTCTTCGACGACCTCGCCGATGAACTGTTCGACCTTGCGGATTGCGCCAGCGTCGAACGCCCGCAGCAGGAGCGCGCGGACGCGCGTGTGGTCGCGGCCGTCCATGCGGTTGACGTTGTAGCGGTTGAAGGCGCGCACCGCCTCGGTCTGCGCTAGGATCTCGGGCGGCATACCCCGGAAGAACTGGTCGCCGCGCGCCGCCGAAAGCCGGCGGTCGGCATAGCAGGCGCGCACGTCCTCGTGGCGGGAGATCACCCAGCCGCCCTGGTTGCGGCTGAAGAACACCGGCGCTTCCTCTTGAAGGCGCGTGAGCGGCGTCCACGGATCGGCAAGGAAGGCGGGATCGGCGAAATTGACATCGAAGTCGGCGTCGATCGTCGCTGCGCTGGCTGACATTCCCATCTCCCCATGGCGCCCATTTTCCGGCTTACATCGATAGATAACGATATTCTCGACGTCTTTGCAACGCTGTTCAAAGGCTGGTGTTGTTTTTTGAGGTTCATTATCTAACGATGATTGTATAAATTGCGAAAAAAGCAGGTGTGGGAGGTAGGTTGTGCCGAATCCATTGCTGGGCCGCGTCGCGCCCGAAGCCTTACCGGACGATCTGCGCGCGCTCCGCGAGGCGAGCATCGATGTCGCCGGGGACGGCGTGCGTCTCGAAGTGTTCGGCCATCACCCGGCGCTCTATCGCTGGTATCAGGCGAATTTCTACGGCGCGCTCTTCGACAATGCTGGCGGCGACATGGTCGTCGATCGCAAGTGGAAGGAGCTGGTGCGTCTGAAGCTCTCGCTCACCAATGGCTGTTTCGTCTGCAATGCGCACAACGTCCCCGCCGCGCTCGCCGCCGGCTGGTCACAGGCGCAGATCGACGCCATGGGCGATGCATCGAGCCCGCTGTTCAGCGCGCAGGAGCAGGCCGTGCTCGCGCTCGCCGAACTGTTCGTGATCCGCAACGCCGACCCACTGCTCACGCCGACGCTTTACGCTCGGCTCGCGGCGTATTTCTCCGATGCGGAAATCCTTGAGCTGGGCTTTTTCGCAACGATCGTCAGCGGCTGGACGAAGCTCGTCTTCGCTTACGATCTCATTACCCGCGAGTGTGCGATCGACAGCCCGGAGCGCACGGCTTCGCCCACGGCGACGCACGGCGCCTAGAGCTTCGTGCCCCACGGGTGCAGGCGGTAGAGCGGGTCATCGGGTTTCGCGCCGCCGCGGTGGGGGAGGTTCGCGTAGCGGCCACTGTCCCACACTGAATTGCCGGGGCGCTCGTTGTACCAATCGATCGCGAGCGTGCGGCTCTTGATGCGCCATTCATCGCCGCGACGCTCGTGGAGGTCGAGGTAGCGTCCGCCGACGGTGCGCTCCAGCCGTTCGCCGTCCTTTGCCGGTAAATCGTGAAAGCCGGAGAAGTAGCATTCGGAGAACGCCTCATCCGGCCCTGTCAGGTCGATCATGATGTTGGTGATCGTGTGCTGCGTCATCACGCCTTCAAGGAACGGGAAGCTGTAGGCGATGAACTCCTCGACGTTTCCCTTGAACACGGCGTGGTCGTCGATCGCGTCCGGCCAATAGACGCGGCGCAGCAGATCGGCGTCGCGGCGATCGACGGCGCGGCAATAGCGATGCAGCACGTCGGTGATGGCCGCCTTTTCGGTGATTATGCGGATCGCCTCAGACGTGTCGGCCATGCTTTCTCCCTTTCGCGCTTGCCCTCGCGCAGCTTCCTGCCTAACAATATCTATCAATGTTAGGAAAACAAGTGCGCGGACAGACGCACGTATAACGATCTGCGGGAGAAGGTGATGACCGCCGAAGAGACGGTGCTGACCTTTGTCGATGCGTGGAACCGGCTCGACGAGGACGCGATCTATGGCCTGATGGCGGACGGGATCGTCTATCACAACATGCCGCTGAAGCCGGTCACGGGTCGGGAGGCTGTGCGCGCCTATCTCGCGTCATGGCCGGTCGATTCCGCAGAATGGATCGTCCTCAACATCGTCGCCAAGGGCAATGTCGTGCTTACCGAGCGCATCGATCGCTTCGTGCGCGGCACGGACCGCATCACCATTCCCGTAATGGGCACGTTCGAGGTCGAAAACGGCCTCATCACGCACTGGCGGGACTATTTCGACATGGGCGCGATGAAGCCGGAGCCGCGCTGAGCATGGCGAGCGTGGCCGCCGCCGGCGACTTCGCGCACCGCAGCGGCGCCCACAAATGGTATGTCGCGGCAGTGCTCTGCGCGGCGCACACCATCGCCGTCATCGACCGCTTCATCATGGTGCTCGTCACCGAGCCGGTGCGCGCGGCGATGGAGCTTTCAGACACGCAGCTCGGGCTGCTGCAAGGTACGGGTTTCGCTATTCTCTATTGCGGGTTCGCCGTGCCGCTCGGCTGCGTCGCCGATGTCGTCAATCGCCGCAATCTCATCATGCTCGGCCTCGCGCTCTGGAGCATGGCGACGGTGGGCGCGGCTTTCGCCACGTCCTTCGAAACCCTGTTCGCCGCGCGCATTCTCGTGGGGCTGGGGGAGGCGTGCCTGGTGCCCGCCGGCATGTCGCTTCTCGCCGCCTATTTCCCGCCGGCGCAGCTCGCGCGCGGCACGGCGATCTTCGGGCTCGGCGCGAACTTCGGCTACGGATTCGCATTCCTTGGCGGCGGCGCGGTGCTTGCCGGGGTGCAGGCGGCAGGCGGGCTTGCGCTGCCGGGGCTCGATCCGCTCGTTCCGTGGCAGGCCTTGTTTTTCGTTGCGGGTGTCGCCGCCATCCCCGTGCTCCTCTTATTCCTGTGGATGCGCGAGCCGCCGCGCGCGCACGCCGTTGAGTCCGCCTGGCGCGGGCAACTCGCCAGCCTTCGCGAAGGTGTCGGCTACCTGCTCGGGAATATGCGGGCGTATGCGCCGTTCCTCGTCGTCGGCAGCTGCACGGCGACAACGGGCTATGCGCTCACCAGCTGGTCGGCGAGCCTGCTCGTGCGTCTCCAGGGGTTCACGACGGCGGAGGCGGGACAGCTCATCGGCATTATCGGGATCGTCGCGGGACCGATGGGCACGATCGCGGGCGGCGTGCTGCTGGATCGGCTGCGCGCGCGCGGCGTTCCGGGCGCGCCGCTGCTCGTTATGGCCCTCGGCGCTGTGATTTCGCTGACGACGGCGGCTGGCCTTGTCGCGGCACCCGGCGTGCCGCTTGCCACGCTGGCGCTGGTGCTGTTCATCTTCAATTCCACGCTGGTGCTGCCATCGCTTTACGTGGGAATGCAGATGCTGACGCCCGACCGGTTTCGCGGTGTGGCGGCCTCGTTCAACATGATGACCTACACGCTGTGCGGACTGGGGATTGGGCCCACAGCCGTCGGGCTCCTCAGCGACTCGCTTTCGGGCGCGCGCGGGCTTGGTGTCGCGGTGGTGATTGTCGAGGCCGTGATGGCTGCGATCATCATCCCTGTCGCGCTCCGTTCCCGCCGCGCATTCCACGCGCGCATGGCCGCAGTGGACGCTGCCTGAACGCGGTGTAAACCGCGTTTTATCACTCTATCGTACAGCGATATAAAACGAAAATCTGCGCGTAATTTGCAATTACACAAGTTTGATTGACACAAAAACAAAGCACCATTAGTTTAAATTTCAAAGCGTCCCCATGAGGCGCTGCAAAAGCCAAGGAATCGCTCAGCGATCCGCTGCAAATAACGATTGGTGTGGGGAGAAAAATCCATGAAGAAATCCTGTTTCTATGTGTCGACGGCTGCGGTTGCGCTTGTCGCAGGCCTCGGCGTGTCCGCGGCTTCCGCACAGGAGGCGGCGGAGACCGCGCAGGTCGAGGAGATCATCGTCACCGCGCAGCGCCGCGAGCAGCGCCTGCAGGACGTGCCGATCGCCGTCACCGCCATCACCTCGAAGCAGATGGAAGAGCAGGGCATCACCTCCACGCACGATCTCGCGCAGGCAGTGACCGGCATGACGATCACGGAAAGCGGCGGCTATGTGCAGCCGTTCATTCGCGGTGTCGGCTCCACGGTCACCAACCTCGGTGAGCAGGGCAGCGCGGCGACCTACATCGACGGCGTCTACATGCCGACCGTGAACGGCCAGCTCTACGAGCTTGCGAACGTGCAGTCGGTCGAGGTGCTGAAGGGCCCGCAAGGCACACTGTTCGGTCGCAACGCCAACACCGGCGCGATCATCATCACGACGCGCCAGCCCCAGTTCAATCCGGAAGGGCGCTTCCAGCTCGGCTACGGCAACTACAATGCCGTCTCCGCGCAGGGCTTCATCACCGGGCCGATCAGCGATCAGTTCGCGGTCTCGCTCGCGGGCAACTACGACAGCCACGATCCGTGGTTCACCAACAGCTTCGCAGGCGGCAAGATCGGTGAAAGCGAGCGCTGGACGCTGCGCGGTGCGGCGCTGTTCAATGCCTCTGAAAACCTGTCGATCACCATCTCGGGCGACCTGATGCGCACGGATGATGCGAGCCCGATCCTCGTCCAGCCGATCAGCGGCTATCAGGGCTATTTGCCCGGCGGCCTGCTGCCGTCCGGCCCGTATGATTTCATCGGCAATGGCGATGTCCGCTATCTTGCGGAGCAGGAAGGCCTGTCGGCGCGGATCAAGTGGGATCTGGGTGCGGTCAGCCTCACATCGACCACGGCACATCGCTGGTTCTACACCGAATCCATCAACTACGATTCCGATACAACGCCCGCGCTGCTCAGCCAGATCGGCAATACCGAGAGCGGCACCAACTTCACGCAGGAACTGCAGCTGAATTCCAGCGGCGATGGCCCATTCACGTGGGTGCTCGGCGGTTTCTATCTGCGTCAGGAAGCAAAGTACGATCCGCTGCGCGTGCAATCGGCAACGGCAACGACGGTCATCACCGCGCAGCAGGTGACGGAAGCCCTCGCGGCTTTCGCGGATGCCACCTACGCGCTCGGCGATTTCGAGATCACCGGCGGCCTCCGCTACAGCTACGAAAAGAAGCATTACGACGGGCAGATCAACGGCAATCCGGCGGTCAACAACGCGAACAAATCCTGGGATTCCGTGACGCCGCGCGTCGTGCTCGCCTATCACCCGAGCCGGGATTTCATGGCCTATGCCAGCTTCTCGCAGGGCTTCAAGAGCGGCACGTTCAACGCGAACGGCCTCTCCACCGTCGCCGTCGATCCTGAAACCGTGGATGCGTACGAGATCGGCGTGAAGACGCGCCTCGGGGCGCTCGCAACGCTCAACGTTTCGGCGTTCCGCTACGACATCAAGGATCTTCAGGTGCAGGCGCTCAATCCTGCGACCAACCTGATCCTGGTGGCGAACGCGGCAGAGGTGGAAACGAAGGGCTTCGATGTCGAATTCGCGCTGCGTCCGTCGCAGGGGCTCGATGTGCGCCTGTCAGCTTCGTATCTCGACGCGGAATTCTCCAAGTTCCCGAACGCGCAGATCTTCATCCCGGTTTTGGGCGGGGACGGGCGCAACCAGTCGGTGATCCGCGACGTGACCGGCAACAAAAACGTGCGCTCGCCGGAATTCACGTTCAACGCGGCGGTCAGCTACCGCCATGAACTCGGGAACGGCGCCAGCATCGTGCCGTCCGCGAACGCTTATTACTCGACCTCGTTCTATTGGGACGTGGGCAACCGTCTCGAGGAAAAAGAGCACCTCGTCATCAACGCGAACCTTACCTACAATTTCCCGGGCGACCGGATTTCGGTGACGGCGTGGGCACGTAACCTGACGGACGAGGTGCGCTTCCGCAACGTGTCCGCCGCGGTGCAGGCCGATCGCCGCGCGGCGGATGAGCCCCGCGTCTACGGTGTCCGGCTCGGGTACCAGTTCTAAGATCGCGACGGGCGGGCCTTCGGGTCCGCCCGGTTCGCTTTCCTGATCAGCCGATCACACGTTCGGCGTATAATTCCGCAAGCGCGGCGGGATCGAGCCCAAGCAGTTCGCCAAGCACTGCGTCGGTATGTGCGCCGACAGCCGGCCCCGCCCAGCGCACGCCGCCGGGGGCTTCCACAACGTGCGGCACGACGCCCGTATGCAGCACCGGCGCAGCGAAATTCGGGTCCACGATATCCCGCACCATGCCGCGCGCCCGATACTGCGGATCGGCGGCGATATCGGCTGCAGTGTAGACCTTGGAGCTGGGGATGTCGGCATCCTCCAGCATCTGCACGAGCGCATCCACCGGATACGTGCGCGTCCACGCGCCGATCAGCGCATCGAGCGCAGCGACATTGGCGACGCGTTGCTGATTGCCCGCGTATTCCGGCACGCCGATCAGCTCGGGGCGCCCGATGAGCTGCATCAGCCGGGCGAACAGCGGCTCCGAATTGGCGGCTATGAGGATCCATGCGCCGTCTGCGGTGGGGTAGGCGTTTGTGGGCGCGGCGGTGGCGATGCCGCCGCCTGCGGGCTGCTTCACCTTGCCGAGGGCGCCGTATTCGGGGAGCATTCCTTCCATGAGGCTGAGGATGCTTTCGGTGAGCGCCACGTCGATGGTTCGCCCCTTGCCGTCGCCCTTCGCGCGGTCGCGCTGCCAGAGCGCGCCGAGCACGCCGATCACCGCATAGAGCCCCGAAACCGAATCCCCGACGCTGACGCCGACACGCACTGGCGGCAGGTCGCTGGTGCCGGGCGGATGGTCGGTGAGGTGGCGGAGACCGCCGATCGCCTCGCCGATCACGCCGAACGCGGCGCGGTCGCGGTAGGGGCCGGTCTGGCCATAGCCGGAGATATGCGCGATCACGAGATCGGGGCGGGCGCCGCGCAGCACGTCGGCGCCGAGGCCGAGCTTCGCGAGCTGGCCGGGCCGGAAATTCTCGATCAGCGCATCGGTGTGGCGGACAAGCCCGAGCACGATATCACGGGCACGCGGGTGCTTGAGATCGAGCGAGATCACGCGCTTGTTGCGGCCGTGGATGGACCACCAGAGCGAATGCCCGTCCACCTGCTCGCCCCATTGCCGGGCAGGGTCTCCCGCGAGCGGTTCCACCTTGATGACATCGGCGCCGAGGTCGGCGAGCAGGCGCGTTGCGAACGGTGCCGCCACGAAGTGTCCGATTTCCAGAATCCTGAGCCCGTCCAACACACCGCGTGTCGCCACTGCCATCCCCATTCCTCTTGATTTGTCTTCGCGACCGTTGAATAGCTAACGATGTTAGATATAAATGTAAACGACGGGGAGGGATGGCATGTACCAGCGCGCGCTGAGCCCGATCGCCATCGGCGGTGTCGAAGTGAAGAATCGCATCGCCCGCACCGCGCACGCCACGATGATGGCGCGCGGCGGTGGCATCACGCCCGAACTCATCGCCTATCACCTTGCGCGTGCCGAAGGCGGGGTCGGCCTCACCATTCTGGAGGCGGCGGGGGTGCATCCCTCGTCGGTGCTGTCGCTCGCCAATCTCGACGATTCGATCATTGATGGCTACCGCGCGCTCGCCGCCGCGATGGCGCCCACGGGGATGCGCGTGTTCCAGCAGCTCTGGCACGGCGGCCACATCTATCCGCAGCCGGATGGTGCGCCGCCGCTCGCGCCGGGTACGGTGCCCAGCCACATCGCCGGCATCGCGCCGCGCCCGCTCACCCGACGCCAGATTGCCGAAATCATCACGGCCTATGCCGCCGCCGCGCGCCGCTGCGAGGTGGGCGGGCTCGACGGTGTCGAGATACACGGCGGGCACGGCTACCTGCTCGCGCAGTTCCTCTCGCCCGTCCACAACCAACGCGAGGACGAATACGGCGGCGACCTCGAAGGCCGGATGCGCCTGCTGCGCGAGGTGCTCGGCGCGGTGCGCGATGCCGTGTCGCCGGGCTTTGCCGTCGGCGTGCGGCTCAGCGACAGCGCCGATCCGCGTATCCTCGCGATGGCGGACGTGGCGACGGTCGCCGCACGGCTCCGCGACGAGGGGTTGATCGACTACGTCAACATGTCGTGGGGCGATTACTATGCGCTCCAGCGGCAGGTGGGCGGCATGGACGCGCCCACGGGTTTCCAGATTCCCTACACGGCGCCTCCGGTCGCCGATTTCGGCCTGCCGAGACTGCTCAACGGGCGTTTCCGCACGCTCGAAGAGGTCGAGCAGGTGCTGCGCGAGGGCGAGGCCGATCTGATCTCGATGGTGCGCGCGCACATCGCCGATCCCGAGATTGTCGCGAAATCCGCCGCCGGGCACCCCGAGCGCGTACGCCCGTGCATCGCCTGCAATCAGGGCTGCATCGGCCGCGCTGCGACATTCGGCAGGCTCGGCTGCGTCGTCAACACGGCGGCAGGGGAGGAGGGCCGGCTCGCCGAACGCAGGATCACGCCCGCCGAACGGCTGCAGCGCGTACTCATCGTCGGCGGTGGTCCCGGTGGGCTCGAAGCCGCGCGCATCGCTGCCACGGCGGGGCACAAGGTCACGCTCGCTGAGGCGATGCCGACGCTTGGCGGCCTCACCAACGTCTACCGTCCGGCGCCGCGCATGGGCACGATCGGCGACATCGCGGGTTGGCTTGAGCAGGAGGTGTACAGGCTCGGCGTCGACGTGCGGCTGTCGACCTATCTCGATGCCGCCGACATCGCTGAGGAGGGCGCCGACACGGTGATCCTCGCCGTCGGCGCCGATCTCGACATGCCGCTGCGCCAGGTGCAGTCTCCCGCCGACGCGCTCGAACCCGCGCCGGGAACGCGTCTTGTCTCGACGCTCGATCTCTTCGGTGAACGCGGGCGGGACTGGGGAAAGAGCGCGGTCGTCGTCGACGAGCACGGCCACTACGAGGCGATCGCCGCCGCCGAGCATCTGCTCGAACAGGGCCTCGCGGTCACCTTCGTGACGCGCCACAAGCTGTTCGCGCCGCTCATCGACGTGACACTGCGTACGCAATCCGCGCTCGAACGCCTCTACGCACGCGGCGATTTCACGCTGCGCGTCGGCAGCCGGGTCGTCGCAGCGCGTCCGGGGAGCGCCGACGTGCAGCCGCAGTTCGGCGGGCGCGTGGAGACGTTCGCCGCCGATACGATTGTCTGGGTGCCGATCCGCGGCGGCCAGCACGCGCTGGCGGCGGAGCTTGAAGCGCTCGGCGTCAATTTCGTGCGCATCGGCGACGCTCTCGCCGGGCGCAACCTGCAAACCGCGATCCGCGAGGGGCATCTTGCGGCACGGGCGCTTGCGCCGGTGCCGGTGCCTGCGTGAAACTGCAATCCCCGGCGTCGCCCGGAAGCTGATGGAGTGAGACGATGTTCAGGGAAGAGTTGCACGAGGACGGCATCCTCGAGATCGTCATCGATCGCCCACCGGTCAATGCGTTCAGCATCGGGCTGCTCCACGATCTCGCCGTCCGGCTGGGCCGCGTGGCGGGGGAGGCGGAGGTGCGCACCGTCGTTCTGCGCGCCGATGGGCGCGGGTTCTGCGGCGGCGGGGACGTGAAGGAGGTCGAGGCGCTGCCCGGTTTCGAAGGCATCCTCGGCCAGTCGTCAGGCTCGATGACGCTGAGCCTCGCCGTGCTGCAATGCGCCGTCCCGGTGATCGCAGGCATCCACAATTATTGCGTCGGCGTCGGCGCACTCGTCGCGGGCTCGGCGGACATCATCGTCGCATCGCGCGGCACACGCTTCGTGATGGCGGAGATCGACAACGGCGCGACCGCAGGCGCGGTGCAAGCGTTGAAACTGATGCCGGAAAAGCGCGTGCGCGCCGCGATGATGACGGCGGACCCAGTGCTCGCCGAGGAGCTTCATGCGCTCGGCACGATCTACCGCCTCGTCGAGACAGCGGAAGCGGTCGCGGCGGAAGCGCGCGCCGTCGCGTCGCGTGTCGCAAGCAAGAGCCCGCAGGCGATGCGCCGCCTCAAGACCTCGCTCGGCAACACCACGAAGGCGCACGAAATGATGGCGCTGTATCGCGCCGAGATGAGCTACACCTACGAGCTCAACATCCTCGGCGAAGCTTCAGCCGGGCGCACAGCCTTCATCGAAGGCAAGCGTGGCAGCTACGCGGACTGAGCCGCGGCTTTCCCACCATTCGCACGCTCGTATTCCGCGATGATCGAATCGACCACCGCGCGCACCATCACCTCGAACGTGCGCGCCTGCGGAAGTTCGCGGTTGCGGCTGACGTGGTAGAGGAAGGGATAGGCGGCGGACCAGTCGTCCTCGCCCTTGTCGCTCTCCACCGCGGATTCATAGGCGGCGCAGCCGAGCGCGAGCGACTCCGTGCCGTCGAGCAGCGCCATGATCGCGCCGGGCGGAACACCCTGCACCGCGAGCAGACCCGCGGTCGCATTGTGCTCGGCGAGCCCGATGCGCAGCGGATGGCGGCGCATCAGGATCGGGATCAGGTTCGGGTGCGCGCGCAGCGCCGTGTAATAGGCGGTCGCGTTCCGCGTCAGCCAGTCGTGCCAGTCGACATTCGCCGTGCTCGGCGTCCGCACATCCGAAAGCGCCAGTTCGCAGACGCCGACAAGGATGTGCTCCTTGCTCTTGAAATGGTGATAGAGCGAGATGCCGCGTACGTTCAGCTCGTCGCCGAGGCGGCGGATGCTGAGCGCGTCGAGGCCTTCCTCGTCGATGATCCGAAGCGCCACTTCCAGCGTCTTGCGGCGCGAAATCAATGCCTGCTTTGGCCGGCCCATGCGGTAACTGTCTCCCGGCGTTTGTTTGCCCCGCCGCCGATTTAGCGGCTCTTTCCGCCGGGAGCGAACTTTTTTGTCAGGTTCGCTCCACAAAAGGCGGCTCAGCGATTGCAGGCATAAACTTGCAGTGTTAGGTACTCGTCCATAAAAGCGGAGCGATAAGGGTGAGGATGGGGTGGATAGTCTGACACGGAAATTCGCTGCGGCGGACTGGGTGGAGCATCATGCCCGAACGCAGCCGGGCGCGATCGCGCTCATGAACCACGATACCGGCGAGACGCGAACATGGGCGGAGCTGGAAGCGCGTGTGGGGCAGATCGCGTGGGCGCTGCGGCATGGCCTCGGGCTCAACCCCGGCGACCGCATCTGCAACCTTTCCGACGGCGACATTCGTCACTTCGAGATGCAGTTCGCCTGCGCGCGCGCTGGCCTCGTGTGGGTGCCGCTCAACTTCCGGCTGACCGCGCCGGAGCTTGCCGAACTCGTGCGCGAGCTGTCGCCGAAGCTGATGCTCACCGATCCGCAGTGGGAAAGCGTCGCGCGCGATGTGGCGGAACGCCTCGCCATTCCGCACGTGCTGCGCTGGAATCCGGGCGCGGAGCTTGACCAGCTGTTGTCGCCCGAAAACCGTATCGAACCGCACGGCGAGATCGATCCCGACGCGCCGCTGATGGTGCTGTTCACCTCGGGCACCACCGGCAAGCCCAAGGCTGCGATCATCACGGCGGGCGGCATGGTGTGGCAGGCGCTGAACCAGGTGCAGTATTGCGCGGTGGCCGAGCCGAACAGCCACGTCTTCGCGCCGCTGCCGCTCTTCCACGCTGGCGGCATCAACAGCCTCAGCAACCCCATCCTCTATTTCGGCGGGCAAGTGACGGTCTCGGCGCGCTTCGACCCCGCGATTGCGGCGGAGTATGTCGGGAACCCCGCGAACGGGGTTACCCACATCACGCTCGTGCCGCTGATGTTCCAGATGATCGCGGACAGCGAGCCGTTCCAGCGCGCGGACCTCCGCCACACGCGCGGCCTCGTCGCGGGCGGCGGGCGCTGCTCGCAGAAGCTCATCGATATTTATGCCGAGAAGGGCGGGCGCTTCACCCCGCAGTACGGCGGCACCGAAACCGGCCCGACCGTCACCTCGATGAACCCGGACCGCGTGGACAAGATCGTCGCGGGCTCCTGCGGGCAGAAATCGATCCACATCGAAGTGCGTCTCGTCGACGAGGAAGGCAATGCGGTGCCGAATGGCACACCCGGCGAGATCTGGGTGCGCGGGCCTTCGATCACGCCCGGCTACTACGGCAAGGACGCAGCGATCGAGCGCCCCGGCGGCTGGCACAAGACTGGCGACGTCGCGTGGCGCGACGACGAAGGCTTCTTCTACATCGTCGACCGCGTGAAGGACATGTACAAGTCCGGCGGCGAGAACGTGTTCCCGGCCGAGGTCGAGCAGGTGTTGGTCCTGCACCCCGCCGTTCGCGAGGTCGCCGTCATCGGCGTTTCCGACGACAAGTGGGGTGAAGTCGGCCTTGCCATCGCCGTGCTGGAAAGCGGCACCGTGCTCACACTCGAGGACCTGCGCCTGTCCTGCGACGGCCGCCTCGCGCGTTACAAGCAGCCCAAGCATCTCGTCATCGTCGAGGAACTGCCGCGCAATGTCACCGGCAAGGTCTCGAAGCCCGCGCTGCGCGCCGAATACGGCGGCAGCAGGACCGTCTAGCCCATCAGGAGCGAACCCATATGTCGCAGCCCGTCAAATACACGCGCACGCCCTTCCTCATCGTCCACCGCGAGGACCGGGTCCGCAAGGATGTCTACGGCGCCATCGACGACGCCATCGTGCTTCAGGCGCAGCTCATGCGCGGCGAGAATCCGTCAGACACCGCGCTCATCGTCATGCATCCGATCGGCGCCCCGGCCTATTTGCCGGTGTTCGCGCAGCTCGCCCGCGCCGGCCACCACATCATCGCCTGCGCCTCGCGCTATTCGAACGGCGACGCCGCGCTCGAGATGGAGAATGTCGTCCTCGATCTCGGCGCCTGCGTGCGCGATGCGAAGGAACGGCTCGGCTACAAGAAGGTCGTGCTGCTCGGCTGGAGCGGCGGCGGCTCGCTGATGGCGGGCTATCAGGCGGAGGCCGAGAAGCCGGTCGTCCAGCTGACGGCCTCAGGCGAGGAGACGCCGCTCGCCGGCGCGAAGCTCATTCCCGGCGATGCCCTCATGCTCGTCGCCTCGCACCGCAGCCGTCACAAGCTGCTCACCGGCCAGATCGATCCCTCGGTACTCGACGAGCTGGACCCAGACAGGCGCGATCCGGCGCTCGATCTCTACGATCCGGCGAACCCCGCACAGCCGCCCTATGCGGCGGACTTTATCGCGACCTACCGCGCCGCGCAGATCGCACGGAACCGCAAGATCAGCGAATGGGCGAAGGCCAAGCTCGCATCGCTGAAGGCGAAGGGCGACACGCACGGCGAATTCTGCTTCGTCGTCCACCGCACGATGGCCGATCCGCGCTGGATCGACCCCACCGTCGACCCGAACCAGCGCCGCCCGAACTGGACGTATCTGGGCGATCCGCGCGTGGTGAACCAGAGCGCCGCCGCGCTCGCGCGCTTCAACTCGCTGCGCGGCTGGCTGTCGCAGTGGAGCTACGATTACGCGCAGTTCGACTCCGTCGATTCCGGCCCGCGCATCACCGTGCCCGGCATGGTGATGACCGCCGGCGCTGACGACGCCTGCCCGCCCGAACACACCGACAAGATGTTCGCGGCGATGGGCTCGAAGGACAAGGTCAAGATCACCATCGATCACGCCAACCATTATTTCACCGGCGCCGACGGCAAGTCGCACCTCACGGAAGCCGTGGGCATCATCTCGAACTGGCTCGCCGAGCGCGGCCTTTCGAACGACACCGTGCTCTCCGGCCTCCGCGCCGCCTGATCCCGCAGGAGCTTTCGAAAATGACGCTGTTTTCCGACTATCAGGCGATTCTGTTTAACCGGCGTGGCCGCGTGCTCGAAGTCACGCTCAACCGGCCGGAGAAGCTGAACGCCACTGACGCCGTGCTGCACACCGAACTGGCGCGCGTCTTCACCGACATTTCGAACGATCCGGACAGCGACATCGTCGTGCTGACGGGGGCGGGGAGGGCGTTCTCGGCGGGCGGCGACGTCGCGTGGATGCAGGAGGCGATCGACGAGCCCGTGCGCTTCGAGCAGACCGTGCGCGAGGCGAAGCAGATCGTCTTCGGCCTCATCGACTGCGAGAAGCCGATCATCGCCAAGCTGAACGGCCACGCCACGGGCCTCGGCGCCACCATCGCCTTGTTCTGCGACGTCATCTTCGCCGCCGAGCACGCCAAGATCGGCGATCCGCACGTCTCCATCGGCTTCGTGGCGGGGGACGGCGGCGCGGTGATCTGGCCGCAGCTCATCGGCTATGCGCGTGCCAAGGAGTACCTCCTCACCGGCGACCTGATGACGGCGGCGGAGGCGGCACGCATGGGCCTCATCAACCACGCGGTCCCGGCGGACGAGCTCGATGCGAAGGTGGCGGCGTTCGCGGACCGCCTCGCGAACGGCGCCACGAAAGCGATCCGCTGGACCAAGATGTCGGTGAACATCGGCCTGCGCGATCTCGCCACCAAGATCATGGACGCGAGTCTCGCCTACGAGGCGCTGTCCAACATCACGCCGGACCACGCCGAGGCGGTGCGCGCCTTTGCCGAGAAGCGTGCGCCGGTTTTCGGGCAGCGAAAGTGAACTTCGACGAAGGCGAGATCGTCGCGTCGCTGCGCGAAGCGCTCGGCCGCTTCATCGAGAAGGAAATGCCGCGCAGCGCCGTCGCCGAGTGGGACGCGCGCAACCACTTCCCGCGCGACGTCTTCAAAAAGCTCGCCGACCTCGGCGTCATGGGCCTCACCATCCCCGAGGAATACGGTGGCGTCGGCCGCGATATCTTCGCGACGATGGTGGTGATCGAGGAGCTGTCGCGGCGCAGCCTCGCCGTTTCGGTACCCTACATCATGGCGGCCTGCTACGCGGGCATGAACATCGAGGAGTGCGGCACGGAGGCGCAGAAGCGCGAAATCCTGCCGAAGATCGTCACCGGCGACATGCTGTTCGCCTACGGCCTCACCGAGCCCGACGCCGGCGCCGACCTCGCCAGCGTCAAGACGCGCGCCGAGCGGCACGGGGACGTGATCCGCGTGAACGGCGCCAAGCGCTTCTGCTCGGGCGCCGGCATCGCCGATTATATCTACACGCTCGTCCGCACCGGGCCTGAGGGCGAGCGGCACCGCAACCTGTCGTTCGTGCTGATACCGCCGACCGCGAAGGGCGTCACCATCACCAAGATCGAGGCGATGGGCATGAAGGGCGCGGCCACCACCGACGTCAGCTTCGACGACGTCGAGGTGCCCATCGAGAACCTCGTCGGCGGCGAGGCGGCGTGGAACAAGGGCTGGCCGATGCTCGTCGGCCCCGGGCTCGATGTCGAGAAGCTGGAGGTCGCCGCCATCGGCATCGGCATCGCCCGTGCCGCGCTGGACGACGCCTGGGCTTACGCGCAGGAACGCCGCCAGTTCGGCCGCAGGATCGGCGAGTTCCAGTCGATCCAGCACAAGCTCGCCGACATGCAGACGCAGATTCACGCCGCGCGGCTCACGCTCTATCACGCAGCGTGGCTTGCCAACCAGCGGCGGCCATGCTCGTCGGAAACCTCGATGGCGAAGCTGTTCGCAACCGAGGTCGCGAAGGCCGCCGCGCTCGAATGCCAGACGATCCTCGGCGCTTACGGCTACGTGAAGGATTTCGATGCCGAGCGTTATGTGCGCGACGCGCTGCTGATGCCGATCATCGGCGGCTCGTCCGCCGTGCAGCGCGGCAATATCTTCAAACAGGCGATGGCGGTACGATAGCCTTCCGCCGGACAGTGGAGGAAACGGCATGAAGATCGCACTTCTCGGCGCTACCGGAAACGTCGGCAGGCGTCTCGTCGCTGAACTCCGGTCGCGGGGACATGATGTCACCGGAATCGTCCGCACCGCGCCGCAGGACGATCCCGGCATCCCGCTCCGCATCGCCGATGCGAACGATGCCGATGCGCTTGCGGGTGCCATCCGCGGCCGCGACGCGCTCATGGTCTCGGCCCGTTTCGTGTCCACCGACGCGAATGTCATCCTTGGCGCGATGCGCACCGCGGGCGTATCCCGTGTGCTCGCCGTCGGCGGTGCAGGCACGTTGTTCGTCGCGCCGGGCGTACGCCTGCTCGATTCCCCCGCGCTCCCGGAAGCCTTCCGTCCGGAAGTGAACGCCGGCGCCGCCTTCCTCGATGCGCTCAGGGCGAGCGACACCGACTGGACCTTCCTTTCACCCGCCGCGAACTTCGGCCCCGGCGAACGCACGGGCACCTACCGCCTCGGCGCCGACGATCTGATGCGCGACGCAAACGGCGAAAGCCGCATCTCCTACGAAGACCTCGCGAAGGCCCTCGTCGACGAACTCGAAACCCCGCAACACACCCGCCGCCGCTTCTCGATCGCGTATTGAGGGGGCAGGCGGCCCACCAAACGAAAAAGGCGCCCGTTCCCGGACGCCCATTTTCGTGTGGCGGCGCTTACGCGTCAGCCGCGGCGGCGACGCATGATCCCGGCACCCATCACACCAAGGCCAAGGAGGGCGAGCGTAGCAGGCTCCGGCACATCGACCGGCGGCTCTTCGGCTTTCGGATTGTAGCGCTTTACGATCGAGTAGTGGGACACGCCGTGCGAGGTGCTCCTGCCGGGCAGGTCAAACGGCGGATCGGTGAACGGCGTCGTCCAGTTGCCCGAGGCAAACTCTTCGTTGAACTGGAACGCGGTCAGATGCGTGCCGGCTCCGCTCTTGAACACGATGATGTAGTCGTAAGCCACGAAATCAACACCGGCGAGGTTGAACGAACCTGCGCCGCCGGCGCCCGGATCGATCTGACCCTGACCGTTGCTGGCCCAATCGCTATAGCCGAAAAATGCCGACGCATTGATGTTGGCAAGGTTCGCCACAGTGCTCTGCGATGTAGCAGTATCGTACTGGCAACCGGAAACAGCGCTGTTGCTGCCATTGAATACCTTGGCAGTCCCATCCGCAACGAAGCTCGCCGGGCAGGCGATGAGCGCAGCTTGGGCTGGAGCGATGAACGCTGCGACAGTGCCAAGGGCAGCTGCGGTCAAAAGATACGTCTTCATTTCCGTCTCCTGATCCGGGGCTTGATGTATGTCGCCCCGGTATGCGCAGGTGGCGGTGCAAAGGCCGTGCCAAGCAAATAGCATTGAAAAAGCGCGCTTTCCGACAGCCGCTCCGACGCTTATTGTAAAATCGCCTGTTCCAATTCGGGACAGCAGGGGCGCCCGTTACGGCAATCGTGTCCTAAGCAGCTGCCGCAAACGCGGAGGATATGCTGGCGGTGGAGGAAGTCACCTGCGAACCGCTCTCTGGTGGGCCTTTCCCGTTTTGACGGGAATATAACGGGAAATCCGCTGTTTTTGGCTACAGATGCTCGACACGGAAGGCCGCAAAGCCCCAATCTGCGCCGATATGCCAACGGAATTCCCGTAGACCGATAACGGGAATTTATGTCTGCTCTTCATATGTTGGCCGGGATGCTGGCGCTCTCCTGCCGGGAATTATGCTTCCCGCCGATCCGGGGCATGCGCGCCGTCGATCGAGAACTGATCGAGGAGCGCAAGCATCGCCTCAAGCCTGGACCGAAGCGTCGCTACCTCCAGGGCGAGCAACACATCGCGTCGCCCCGCTGCAACCAGGATCCGGGTCAACACCGGGTTGGAATTGCGCATCAGCGCTAGCAGGTGTCGTCCGCGCGGCGCATGCGATCCAGCGAACCAATGCTTGACGCTCCGCTCGCTTGCACCGGTCCAGCGCATGGCGGTTTTCACGCCCTGATGAGTCCGGCCCAGATCCGTATCCAGAGCTTCCGCTATCATCATGGCAAAAGCTACATCCTCTTCGTCGAGGTGCAACTTCTTGCCCTTTTTCGGCAACATCTTTCCTCTCCTCGATAGCTATAGTCCCAGCGGGACGAGCGCGCCGAATCGCGACAGCACTCAGAAATCCGCGATCAATTTGAGGTGTTTGAACTGTAAGGATCGGAGGCGGCAAAGTTGCCGAGATGGAGAGATCTTGAGCCTGACCTGAAAGGAGAAGGAGGTCCGCCCATTCGCGCCGCGGAATATGTCCGCATGTCGACCGATCATCAGAAGTATTCGACCGAGAACCAGGCCGACGCAATTCGGCACTATGCCGCTGCTCGTGGGATCGAAATTGTCCGCACCTATGCCGATGCGGGCAAGAGCGGTCTGAAGATCGACGGCCGGGATGCACTCAAACAGCTCATCGACGACGTCCAGGCCGGCACCACCGATTTCACCATGGTGCTGGTATATGATGTCAGCCGGTGGGGCCGATTCCAGGATGCCGATGAGAGCGCGTATTACGAGTATATCTGCAAACGCGCCGGGATCGCTGTCGAGTATTGCGCCGAGCAGTTCGAGAATGATGGAAGTCCGGTCTCCACGATCGTCAAAGGCGTCAAACGCGCCATGGCTGGAGAATATAGCCGTGAGCTATCCACCAAGGTGTTCGCAGGCCAGGGGCGCCTGATCGAGAAAGGCTATCGGCAGGGAGGCCCAGCTGGCTTTGGACTTCGCCGAACTCTGGTCGATGAACATGGGAACACCAAGGCCACATTGGCGCGGGGTGAGCACAAGAGCATCCAGACAGATCGGGTGATCCTGACACCCGGCCCGGGAGAGGAAGTCGCGATCATTCGCGAGGTATATCGCGCCTTCGTCCACGACAAGCGAGGCGAGCAGGATATAGCCGATGACCTCAACCGTCGCGGCATTCCAACGGACCTCGGCCGTGCCTGGACGCGAGGAACGGTCCACCAGCTGCTGATCAATGAGAAATATGTCGGCGACAACGTCTGGAACCGGCGCTCCTTCAAGCTGAAGAAAAAGCGTGTCCGCAACGCTCCCAACATGTGGATCCGCGCGCAAGGAGCCTTCGAGGCGATCGTCGAAAGGGATATTTTCGAGGCAGCCCGAGCAATCATCAATGCGCGCTCCTTCCGCCTTTCCGACGATGAGATGCTCTCGGCCCTTCGCGGGCTTTACGAACGCGAGGGGCTGCTCTCCGGAATCATCATCGACGAGTGTGACGGAATGCCGTCGAGCAGTGCCTTCAGTTCCCGCTTCGGTAGCCTCTTGCGCGCTTACAGCCTGGTCGGATTCAGGCCGGATCGCGATTATCGCTATGTCGAGATCAACCGTTTCCTGCGCGTTCTCCATCCCGACGTTCTCGATGAGGTGCTCGACGGCTTTCGGGGCATGGGCAGCGAAATCCAGCAAGAGGAGGAAACCGATCGCATCATCGTCAATGACGAATTCAGCGTCAGCGTGGTCATCGTCCGCTGCACCTCGACACCTACGGGGTTGCTCCGGTGGAAACTGCGTTTTGACACATCCCTTGGCACCGACATCACCATCGTGGTGCGGATGGATTCCGCGAACCGCGCACCCCTGGATTATTATCTGTTTCCCAGGATCGATATCGCTTCCGACCGCGTGAGGCTTGCCGAAGAGAACGGCCTGTCCCTTGATGCCTACAGGTTCGAAAGCCTCGACTATCTCTACGAGATCGCAGCCCCAGTCAGCATAGCGGAGGCCGCCTGATGGTTACATCGCTTCCCCAAAGCATCGAGATGATCCCGATTTCCAAAATCACCGTGCTGAACCCGCGAGCACGAAATAAGCGGCAGCACCGGGAAATCGTGAACAACATCGAGGCCATCGGACTCAAACGTCCCATAACGGTCAGCCGCCGAACCGGTCCGGGAGGCCCGCGCTATGATCTGGTTTGCGGCGAAGGTCGCCTCGATGCCTTCCAGATGCTGGGGCAGACGGAAATCCCGGCTGTGGTTATCGAAGCGCCGGAGAGCGATTGTCTGGTCATGAGCTTGGTGGAGAACATTGCTCGCCCGGTGCAGCGCCCCATCGACGTCATGAAGGAAGTGGGCGCCCTGCGTTCACGAGGGCATAGTGAAACAGAAATCGCCCAAAAGATCGGCGTCAGTTCCTCCTGGGTCAGCCTGGTGCTGTCGTTGCTAGAGCGCGGTGAGGAACGCCTGCTCGCAGCCGTCGAGACAGGCCTGATCCCGATCACGCTCGCCATGGAGATCGCCCGCTCCGAAGCCGATGATGCGCAGGATGTGCTCCTGGACGCGTATGATAAAGGGGATCTGCGCGGAAAGAAGCTCGCGGCGATGCGCCGGCTTCTCGACCTGCGAGCCCGTAACCGAAACAAGGGATTACCCCGAGGTCGGTTTGGGCAGAAGGGCGGCCATCGACATCTGACCGCCAACGATCTGATGGAAATTTATCAGCGCGAAGCCGAGAAGCAGCGCCTCCTCGTCAAGAAGTCGGATTATGCGCAGACCCAGCTGCTCTTCATCGTTGAAGCGATGAAGGACCTGCTTGCCGATGATGGGTTCAGCACATTGCTGCGGGCGGAAAGACTCGAGAAGATGCCGCGAGCCCTGCAATCAAGGATGGCCGGCCATGTCGATGAGTGACTGGCCCACGCGCAGCGAAGGGGACAGTGCCGCCGTTGCCAACGGGCAAGTGCTGCTCGCGTTCGACCGGGAATGCGTAACGGTTCCTGTTGAAGCCATCGTGCCGCTCAAAAAGCTCCGCGAAGGCGTTCATCAAAGCAGGAAATATGCGCAGATCGTCAGTTCCATAAAGGCGGTCGGCCTGGTGGAAGCTCCGGTGGTCATCCCCGATCCGCAGAACTCCGGAAGCTATTTTCTTCTCGACGGCCATTTGCGTATCGAGGTGCTCAAGGAACTCGGCGTTCCCACGGTCGAATGTCTGATCGGGCGAGACGAGGAAACTTATACCTACAACAAGCGGATCAACCGCCTGCCTCCCGTCCAAGAGCATCGGATGATCGCCCGCGCGATGGAGCGCGGTGTACCCCAGGAAAGGATAGCCGAGGCATTGGGAATCGAGGTCCAGTCGGTTCGCAAAAAGTTCCGACTGCTCGACGGTATCTGCACGGACGTCGTGGAAACCCTGAAGGACACCAATTGCTCCATGAAGGTATTCGATGTGCTGCGGCGCATGTCCACGCTGCGGCAGATCGAGGCCGCCGATCTGATGATCGGACAGAATAACTTCACGGTCATGTTCGCCCGGGCTCTGCTCGCAGCAACCCCGGAAGACCAATTGGCCAAGCCACCTCCGAGAAAAAACGGCGCAGCGCCAAATCCCAACCGGCAGCAGATAGCCCGCATGGAACGGGAACTGGCGGTTCTACAAACCCGCATAAAGTCGGTCGAAGACAGCTACGGTATCGACAATCTGCATCTGACGCTTGCCCGCGGATATCTCGCGAAGCTGCTTGCCAACGCCGCGATCGTTCGCTGGCTGTCGCATCATCGGCAGGAATATCTCGCTGAATTCCAGCGGGTCGCCGAGATCGACACCCTCGTTGGAGCATCCGAACCGGCCTGACGAGTTGATGGGGACCCGGACCCGATAAGCGCGGGGACCATGGGAGACGCCGCACAGTGGGGCGGATCGAGCATGGCGGTGGGGATGGCGGCGAACCCGCACGGAGCCCACCAGGCTGGCAGACATAGGCCGGCCGATGCTGGGGGCGGGGAACGGCATGCCGCCTGTCGCCCCGCCCCATTGCGCGCGGGTCCAGATGCCGTGCGCTGCCTCGAGAACGGCGCGCCTTGCATCCTTTAGATCTTATAAGCTATAAATGCAGTGTGTCTGGAGACAGGCACACGACTCATCCATGGAGGGAACGGTCGGCTTGGATTGCGCTTTGGCGTGGTCGAGCTTTCGTTCCTTCAAGCGAAGCCGCCTCGCGAAAGCGTTGGCGGTTTTTTGTTTGGATGGGTCGATATGGGAACGAAGAGACGACTGGAACGAGACCAGGCTTTCAAGAGCCAGAAGCTGGCGAAGACGGCCCAGCGGCGACGCAAGTTCGAAGCCGAGCGCGAGATTTCGGAACGGGTTGGCAGCAATCGCCGGAACGACCTCCTGCCAGAATTACGATTACAGCATATTGCTCTCGGGGAGCTACGTCCCTCCCCGCATCGTTCGCGGCGTTCGACGGCGGAACACGTCGGGCGACTGATGGCATCCATCTCCGATCTCGGATTCACCGTGCCGATCCTCGTTCGCGAAACCGAGATTGTCGATGGTCATGTCCGTGTCGAGGCGGCCACGCGCTTAGGCCTGGACCGCGTCCCCGCTATTGAGATCAGCCATCTTTCGTCCGCGGAAATCCGTAAGCTGAGGCTCACCCTCAATCGTACGGCGGAAATGGGCGAATGGGATCTGGATCAGTTACGCATCGAAATCGCCGATCTGACCGACCTCGATGTGGACCTGTCCTCGACCGGTTTCAGTGTCCAGGAACTGGATATCATCCTGCTCGACGAGGACAATGGAGGCAGCGAAGGAGCCGGAGATCAGCTTCCCGATGCTGCCGGACCTTCGGTTACGCGCACGGGTGATCTGTGGCTGCTGGGCGATCATCGGATCATCTGCGGCAACGCGCTGGATTCAGATGTTCATGCCATGCTGCTCGATGGGCGAGCCATCCATCTGGTGCTGACCGACCCGCCCTATAATGTCTCCATCCCCGGCAACGTCAGTGGCCTGGGTAAGCAGAAGCATGCAGATTTCGCCATGGCATCAGGCGAGATGAACGATGCGGAATGGCAGGCATTCCTCGACAAGGTGTTGATGCTGCTCTCGGCACCGCTCATCGAAGGCGGCATTATTTTCGCCTTCATGGACTGGCGATCGATCCACCGCCTCTACACGGCTGGTTTCGCCGCCGGGCTGAACCTCGTCAATCTGGTTGTGTGGTACAAGGAAGCCGGCGCCATGGGCGGCCTGTATCGTTCGGCGCACGAACTGATCGCGCTCTTCTGCAAGGGTAAGGTTCCCCGGACCAACAATGTAGAGCTCGGCCGGCATGGACGTAACCGGAACAATGTGTGGGTCGCGCCAGGCGCCAACAGGCGCGGTTCTTCCGCCAACGAGATGCTGGAATTTCACGCCACGCCAAAGCCCGTGGAGTTGTGCGTCGATGCCATTCTCGACGTCAGCCAGCGCGGAGACACTGTCCTCGATATCTTCCTCGGCAGCGGAACGACGCTGATCGCCGCGGAAAAGACCGGCCGCGCCTGCTGCGGCATCGAGATCGAGCCGCGTTTCGTGGACGTCGTTATCCGCCGTTGGGAGCAACTAACCGGCCATGAGGCCATTCTCGCGGAGACCGGTGAGACATTCGCGCAGGTGAACGAAATCCGGGAACAGGAAGCCGCCGATCAGCAGTCGGAGGCGGGCCATGACTGACGACGAATTCCCATCTGACGACGAACGCCAAGAGTCACCCTACGAAGTGGGATACGGCAAGCCTCCCAGGCACAGCCAATTTAAACCGGGCAACAAGCAAGGGAAAGGACGGCCGCGCGGGTCCCGGAACATCAGCACCTATGTGAAAGACGCATTGGGGGCAAAGGTACCCGCCAGGATCAACGGGAAAGTTCAGAAACTGACGAAGATGGAACTCAGCCTCCACCAATTAGCCAACAAGGCCAGTAGCGGAGATCTCAAGGCGATAGACAAGGCGACCGCGCTTTTCGAGCGTCATTGCCCTCCGGAGAACAACGGGCCCATCCCCGAGGAGGAGACCGCCTACGACCTTGATACGATAAAGCACTATTTGCTGATGCAGGGGGATTTTGGCGATGAATGATCAGATGCTCATAGCACTCGATCCCCGCCGGATTGCGGCTACTGCTCGCGGGCTGGCCCGCGAAGATCTCAGCGTGTTCGTGCAGGGAGCGTTCCGTATCCTGCATAACGAAGAACTTCTTCGCAACTGGCACATCGATGCCATAAGCTATGAACTGATGCGGCTGGCTGAAGGCGACAACCGACGCCTCCTCATTACGATGCCCCCTCGCACAATGAAGAGCTTCATTAGCAGTGTGTGCTTTCCCGCATGGCTTCTGGGCCGCAATCCCGGCGAAAAGATCATCTGCGTGTCCTATGCGCATGATCTGTCCAAAGACTTCGCGGCCCATACCCGCAAGTTGATGGAATCCGATTGGTATCGGCGCATCTTTCCAGACACCCATATCGATCGCAAACGGGCCAGTCTGGATAAGTTGACCACGACACGCGGGGGTTACCGCTATGCCACCTCTACAGGCGGGACGCTGACAGGGCGAGGCGGCGCATTCATCATTATCGACGACCCCATAAAAGCCGCCGATGCCCATTCGGAAACGATGCGTGAAAACGCCGTCAAGTGGTTCAAAAGCACGGTCCTGAGTCGCCTCAACAACCCGAAGAAGGGCAAGATCGCAGTCATCGCTCAACGTCTCCACATGGAAGACTTACCAGGTCAGCTAATTGCTCACGGTGGCTGGCATGAACTGCGCTTACCGCTCATCGCCGACAGGGATCTCGAAATCTCAGTGTCGAAGAGCGCCTACATCGATTTCTACGCCGGGCAAATCCTCCATGAAGCAAGGTTTGACGAGGAAGAAATCTTCCAGCTTCGGACGCTCATGGGTGAGCGGGATTTTGAGGCTCAGTATAATCAGCGCCCGATGCCCCCGGGCGGCGCCCTGTTCAAACTGCAGTGGCTCTCACGTTATGATGAACCACCACCACCGCATAAGGTTCAGGGCATATTCCAGTCCTGGGACACTGCCTATGATATCAAGGACGACAATGATTACAGCGTATGCACCACATGGGCGCTATCCGGGAAGGACTGCTATCTCCTGGATGTCTATCGGGAACGCCTGGAATTTTACGCTCTTGAGAAGGCTGTCCTTACCCAGCGGGAGAAATGGAAAGCTGGCCTGGTAATCGTCGAAAATGTAGGATCAGGGATCAGCCTCTGCCAGAACATCCGTCGGGCCGGGCACCGATGGATTGATGCGAAGAAACCTCAGGGTTCCAAAGAAGACAGAGCCTCCCAGCAGTCGCCCAGGTTTGAGCGGGGGGAAATCTGGGTTCCCCGCGAAGCTCCCTGGCTCCAGGCCTTCGAGGACGAGCTTGCCAGCTTCCCGCATGGCAAACACGATGATCAGGTAGACAGCGCCGTCCAGTTCCTGGCCGCTCTCGATACAGGTCGGTTGCTGCAGCTTGCTGATCAAGCCCGACGGCGCTGATACCTCGGCGGGTCATTATCGGATATGATCCAGCACCCGTTTCATCCATTGCTCCACGGCCGCGGCAATGGATGGCTGGGTCAACAGGGCGACGGGAAAAGCGGGATAGCCCTTTGTGTTCATCGTCTTGAGAGGCCCGACGATCCCGACGAGTTCATCCAGTAGGCCTATGCGGACATCCTCATCCTGCAGCCTTTCACGCGCGTGGATGAAGCGCAGTGTGAACGAGAGGTGGGCGTCTTTCCAGAGATGGAACGGATAGAGGACCTTCCCATCCTCGCCCACGAAGCTCGCGTAAATCGATCCCTGCGAGGAATGGATCCCTACCTCACCCCCGAGGTGCTCGACCATGGACATATAGACATTCGCGCCCGGGATAACGTCGGCCCCCATCGCGGCCAGATTCCTCTCCAGCCATTCCGGTGGTGAAACCGGTTCCAGCGTGGCCGATGGACGTTTGGCCGCCGCCGCACGTTCCGTTTCGCCGATCACCCTCGGGCTGAGCGTGATGGCGCCGTTAGCTCCCGCGAACCATCGCAGTTCAACAGCCCGAACATCGGCGCGCATCTGATCATTGAGGAACTCGACGATCCGGGCAAGCTCGCGAGGTATCTGGTCGGCGACGAATACCAGTTTGATCCGTCCCGCCTTGAAATTGGCATCGACCTGTTCCCAGAACCGATCGGGATCCTCATCGCCCAGAAAAGCCCGCAATAGCTCTTCCGGCTCCTGCTCCGACTGCAGGGCGGTTTGCGCAAAGCTGTCGGCGATCCTGCCTGTCTGCCAATAGGCGGTGGCGTTGGCGGCATAGTCCAGCATCTGCCCTATGACTTCGCGCCGCAGCCGCGTGTCAACCGCGCGCTTGAGTTCGACGAGAACCGGCACGGCGTCACGGGTGACGAAAAGGTGATCCAGTGACCACCGGTTTGATCCCATGTCGCTGTCCATAATGGCCTGTTCGCGGCGGATCAGCAGCAGTTCACCATCTCCATCGCTGATCAGTTCAGGATATCGCGCGACCAGCATCTGCATATGATCTTCATTTTCCGGTGCGGATGGCCGCATGCGCTGGAGTTCGCCATCGACGCCGACCATGTAGAGCGAGCCAGACATCATTCTGCCTGCCTCCATTCGTCACGATATTCGCCGACGACCCAGATGAAGCTCTGCAGATCGATATTGTCCCGGGGATTCAGCATCAGGGTGTTTTCGCGGGTTGTCTCCGTGAGATCGAGCAGGCTTGAATAGACGGCAGGATCGAGCGCCGGCTGATAGTCATGGGCGAACGGATGCCCGACGCGCTCAGCGAAATCACCGGTGACAACCGGTTTCAGGAGCATGTGGTTTTCCGGTCGCCACAGAAACGGCAGATAGGTCGCCACCGTCCATTTGGCGCAGTCGTGCCGTGCCAGCACAGCGCTCATCGTTGCCAGAGCTTGCTTGATGTCACCTGTCGCGAACCGTGCCGCGGCCTGCACGAATGTATCAGCGTCGGGCCCACGCAACAGCGGTTGCAGCCTGGTCTTCTCATAGGGAGACAGTAGGTTGGTGGCCCGGAAGACGGCCAGCGCCGCCTCGCCATAGCCGGTTCCGGTCAACGCCTCGTCCAGCGGCGCCTGTTCATCGAACCTGCGCTTGGCTTCCAGCTTGTAATCGCGTTCGCTCTTCTCGAAATGCGCGGACTGGAAACCATCCGGGAAGAAGCTCCGGAAGCGGGTCAGCGCCCCCTCAAACCCGAAATAGGCGTCACTGCTCTTGCCGACGAGCGCTTTCAGCTCTCGCCATACCGCATCGGGATCCTCGCCATCGATACGCGCCTTCTGCTTGCCCGCCGTTATCAGCAGGCCAGCGAACGTCTTGCCGACGGCGACCAGTCGGAGCGTGTGCTTCCCGATTGTGTCGGTGCGAATGGTCCGGGGAACCCCGGCCGGGGATGCGACGGTCGCGCTATCATCATGTACTGCCATATTTACCTCGTGTCGACGAACAGTGACAGCGACTGACGCTTGTTCACCCCAGCGAAGTCAAGCACGAATGTCACTGATCGTCTGTAGATTGATCGTCGACATGAACGGCACCGTTCCGCCGTGGATGTCACGCAGCGCCTTGCCCGTAATCTTCGTCGCCTGCGCCAGCAGAAAGGCTGGTCGCAGGAAGAGTTTGCGTTCCGCGCGGATATTCACCGCACCTATGTCAGCGACCTGGAACGTGGCGCGCGCAATCCCACGATCACCGTCGTCGACAGGCTGGCGACGGCGCTGGACGTAAAGCTAGGTGAATTGCTGGATTGAAGGTCGGGACTGGTTTTTTCTCGCGACGTCAATTCAGCCCTTGAAGATCTCTCGACGATGATATTCGAGAAATTTGGGATGTGGGAGCAAATCGGCTCGGCCGGGTAACCGGAGCTTGGCGTCCGGATTGAGCAACCGCGTTGCCGTATCCGGTAGGCGATCCCGGGCGACCAACATGGCATAATCATCATCGATCGAGAGCAGACCACGATCGAACATCCAGTGCACCGTGCCAGACAGGGCGATACCGTTTCGAACGCTGTCGGGACCTCGATGTTCGACGGGCCGGATATGGGCCGCCTGAACCTCGGACCGTCCTCCACCGTTGATGATCTTGAGCCCTGTCATGGCACAGGTGTCATGATACGCATCCTTTACCGCCGCCGCGAAGGCCCGGTCGCGAAAAGTGCGCGAGACCAATTGCTCGACGATGCGACGGTCTTGCTCCTCCGGAATGTCGAACTGGAATGGCGCCCGTTCTTCCGCCACCAGCGAGGTCGGCTTCCACGGCTCTTCTGGAGCGTCGGGAGCGGGACGCGGCCGTTCGTCGAGGCCGATCACATGGCCGAACCCCGAGCGCCATATAAGATCATATTCCCGGTCCGAGATGTTCCGAACCGCCCGGCCGAAAGCGCCCTTGTTGGTCGAGCCATCCGGTTTTGCCAGCATAGTCTCGTAGGTGTGGCCGCCTTCCCGGAACGGCACAGGCCGAGTGAACGGCAGGAAATTGGAAACCTCGGCGTAATAGTGGTCCGAACGCACCGGATCGGGAATGATTCGGTCCACCCGCGCGGTGGCGAAGTAGGCCTGTCGGCCACCACTGCTGGAAAGGTCGCCCGTCGAACGCCTCGGCTCGTAATAGACGATCCAATCGCCGACCGCCTTTTCGACCTGGTTCAGATAGGCCTTGGGGAAATGATAGCGGTGTTCGGGGAGGTCGTCGTAGACCGGCGAAACCTTCGTCGTGAACACCGCCTTCGCCATCGGATGCTCGGCCTTACTCGTCCGCGAGCGGATGCGCGGTCAGATAATCGGCGAGACGCTGTTCGATCTCGGAGATGGTTTCGGTCCGCGCCGCGCAGCGCGTGGCCCAGCCGCGCCCGGGATGAAGATGATCCCACAATGGGCGCAGGCCATTATAGCGGCCCTTGCCCGGATCATGATTGCCGAACCCGTCGAGCGCGCGATTCCAGATCGGCCGAAAACGCGCGATCAACAGACTCTCGCCCAGCGGGATCCAGATGTCGTCGACGGTCAGATAGCGCGTCTGAAAATCCGCCACGGCAAGCGTGCCCGATCCGCGTTCCACCTCCCTGATGGTATCGCGATGCTCCGCCAACCGCTTGTAGAGCGGCGTGCCCCGCGCGCTGGCGGTCAGGCTCGCGCCCTTGCGACCGCCCGAGGGAATGGCCTTGCCAATATAGATCGGCCAGCGCGCTTCCTCGGCGTTCGCCGCCGCGATCGGCGCGTAGGCGGGGAACGGGCCTCGGTAATAGAGCACATAGATGCCCGCGCCCTCGAAGGGCGGAATGGCGTCGAGCGGATGAACGGGTTGCTCAAGCAGTGCGTCGGCCACGGATTTGCCGAGATTTATCTTGTCGAGTGGATTGTAGACGTCGGTCATTAGGCGCGACCGACACGCGCCTGGGCATGATCCAGATGTTCCCGCACCGAACGGGCGACCACCTCGGCGAGATCGACCGGCACGGCGTTGCCGAGCTGCCGCATGGTCTCGGTCCACGAGCCATGAAACACGAAATCGTCCGGGAAGGTTTGCAACCGCGCGCTTTCGCGGATGGTGAAATAGCGCACCGACCCATCCGGGCGCCGCAGCATGTTCTCGCCGCCGGGAACGCCATGGACGCCCGCCTTCAGCGTCTTGGCCGGTTCGTCAAGGGGGCTGCCCGTATGCCCTGGATAGGAGCGCGCGCCCGGCTGGAACCGGTGGTCGGGGAATTTCGCGCAGCCACGCGGATTGAGCTCGGGATCCGGCAAGCCCAGGAGCGCGTCGCGGGTGGTGCGCCACGGCAGTTCCTCGGGCCGCTCGCGGATGCGGCTAGCCGCCTGGCTTCCCCTGAGGTCGACGGGTTTCGCTTTCTTGGAAACGGCGTGGCGATCCCAATAGTCGCCAGCGCGATACTGATCCCACAATAAGGCATCGCGGGAGTGCGTCTCGAACGGGAACGACCATTCGATGCCGAGATCGCTTCGGAAGCCCACGAAGAACACGCGCTCGCGCTTCTGGGGAACGCCATAGTCGGCGGCGTTCAAGACCTTTGGTGGCAGAACCCTGTAAGACAACCCAGAACGACCGCCGGAGGTGTGATGCTGCTCCAGCCGCGCGCGATGGTCGATCCAGTTCTCTCCATCGCGAAGCGTGATCTCGGGATAGGAAAGTTGCAGATAGATATAGGAGAAATAGGTCTGGAATGTCGCGCGCGTCAGGCCCTTGACGTTCTCGAAGATAAAGGCGCTTGGACGCGTCTCGCGCACCGCGCGAACCGCCTCCGACCACATGTCACGATGATCCTGGTGCGCCCTATGTCGCCCGCCCAGGGAGAAAGGCTGGCAGGGCGGCCCGCCCGTCACAAGGTCGACCTGGTCCTCGAACGCCGAGAACGAGAAGCCGCGTACGTCCCCCTCGCGCGGTTCGGGCCAATGACGGATAATGCTCGAACCTCGCGCCCGGTTCTCGCGCAGCGTGTCGCAGCACCAACGGTCCCATTCGACCACGTCGATGGCCTTGAACCCGGCGCGTCCCACGCCCAAGCCCAGCCCTCCGGCGCCAGCGAACAGTTCGATCGCCTTCATGTGTCCCCCTCGATGAATCGCCGCAGCACGTTCTTTAATTGTTCCCTATCGCGCAACTCACATTCCCAGACAAGAAGGACTTGCCAACCCAATGCCTCGAGCCGCTCCACATTGGCGATGTCCCGCCTTCTATTACCCTCGAGCTTGGGAAGCCAGAAGTCGAGACGAGTTTTTGGCAGCCGCGCGAGTTTGCACGCCGGATCGGGATGGCGATGCCAGAAGCAGCCGTGAACGAAGATCGCCTTCTTGCGCTTGCGGAACACGATGTCGGGGCGACCGGGCAGGTCTCTTGCCTGCAAGCGGTAACGATAGCCCATGCCGTGGATCAGGCGACGAACGACCATCTCTGGCTTGGTGTCGCGGCCCCGCACGCGACCCATGCGTTCGCTTCGGGCGGAAGGCGTCAGCGTATCAATCATGCCATAGTTTTAGATTAATATGAGAAATGCGCTATTCGTATGCTGGGCGTCGTGTCGGGAAGCGTCAACATTGCCGACTGTCAGCGGTCCGAAGCTAGTCGTTCAGACCTGCCTTTCATTCATCGAACAAATGACTAGAGGCGAGGCGATCAGATAAGGACGGACACGCTGGATCGCGTTGGCGCTATGCGCTACTTTTAAGGCGAACACGTTGGTCAGCCCTCCGCCATGGCTGCTTACCAGCCAGCCGCCTGGGGGACCTATGACTACGGCGAGCGAAAAGGAACTCAAGGGCGCGTGGGTGATCCACCATGGCCGCAAGCTCGTTCTGGACGTGAACGGGCCAGCGGAGTTTCCTGCTATCAACGAAGCGGCGAAAGCCGCGACGCTCCTAACGAAGCTCGGCCAAACAAACCAGGCTACCGTCACCAAGGTCGAGGCGCGCGCTATCGCCGTCGCATCCGGGCTCGACCCCCGTTTAGAGCTGAACGGGCTCCTCCAAGTGCTGGAACGCAAGCGCCTGATTGACCAGTCCACCAACAACATCTCCATTTTGGGCGTCACCACGCGCGGCTCGCTCGGTCATGCTACCGATATCTACAACGAGGCCGAGCCAAGCACCTACGAAGAAGCGTCGATCACCTTGGCGGAAATCGCCTCGGATGCGCCCATCCGGCGCGCCGATGTCTCCCAACGGATTGGCGACACCCACAAGCTTACCGATGCCCAGGTCGGCGACTTCCTCGACCGCGCCGAGGGTATTGGGTTTGTCGATAAGGAAGGTGATGGCAACGACCGGCTGTTGTTCAACGGCAACCTGTTCCGCCGCTCGTCCGTCGTTAAAACCCAGAAGGTGCTGACCTCGCTGAACGATGCTGAACAGCGCTTGGTCCGCGAGATCGCCGAGCAGCTATCCAAGAGCGGATGCCTGAGTGTCCAGCACGTTGAGCACGTTTTGTCGAAGCCACTCTTTGAAAAGCTGGTTGCGGCAGCCGTCTATGACCTCAACGAAGTCACGAACGAACAGGGCAGCCACGTCTACGTCACTGCACCGGCCGCCTTTCACAAATTTGTCGACCCCATGGTGGATGATTGCTTCGACATGGCGAAATCGCTGGTGGCGGCGCTTACCTACGGCATGGTTTCTCGCTCATCCTCCCAAGGCCGGATCACCCAACTGCCTTCTCTCGTGAACAAGCTGATTTCCGGCCGCGAGGTCGGCCCAACGACTTCCATCGGACAAGACTATCGGGTTCTTGAAGTCAACGGCGTCGTCAAGCTCAGGCGGGACGCGAACTACGCCAATCGGTACTATCTGCGGTTGCTCAAGAGGGAGGTAGGTGAACTCGCGTTGCAGGTGCTTACCCAGGGTAACGCCTATGCCCAATCTCTCGCGGATCTGCCCAGCGCGCCGATGGCGCGATACATTGGGCCCGAAGAAAGCCGCACCTCGGTTCGCAAGAGCCAATCCCCGTTGAGCAAGCGGGCGACACGGGATGTGCTAGAGGCCGTTCGCGGCGGGCGGGTGCTGTGATGAGCGACAAGGTACAAACGCCCAAGGGGGCCGTGTTGGAAGAGGTGCTGCGCGCCTACTTCCTGCGTGCCGGTTTCTTCGTCATTCGCGGGGTTCCATTTCGATTTGCGGACGAAGACCTCACCGACGTCGACCTTTGGTTGTATGAACGTCCGACGGGCACGTCTCGTCGGGTGCAGATTTGCGACATCAAGTATAAGCAACGCCCCAAGGCTGTTGAGCGCATCTTTTGGACGAGCGGACTAGCCGATGCGCTCGATGTTGACGGAGCCTATGTTGCAACGACCGACAAGCGGAAGAGCCTGCGGTCTGTGGCGGAAAAGCTCGATCTGCAGCTGATCGACGGCACCGACATTCAGCGCATTCAGAATAGTCAGTCCGTTCTCTACCCGGACCGAATGGGCGATGAGCAACTGATCGCCGAATTGCAGGCGGTCGATAAGAGCTTCCGAAACAAGAACCTACAGGATGCGCGCTTTGACATCCTGTCGGCGCTCTCCGAGGGATTTGGCGCTCCATCGGCTGTCAGAGCTCTGGAAGGTTTCTCACGGTTGGCGACAGCCGCCGTTGCATACCATCCAGATTCACAAGCCGCTCGTTCGGCTGGCCGCTTGGCATATCTCGCCGGGGCTATTGCCTGCCAGAGCCTCGATTATGTCAGCGTAGGTGCGGCGTTCCGAACAATTGACGAGAGGCGCGACCTGATCCTCCGGGCCGTGCGGCTCGGAGCATTAGGCGACGATGATGGTCAGCAAACGCTTCGCTTGGCGATGGCGCTAGTCGAGAAATACGCACCCGGCGGTCGCGGCACTGCGACCGCAGTTGAGGCAGGGCTGAAGCATGACTTGGACCAAATCCCGGCTGAGATTGTCGCGGATCAAGCCGTCCGGCTTCTGAAGTCGGATCAGCTTTTTATGACCGGGCGGGAGCTAGAGATGGCAAGCTATCACGTCGCACTGCCGACGTTCGACGACCTCAGCGTCCACACCAAGTCAATGCTCGGTGCGCTGCTCGACTATGCAAATGTTGATCGCGAGCGCTTCGCGAATGCTTGGAAGGCAGACCCCGGTGCGACCACCTCCTCAGCCCATGCAATGACGGAAGAGGTTGAAAAGGACGCGCCGCCGCAAGCCAACTTGTTCGGCGAAGGATAGCCTAACCAGACGCTCCCAGTGCTGGCGGCGACCGGCAGCAACGTCCCATCTGCCGCCAGTGTCGCCAACATAGCTGCCATCCACATGATCAGATCAGGCCACCGGAAGCTTCCCTTCATTCATGCCCGGCCAAGGTCGATATGGGGCCGTATTCAGAAAGCCTGGTGTTGGTCGCTGCTTAGACGCGGTCACAATTCGCGGCCCTGTCTCTTCACCGTGGCTACAAAACTGTCGGAATCGCTCTCGCAAGCTTGAATGGCCGTTCGTTCTTGCTATGTTCATTCAAGGCAGATCGCCGTTTTGGCGGTAGCGTGCTTCTTCGTGCAGAACCGTTGTTTCCGTTCTGTGTCGGTCAAACGAGGTGGGGGGATGCGTGCAGCGTGAAGACGATAACAAGTTCGTAGATGATTATGCTCGCCCGCTAGGCAAGAATATCATCATATTCTCGGACGGGACCGGCCAATACGGTGGCATCATGCCAGACCAGCGGCTATCCAATATCTACAAGATGTATCGGGCTATGCGACCGGGCACCCAGACCGGCATCAACCCCGCGGAGCAGATCGCCTACTACGACCCTGGCTTAGGATCGGGAGAACTAGGCGGACGGATCCGCAACATCCTCGCCGCCGCGTTCGGAACCGGCATCAGCCAAAATATCGTCGACTGCTACGAAGCCATCCTGCAGCATTACGAGGATGGCGATCGCGTCTTTATCTTCGGCTTCAGTCGCGGGGCATACACCGCGCGCTGCGTCGCCAACGTCATGAACCTTTGCGGGATTCCGCGTCAGAACGTCGGAGGCGGTCCGCTCCCCGCAGGCGGTGTCGCACTGCGCAAGATCGCCGAGGAAGCGGTTTACAGCGTTTATGAACATGGGTCTGGCCATGACCGCGCCGAATACGAACTCGAGCGCGAGGAAAAGGCAAAGCGGTTCCGAGCCAAGCATGACAGTGAGGGTACGGGCGCGCGGGGAGAGTCGCAGGGAAACGTAGCCCCGACATTCATCGGCGTCTTCGACACTGTGGCTGCGCTCGGTACCGTGATCGTTCGACGCATCCTCGCTGCTCTCGCCTTGATGAGCCTCATTCTTGGCGTGGCTTCGATCTGGGCTGGTTGGGAAGCGCCTTTGTCTTTCCTTGCGTGGGTGCCGACCGGACTTCTCGGCGCCAGCTTCCTGTGGGCGATTAAGAAGCAGTTCAAGTGCATCACCGACCCGCCGCAGGGAGGCCGATTCAGTTGGCACTTTGCGGCCTGGAACCTGAAGAACTACGACCGCTTCCTTGACAGCAGCGTAGGCTATGCGCGGCACGCTCTCTCGATCGATGAGAACCGCAAACGATTTCCGCGCGTGGGCTGGGGGCACAGCGACGACACAGGTGAACAGAACCGCGGCGATCTCGCGTGGCTGAAGCAGGAATGGTTCGCAGGCAACCATTCGGACATTGGCGGAAGTTATCCTGAGAGTGAGTCCCGCCTATCTGACATCGCTCTACGTTGGATGGTCAACGAACTGATGGCGATACCCAATCCGCCGAAAATCAATGAAGGGTTCGTGCGAACTTTTCCGGATCCACTGGGGCTTCAGCACGACGAAGTGAAGGCAAGCCTCGAACTGTGGCCTAGGTGGTGGCCTCGTTGGCTGAAGTTCGGCTGGGCGAGAATGCATCGCTCCGTGCATCCGAAGGCAGTTCTACACGAAAGCGTCTTCGAGCGGCTTGCTGCCTCCAGGGTACCTCAATACGATCGTCGCGGCCTCTACCGCCCTAATGGCCTAGCGGATCACGAAAAGGGGGGACTTTTTTTCGTGGAGAACAGCAAGTGAGCGATGGGCGAAGCGTACCGTTTTAGATTCTATCCTTTTATGATCGGGCGACGATGACAAGCTCTTGGTGCGCTTACCTGCACCCTGCTGACTCCATATCGGTCCATATCGAGTTCAATAATCTTTCGTGATTCCAGAGCCTTGTGCACAATTGTCTGCGCAAGCCGCCAAGCGGCGTTGAAATGCTCCAGTGTTCCCCCCATGTTCTCCGAAAGCAAAATGCGAATTAGGGGGATATCCAGTGCATAGTGTGCGCTTTTTTCCAATCGGCAATGCCGACAGCTGCCTCATTGAGCTTGAGAACGGCCGGCGGGCACTATTTGATTTCGCGGACATGCGGGACCCCAACAATCAGTACGATCTGCGTTGCGACCTTGAAAAGGAACTGCGCGACCGGATGGGAACTGACAAGCAGATCGATGTCGTCGCTTTCACCCATCTCGACACTGATCATTGCAAGCGCGCAAAAGACGTCTTCTTTCTCGAGCACGCGGAGAAATACCAGGACGACGAACGCATCAAAATCAAGACGATGTGGGTGCCCGCGGCCGCCATTCTTGAAGTAGGCGTCGAGGGACAGGCGCGGACGTTGCGCGCCGAAGCGCGCCATCGTTTCATTGAGGGCAAAGGCATCCGTGTATTCTCACGCCCCGATCAGCTGGATGACTTCCTGATTGAGCGAGGAATCGATCCTGCAACGCGGCGCAACCTAATCACCGATGCCGGCAATCTCTGCCCCGAGTTCAATATTGCTGCTGACGGGGTGGAGTTCTTCGCGCATTCGCCGTTCGCCGAGCATTGCGACGGCAAGCTTATTGTTCGCAATCAATCTGCACTGTTCATGCAAGCCACTTTTAGCGTCAATGGTCGGGAAACGAAGCTCATCCTTTCAGCAGACGTCGACCATGCGACGATCGATGACATCGTTCGCGTTACCCGCTTTCACAAGAATGACGTGCGGCTTGAATGGGACATCAACAACATCCCGCATCATTGCAGCTACACCTCTCTAGCGGCGGAGAAGGGCAGCGATGAGACTGAACCGAGCGATCGCCTGAAATGGCTCTACGAGGAGCAAGCTTGCGCGAATGCGATCGCAGTCTCGACTAGCGACCCCATCCCCTCTGAAGACACGGTGCAGCCACCCCATCGTCAAGCGGCCAATTATTACAAGCGCACTGTGAAGGACAACGACGGCCAATTCATCGTGTCGATGGAACATCCCAGCAAGACGAAACCAAGGCCGCTGGTGATTGAGATCGGCGGAAATGGCTATACGATCTTGAAGGCAGCTGGAGGTGCCTCGGTGTTGCTCGGCAACTCGGCGCCGCGAGCGGGGCTGTGACGGCAGAGGCAGCGGCACTCACTTCTAAGCTTGCGCAATCGGTTGTCGCCTATCTCACGACATCCGCAGACTTGCCCTTCGCCGAACTCACTGGGATCGCAGTCCGGGAAAGCGCAGACTTGCTTCATATCCGGCTCGAGCCTGAGCTTCCTCAGCATCGCAAGGTGCCCATACTAAACCATGAACCGGTTACGGTCCTCTTTGATAAGAGCGACGAGGAACCCCCGCGCGTTTTTTCAGCTCGAGGCGACTTTCCTGTCGACCTCGATCTTGTCCACACGAACCGGGACATGGAAGCCGACGGTGTCGCGCTATGTCTGTGGGAAGAGCCTTGGGAGAATTTGTCCCGAATTCTAACTGGGCAATCGTTCGTCGAGCGAATGCGAGATTGGTTCAGTCGAACCGCGCGGGGAGATGTTCATCCGGCGGACCAAGGTCTTGAGCCGCTACTTCCCGGCACCTCAAACACGCTTATCATGCCGGCGGGTCTGCCTGCAGGGCCATGGCATGTGGTTCGTTCCGCCGAAGTCGATAAGCGATACACACTTCTTCTCGACGCTGCGGCGCCCAGTATTCCGCCGCCCCTCTCATTCGCATTGTTCTCAATGCAGCTTGACCCGGTCGTCCATGGCGCCCTGAAAAGTCGACCCTACGATTTCGGGGCGCTCGCTGCCCTCATCGCAGAATTCGGGGTAGACCTGTGGGAGACCCTTCGACCTTGGCTTCTGGCCCCCCCACAAATCGAAGGCGCCCAAAAATTTCGGGCCCTTCTACTCATCGTCATCCCGCTCAAGCGCAGTGCAGATGATGCGCCCGAAAGCTATCAGATTTGGGCGTATAGTTCGCTCGGGACACTTGCCGAACTTGGCGAACATCTCGGTATCACCATAACTGCCGAAACGGGCGGACAGATGCAAACGGCGGCTGCACTTGGAGGACAGCCCGCCGATCTTTCGCAGCTCCTCTTGATGCCATGGCGCGTAGTGCAGCAACTCGATCGCTCATTAGCGCGGGAATATTCCGCCAATCAGGGTTCGACTGACGCAACCCTCGTCGCGATCGGCGCAGGTGCGATAGGATCGAACCTTGTGGTCAACAGCATGAAAGCAGGAGTTGGAAGTTGGACGATCATCGACGATGATCTCGTCTTGCCGCACAACATCGTGCGTCAAACGCAAACGGCACAGGCAGTCGGCGTACCGAAAGCACTCGCCCTGGCACATGATGCAAGCCTGCTGATTGCCGAAGCTGGCGGCGCTTCTAGTATCATCGCCAACATACTGAAGCCCGGCGAACATGCCGACGCTATCGAAACCGCATTTACGGACGCGGATTTCGTGATCGACCTTAGCGCCTCCCCCGCTGTGGTAGGATATATCGCCGACCATAGCGCTGTAAGACGCGCCGCGAGTTTCTTCTTCAATCCCGACGGCTCGGATTTAGTCGTTCTCGCTGAAGACGCCGACCGCAAGCTGCAGATCGACGAGATCGAGGCGCAGTATTTTCTCGCAAGTGGCGCGGATCCTTTTCTCGCCAGACATTTTGCGTCTGCACGTGTTGATCGGTTGCGCTATGCGAACGCGTGCCAAGATTTGACGCGGCCACTGCCGCCTTGGCAAGTCCAGACTCTCTCGGGGATTGCGACCGGTAGGCTCCTTGCAATCCTGGGCGACAAAGCCGCATCGGCCCGCGTATGGCGAATGGATCCTGCGACCGCGCTCGTTGTCCCCGTTGATCTTCCACTAAGCCCGACCAAGCGGGTCGAGCATGAGGCAATGCGGGTGTCCATCTCGAACAACGTGGTGCATGCGATGCAGGCCCTTCGCGAGGAGCGCTCGCCCAACGAAACGGGTGGGATTCTCGTCGGCACCTTCGACCTTCGCAGAAACATCCTCCACGTCGTCGCAGCTTTGCCAGCGCCGCCGGATAGCCGCCAGTCGCCTACCTATTTCATCCGTGGCGCCCATAACCTTCGTCCAATCATGGACGCACTCACTCAGGACAGCGCGGGCCAACTTCAATACGTTGGGGAGTGGCATAGCCATCCCGATGGTGCCGCGGCTCGGCCTAGCACTGACGATGAAGGGGTCTTTTCCCATCTTGCTGCACAGATCGAACCTACAGGTTCGCCATTCGCCATGATGATATGTGGCGCGGAGGACAGCTGGATCCGCGTTGGATGGGCAGGTCGTGGGCGAATTGAGGGGGTAATTGTTTATGGCGACGATGAATAAGGCTTCCCCCGCTGGAACAGCAATTGCCCTCTCGGGCGGCGGATCGCGCGCAATGGCTTTCCATCTCGGTTGTTTGCGAGCGCTCCACGCGGCGGGCGTTCTCCAACAGGTCGAAACAATCTCTTCGGTTTCGGGAGGAAGCGTTCTGGCTGCGCTCTACTGTGCAACGCCGGGGGATTTTTCACATTTCGAGGTCAAGGCTCGCGCAATGCTAGCAAAAGGGCTCGTCAAGCCGTCGATCAGAGTTGCATTATCGACCCCCGAAGGCATCAAGGCCCTTCTACAGTTCCTCGTCATCGGCGCCGACCGTATGTTGGCGATGTTTCTGCGTGCTGCGCGCCGTCTCGCGGGATTCGCGCCTTCTTCTCCGACAGCATGGCTACGCAAGAGCCGCCTGAAGCGCCGTTTTAGTCGCACCACAATCCTTCGTCGCGCGCTCGATCAGTCTTTTGATGGTGCCAAACTTTCCGACCTTCGTGCGGATCGGCCACGCCTCATCATTGTATCCTGCGAGCTGCAAACGAAATCGGCTTTCTATTTTACGCGGGAGGGCCTTGCTTCGTGGAGATTTGGTTCGGCCAAAGCGGACGGGATATCGTTAGCACATGCTGTCGTCGCTTCGGCCGCGTATCCACTACTCCTGCCAGCTCTCGACGAAGAACTCGTCTTCAGCAAAGGTGGCGAGGAAGCACTTCGCGCGGTTATACTCACCGACGGCGGGGTATATGACAATAGCGGTCTCTCGCCGCTCTGGCCCGACCGCGACCCGAATGTCAGTTTTTTCGTGAGGCCGCACGATCGGCTCATTGCCTGCCGCGCCGGTTACGGTTTAGGCCACGACCCTGCTCCGACGTTCATTGGATCTCGCATGCGGGCGTCTTTCTTCGCCGTTCATGCGCGCGCGCAGAACGCGGCCGTTCAGCGGCTTTTCGACGTCCAAATGAACGGCAAGGTCAAGGCCGTGCTCCTGCCTTACATCGATCAGCCAGATGAACAGCTTCTAGAAGCGCCTGAAGACCTCATCCCTCGCTCGCATGTAAGCGCATATCCGACGGACTTCCATGCGATGTCGGACGAATGGGCGGATCGTTTGATTCGCCGTGGTGAACAGGTGACTAAGGCGCTTCTTGACCAGCATTGGGGATATGACGCGTCGATCTCTTCGACCGATGGGGATGACTAGTCTTGTCGTTGCTGGAAATCTTCGATGTGGCGCACGGCCAATGTTCGCTGTTGACGAGTTCCACCGGGGCACATCTTCTTATCGATTGCGGGCACAACGGCGGTACGGGATGGCGCCCCTCTGAAATGCTGCGTCATCGGGGCATTCGTCACCTCGACGAACTCATCATAACGAACTGCGACGAAGATCATGTGAGCGACCTCCCTGGGGTGCTCAACGCTGTCGGGGTCGGGATATTAAATCGAAACCCCACCGTCGCCGGCCCCGATTTGTATAGGTTGAAGAAGCAACGCGGGATGGGGCGAGGGATCGCCGCGCTTGCTGACATGACGAAGGATTATAGCGCTTCAGTCTCGTATTGGCCGGACTATGACGGCATGACATATCGTCAATTCTGGAACCGCTATCCCGACGATTTTGAAGATGAGAACAATCTGAGTCTTGTCACAGTAATGCGCTGGCCGGGATACAATGGCGATACTGCATTTTCCATCTTATACGCAGGCGACATGGAGCGCGCAGGGTGGCAAGCATTGCTCCGGCGCGAAGACTTTCGCGCTGAAATGCGCGACATCACCGTGTTCGTGGCGTCTCATCACGGCAGGCTCAACGGATATTGCCGCGAACTCTTCGAATGGACCGATCTCAATCCGGTGCTCTTTGTGATATCGGACTGCGGCATTCAATATGCGACGCAGGAGACGATTTCGCTCTATCGCAGGCATGCTTCAGGCGTAAGCCACAAAGGTGAGTATCGGCGCGTAATCACCACCCGCCGCGACGGCTATGTCAGCTTCACGATCAGTGCTGATGGTGCATCGCTCCGGACTGCGCGCTGATTGGAGTGAACGGCGGCAACGGTAACGCGAAGCTGCCATAACCTCCGGCAGTGAGAAATGTCCGCTTATCCCAATTCCATTTTCATAAGCGGACTAACCGGAGTGTCCGCAAACGTTCGCCATGATCAGGCCGTCTCAACACCTTTTTCGGCACCCTCGATCAATTCCGTTATCGCCGACGAGAGAATCTCGATCCTTATGCCGAGCTCTAGGAGATTGGCTGCGGAAGTCCTCGCGTCTTCGGGCAACAATCTCCTCGATTGTCCTTCGACCGCCAATGCCGCCGCGTCCTCGGCGGCGATTGTGATGAGATAGAATAATCGGCGGATAGTTTCGCGGCGGGTTTCAGCACCTTCAGACATGATTCGACCAAGCCGCAGGGGTTGGACCATGTCCAGACCCAGCTTTTCCAGCATTCGCATATTCCATTCGACTTCGCGGTGGAACGAAGCATTGCTGTTGTCACTGAATCGCGGCCGGCCACAGCGGCCGTTACCCCGACCGGCGTGACCGGCGGGGCTTCGGGTGGTGGGAGCGGCGCGGTGCCGCTCCGAAGCAGGAGCACCATCCATGACCATCCTACGCCTCAGCGATCTGCAACTCGTCCTTCTTTCGGCTGCGGCGCAGCGCGACGACGGCAGCCTGCTGCCGCCACCGGACAGCATCGGCGAACGTACGCCCGCGGTCGACAAGGCCATCAAATCTCTCCTCCGACGCGGCCTGGCGGCGGAACTCGATACATCGGATGTCAACGGGTCACTGCCGACAGACCGGGACCGGCTTATCGGCGTGCGGATCACCGCCGCAGGCCGGGCAGCAACTGGTGCGGGTCAGGAAGAGGAAGAAGAAAATCGGGCATCCGATGAACCCCAGGGCAAGGCTCCTCCCGTGAGCAACCCCTCATCCCGCCCGGCTAGCAAGATCGGCACGGTGCTGTCACTCCTTCGGCGCGATGAGGGCGCGACGCTCGAGGAGATGATCGCGGCCACTGGTTGGCTGCCCCACACCACCCGCGCCGCGCTGACCGGCCTCCGGAAAAAGGGCCATAGCATCGCGAAGGGCAAGCGCGGGGATACGACCTGCTACCGCATCGCGACGGAGGCATGATCGTGGCCAAGCTCGATCATGCATTGTGCGAAATCGCGCACATGTCCCGCGCCGAGATTCAGGAACGATGGGCAAAGCTCACCGATCGTCCGGTGCCTCGGCTCAGCATTGCCATGCTGCGGCTCGCGCTGGGCTACGAGATACAGGCCAGAGAAAAGGGCGGCTTGTCGCGTGCTACCCGGCTGCAGCTGGACGATTCGGGTGATGCGCGCCCGCGTGCGATACCCCTCGCGCCCGGCCTGCGGCTAGTCCGCGAATGGCAGGGAACGGTGCACGCCGTCACTGTCGATGATACCGGCGCGATCCACTGGAACGGGCAGCGTTGGAAAAGCCTCAGCGAGGTAGCCCGCGCCATCACCGGTACGCGCTGGTCGGGTCCTGCCTTCTTTGGCCTCAAACAGCGAAAGGCAGCGGCATGAAGAAGGTCCGTTGTGCGATCTACACGCGGAAATCGAGCGAGGAAGGTCTCGAGCAGGACTTCAACTCACTCCATGCGCAGCGCGAGGCCTGCGCCGCTTATATCCTCAGCCAGGCGTCCGAAGGCTGGACGCTGCACCCCAGTGAATATGATGACGGCGGGCTATCGGGCGGAACGCTGGAGCGACCAGCACTCCAGCGGCTGATGCGGGACATCGAAGCAGGCAGGGTCGACACCGTGGTTGTTTATAAGGTCGACAGGCTGAGCCGCTCGCTGCTCGACTTTGCGAAGCTCGTCGAGGCCTTCGACAGGACGAACGTATCGTTCGTCTCGGTAACCCAGTCGTTCAACACCACCAACAGCATGGGCCGGCTCACACTCAACATGCTGCTCTCCTTCGCCCAGTTCGAACGCGAGGTCACCGCCGAGCGCATCCGCGACAAGATCGCCGCATCCAAGGCTCGTGGCATGTGGATGGGCGGGAACCCGCCGCTCGGCTACAAGCCCGACGGCAGGACGCTGACGATCGTCGAGGAGCATGCCGAAATCGTCCAACACATCTTCGCGCGCTACCTTGATCTCGGGAATGTCCGGTTGGTTGCCGGCGAACTGGCAGGTGAAGGCATCATTGCTCCGGAACGCACCGCCACGACAGGGAGAACGACAGGTGGTCGCCCGTTCACCCGCGGCCAGATCTACAAGCTACTTTCCAATCCCATCTACATCGGCGAAATCCATCACAAAGGTCAGGTCTATGCCGGAAAACATGAGGCGATCATCGATCGTACGACTTGGGACAGCGTCCAGCAGATGCTTGCCGCCAATCTGCAAGGCGAGAGGTCAGGCAGCAGAGCACAATCGCCCAGTCTGCTTGCGAGCCGCATCTTTGATCAGCACGGTGAACCCCTGGTCGCTGTCCATGCCTGCAAGAAGAAGGTCCGCTATCGCTACTATGTGAGCCGGTCGCTCCAGCATGATCCGAACGCAAGCTCGAGGGACGGCCTGCGCATCCCTGCGCTGGAGATCGAGGCAGCCGTCAGCCAGCTTCTAGGCGAGGCGCTCGATGATCCGCTGGCCCTGCTCGCGCGAGCAGGGATACCGCTCGAAAGTAATCGCCTACGCATGATCCTCAAAAAGGCCGAACAGCTTGCCACTTTCGTCCGTAGCAAGCAGCGCGCTGCGATCCGCGATCTTGTGGCAAAGGTCGCGGTCCAGCCACACGAGCTAACGGTCGAGCTGTCCGTCACGGCTCTGTCCGCAGCTCTGGTTGTCGAGCACCCTGCAGGTGCACAGACCTCGATCCCGCTTCGCTCGCCGGTCTGTCTGACCCGCACCGGCCGGGCCATCCGGCTGGTCCAGCGTGATGGCCGACCGGTGTCACAAGCCAAACCCGATCCTGGCCTCATTGAGTTGTTGCGCAAGGGGCGCGGCTGGTGGAAACTGCTTCAGACCGGCGCGATCGACATCGCCACCATCGCACGCGATGAGAAGGTCAACGACTCATGGGTATCGCGGCTGGTCCGGCTAAACTTTCTCGCGCCCGCGATCGTCGAAGCCATCCTTGCCGGAACCCAGCCTTCGTCAGTCAGCGCTACATCTCTCCGTACCGCCAACCTGCCGATCGACTGGAACGAGCAGATCGCTTTGTTCGGGATGTGATCCATCTCAACGCGTTATACCACTAGCAGCGCTTCGGCGCGGCTTTGCGTTGCCGAACGAACAAGGCAGCCAATCGCTGCCCACTCCGTACTGCCAAATTGGGCGATAGAGAAAAAGCCGTCGGAGCGATCAAATGTTGGCCCGGATATGCTCTCTACAGACCGGGCCATCGCCCAAAACGGCGCAGAACTGCGCCACTTTCTAAGGAATTACCCTTTTATATCAATAACTTATTAATTTGTGGCGGAGGGAAAGAGATTCGAAACATCAGACTGGGGTCGTGTAACCCCCGGAAATCACGCGATAATATTGACCTGCATCGTTCAGTCCGGTCTGCACCACACACCTCCTGCTAGGCAATAAGTCCGTACCGAGAGAATCCGGTAGTCTGCAACAGGTCGGTTCCAAGGTTGCCATCTCTGGTGGATCGGGGCCCTCCTACGATCGCGCGCATGATGCACCCATCGCTGCGGCCACTCCGTACTGCCGAAATGGGCGACGGAGAAAAAGCCGCCAGAGGGACCAAATGTTGCTCCAGATACGCTCTCTGCAGACCGGACCACCTCCGCAAACGGCGCGGAACCGCGCCACTTTCTGGAATAATTTCCTTTTATATCAATAGCTTAGGCGTGAATGGCGGACAGGGTGGGATTCGAACCCACGGTACGGTTACCCGCACGGCGGTTTTCAAGACCGCTGCCTTAAACCACTCGGCCACCTGTCCGCTGCGGGCGTCTCATCGCCTATTGGGATTGCGGTTTCAAGCATGTAGGCTGGGCTGCCCGGCTGAAGGAGAGAAATCTTGATCCTGCGCTTTGCGGCAATCGCCGTGGCCCTGCTTGCTCCGGCCGCGTCTTCCGCGCAGATGCCAGCGGCCGAAACTTCAACCGCTGAAGCGCCGCCCGAGCCTTCCACGCAGATGCGTTTCCAGGCATGGCTCGCCGATTTCCGTGCCCGCGCGGCGGGAGAGGGGATCAGCGCCGCGACACTTTCGAGCGCGCTTGACCGCCTCACCTACAGCCCGCGCGTCGTGGCGCTGGACCGCGCCCAGCCAGACGACAGCCGCCCGCAGAACGTGCCGCTGTTCAGCGATTATCTCGCCGCGCGCCTCGTCCCCGCGCGCATCAACCCCGGCAAGCGCCTCGCCGCCGACCTCGGCCCGACGCTCCGCGCCGTCGAGAGCCGTTACGGCGTGCCGCCCGAGATCATGCTCGGTATCTGGGGCATGGAAACGAGCTACGGCGGCTACACGGGCAATTTCGACCTCGTCCGCTCGCTCGCGAGTCTCGCGTTCGATGGTCGCCGCGAGGCCCTGTTCACGCGCGAGCTGATCGCGGCGCTCCGGATGATCGACAGCGGCGTGCCGCGCAGCCAGCTGGTCGGCTCGTGGGCGGGGGCCACCGGCAACCCGCAGTTCCTGCCCTCCTCCTACCTGACGAACGCGGTCGATTTCGACGGTGACGGCAAGGCGGACATCTGGCAGAGCCGCGCGGACACCGCCGCCTCCATCGCGAACTACCTCAAGAACAACGGCTGGGTGACGGGCGGCGACTGGGCGATGCGCGTATCCGTGCCCGCAGCGCTGGACCGCATCCGCGTCCTCAACACCATCGAGCCCAAAAGCTGCACGCGCGTGCTTGCGAAGCACAGCCGCTGGATTCCCGTGAAGGAATGGCGCGAACTCGGCCTACAGCCGCAGGACGGCCGCACGTGGCCCGCCGACGACACGCTCGCGACGCTCGTCGAGCCCGATGGTCCCGGCAAGGGCGCCTATCTCGCCTACGGCAACTTCCGTTCGCTGCTCGCCTACAACTGCTCGAACTTCTACGCACTTTCGGTGGGCCTGCTCGCGGACCAGCTGCGCAGCGGAAGCTGATACTGCGCGCTTGACTGCGCCGCCGTTCGGTGATTCCAGTTCCCGCACCACATGTTCGGCGGGGGAAGAGTTTCATGAGCGGTCTTCGGTCTTTCCGGTGCGGCGTTGTGCCGTTCCTGCTGCTGCCGCTGCTCTCCGCGTGCGCCGGTAGCGTGCAGGCGCCGAAGAGCGCGGGCACCTACAAGGTCGGCAATCCCTATCAGATCGCGGGCAAGTGGTATTACCCCTCCGACGATCCGCACTATCAGGAAACCGGCACCGCCTCGTGGTACGGCCCCACGTTCCACGGCAAGTCCACTGCGAACGGCGAGCAGTTCGACGAGAATGACGTCACTGCCGCGCACCGCACGCTGCCGATGCCGAGCTATGTGGAGGTGACGAACCTCGAAAACGGCCGCAAGCTCGTCGTGCGCGTCAACGATCGCGGGCCGTTCGCGAAGGACCGCATCATCGATCTGTCGCGCCGCTCCGCGCAGCTTCTCGGGGTCGAGCAGCAGGGCACGGCGCGGGTGCACGTGAAGCGCATCTATCCGAAGGGGCAACAGCCTGCGGTGGTTGTGGCCGCTCTGCCATCCCCGCCGGCCCCGGCCCCGGTCATAGCGGCGCCCGTCGGCGAGATCTTCGTGCAGGTCGCGGCGCTCTCCGATCGCGGCCGCGCCTCCAGCCTGGCGGCGGAACTCACCCGCTTCGGCGTCAGCAACGTCAGCTCCACTGGCGCGGGCTTTTACCGCGTTCGCGTCGGACCTTTCGCCGACGAAGCGAGTGCCACAGCGGTGCTGGCACAGCTTCAGGCGGCGGGCTATGCGGAAGCGCGCGTCGTCGGGCTCAAACCGACGGCCTGAATTTCAGAGCACTCAGGGGGCAGGACAACACATGCGGCTCTTCATTTCCGCAGACATCGAAGGCGTGGCCGGGATCGTGTCGCGCGAGCAGGCGGGGCCGGAAGGTTTCGAATATGCCGCCGCGCGTGAGTTGATGACAAACGAGGTGCTCGCCGTTGTGCGCGGCGCGCAGGCGGCGGGCGTCACCGAGTGCGTCGTATGCGATTCCCACGGCAACGGCCTGTCGATCCTTGCAAACAGGATGCCGCCCGGCACGTGGCTCGTCCGCTCGTGGCCGCGCCCGCTGCTGATGATGCAGGGGATCGAGGTCGGCGATTATGCCGGCGCGATGTTGATCGGTTACCACGCCGGCGCAGCGGACAGCGCGGGCACGATGGCGCACACCATGTCGAGCCGCGGCATCCGCAGCGTGAAGCTGAATGGCCGCGAGGCCGACGAAGCTTTCATCAGCGCCGCGACTGCAGGCCAGTTCGGCGTGCCGCTGCTAATGATATCTGGCGACGACGTTTTCATCGAAAAGAACGGGCCTGCGCTCGGCCCTGTCGAGCAGGTTACCACCAAGCGCGCCTGCGGCACGTTCTCAGCCATGTCGCCGTCCCCTGAAACAGTGTGCGCCACGCTTGAAGCCGCCGCCGCGCGCGCGGTCGCCGCGCGGCAGAAGGCAAGGCTCGTGACGCAGGACGGCCCGATCGACGTGGAACTCACGCTGGTCGACCGCCTCGCGGTCGAAGTACTCGCCTTCCTGCCGATGTTTCGCCGCCTCGGCGCCAACACTGTCAGCTTTCGCGCAGACGACATGGCGGCGCTGAACCGGGCGCTCGCGTTCTTGCTGTTCTTCAAGCTGTCGTAGGCTCGTCCGTCCGCGCTGGCGGAGCCTTCGGACGCGGGCTATAGCTGCGTCAAGACTCGTGCGGGCCCGACGGTTTCCGCAGAAGCTGATCAGAAGGAGTGAATTCAAGCGATGCGTCTTGCCGCGCCGATCTCGGCCCTTATGCTGGCTTTCGCCGTCCCCGCCGCCGCCAACTACCAGAGCCTCGCGCCCTTCGCGTACCTGAAGGACATGAGCACCGGCGCCGTGCTCTTTTCGCAGGCGGCCGATCAGCAGATGCCTCCGGCTTCGATGGCGAAGATGATGACGACGCACGTCGCCTTCGATCTCGTGAAGCAGGGCAAGCTGAAGCTTGACCAGAAGTTCCGCGTGCGCGCGGAAACGTGGGAAAAGTGGCATGGGCCCAAGGCGGGCTCCACGATGTTCCTGTCGGTCGATCAGGAAGTCTCGGTCGAGGATCTGCTGCACGGTATCGTCACGCTTTCGGGGAACGACGCCTGCGTCGTGCTCGCCGAGGGGATTTCGGGCACCGAGGACGCGTTCGTCGATCTGATGAACGCGGAGGCGAAGAAGCTCGGCCTCAAGGGCTCGCACTTCACCAATTCGAACGGCTGGCCTGATGACCGGCAGGTGGTGACGCCGCACGATCTCGCGATCATCGCCGAGCGGACGATCAAGGACTATCCGGAACTCTACAAGCAGTTCTACGCGGTCGACAGCTTCACCTGGGGCCAGACGATGGGCGGCGCGCCAATCACGCAGCCGAACCGCAACCCCATTCTGGGCAAGGTACGCGGCGCGGACGGCCTCAAGACCGGCCACACCGAGGCGGCGGGCTTCGGCTTCACCGGTTCGGCCGAGCAGGACGGGCGCCGCCTCGTCATGGTCGTCTCGGGGCTCACCTCGTGGGACGAGCGCGTCAAGGAATCGATCCGCCTGATGGAATGGGGCTTCGGCGCGTGGGATGCGAAGCCGATCCTCACAAACGGCAAGGTGGCGCTGCGCGCGCCCGTGTTTCTCGGCGATGCGCCGGACGTGGGCGTCACCGCCGCGCCGGGCACGGCGGTTTCGGTGCCGAAGGCGATCGTCTCCGGCGTGGGGGCGAAGATCGTCTACGACGGGCCGATTTCCGCGCCGATCGCCAAGGGCCAGAAGATCGCCGAACTCGTCCTCACCGTGCCTGGCCTCGCCGAGCAGCGCGTGCCGCTGGTCGCTGCCGAGGCGGTGGAGAAGGCGGGGCCGTTCGGCCGCATGATGGCGGCGTTCAGGCACGTGTTCGGCGGCTGAGGCCGCGTGGGCGGACGCTTCATCAGCTTCGAAGGCGGAGAGGGCAGCGGCAAGAGCACCCAGCTCCGCCGCCTCGCCGCGCGTCTCTCCGCGCAGGATGTCGTTGTCATCACCACGCGCGAGCCTGGCGGCACGCCCGGCGCGGAGGATATCCGAAGCCTGCTTGTCGAGGGCGAGCCGGGGCGTTGGGATGGACGCGTCGAGGCCTTACTGGTGAATGCCGCCCGCGCCGATCACGTCGCGCGCCTCATCCGTCCTGCGCTTGCTGAGAGCAAATGGGTGCTCTGCGACCGCTATGTGCACTCGACACTCGCGTATCAGGGCGCGGCGCGCGGGCTCGACGAGGCTGAACTGCGGCGGCTCCATGCGTTCGCGACCGGCGACCTCTGGCCCGATCTCACAATCGTGCTTGATGTCGATCCTGCTCTCGGCCTTGCCCGCGCTGCGGGGCGGGCAGGGGGAGAGGCCCGCTTCGAGGGCGAGCCGCCGGCCTTCCACAACGCCGTGCGCGAACGCTTCCTGAGCTTCCCTGATGTGACCGTAATCCCGAGCCACGCAACAGTCGATGACGTCACCGATCGCGTCTGGACGGTCGTCGCGGAGCGTTTCGGCCTGTGAACGGCATTGTCGGGCATCAGGCGCAGCAGGAGATGTTCCGCGCCGCGTGGGATCAGGGCAAGGTTCATCACGCCTGGCTGCTCACCGGCCCGCCCGGTATCGGCAAGGCGAGCGTGGCGCACGCACTCGCCCGCTTCGTGCTCACCGATGGCAAGGGGCCGCCGCACCCGGCGCTCGCGCTGATCGAGGCAGGCAGCCACCCCGACCTTCGCGTTCTCCAGCGCGGGCTGAACGACCGCGGCGCGCTTCGGGCAGAGATCGTCGTCGAGCAGATCCGCGATCTGCAGTCGCTGTTCCAGTCCAAGCCCGGCCTTGGCGGCTGGCGGGTTGTCGTCGTCGATGCCGCCGACGAGATGAATCGCAGTGCTGCCAATGCCTTCCTCAAGAATCTTGAGGAACCGCCAGAAAAGACGTTGTTCCTTCTCGTCAGTCACAGCCCGGTGCGGCTGCTGCCGACGATCCGCTCTCGCTGCCGCACGCTCCGTTTCCAGCCGCTCGCCGATGCCGAAGTGCGCGCGGTGCTCACCCGCGAACTCACCGACAGCACCGCGGCGGAGGTCGAGGCGCTGGTGCCGCTTGCGGAAGGCTCGCCGGGCCGCGCGCTGCGCTTCGCCGGGCTCGATGTCGGCAAGCTTACCGAGGCGCTCGTCGGGCTTTCGAAGGGGGAGGGCGATGCGATGGCGCTGGCGAAATCGCTTGCCGGCAAGACCGCGCAGGCGCGCTTCGAGGCGTTTGTCGAGCTGGTCCCCGCGTTCATCGCCGGCGCGGCGCGCGGGCGCACGGGCGCATCGCTTGCACGCGCGCTCCAGCTGTGGGAGAAGGCCCACGCCCTCGCCGCCGAGGCCGTGCCGCTTGCCTACGATCCGCAGGTTGTCGCGTTCGAACTGGCGGGATACGTGGGCGAACTCGACAACCCCCGGTAGCAAAGCAAGCGCCCCCGCATGAGTGCCAAGCGGAAATTCTACATCACGACCGCCATCTCGTATCCGAACGGCCGCCCGCACATGGGCCACGCCTATGAGGACATCGCGACGGACGTTATCGCACGTTATCACCGGCTCGCCGGGGACGACGTGTTCTTCATGACCGGCACCGACGAGCACGGGCTGAAGATCGCGCAGGCCGCGCGCAACACGGATACGGATCCGCGCACGTTCGTCGATGGAATGGTCCAGCATTTCAAGGAGATGTGCGCGCGTCTCAACATCAGCCATGATCGCTTTATCCGCACGACCGAGCCCGCGCACTACGCGTGCGTGCAGGAGCTCTGGCGGCGCATGGAGGCAAACGGCGACATTTATCTCGGCCGCTACGAAGGCTGGTACTCGGTTCGCGACGAGGCCTATTACGACGAGAGTGAGCTCGTGCCGGGCGAGGGCGGCGAGAAACTGTCGCCGCAGGGCACGCCCGTAGAGTGGACGGTCGAGGAGAGCTATTTCTTCCGTCTCTCGAAATACCAGCAGCCGCTGCTCGACCTCTATGAGCAGAACCCGGATTTCATCCAGCCCGCAACGCGCCGCAACGAAATGCTGCAGTTCGTTCGCGGCGGGCTCAGCGACCTCTCGATCTCACGCACCAGCTTCGATTGGGGTATTCCTGTGCCGGATGCGCCCGGCCACGTCATGTATGTGTGGCTTGATGCGCTCAGCAATTACCTCACCGGCGCGGGCTATCCCGATGAATCCTATACAAAATGGTGGCCTGCCGACGTTCACGTGATCGGCAAGGACGTCGTGCGCTTCCACGCCGTCTATTGGCCCGCGTTCCTGATGTCCGCCGGTGTCGAACTGCCGCGCATGGTGTTCGGACACGGCTTCGTGCTCAACAAGGGCGAGAAGATGTCGAAGTCGCTCGGCAACGTCGTCGAGCCGCTGGCGATGGCCGAGGAATACGGCGTCGATCAGCTCCGCTACTTCCTGATACGCGACGTGCCATTCGGGCAGGACGGCAGCTACAGCCACGAGGCGATCGTGACGCGCACGAATGCCGATCTCGCGAACAGCTTCGGCAATCTTGCGCAGCGCACTTTGTCTCAGATTTTCAAGAATCTGGATGGTGTTCTTCCTGAAATTCTGCAGCACAATGATGATGACCGGACATTGATTTCCTTTGTCCAGGACAGTTGCCGTCGTTTGGGTGATGCGTTCGAGGCGTTCGACCTGTCGCGCGGTGTCGAAACATGGCTGCACGCGGTATTCGCCTGCAACGCCTATATCGACGCGCAGGAACCGTGGAAACTCAAGAAGACCGACCCGGACCGTATGAAGGTCGTGCTCGGTACGCTGTTCGGCGCGATCCACGATCTCGCCGTCGCGATCTCGCCGGTGATCCCGGCGTCCGCAGCGAAACTGCTCGATCAGATGGGCGTGCCGGAAGCTGACCGCGATTTCGCAAGCCTCGGTGCCGACTGGTATGCGCGTCTCGCCGCGTCCGGTTTCCGGCTCGAAGCCCCACAGGGCGTTTTTCCGCGCTATGTCGATGCGGAACCCGATGCCGGTTGATAGCCACTGCCACCTGAACTACCCCGGCCTCGTCGAGGATCAGGCCGGCGTCATTGCCCGTGCCCGGGAAGCCGGGGTGTCTGCGATGCTTGCCATCTCGACGCGCAGCAGCGAGTGGGATGACGTCATCCGTATCGCCGAAGGCACGAGCGATATCTGGGCGAGTGTCGGCGTTCACCCGCACGAGGCGGACAACGAGGATATCGAGAAGACGCGCCTCGTTGCGGCAACGCAGCACCCGCGCGTCATCGGCATCGGCGAAACCGGCCTCGATTATTACTACGACAAGAGCGACCGCGAGCGTCAGCGCGAAAGTTTCCGCCGGCACATCGCCGCCGCGCGCGAGACGGGCCTGCCGGTGATCGTCCACACGCGCGACGCGGAAGCGGACACGCTGGAGATCATGGAAAACGAGTTGGGGAAGGGGGCTTACAGCGCCGTCATCCACTGCTTCACCGCCAGCCCGGCGTTCGGACGCAAGATGCTCGATCTCGGCTTCTACATTTCGATATCCGGCATCGTCACGTTCAAGAACGCCGCCGATCTTGCTGAATTTGCATCGGAAATACCCGAAGACCGGCTACTCGTGGAAACCGATGCGCCGTTCCTCGCGCCCGTGCCGAAGCGCGGCAAGACCTGCGAGCCCGCGTTCGTGACGCACACCGCCGCCTTCCTCGCCGAAAAGCGCGGCATCCGCTACGAAGACCTCGACCGCGCGACGAGCACGAACTTCTACCGGCTGTTCACGAAAGCAAAGCCGTGAAGGTCACCGTCCTCGGCTGCGGCACCTCGAGCGGTGTGCCCCGCATCGGCAACGATTGGGGCACCTGCGATCCCCGGGAGCCGAAGAACCGCCGCCGCCGCGTATCCGTGATGGTCGAGGCCGAAGGCCATGTCATTATCATGGATACGAGCCCCGACCTTCGCGAGCAGCTTTTGAGCGCGAATGTCACGCGTATCGATGCCGTACTTTATACGCACGATCACGCCGATCATGCCCATGGAATCGATGACTTACGGCAGGTCTTTCACATCATGCGAAAGCCCGTCGATTGCTACGCGACGGCGGATACGTTGCGCGTCCTCAAGTCGCGCTTCGATTATATATTCGCCGGCGGGCTCGGCTATCCGCCGAGCTGTGTGGCGCACGAACTTACCGCGAAGTTCACTGTGGGCCCGATGACGGTGACGCCGTTCGAGCAGGTGCACGGTCCGATCCGTTCCACAGGCTTCCGCATCGATCACGCCGGCCACTCGATGGCCTATTCCACCGACATCAGCGATCTCACGCTTTCCGCCGACAATGCCATCAAGGGCGTTGACCTGTGGATCGTCGATGCGCTTCGCCGCAAGCCGCACCCCACGCACAGCCATCTCGACCGCACGTTGTCGTGGATCGCTCGCCTGCGCCCGCGCCGCGCGATCCTCACGCACATGGACAACACGATGGATTATGCGAGCCTTGCAAAGGCTTTGCCGCCTGGTGTCGAACCTGGATACGATATGCTGACGGTGGAGCTTTAGGCGCATGTTCGAAGGGCTGAGCACGGGCGAGAAGGCTGCGCTCATCAGCTCGGTGGGCTTTGCCATCCTCATCCTGATGAGCCTCATCCCGCGGCTTCGCGAAATCGGCGCGACAAAAACGCTGAAAATGGCGCTGTCGTGGGTGCTGATCTTCGGCGGTCTCATCTTCCTCCTCACGCAGTGGCCCACGATCCGCGGCGCGCTCGATCCCGCCTCGCCGCGCATGGAGGGCGAGGAGATGCTGCTCACCGCGCGCGAAGACGGGCATTTCTACGTACGCGGTATGATCAACGGCGAGAGCGCGCTCTTCATGGTGGATACCGGCGCGACCGACATCGTGCTCACTATGGAAACGGCCGCGCGCGCCGGTTTCAGCCCCGATACGCTCCGCTTCGATGGCATGGCACAAACCGCGAACGGAAGCGTTCGCACCGCCGGTGTCCGGCTCGGCGAACTCACGATCGGTGACATCACGCTCCGCGACATGCCCGCCAGCGTCAATGAAGGCGCGCTCGGTACGAACCTCCTCGGGATGCGCTTCCTGCGAACGCTGAAGAGTTGGCGCGTCGAGGGTGATACGCTGATCCTGCGGCCCTGACGCAAGCCGTCATTGCCGCCTGAGCCCGCGCCTGCGCCGCCTGCGCTCCCTCAGTCGTGCCATGCCTTCACGCCAGCGCATACGCAGGCCGCGTTTGTGCAGCGGCTCGAAAAAGCCTTCTGCCTTCTCGGGATCGAGCAGTTCGTTGTCGGCAATGAACAGGTCGAGCGGCCCCGGCTTTTCGAGGTCGAGCAGATCGAGCGTCTTGCCCGGCCCGCGCAGCGCCTCGATCGTCTCCACGAGCGATCCCGTTTCGGCGAACCGCGCTGCGAAAACCTCCGGCGTCACGTCCAGATGCTCGGCAAGCAGCCGTGAACGCAGCGCCGCAATCGCGGGCGGCGTGGCGGCGTTGGCGGGGAGGGCGGCATCGATGATGACGTCACATTCGCTGTCCAGACCCATCGAACGGTTGTTGAGGTTCGCCGAGCCGATCTTGAGCAGCCGGTCGTCGACAATTGCGACCTTGGCGTGCACATAGATGTCCGCGCCGCCGCGCGTGATGGGCACGTAGATCCGGAAACGGTCCCCCCGGTCCACTTTGCTGATGGCACGGGCGAGCTGAACGCGCGCGCCATCCATGGCTTTCTGTTCCAGCCATCCGTCGGCGTTGCGCGGCATCACCACCACGATTTCGGGCGGATCCGCCTCTTTCATGCGGGCCGCGATGGCGGCGGCGATCCTGCCGGAGGTCAGATACTGGTTCTCGATATAGATGAAACGCTTGGCCGCCGCGATCATGTCGAGCCACAGCGCCTCGATCTCGCGGACTTCGTCGCAGTCGCGCCAGGCGGACCGCGTGCGTGCGATCGCGATATCCACGTCGCGGAAGTCGACGGTGGCATCTTCCGGCCAATGGTCGTGGTCGTCCTCCACCGGCGCCAGTTCATGGCGCGTCGCGTGCTGCCAGCGGTCGCGGCCAAGGTCAGCGAGCGCGCGCGCGGCATCGCCGTCCAGCATCATGGTGACGTCATGCCACGGCCCATAGGGCTTGCCGTCCGGCAGCTTGCGCCGCGCGTCGTCGTCCGCATGGGCATTGGTGTCCCAGCGCGCGCACGAGATGTCGATGCCGCCACACACGGCGAAGCGCTCGTCGATCACCACGATCTTCTGGTGGTGGCTACACCCCATCGGGTGGAAGCTGTCGAAGCGGAAGTCGATAGCGCGGGTCAATTGCCAGCGCAGGAGCATCCACGCCGCGCGCGGCCGCAGGAACTGCTTCAGCGCGCCGAAGCTCCATTTCAGGATGTCGATCTGGCGCGCGGGGTTTTCGCGCGCAAGGCGCAGGAAGAAGTGCCCCAGGCTCTCGCCCTGGCCGTTCTCGTCGGGCTCAAGCGTGATGCGCGTATCGAAATCCCAGCCGATGATCAGGATTCTCCGCCGCGCCGCGATCATCGCTTCGCGCACGAAATGGTAGTAGTTTGCGGCATCGATCACCGCCGCGGCGCGCGTAGCCCGTTCGATACGCCAGCAATTGCGCCCCGTCGCGACGACAGGGGCGAGGGAAGGGTGACCGCCCTGCTCTTCGTTTACCATTTGTTCTCCGGCTGCGTTCCGGTCGCCCCGTACAACTGTGGAACCGCAACGTTAACGCAAAACCGGGCATTCGGCTCCCGCGTTTGATGCGGGAAACGCATGATTTTGATCTGGATCAAGGAAAGCTCGCCAAAGGCCCGGTTGATCGCTTTCATGAGCGAATCCGGCACGAGCGCGACAACACCATACGACAGCCTTGGCGGAGAGTCCGCCGTCAGGCGCTTCGTCGACCGTTTCTACGATCTCATGGAGAACGAGGCCGAGTATGCCGCGCTGCGCGCGATGCACGCGCCGGACCTGGCGCCGATGCGGCGTTCGCTCACAGGATTTCTCACTGGCTGGCTCGGCGGGCCGCGTCACTGGTTCGAAGAGAACGTCGGCGTCTGCGTGATGTCGGCGCACGCCGTGCTGCCGATCAGCGCAGAGACATCGCAGCAGTGGACAGACGCCATGGCGCGCGCGCTTGCCGAGAGCGATGTCGACGCCGATCTCGCAACACGCATGAACGACGCTTTCGGGAAAATGGCCGGGGGGATGGCCCGAATGGCGGCAAATCGCAATAATTGATTTAACATAATATATATTATCGTTGTATCGGACGAGACGTATCTGCGGTCTTTTCCGAATCCCCTCCTGCCGCTACGCGGTCTTCCATGAGCAAGGAAACCTCCGCCGAAGCATACGCTCGTCTCGCCGACGTCATGCGCGCGCTGCGCGATCCGGCAAGCGGCTGCCCGTGGGACCTCGAGCAGGATTTCGCATCCATCGCACCGTACACGATCGAGGAAGCCTATGAGGTCGCCGATGCCATCGCGCGCGACGACATGGCCGATCTCAAGGGCGAGCTTGGCGATCTCCTGCTTCAGGTCGTTTACCATTCCCAGATGGCGGCCGAGGCCGGGCATTTCACCTTGGCTGACGTCACATCCGCGATCGCCGACAAGATGGTCCGCCGCCATCCGCACGTCTTCGGAAACGCCAGCGTTGCGAACGCAGGCGCGCAGACGGCGGCATGGGAAGACCAGAAGGCCAGCGAGCGCGGCGATCAGGGCGCGCTTGCGGGCGTCGCGCTCGGCCTTCCCGCGCTGATGCGCGCGCAGAAGCTGCAGCGCCGTGCCGCGCGTGTCGGCTTCGACTGGCCCGACGCGTCAGGGCCGCGCGCCAAGATCGACGAGGAACTCGCCGAGGTCGAGACGGCGGACGATGCGTCGCGCGCCGGCGAAGTCGGTGATCTGCTGTTCGCCGTCGTCAACTACGCGCGTCACCTCGGTATCGACGCCGAGGAAGCGCTGCGCACCGCGAACACCAAGTTTGAACGCCGCTTCAATGCGGTGGAAGCAATGGCCGGCAAGCCCTTGTCCGATATGGATATCGATTCCCTCGAAGCGCTGTGGCAACGGGTGAAGGTGTCGGAGCGTTAAGGGAGCGCCAGAAAGCGCGCTCTGTCCTCGTCGCTGATCCGTACCTGCAGTTCCACGGTCTCGCCCTTCGTGCGCCGTTTCAGCACCAGGCCATTGTTTTCCAGCCAGGCCAGACGCTTACCGTCGCCCGCGCCAACGACGAAGCTGTGAACACGCGCGTCGCGCAGCAGCGTGTCCGAGATGAGCCTGCGGAGGTCGTCCACCCCTTCCCCGCTCACCGCCGAGAGAAGCACGCTGTTCGGCGCGGCCGCCTGTTCGAGCGCGGCCTTGCGCGTTTCCGCATCCAGCAGGTCGGCCTTGTTGAGCGCTTCGATGATCGGCCGCCCGCCCTCCGGATCGACGCCGAGTTCGGCGAGCACGTCGATGACGTCACGCTTCTGCGCTTCGGTTTCCGGGTGCGCGATGTCGCGAACGTGGACGATGATGTCGGCGTCGAGCACCTCCTCCAGCGTCGCGCGGAACGCCGCGACGAGCATTGTCGGCAGTTCGGAGACGAAGCCAACGGTGTCGGAAAGGATCGCTTTGTCGATGCCGGGCAGTGCGATGGCGCGCATCGTGGGGTCGAGCGTTGCGAACAACAGGTCTTTCGCCATCACCGAAGCGCCGGTCAAGCGATTGAAAAGTGTGGATTTTCCAGCGTTCGTATAGCCGACGAGCGCGATCACCGGATACGGTGCCTTCTTGCGCTGGCGGCGTTGCAGTCCGCGCGTGCGGCTGACCTCGCCGAGGTCCTTGCGCAGCCGCGCCATGCGCTCGCGGATCAGGCGGCGGTCGGTCTCGATCTGCGTCTCGCCGGGGCCGCCGAGGAAACCGAAGCCGCCGCGCTGGCGCTCGAGGTGCGTCCACGAGCGCACGAGCCGGCTCGCCTGATAGCCGAGGTGGGCAAGCTCCACCTGAAGGCGCCCTTCCCGCGTCGCGGCCCGCTCCCCGAAGATTTCGAGGATGAGGCCGGTGCGGTCGATCACCTTGGTGCCGGTGCCGGTTTCGAGATTGCGCTGCTGGAGCGGTGAAAGTGCGCCGTCCACCACGGTCAGTTCCGCGCCGGTTTCCTTCGCGAGTTCGGCGATGGCTTCCACCTGCCCCGCGCCGATCAGCGTTGCGGGGCGCGGATCGCGGACACGTAAGATACGCGTCGCGACCACATCGAGCGTGATCGCGCCGGCAAGGCTTTTCGCTTCCTGAAGCCGCGCTTCGGCATCGCGGCGCACAGCGGTGTCGCGGCGCACGATATCAGGCACGATGACGAGCGCCTTCGTGCCCACGCTGACGCCGCGCACGTCGTCGTGCGCTCCGAAGCTGTGGAACTGCTTACGCCGTCTGCCCCCGGATTGCGGCGGCGTACCGGCGTCAGGGTCGGTCAATCGTCGTCGCCGTCTTTCTCGGGCTCAAACAATTGAACGGGGCTTGCCGGCATGATCGTGGAAATCGCGTGCTTGTAAACAAGCTGCGAATGACCATCACGGCGAAGCAGAACCGAAAAATTATCGAACCAGGTGATGACACCCTGCAGTTTTACGCCGTTCACGAGAAACATCGTCACCGGCGTCTTGCTCTTACGGACCGCGTTCAGGAACACGTCCTGCAAGTTATTGGCCTTGTCTGCCATGTCCCCCTAATCCTCAATTACATCGCGCCCGATTGCCGTAGGCGCGGGCACACTATTTGGGGGTCGGAGGCTTCCCGTCAAGTGTCGGAATTTACTTCATCGTCGCCTTTTCCGGGATCGGAGAGGCCGAGCGCCTTCAGCTTCCGGTGCAGCGCCGAGCGTTCCATGCCGATAAACACTGCCGTTCGCGAGATGTTTCCCGAAAAACGACGAATCTGGACACGCAGATACTCGCGTTCGAACGATTCGCGCGCCTCGCGCAGCGGCGTGCCCATGATCGAGCGGACCGCCTCGTTCGGCATCAGTTTCGCGGGTTCGGCAATGATCTCCGATGGCAGCATGTCCACCTCGATGCGCTGCGCCCGCTCGGGCGGCATCAGGATCAGCGTGCGCTCGATGATGTTCCGAAGCTGGCGGACATTGCCCGGCCAGTCGTAAGTCTGCAGCGCAGCCATCGCGTCCTCGCTGAGCCGGGGCGTAGGAATCCGGCGCTCCGCCGAGAGCTTTGCAAGGAAGTACTCGGCGAGCTCGCCGATGTCCTCGCGGCGCTCGGACAGTGGCGGCAGGTGCACGGGCACGACGCTGAGGCGGTAGAACAGGTCTTCGCGGAAGCGCCCGGCGGAGATTTCCCCGGCGAGATCGCGCGAGGTGCTGCTGACGACGCGCACGTCGACCTTCACGCTGCGCGCGCCGCCGACGCGCTGGAACATCTGCTCGGTGAGCACGCGCAGTATGCGTGCCTGCGTCGCGAGCGGCATGTCGGCGACTTCATCGAGGAACAGCGTGCCGCCATGTGCCTGCTCGAAGAGGCCGATGCGCACGGGCTGACCGTCTTCCTCCACGCCGAAGAGTTCCTCCTCGAAGCGGTCCGGGTGCAGGCGCGCGGCGGCCACGACCACGAACGGCCCGTTCGCGCGCGGCGACCACTGGTGCAGCAGGCGCGCGGCGACTTCCTTGCCGGAACCGGGCGGGCCGTCGACCAGCACGCGGCTGCCGGTGGCCGCGACGCGCTTCAGTGTCGCGCGCACGCCGTTGATCATCGCGGAGGAGCCGGTGATCTCGCCCTCGATGCCGGCGCGAGAACGAAGCTCCTCGTTCTCCCGGCGCAGCCGCTCCGCCTCGGTCGCGCGCTCCACCGTGTGGATCAGCTGGTCCGCCTGAAACGGCTTCTCGATGAAATCGTAGGCTCCACGCTTGATCGCCGCGACCGCGGTCTCGACGTTGCCATGGCCCGAGATCATGATAACGGGAAGCCCCGGATTACGCTGCTTCACGACCTCCAGAAGCTCGATGCCGTCGAGCTTCGAGCCCTGCAGCCAGATATCGAGCACGAGCAGGCTCGGCAGCCGCTCGCTGAGCGCCGCGAGCGCGCTGTCGCTGTCCCCCGCGGTGCGCGTTTCATAGCCCTCGTCATCGAGGACACCTGCGATCAGTTCCCGGATATCGGCTTCATCGTCGACGATCAGAATATCAAGCGCCACACATCTACCTTTGCTGAACTGCGACTTTTTCCGGAACGCCCGGTTCCTGCGAAACATGGGCCTGCAGGGCGGCCAGATCGAAACTCATCACGGCGGCGGCGCCGCCGCCTTCCACGTCGCGCAGATCGAGCACGCCGTCGTGCTCCTCCACGATCTTCTTGACGATCGCGAGGCCAAGGCCTGTGCCCTTCACCCGCGTCGTCACATAGGGTTCGGTCAGCCGGTCGCGCTGGTTTGCGGGGAAGCCAATGCCGTTGTCAGTCACCGTCACCACCAGCGTATCCGGCTCCGCAAAGCGTGCGGTGAGCGCGATGCGGCCCTGCACATCACCCTCCTTGCAGCGCGCGGCGACGGACTCGGCCGCGTTCTTGAGAAGGTTGGTGAGCGCCTGCGCGATCTGGCGCCGATCGCAGATGAACGCCGGCAGCTCCGAAGCGACGTCCATCTCGTAATCGAAATCGCTGTGCGCAACCTCTTGCAGGAAGATCGCCTGCCGCGCGATGTCGAGGAACGATTCCGGCCTGAACACGGGCTTCGGCATCCGCGCAAACGACGAGAACTCGTCCACCATCTGGCGAAGGTCGCCCACCTGCCGCACGATCGTCTCGGTGAGGCTACGGAACGTGTCCGCGCCTTCGTCGATCTTGTTGCCATAGCGCCGCTGCAGGCGCTCGGCGGAAAGCTGGATCGGCGTCAGCGGGTTCTTGATCTCGTGCGCGATGCGCCGCGCCACGTCCGCCCACGCCGCGCGGCGCTGGTCGGCAAGCTGCTGCGTGATGTCGTCGAAGGTGATCACATAGCCCTGGCTGCCGCTTGAAACCCCGCCCATGCGCACGAGCAGCGTCTGCACGTCGTTGCCGCGCGCGATGCGCACCTGCCCGGATGCCTGCCCGGAGGCGCGCGTCTCTTCCAGAAGCGCCGAAAACTCCGGCACCGCCTCTTCGATGGTCATGCCGCCAAGCGCTTCCTCGGTCATTTCGAGGAGGTCCGCGGCGGAATGGCTGACGAGGCGGATATGCCCCTCTTCATCGATCGAGATGACGCCCGCCGAGACGCTGGAGAGCACCGCCTCGGTGAACTGGCGCCGCGCATCAAGCTGTTCGTTCGCGGTGACAAGCGCACTCGTCTGCGCCTGAAGCTGGCGCGTCATGCGGTTGAAGGTGCGCGCGAGCGTGCCGACCTCGTCCGGGCTGTTGCGCACGGGCACGCGCGCGGCAAGGTCGCCCGCCCCCACCTTCTCGGCGGCCCGCACGAGCCTGCCGATCGGCGCCACCAACCGGTTCGCGAGCCACAATGCCGAAAGGATCGCGGCGGCAAGGATCAGCAGTGCGATCACGAACAGCGCGAGGTTGAACTGCCACTGCAGGCTCTTCGAGCGCGCAAGCAGCGCGTCATACTCGTTCATCGCGCCTTCCGCCCGCTGCGCGGACTGGAGCACGGCGGGATCGACCTTGCGGCTGACGTAGACGTAGCGTTCGAGCAGCGGGTCGATGCGGACGATCGCCTCCACGCGGTCCGAAGCCGTCGCGAGCACGCTTGCCCGGCCCGATCGCGCCCGCGCGATGTCCGTCGGCAGGATGCGCTGCTCAAGCGGTGCGCCGCTCATGCCGACCGATGCGTAGATGTGATAATCCTCGCCGTTCAGCGTGAAGACGCTCGCCTCGGTCAGGTTGCGGGCCGCGACCTGAAACGCGAGGCCATCGGCAAAGCCCGCGGAATCGACGCCGTAGCTGTTCGCATATTCGTAGACATCGGTGCCCATCGCCTCGATGTCCGCCACGATGCGCTGGCGGTTTTCGGCGACATAGGAATGTGCCACCTGTTCGGCGTTCTCAAGGACGGTGCGGGCGTTGTCCGAAAACCAGAACTGCGTGCCGAACTGGAAAAGCAGCGAGGCGAACACCACGACGAGCAGCGTCGGGACCGCCGCGATCGCCGAGAACAGCGCCACCATGCGCACGTGCATCCGCGCGCCGGCAAGCCCGCGCCGGCGGTTCACGCGCAGGATCACGAAGCGGCGCCCGATCAGCACGAGCAGCGCCATCAGCGGCACGAGGTTCGCAACGAGCAGGATCGTCCGCCCCGAAGGCGTGTTCGCGGCGGTGAAGAACGTGTCGGTCAGCGCGAAATAGCTCGCGCAGCCCACCGCGACTGCGATCAGCCCAAGCGCGACCTCCAGCCGAGGATAGAGTTCGACGCGCGACACCCATCGGCTGATGCGGCGGCGCAGCCTGCGCTGCGGCGATACGGGCTTAGGGGGGGCATTCACGGACATGTTCGAGTGCAGCTTAACCACTTTGCCTGTTGCCGCAAATACACAGTTGCTGCAGCCCGGTAACGGCCCGAACCTGAAATCAGCCTGAACGGCCGACGGGCGGTCCCGCCGGGCGAAGTGCCACCGCATCGATGCCGCGATCGTTCAGCTTCTTGCGCAACGTGTTGCGGTTGATGCCGAGCAGTTTCGCGGCGCGGATCTGGTTGCCGCGCGTCGCCGCAAGGCTCAGCAGCAGCAGCGGCTTTTCGAGTTCCGCGAGCACGCGCTCGTAAAGCCCGTCCGGCGGCAGGTCGTCGCCGAACGTATCGAAATAGCGCGCGAGATGCGCTTCGACCGAGCCCGCAAGGCCGCGATTGTCGCTCTCCGCGCGTGCCGAGGGCACGCGCTCGCTGCGGAGCGCTTCTTCCACGCTGGTCGCGGAAATGACGTCAGAGCGTTCGAGCGCCGCGAAGCGCCGCATCAGGTTTTCGAGCTCGCGGACGTTGCCCGGCCAGTCGTGCGCCTGCAGGCGCAGGATGGCTTCAGGTTCGAGCGTTTTGGCGGGAAGCCCTTCCGCCTCGGCGCGGCGCAGGAAGTGCGTCGCAAGCTCCGCGATGTCGTCGACGCGGCTCCGGAGCGGCGGCAGGTGCAGCGGCACCACGTTCAGCCGGTAGAACAGGTCTTCGCGGAACAGCCCGGCGTCGACAAGACGCCGCAGATCCTTGTTCGTCGCGGAAACGATGCGGATATCGGCCTTGATCGGCCGCATCCCGCCAACGGTCGTGAACTCACCGGACTGGAGCACGCGCAGCAGGCGTGTCTGCGCCTCCATCGGCATGTCGCCGATCTCGTCGAGGAACAATGTGCCGCCCTGCGCCTGTTCGAAGCGACCGATGGCGCGGGCCTGCGCGCCTGTGAAGGCACCGCGTTCGTGCCCGAACAGTTCGGATTCGATCAGCTCGCGCGGGATCGCCGCCATGTTGACCGCCACGAACGGCCCTGTCCGCCGCGAACCGAGGTCGTGCAGCGCCTTCGCTACCAGTTCCTTGCCGGTGCCGGATTCGCCAAGGATGAGCACGGTGAGGTCGGTGGGCACCACGCGCGCAATCGTGCGGTACACCTCCTGCATCGCGGGCGAACGGCCGATCAGTGGCAGCCCGTCCCCCTCCTCTTTCGCCGCCGTCTTGCGTGCGGGTGCCTGCGACTGTTCGAGCGCAGCGGAAACAACAGCTGACAGCTTGTTGATATCGAAGGGCTTCGGTAGGTATTCGAACGCGCCGTTCTCGGTTGCGCGCACGGCTGTCGCCAGCGTGTTCTGCGCGCTCATCACGATCACTGGCAGGCCGGGTCGGCGCGCGAGAATGCGCGGCACGGCATCGAGCCCGTCGGCATCGGGCAACACGACATCGGTGATCACCGCGTCCCCCACCCCCGCCTCGATCAGCTGCCAGAGGCCTGCGACCGTATCCGTGGTGCGCACCTCGTGGCCCGCGCGCACGAGCACCTGCCGCACAACCGTGCGGATCGCAGCGTCGTCGTCGGCGACGATGATGGTGCCGGTGCGGCTCACTGGCTGCCCGCCGTCGGCAGAAGCACGCGGAAGATTGTTCGCGACGGATGGTTCTGCCGGTCGTACTCGATGAGCCCGCCATGGTCGCCGACGAGCTTCGCGACGAGCGCGAGGCCGAGGCCGGTGCCGCCGGGCTTCGTCGACACGAAGGGATCGAACAGGTGCTCGGCGACGTCGGCGGGCGCGCCGGGGCCGTCGTCGATCACGCAGACTTCGATCGGCACGGACATGCGCCGCTTCGAGCCCTTCACCGCCACCTTCAGGCCGTGCCGATAGGCGCTGCGCAAACGGATCTTGCCTTTGTTCCCCGTCGCTTCACTCGCGTTCTTCACGAGATTGACAAAAATCTGAATGAGCGCGTCGCGGTCGCCGTCCACGTCCGGCAGCGAGGGGTCGTACTCTTCTTCGAATTCCACATCGCGCGCGAAGCCGTGCTCGGCGAGGCGGCGAACGTGGCCGAGGATCAGATGGATGTTTTCGGGCTGCCGCTTCAGCGGCCGCGTGTCGGTGAATTCCTCCATCGAATCGATCAGCGTGCTGATGCGATCGACTTCGGTGCAAATGAGATCGGTGAGTTCGGGGTCGCCGTCCTGCGCCAGAAGCTGCGCGGCGCCGCGAATCCCCGAAAGCGGGTTCTTGATCTCGTGCGCCAGCATTGCCGCCACGCCCACGGCGGTCTTCGCCGCGCCCACCTGCTCGCGCTGGCGGTTCACCATTGTCGCGGCCGCGCGCCGCTGGAACACCAGCGTCGACCAGCCGGGAGAATCCGGCACGGGCGAAACCAGCAGGTCGGCCGTGATGCGCCGCCCGCCGATGAACGCGATCTCAAGGTCGTAGGCAGCGAACTCGCCGCCGGTCACGACCGCCTCGAACAGCACGGCGCGCACGGCGCTGTCTTCCGGGAAGATCGCGCCCCAGCCGCGATCGACGAGCGCCGGCTCGCTAAGATTGAACATGTCCTCAGCCGCCGTATTCATCCGCGAAGGCGCGCCGTTTGCGTCGATAAGGACGATCGGGATCGGCAGGCTTGCGAGCAGGTCGTCGGCGCTTGGCGGCGGAACCAATGGAACCGCGGGCACAGTGGCCATGTCAGGCGGCCGCCCGGGCGAGCCAGGGCGCGTAGAATTCACGGAGCATCGCCTTCACCCGTGCGGGATCGCCGACCTGGTTGACGCTGTTCCGGAACTCGGCCGAGCCGTGCATCCCCTTGGTGTACCAGCCGATATGCTTGCGCGCGAGGTTGACGCCGGTGTCGGTGCCGTAAAGCTCCAGCATCATCTCGTACTGTTCGAGGATCAGGTGATACTGCTCCTCGATCGTCGGCGCCTTGAAGCGATGGTCGCAGAGATCGGCCATCACCTCGCCGAGCAGCCACGGGCGGCCATAAGCCCCCCGCCCCACCATCACCGCGTCCGCGCCGGACTGTTCGAGCGCGGTGCGCGCGTCTTCCACCGAGCAGATATCGCCGTTCACGACGACCGGCAGAGACACGGCGTTCTTTACGTTGCGCACGAACGCCCAGTCCGCGCTCCCCGAATACATCTGGTTGCGCGTGCGGCCGTGCACCGTGATCATCCTGATGCCCAGATCCTCGGCGATACGCGCGAGATCGGGCGCGTTCAGGCTGCCGTGGTCCCAGCCCATGCGCATTTTCAGCGTCACCGGCAGCTCGACCGCCTTCACCGTCGCCTCGATCAGCGACGCGGCGAGCTTCAGGTCGCGCATCAGTGAGGAGCCGGCGTGACCGTTCACGATCTTCTTCACCGGGCAGCCCATGTTGATGTCGATGATCGCCGCGCCGCGATCGGCATTCAGCTTCGCCGCTTCCGCCATGATGCCGGGCTCGCAGCCCGCAAGCTGCATCGAGATCGGCTCTTCGGACGGGTCCCACGCCGCTTTCTGCAGCGACTGGCGCGTCTCGCGCACCATCGCCTGGCTCGCGATCATCTCGGTCACGGTGAGCCCCGCGCCGAAACGCTTCACGACCTTGCGGAACGGCAGATCGGTGACGCCGGTCATCGGCGCCAGGATCACCGGCTGGTCGATCCTCACCGGTCCGATCGAGATTGGCTTCAGTTTCGGCACTGTCTTCGGCTGCCCAAAAATAAGGCACGGCGCATAACCCAAGCAGGGCTGTTCGGCAAGCGAAGCCTGCGCTAAAGCCGCCCGCCATGAACGAAGCGCCAAAGGTCGCCGCCATCGTCGTTGCCGCCGGGAGAGGCTCCCGCGCGGGCGAAGGCGCGCCGAAACAGTATCGGGCTCTGGCGGGCCAGCCGGTGATCCGCCGCGCGATCGCAGCGCTCGCGACGCATCCGCGCATCGGCCAGGTCGTTGCCGTCATCCATCCGGAAGACGCCGCCGTGTTCGCCGACGCCGTGCAAGGACTCGATGTCGTGCCGGTTCACGGCGGTGCGATGCGGCAGGATTCGGTGCGTCGCGGCCTCGAAGCGCTCGCCGGGTTTGCCCCCGACCTTGTCCTGATCCACGACGCTGCCCGCCCCCTGCTCTCCCATGACGTCATCGACCGGCTACTGGACGCGCTTACCGAAAATGACGGCGCCGTCCCCGCCCTCCCCGTCGTCGACAGCCTGCGCACCGGCGAAACCCACGCCGACGGAGAGGTGGACCGCAGCCGCCTGAAGCGCGTCCAGACCCCGCAGGCGTTTCGGTACACCGCGATACGCACCGCCCACGCACAGTCTCGGTCGGATGCCACAGACGATGTCGCCGTCGCCCTCGCCGCCGGTCTCAGCGTTGCCTTCGTCGAAGGCGACGAACGCCTCGCCAAGCTCACCTACCCCGCCGATTTCGCCCGCGCCGAAACCCTCCTCACCGCCGGCCTCATCACCCGCGTCGGCCAGGGCTTCGACGTCCACCGCTTCGGCCCCGGCGACCACGTCTGGCTCTGCGGCGTGCAAGTGTCGCACAGCCAAGGCCTCATCGGCCACAGCGACGCCGACGTCGGCCTCCACGCCCTCACCGACGCGCTCCTCGGCGCCGCGGCAATGGGCGACATCGGCGACCATTTTCCACCCAGCGACCCCAAGTGGCGCGGCGTACCATCGAACCTTTTCCTCACCCACGCCCGCGACCTCATCCTCGCGCGTGGCGGCATCATCGATCACGTCGATGTCACGCTCATCTGCGAAACGCCGAAGGTCGGCCCACACCGCGATGCCATGCGGCAGCGGGTGGCCTCGCTGTTGCGGCTGCCGGTGGAGGGGGTTAGCATCAAGGCGACAACGACGGAGAAGCTTGGCTTCACGGGACGCAAGGAAGGCATTGCGGCCCAGGCAACGGCTTCGGTTCGGCTCAGCACGGTGGAGATCAAGTGAAACGTCCAGTCCTCATTCTGGCCTTGGCGAGTCTTGCGGCTTCCAGTGCCCATGCTGAAACCGGCAAGGATTGCATGAACGAAAAGCAGGCCCTCGCCTTTTCCGATTTCCTGCTCGCGACCGTAGCGCCAATCGTGGCGGAGCAATGCGGCGCCGGGCACGCTGCCGTTTCGCCAGCGATCGTCGCCGCGCAGCCGCAGCTCCGCACACGTTTCAAAGCGCGCGGAGACACTGCTTGGCCAGTGGTGCTCGATCATTTTCTGGGCCAGCAGGAAGACAAAGCCGTTGCTGACGAAATGCGCAAGCAGAGCGACGCCATGCGTCCGCTCGTCGCGAGCGTGACGGCGAGCGCGATCATCAAGGATATGTCGGCGAGCGACTGCGCCATGGCCAATGATCTCGTGGACGCCTTGCTGCCTTTGCAGGATGCGCAGATCGCGCGCCTGATCACGGCCTTCATGCGTATCGGTGCCGGCAAGTCCCCGTCCGGCCCTCAACTTTGCCCGCTGGGAGCAAATGAGTGACATTGTTCGACGACGAGATCATCGCGCTAGCACGCCGCGTGGTGGAACTGAACGTGGCGGCGGGGCGCAAGGTCGTGCTGGCTGAATCCTGCACGGGAGGCCTTGTCTGTGGCGCGATTACCGAGATTCCTGGTTCCTCAGCCGTACTGGAGCGCGGTTTCGTTACCTATTCGAATGAGGCCAAGACGGCGCAGCTCGACGTACATGGCGATGTGCTGGAAACCTTCGGCGCGGTTTCAATCGCGACAGCCTGGGCGATGGCGCAGGGCGCGCTCGCACACAGCGATGCGGACGTTGCCGTGGCGATAACTGGCATTGCCGGGCCGGACGGTGGATCGGAATCGAAGCCTGTCGGCACCGTAGTGTTCGCCCGCGCGATCCGTGACGCGGACCCCGAAGATGTGGTGGCGGACATGAAGCAGTTCGGCGACATTGGCCGCACCGGCATCCGGCTTCAGGCTGTGCGCTGCGCGCTCGAACTGTTGCTGCCAGAAGACGCGTCCGCTGCCGCATAGACTTTGGCGGCGCGCGTTTCGAACGCCGTCACCATCTTGCGGAAGGCTTCGTGGAAATACGCGCCAGCGAGCGCGTTCAGGATCGATTGCCGGAACGCGAAATCGACGTGGAAGTCGACTTCCGTACCACCGCCCACCGCCTTGAACCGCCAGTCATTGTAGAGGAACTTGAGCGGTCCCGAGACATAGTCGATGTGGATATGATGCGGCCTGTCCAGCACCACACGGCTGGTGAACGTCTCCCGGAACACTTTGAAGCCGACGACCATGTCGGCGACCATTTCCGTTTCGCTGCGTGACTTCACGCGCGTCGCGATCACCCACGGCAGGAACTCGCCGTAGCGGCCCACATCGGCGACGAGGTCAAAGAGCTGCTCCGGCGTGTACGGAAGAACCCGGACCTCGCGGTGTTCAGGCATCGGCGCGTTGATGCTTTGCGAGACGCGCGGCCTTGAGCTTCGCAAAGTCGTCGCCCGCGTGGTATGACGAGCGCGTCAGCGGCGAGGCCGCGACGAGCGCGAAACCCTTGGCGCGGCCGAGCGATGCGTAAGACTTGAACGCGTCCGGCGTCACGAAATCGATCACCTTCGCATGACGCGGTGTCGGCTGCAGATACTGGCCGATCGTGAGGAAATCGATGTCGGCAGAGCGCATGTCATCCATCACCTGATGAATCTCCAGCCGTTCCTCGCCGAGCCCGACCATAAGGCCGGACTTGGTGAAGATCGTGGGGTCGAGCGTCTTCACGCGTTCGAGCAGGCGCAGCGAGTGGTAGTAGCGCGCGCCGGGCCGGATCGTCGGATACAGCCTCGGCACGGTTTCGAGGTTGTGGTTGTAGACGTCGGGCCGCGCGTCGACGATGCGCTTCACGGCTTCGTCGGCCTTGTTGCGGAAGTCTGGCGTCAGGATTTCGATGGTCGTGTTCGGCGCGCGGCGGCGCAGCGCCTCGATCACGCGCACGAACTGCGTGGCACCACCATCCGCGAGGTCGTCGCGGTCGACGCTGGTGATGACGATGTGCTCGAGACCCAGTTCCGCAGCCGCGGTCGCGACATGCTCCGGCTCCAGCGGATCGACCGGATTCGGCATCCCCGTCTTCACATTGCAGAAGGCGCAGGCGCGCGTGCACGTGTCGCCGAGGATCATCACGGTCGCGTGCTTCTGCGTCCAGCACTCACCGATGTTCGGGCACGCGGCTTCCTCGCACACGGTGTTGAGGCCGAGGTTCCGCATCAGCTTGCGTGTCTGCGCGAAGCCAACACTTGTCGGCGCCTTCACGCGCAGCCAGTCCGGCTTGCGGGTGCGGATTGGGGAAACGGGTGCGGGATCAGCGTCTGCCATGCGCGCCTAGATAGCGGCCACGAACCGATAATCCAACCGTCAGTTCTTGCATGGCAGGCATGAACGGGTTAGCCGATTTCCCATGTCTGGCTTCGATGAACTGATCGATGGCTATCGCCGGTTTCGCGGCGGCGCCTATCTCGCCCAGAAGGCGCGCTACGACTCGCTGAGGTCTAGCCAAAGCCCCAAGACCATGATCATTTCCTGCTCCGACAGCCGCGTCGATCCGGCGATGATCTTCGACGTGGGGCCGGGCGAGATCTTCACGGTGCGCAACATCGCGAACCTCGTTCCGCCATTCGAGATCGGCGGCGGCCGCCACGGCGTTTCCGCCGCGCTGGAGTTCGCCGTGACGCAGCTCGAGGTCGAGAACGTCGTCGTGATGGGCCATGGCGGCTGCGGCGGCGTTCAGGCCGCCCTCACCCGCAAGTTCGAAGGCGCTCCCGCCGGTGCGGGCGGCTTCATCGCGCACTGGATCGACCTTCTGGACGAGGCGCGAGACCGCATCCTCCACGATCATGGCGGCCGTGTGGATCGCGACGTGGAATACGCGCTGGAACTTGAGGCCGTGAAGGTCTCTCTCCAGAATCTGCGTACCTTCCCGTGCATCCCGGAGCGTGAGGCGTCCGGTAAGCTGAGGCTGATCGGTGCCTATTTCGCGATCCGCGATGGTGTCCTTCACGTCCTCGACGAGACCACAGGCAATTTTACTCCTGCGGGATAGTTTCCTGAATATCTCGATGTTCTCAGGTCTGTATCCGAATTTGCGGGATTGAATCCGAAAATTTCACGACGTTTCAAAGTTTTCTTGCAAGATTATTGAATTTTCCGCTTTCCCCGCGCCGATAGCACAGGGGAAGGATCATTCGTGTCGACCATCGATGAAAAGCTGGAACCGATCTACGCTGAGGTTTTGCGACGCAACCCCGCCGAGGTGGAATTCCATCAGGCCGTCCGCGAGGTTCTGGACAGCCTCGGCACGGTGGTCGCCAAACATCCCGATTATGCCGACGGCGCGCTGATCGAACGAATCTGCGAGCCTGAGCGCCAGATCATCTTCCGTGTGCCATGGGTAGACGACAAGGGGCAGGTCCAGATCAACCGCGGCTTCCGCGTCGAGTTCAACTCGGCGCTCGGCCCCTACAAGGGCGGGCTTCGCTTCCACCCGAGCGTGCTGCTCGGCACGGTCAAGTTCCTCGGCTTCGAGCAGGTGTTCAAGAACGCGCTTACGGGCCTCCCGATCGGTGGCGGCAAGGGTGGGTCGGATTTCGATCCCAAGGGTCGCTCCGAAGGCGAGATCATGCGCTTCTGTCAGTCCTTCATGACAGAACTTTACCGCCACATCGGCGAGCATACGGACGTGCCGGCGGGCGACATCGGCGTCGGTCAGCGCGAGCTTGGCTACATGTTCGGCCAGTACAAGCGTATCACCAACCGCTATGAATCCGGCGTGCTCACCGGCAAGGGTCTGACCTGGGGTGGCTCCAAGGTCCGCACCGAGGCGACGGGTTACGGCGCCGTCTATTTCGTCTCGGAGATGCTGAAGTCGCGCGGTCTCGATTTCGATGGCCGCACCGTCGTCGTCTCGGGTTCGGGCAATGTCGCCGTCTACACGATCGAGAAAATTCTCAGCCTCGGCGGCAAGGTCGTCGCCTGCTCGGACTCTGCGGGCTATGTCGTCGACAAGCGCGGAATCGATCTCGATCTCCTGAAGGAAATCAAGGAAACCCGCCGAGCGCGTATCGCCGACTACGCCGAAATCCGGCGTGATGGCGCACAGTTCGTGCCGAATGGCACGATCTGGGATGTGCCCTGCGACGTTGCCATGCCCTGCGCCACGCAGAACGAGCTCACCGGATCAGATGCCCGTACGCTGGTGAAAAATCGCGTCATCGCGGTGGGTGAAGGCGCGAACATGCCGTGCACGCCCGAAGCCGTCCGCGCGTTTCAGGACGCGGGCGTCCTGTTCGGCCCCGGCAAGGCCACCAACGCGGGCGGCGTCGCCACCAGCGCGCTCGAAATGCAGCAGAACGCCTCGCGCGACAGCTGGTCGTTCGAGGACACCGAAGCCCGGCTCGCGAACATCATGCGCGGCATCCACGAACGCTGCGCCGAAACGGCGGACGCATACGGCGACCCCGGCAACTATGTCGCAGGCGCGAACATCGCTGGCTTCATCCGCGTGGCGGAGGCGATGCGGGCGCTCGGCGTCATCTGACGCGGCGCCCCCCCTCCCCATCAGATGTGAAGCGGGCGGCCGTAAGCCGCGAGCACGCTTTCGTGCATCATTTCCGAAAGCGTCGGGTGCGGGAAGGTCGTGCCCATCAGCTCGGCCTCGGTCGTCTCCAGCTCGCGCGCAACGACATAGCCCTGGATCAGCTCGGTGACTTCCGCGCCTACCATGTGCGCGCCCAGAAGCTCGCCCGTCGCTTCATCGAACACGGTCTTCACGAAGCCCTCGGTCTCACCGAGCGCGATCGCCTTGCCGTTGCCGATGGCCGGGAACTTGCCGACTTTCACCTTGTATCCGGCTTCTTTCGCCTTCGCCTCGGTGAGGCCCACAGAGGCGACCTGCGGGCGTGAGTAGGTGCAGCCGGGGATGTTGGCGGTGCTCATCGCGTGAACATCCTTCACGCCCGCCATCTTTTCGACGCAGATGACCGCCTCGTGCATCGCCTTGTGCGCGAGCCAAGGTCCGCTGGTGACGTCGCCGATCGCCCAGATGCCGTCCACGCTGGTGCGGCCGTAGCCGTCCGTCTCGATATGCTTGTTCGGGAGTTGCTTCACGCCGAGCTTTTCGAGGCCGATATCCTCGACGTTCGGCACGATGCCAACCGCGACGATAACGTGGCTGAACTCCTGCGTTTCGGCCTTGCCGTCGGCAAACTTGATCTCGGCCTTCACGCCTTTGGCGGTCGCTTCCAGCTTCTGGACGCCGGTCTTTGTGTGGATCGCCATGCCCTGCTTGGTGAGCTGCTTTTCCATGAAGGCGCTGACCTCGGCATCCTCCACGGGGAGGATGCGTTCCAGCATCTCCACGACCGTCACCTTCGCGCCAAGGTCCGAATAGAAGCTCGCGAACTCGATGCCGATGGCTCCCGATCCGATCACCAGCAGCTTTTCCGGCACCGTTTCCGGCACTAGCGCGTGGCGATACGTCCAGATGCGCTTGCCGTCGGCCTTGGCGAACGGAAGCTCGCGGGCACGCGCGCCGGTCGCGACGATGATGTTCTTCGCCGAAAGCTCGGTCGTCTTGCCGTCCTTGGTAACGGAGAGCTTGCCCTTCGCCGTCAGCGTGCCGACGCCCTCGTGAACGTCGATCTTGTGCTTCTTCATCAGCCCCTTGACGCCACCGTTCAGCTGATCGGCGACCTTGCGACTGCGCGCCACCACGGCCTTGATGTCGAACGACGGCTTCTCGACGTTGAGACCATAAGCGGAAGCGTGGGTCAGATAATGGAAGATCTCCGACGAGCGCAGCAGCGCCTTCGTGGGGATACACCCCCAGTTGAGGCAGATGCCGCCAAGCCGCTCACGCTCGACGATGGCCGTCTTCATTCCAAGCTGCGCCGCCCGGATGGCAGCGACATAGCCCCCCGGCCCGGAGCCGAGGACGATGAGATCATAGCTGGACATGGCCGATCCTTACGCGAGCAGGGTGAGCGGGTTTTCAACAAGGCTCTTGAACGCCTGCATCAGGCGCGCGCCGTCCGCGCCGTCGATAGCGCGGTGGTCGAAGCTGCCGGTCGCCGACATCACCGTGGCGATGGCGAGCGCATCGTTCACGATGAACGGCCGCTTCTCGCCAGCGCCGATCGCCATGATCATCCCCTGCGGCGGGTTGATGACGGCCTCGAACTGCTTGATGCCGTACATGCCCATGTTGGAGATGGAGGCGGTGCCGCCCTGGTAATCGTGCGGCTGCAGCTTGCCTTCCTTGGCCCGGCCCGCGAGTTCCTTCATCTCGGTCGCGATAGCGGACAGGCTCTTGCCGTTCGCACCCACGATGATCGGCGTGATCAGACCGTTCGGGATCGACACCGCGACCGAAACGTCGGCGCGGCTATACTTGAAGAGCTGGTCGCCCGAGATCGAGACATTGCACTCCGGCACCTCGATCAGCGCGGTGGCGAGCGCCTTAATCAGCAGATCATTGACGCTGAGCTTCACGCCGCGCGCTTCCAGTGCCGCGTTCAGCTCGCCGCGCAGCTTCAGGAGCGCATCGAGTTCGATATCCACGGTGAGGTAGATGTGCGGGATCGTCTGCTTCGCCTCCGTGAGGCGCCGCGCAATGGTCTTGCGCATGTTCGAGAGCTTGATGGCTTCGTGCGGAATCTCGGTTTCGAACGCTGCAGGAGCCGCCACCGGCGTCGGTGCAGCCGCCTTGGTGGGCGCAGCAGCCGCCGGTTTCCCGACATCGAGGTCCGCCTTCACGACACGGCCGCCGGGGCCACTGCCCTGCACGTCACCAAGGTCGATGCCCTTGGCTTCGGCTATACGGCGCGCGAGCGGGCTTGCCTTCAGGCGGTCGCCCGAATCCGTTGTCGTCGGGGCGGGCGCCGCCGGCTTCGGCGCTTCAGCCTTCACCGGTTCGGGCGCAGGCGCGGGCTTTTCTTCAGCTTTCGGAGCCGCTGGCACCTCTTTCGGCTCGGCTTTCTCCACCTTGGGCGCAGCAACCGCTTCGCCCTCTTCCGCGAGCACGGCAATGAGCTGGCCGACCGGAACGTCCTCCGTTCCCGCCGCGACGACGATCTTCGCGACGACGCCCTCGTCGATGGCTTCCACTTCCATTGTGGCCTTGTCGGTCTCGATCTCGGCGATAACGTCGCCCGGCGAAACCTTGTCGCCTTCCTTCACCAGCCATTTCGCGAGCGTTCCCGTCTCCATCGTCGGCGACAGCGCGGGCATTGTAATGTCAATCGGCATGTTCAGTCCTTGTAGGTAACGCGCTTGGCAGCGGCGACAACGTCAGCGGCTTTCACGAGGGCGGCTTTTTCGAGGTTCGCCGCATAGGGCAGCGGAACATCGACATTGGTAACGCGGAGGACGGGGGCATCGAGATCGTCGAAGCCTTGCTCCATCACACTCGCCATGATTTCCGAGGCGATCGAACACTGCGGCCAGCCTTCCTCGACGACGACCATGCGGTTCGTCTTCTTGAGGCTGGCGAGCACGGTGGCACGGTCGAGCGGGCGCAGGGTGCGAAGATCGACGACCTCGGCCTCGATCCCGTCCTCCGCCAGTGTCTTCGCCGCGTCGAGCGCAACGCCGACGCCGATCGAGTAAGAGACGATGGTGACATCACGCCCCTCGCGCGCGATCCGCGCCTTGCCGATGGGGAGAACATAATCCTCGACCTCGGGCACATCGAAGCTCTGGCCGTAAAGCAACTCGTTTTCGAGAAACACGACCGGATCGGGCGAACGGATCGCGGCCTTCAGCAGCCCCTTCGCGTCTGCCGCGCTGTATGGCGCGATCACGATGAGGCCGGGTACGCTCGCGTACCACGGGCCGTAGTTCTGGCTGTGCTGCGCGCCAACGCGCGACGCCGCGCCGTTGGGGCCGCGGAACACCATCGGGCAACGCATCTGGCCGCCCGACATGTAGTTCGTCTTGGCGGCCGAGTTCACGATGTGGTCGATCGCCTGCATAGCGAAATTAAAGGTCATGAACTCGACGATCGGCCGAAGCCCGCCCATCGCCGCCCCGGTGCCGACACCCGCGAAACCGTATTCGGTGATCGGCGTGTCGATGACGCGCGCCGGCCCGAACTCCTCGAGCAGGCCCTGCGTCACCTTGTAGGCGCCCTGGTACTCGGCGACCTCCTCACCCATCACGAAGACGCGGCTGTCAGTGCGCATCTCCTCGGCCATCGCATCGCGCAGTGCCTCGCGCACGGTCATGCGACGGAGGTTGGTTCCTGCCGGGATTTCCGGATCGTTCGCGATTTCCGGCTGCGGGGTCGGGATCGCCTTCGCGCCCGACGGGGCTTCGATCTTCTGCTCCGGCAGCGCTGCCGGTGCTTCTTCCTTGACGGCGGGCTTTTCGGCCTTGGCGGCAACTTCGCCTTCACCGTTGTCGATCACTGCGATCAGTGTACCGACCGCAACGCCGTCCGAACCCGCGGGCACGAGGATCTTCGAGAGGATGCCGCCCTCATCGGTTTCAAGCTCCATCGTCGCCTTGTCGGTCTCGATCTCGGCGATCACATCACCGGGCTTCACGTCGTCGCCTTCCTTCACCAGCCACTTGGCGAGCGTTCCCTCCTCCATCGTGGGAGACATGGCGGGTAGCTTGATCTCGATCGCCATTAGTAACTCCCCACCAGCACGTCGGTATACAGCTCGGAAAGCTCCGGCTCGGGCGCCTGCTCGGCGAAGTCGGCAGAATCGTTGACGATGGCCCGCACCTCCTTCTCGATATCCTTGAGCTTCGCTTCGTCCACGCCTGCCGCCAGCAGGTGCTTTTTCGCGGCCTCGATCGGATCGGACTTTTCGCGCATCGCCTGCACTTCCTCGCGCGACCGGTATTTCGCGGGGTCGGACATGGAATGGCCGCGATAGCGGTAGGTCTTCAGCTCGAGGAGCAGCGGGCCCTTGCCCGAGCGGACCCATTCGATGGCCATCTGGGCGGCACCACGCACTTCGAGCACATCCATGCCGTTCACCTGGATGCCTTCGATGCGGAAACTCTCGCCGCGACGGTAAAGCTGGTCTTCCGCGCTCGCGCGGTTGACGCTGGTGCCCATGGCGTACTGGTTGTTCTCGATCACATAAACCACGGGGAGCTTCCACAGCTCCGCCATGTTGAAGCTTTCGTACACTTGGCCCTGGTTCGCCGCGCCGTCGCCGAAATAGGTGAGGCAGACGTTGCCGTCGCCCTTGTACTTGTGTGCGAAAGCAAGCCCGGTGCCGAGCGGCACCTGCGCGGCAACGATGCCGTGGCCGCCGTAGAAGCCGTGCTCGACGCTGAACATGTGCATCGAGCCGCCCTTGCCCTTCGAAATGCCCGCGGCGCGACCGGTCAACTCCGCCATCACGGCGCGCGATTCGATGCCGCAGGCGAGCATGTGGCCGTGGTCCCGGTAACCGGTGATGACGCTGTCGCCGGCCTTGAGCGCGGACTGGAGGCCGACGACGACCGCTTCCTGTCCGATGTAGAGGTGGCAGAAGCCGCCAATCAGCCCCATGCCGTAAAGCTGGCCGGCCTTTTCTTCGAAACGGCGGATGAGCAGCATTTGGCGGTAGAAATCGAGGAGTTCGTCGACGCTGGCCTTGTAAGGGGAATAGTCGGGCAGACGGTCCAGCCCCTCGCGCGCTTCGGATTTGCGGTGCTGCGCTTCCGTTTTTGTTTTACGAGCGGCAGGTTTGGGCTTGGGCGCAGTTTTCGCCTCTTTGGTTCGCGCGGCGATAATCCCCTCCTCTGGTTCGCAGGGTAAAGTTTTTTACTTCACCGCCGCTATACGTGCGACCGCGTGTAAAGTTCAAGCGCGAGCGCGAACCTTGATCGCTTATTTGTCGAGACGGATGACGAACTCGTCTTCGCGGACGAGGCCCAGATTCTCGCGCACGAGCTCGTCGGCAAGGTCGGGATCGACCTTCGAGGGGCTGAGGAGCGCAACCTTGCGCTCAAGATCCGCCTTGCGCTTCGCGACCACGGCCGCTTCCTTCGCAAGACGCACCTCTTCGGCCTTGTAGCCGCCGAGCGCGAGAATGCCCGTATCGCCCGCAACCGCGTGCCATCCGAAGAACGCGACGAGGCCAATACACAGCGCGGGAAGCCACGCTGAGCGGATATAGGAGACAAGGCGGACGGGTTCGCTCACGTCCGCCTTTGAATCACGCGAATCCCAATGATTCAAGCGTTATTTTGCGCGGAGAATCGATCGACCCGCATATGTGGCAGCATCGCCCAGTTCCTCGGCGATGCGGATGAGCTGGTTGTACTTCGCGAGCCGGTCCGAACGCGCCATGCTGCCGGTCTTGATCTGGCCGCAGTTCGTCGCAACGGCGAGGTCGGCGATGGTCGCGTCCTCAGTCTCGCCCGAGCGGTGCGACATCACCGCCGTGTAGCGCGCGCGGTGCGCCGTGTTCACGGCTTCGAGCGTTTCGGAGAGCGTGCCAATCTGGTTAACTTTCACCAGAATGGAGTTCGCGGTGCCCTTTGCAATGCCGTCGCGAAGACGCGCCGGGTTCGTCACGAAGAGGTCGTCGCCAACGAGCTGGACACGGTTTCCGACGCGGTCGGTGAGCAGCTTCCAGCCGTCCCAATCGTCCTCGCCCATCCCGTCTTCGATCGAGATGATCGGGTAGCGGTCACAAAGGTTTGCAAGGAAGTCCACCATCTCGGCCGACGACAGCGACTTGCCCTCGCCCGTCATCTCGTACTTGCCGTTCTTGTGGAATTCGGTGGAGGCGCAGTCGAGCGCCAGCATCACCTCGTCACCCACCTTGAAACCGGCCTTTTCCACCGCGCCCATGATGAAGTCGAGCGCGGCTTCGGCGCTCGCCAGGTTCGGCGCGAAGCCGCCCTCGTCGCCGACGGCGGTCGCGAGCCCTTTGTCGTGCAGCGACTTCTTCAGCGTGTGGAAGATCTCCGCACCCCAGCGCAGCCCCTCGCCGAAGCTCTCGGCGCCGACCGGCATGATCATGAATTCCTGAAAATCGATCGGGTTGTCGGCGTGTGCACCACCATTCAGGATGTTCATCATCGGCACCGGCAGTACGCTCGCCGAGACGCCACCGACATAGCGGTAGAGCGGAAGTCCGCGCGAATCCGCTGCTGCCTTTGCTGCCGCGAGGCTGACGCCGAGAATGGCGTTGGCGCCGAGCCGCGCCTTGTTCGGCGTGCCATCGAGTGCGATCAGCGTGCTATCAAGTTCGAGCTGGTCTTCGGCGTCCATGCCGAGCAGGGCATCCTGAATTTCACCATCAACGGCGGCGCACGCCTTCTCGACGCCCTTGCCGAGCCAGCGACTCTTGTCGCCGTCGCGAAGCTCCACCGCCTCATAGGCCCCCGTCGAGGCGCCCGAGGGTACGGCTGCACGGCCGAAAGCGCCATCCTCCAGCGTCACCTCGACCTCCACGGTGGGATTGCCGCGGCTGTCGAGAATCTGTCTGGCGTGGATGTCGATGATCGCGGTCATGGCGTCGCTCCGGCTGGTGAAAATATCGTTCGTGCGCGCTCTTAATCAGCCTCGGCGCGTGGGGCAACGCCGCTTGTTCGGCCATTGTCGCAATGCCGCCTTGTTTTTGCCCACGACGGAACCAACATCCTGTTCTATTGTTCTATTACAGCCCCCGTAAGCCCGAAAGGAATTGGCATGTCCGACACTCTCCCCGCGCCTGCTGCTGCCGATCCAGTTGCCGCGAAAACGGACCGGCTGGCCACGATCAAGGCTGAAGCCAGCAAGTTCAAGACCGAAGCCTCGACGAAGGCGCGCAGCGCTGCCGAGGAAGGCAAGACCCGCGCCGCCGAAACGCTTGGCAGTGTCTCGAATGTCACGCGCGAAGCCGCCGACAAGCTGAAAGGCACGCAGGCGGAGCCGCTCGCGAACATCATCAATTCAGCCGCCGATTCGGTGGAATCCTTCGCGCAGCGGATGCGCGAGAAGACGGTCGACGACATCATCGACGACACGCGTGAAATGGTGCGCCGTTCGCCGGTGCTGGTGATCGCCGCCGCGGCCGCTGCCGGCTTCATCATCTCGCGCTTCTTCAAAGCCAGCCGCAACGACGACGCCCAAGCCTGAGAGGACCAACAGGGGTGGCCGATCAGGACGTAAAGATCTCCGATCTCTTCGAGCGCCTTGTCGACGAAGGCGGCGATCTGCTGCAGGCGGAAGTTCGTATTGCCGAAGCGAAGATCGCACGACGGCTCCAGCTTGCGCGGTTGCCGCTCGGTTTGCTCAGCGCCTCGGTCGCGTTGGCGTTCGTGGCGCTGATGGGGATTGCGACGGCGCTCGTCGTGTTGCTCGGGCCCCATGTCGGTTTCTTCCTTGCGGTGGTGATCGTTACGGTGATCGCCGCGGGAGCGTCGTGGCTGCTGTTTGTTGAAGGACGCAAGCGCCTTGAGATTGTGGTCGAGCCCCCATCCCTGCTGCGCCACCGGAGCGAAACGTGAACGACAAGACCGTCGATACGGCCCTTTATGAAGCGGAAGCCGCCGAGGCGCGGCGGAGGATCGCGCTGACCGTCGGCGAGATCCGGCACCGGCTCGATCCCCGCACGATCGCAAACGAGGCGATCGATGCGGCGACTGAACGGGGGGCAGAACTGGTTGCACGCGGCCGCCAGGCAGCGCGCGACAATCTTGGCGCGATCTCCATCGTCGGCGCACTTGCCGGCATGGTGGCGGGCGCGCGGCACCATCGGAAAAGCAGAAAGGCAACCGCCATGAGCGAGTACGAAGATGACTTCGGCAACGAAGCGCCGGGCAAGGACCGGCTGGAAAGCGTGAAGCAGACCGTGCAGCAGGCGCGCGAAACGGTGACGCACAAGGCACAGGCTGCACGCGAGGTTGCAGGCGAAAAGTTCGCTTCCGCGCGCCAACATGCCAATGACGCCTGGGAAACCGCGCGCGAACGTGCTGCGGACTACTCGGAGCGTGCGAAGGAGCAGGCTGCTAGAGCGCGCGAACGCACCGCAGAAAGCGTTGACCAGAACCCGCTCACTGCCGTGCTTGCGGGCGCTGCACTCGGCGCCATCATCGGCGCTCTGCTCCCGCGCAGCAGCGGCGAGAACCGCGCCATCGGCCCTGTTCGCGATAAGCTTGCATCGACGGCGCGTACGGCGGCCCGGGTCGCGCGCACGGCCGGCGAAGCGAAGCTTGCCGAGCTCGGCATCAAGGAAGCCGCAAAGCTGCGTTTCAGCGAGATCAAGGAAGGTGCAGCCGAGGTCGCGAAGTCTGCGACATCCGCCGTTCGCGGCAAGGGCAAGACCGTGAACGGTAGCAGTGCCGAAGATGAAGGCCCTGCCGAACTCGCCTAGGCGGCAGCCGGTACCACTTCGTCGATTTCCGACGGTACGAGCCCGACTTCGCGCAGCATCCGCCGCGCGGAGTCTGGCTGATCGAAGGCTTCGACGACAAGGCCGTACCGAAGCCCGGTGAGGCGCGAGACGACCGCCTGCATCAGTTCGCGATCACCGAGCCGCCCCGCCCGTATGACGAGCGAGGGCTGCAGCTTTCCGGCGGCGTGCAGCTGATCGACCATAGCAATGAGGTCGAGCACGTCCGTTTCGCCGCCGCCGAGTATGAACGCCGCGCCTTCGGAAACCTGCGAAAGCCCCTTCGCGAACTGTTGGAAGCGGTCGCCCTCCCCGGCCATGCGCGCCCGGAGGCGACTGGAAACCAGTGCAACGAGCCGTTCCGCGATGGCAAGCGGCAGCGATGGGCGATCGGCGAGCGGCATCGCCACAGCCTCTTCATCGCCGAAGCGTTCGACGGCACGCGCCATCGCCGCTTCCGCGATGTCCGCACCGGCGTTGGCGGCAAGCGTCGACACCGCCCGCACCTCGGCATGTTCGACGATCGCCGCGGCAACCGGCTCCCGCACTATGGGCCGCGCCGCGATGGCGACGCGGTGGTCTTCGCTCCTCGATTTCACGATTTCGACCAGCATGTCGTCGTCGAGAAGGTCGCTCGCCTTCAGGATCGGCTCGGCGACTTCGATGACGTCGTGCGCCATGCGCAGCGCCACATCCTGCGGAATATCCGTGCTTGAAGCGATGGTCTGCGCCAGCGCCTTGCGCACCTCCACCTCCACGTCGTGGGCGATCGCGCGCACGATATCGTCCGCGATTCCGCGTTCGCGGTCGCCGAACAGGCGCTGCGTGTAGCTGTGCCCGAGCTTCAGTGCGAGCGCGCGGCGGGCATCAGGATTCGCGTTCTCCTGCAGCCGTTCGACGTCGGCAAGAGAGGGCAGAAGCGGGTCCATCCCTTTACAATAGCCCGAAAAACATTACCGATTAATCGCCGATTCACAGGGGATCGCGCATTCCATACGCATGGAAAAGAAAGCTACCCACATGAAAACATGCGCGCTCAAGCTGGTTGCCCTCTCAGCTTTCGTTGTGCTGATTTCCGGTCCGGCGGCGGCTGCCGATGGAGCGCAACTGTTCAAGAGCCGCTGCGGTATCTGCCACTGGGACCCGGCGCAGGCAGGTGAAAAGCCGCGTCAGGGGCCATCGCTCAAGAAGCTGATCGGGCGCACTGCGGGCAGCGAAAAGAGCTTCCCGCGCTATTCGCCGGCGATGAAGAAAGCCGGTTTCACGTGGACTGCAGACAAGCTCGACACATATCTCGACAATCCCCGCAAGGTGGTTCCGGGAACCTCGATGGCCTTTGTCGGGTTGAAGAAGCCTGACGAGCGCAAGGCGGTCGTCGATTATCTCTTGAAGGCGTCGCGCTAAGCGTACGCCGAACGGACGGAGTTCTATCAATGTTCATTCGCGCGATTGCGATTCTTCTTGCCTCGGCCGCCGTTGCCACGCCCGCTGTCAGCCTTGCGGCGCAAACAACAGCGCCTGCCGACAACGGCAAGGCTGCCGGCGTCTTCATTGCCGACCTCTCCCAGCGCGCCTATGCCGTGCTGCGCGACAAGTCGAACGACAAGAATGACGTTCGCACCAAGTTCCGCGCCCTCCTCAAGGAGAACTTCGCGGTGACCGACATCGGCAACCGCCTTATCCGCCGCCATGTGCGGACGATCAGCAAGCAGCAGTATCAGGCCTATCAGGTGGCGTTCCCGAACTACGTGGTCGATACTTACACGGACAACCTGTTCGAGTTCGCGGACAGCGAGCTCAAGGTTCTCCGCACGGTACCCCGCGGCACGCGTGGGACCATCGACGTTTATGCCCGCGTCATCCGCAAGAACGGCGCACAGCCGATCGATTCGATCTGGACCGTGAAGAAGAACGAAAGCGGCAAGTATGTTGTCGACAACCTCACGGTGGCCGGCGTGAATCTGTCGCTCACGCAGGAGGCCGATTTCACGGCCTATATCCAGAAAAACGGCTTCGATGCGCTCGTTCAGTTCATGAGGGACCGCAAGTCCGCATGACATCCGTCCTCGACTGTGAAGCTGCGGCCTTCATCCATCCGTCGGCGCAGCTTTACGGTCGCGTTTGTGTCGAGGAAGGCGCCTCGGTCTGGTGCAATGCGGTCATGCGATCGGAGGCGGAGCACATCCGCATCGGGCGCTTCACGAACATCCAGGATTTCGTGATGATCCACGCCGAGCCGGGCCGCGCGGTGGAGATCGGCGACTATTGCTCCATCACCCACCACGCGACGATCCATGGCTGCAAGCTCGGCAACAATGTGCTCGTCGGCGTGAACGCCACGATTTTCAACGATGCCGTGATCGGCGACAACAGCATCGTCGGCCAGCACGCCTTCGTGCGCGACGGCACCGAGGTGCCGCCGAACAGCATCGTCGTCGGCTCCCCGGCCAAAGTGATCCGCACACATAACAGCTGGATCGCGAACCGGATGAATGCGTTCATTTATCACCGCAACGCACTGGCCTATGCGAAGGGCGACCACAGGGCGTGGGAGGGGACGGATTTCGAACGCTGGGTCGGTGCGACGCTGGAACGCTTGCAGCGCGAGTTCGAGGCGCTATAGCGCACTTGCATGGACCAGACCGAAAAACAGAAACTCCACCTCGTGTTCGGCGGACGCGTCGCAGATCCGCGCGGGCTCGAATTCGAAGACCTCTCCGCACTCGACATTGTCGGCATCTTCCCGGACTTCAGGAGCGCGGAAAACGCGTGGCGTGCCAATGCGCAGCGCACGGTGGACGATGCGGCGATGAAGTACGTCGTCGTGCACCTGCACCGGCTGCTGGAGCCCGACGCCGACCCTTCAGCTTAGCGTAACCGCTTCGCTATGGCGGCGCGCGCGAGCGGCAGCGCCGTGATCAGGCCCGCCACGAAGCCGCCGATGTGCGCGCCGATCGCGATGCCGCCGCCATCCGTATTGAGCACGAGCCCGGTTGCAACCTGCAGGCCGATCCAGAGCGCCGCGAGTTGCAGCGCGCGCGTGAACTCACCCTTCCCGCCCGAACGCCCGAAAATCATCGCGTGCGCGGCGAATACGCCCGAGATCGCCCCGCTGGCGCCCACAACCGGGATCGGCGAGCCGGGATCGAGCGCGACCTGAACGAGCCCGCCCGCAATGCCCGAGACGAAGAACAGCAGCAGGTAGCGCCAGCGCCCGAGCACAGCCTCCACAAAACGGCCGATCCAGGCAAGGAACAGCATGTTGAAGCCAAGGTGTGCCCAGCTTCCATGCAGGAAGATCGAAGAGACGAGCGTCGCCGGGGCCGGGATCGCGTGATCGAGGATGAGGCTGCCGCCGATCCGCGCCGGGATCAGCCCGCCGCCCATGCTGATCGCCATCTCGAAAGCCGGGCCGCCCAGCGTTACCGCGAGCTGGATCAACACGCAGGCGATGATGATCGCGCGGGTCGCGAGATCCACGCGTTCAGCTTCCACCCGCTTTTCGCCTTTCAGATGAAGTTGAGCTTGGCGATCTCGTAGTACCTGTCGCCGGAGGGGGTCGAAACTTCGACCTCCTCACCGACGCGGCGCCCGATAAGTGCGCGGCCGAGCGGGGACGTGTACGAGATGCGGCCCTGCTTGGCATCGGCCTCGTAGGGCCCCACGATCTGGTAGACGACGGGCTTGTCGTCCTCGTCGAGGAGATCGACGGTCGCGCCGAACACCACCTTGTCGCCCGAAAGCGTCGTCGGATCGATCACCTGCGCACGCGCGAGCTGGTCCTCCAGCTCGATGATCTGCGCTTCGATCTGACCCTGGCGTTCCTTCGCGGCGTGATATTCGGCGTTTTCCGAAAGGTCGCCGTGCGCGCGCGCCTCCTCGATGGCCTGCACCACCTCGGGACGGTCCACCGTCTTCAGCTTTTGCAGCTCGGTCTGCATTCTTGCATGACCGGACGGAAGGATCGGAAGCTTTTCAAGCGTCGCCATGTTCTTAACCCACTCCTCAGCCTACTCCCCCGGCAAACCGGCCCTCCGCCGGAAAATCCGCCGTCTCTTCGCCAGAACTGTCGGGGATCAGGTATCGAGATCAGAATAGTAAGATTGCAGCGAGCGGACTGCAAGGGGTTGTTGACGCATCGCCCGGATGGCCATCACCGTCGCCAGCGATTCCGCCGCCGTCGTATAGTACGGAATCTTGCCGTAAAGCGCCGATGCGCGGATCGATTGCGAGTCCTTCAGGCTCTGTGCGCCTTCGGTGGTGTTGAAGATGAGGTCGATGTCGCCGTCCTTGATCCGGTCGACGATGTGCGGCCGCCCTTCGAGTACCTTGTTGACCGGCTCCACCGCGATCCCCTGCTCTGCAAGGTAGCTCGCCGTGCCCGAGGTCGCGACGATGCGGAAGCCGAGATCGATCAGGCTCTTCGCAGCCGTCAGGATCACCGGCTTGTCCGTGTCCTTCACCGAAACGAAGACCGTGCCGCTGTCGGGCAGCGTCGTCCCCGCGCCAAGCTGGCTCTTGGCGAAGGCGGTGGCGAAATCGGCGTCGATGCCCATCACCTCGCCCGTCGACTTCATCTCCGGCCCAAGGATCGGGTCCACACCGGGGAAGCGCGCGAACGGGAATACGGCCTCTTTCACGGCGATATACGGAATGTCGCGGTTGATCGGCCCGAACGACGCCAGCGGCTCGCCCGCCATCACGCGCGCGGCAATCTTGGCGATCGGCCGCCCGATCGCCTTGGCAACGAACGGCACCGTGCGGCTGGCGCGGGGGTTCACCTCGATGAGGTACACGGCGCCGTCCTTCACGGCGTACTGCACGTTCATCAGGCCCTTGACCTTCAGCGCCTTTGCGAGCGCCACGGTCTGCCGCTCGATCTCGGCCACGACCTCGTCGGAGAGGCTGTAGGGCGGCAGCGAGCAGGCGCTGTCGCCGGAATGGACGCCGGCTTCCTCGATGTGCTGAAGCACGCCCGCAACGACGACATCCGTGCCGTCTGACAGGGCATCGACGTCGACCTCGACGGCATCGCGGAGATACTGGTCGACGAGCACCGGCGATGAGCCGGACACCTTCACCGCCGTCGCGATGTAGGTTTCGAGCTGCGTCTGGTTCTCCACGACCTCCATCGCGCGGCCACCGAGCACGTAGGATGGGCGCAGCAATACCGGATAGCCGATGCGGTCGGCCTCGCGGATCGCCTCTTCAAGGCTGCGCGCAAGACCGTTCGAGGGCTGCTTGAGACCCAGGTCGCCGACAAGCTTCGCGAAGCGCTCGCGATCCTCGGCAAGGTCGATGGCGTCGGGCGAGGTGCCGAGGATCGGGATGCCCGCATCCTCCAGCCCCTGCGCGAGTTTCAGCGGCGTCTGCCCGCCGAACTGCACGATCACGCCCGCGAGCGTGCCGTTCGACATCTCGACGTTCAGGATTTCGAGCACGTCTTCGGTGGTCAGCGGCTCGAAATAGAGGCGGTCCGACGTGTCGTAGTCGGTCGAAACCGTTTCCGGGTTGCAGTTGACCATGATGGTCTCGTAGCCCGCCTCGTCGAGCGCGAAGCAGGCGTGGCAGCAGCAATAGTCGAACTCGATGCCCTGTCCGATCCGGTTCGGTCCGCCGCCCAGGATGACGACCTTCTTCGCGTCCGTAGGCTGGCTTTCGTCCTCGGGTGCACCAAAGCTCGGCGCCTCGTAGGTCGAATACATATAGGGCGTCTTCGCCTCGAACTCCGCGGCGCACGTGTCGATGCGCTTGAACACTGGGCGGACGCCAAGGCCCCGGCGCTGCTCTGCGACCGCCGCTTCATGCCAGCCGACAAGCGTCGCCAGCCGCGCATCCGAAAAGCCCATCGCTTTCAGCGCGCGGAAATCGTCAGCGCCTTTCGGTAGACCGTTTTCGCGAACCTTTTCCTCGGCGTCCACGATCTCGCGGATGCGCGCAATGAACCAGGGGTCGTAAGCGGAAAGCCGGTGGATATCAGCGTCCGAAATGCCGCGACGGATCGCCTCGGCAACGACGAGCAGCCGGTCCGGCGTCGCAAGCGCAAGCGCCGCTTCCACCTCGTCGTTGCCCGCACCCGCCAGCGCCTCGACCTCGTCGAAGCCGGTCAGCCCGGTTTCGAGCCCCCGCAGCGCCTTCTGCATACTTTCGTGGATCGAGCGGCCGATCGCCATCACCTCGCCCACGGACTTCATCGCGGTCGTTAGCGTGTTTGCCGCTCCCTTGAACTTCTCGAACGCGAAGCGCGGGATCTTGGTGACGACATAGTCGATCGTCGGCTCGAAGCTCGCGGGCGTCGCACCGGTGATGTCGTTCTCGATCTCGTCGAGCGTGTATCCCACGGCAAGCTTCGCCGCGACCTTGGCGATCGGGAAGCCAGTCGCCTTCGAGGCGAGCGCCGAGGAGCGCGACACGCGCGGGTTCATCTCGATGACGACGAGACGGCCGTCCTTCGGGTTGACCGCGAACTGGACGTTCGAACCGCCTGTTTCCACGCCGATTTCACGCAGAACCGCGATGCTCGCGTTCCGCATGATCTGGTATTCCTTGTCGGTCAGCGTCAGCGCCGGGGCGACGGTGATGCTGTCGCCCGTGTGAACGCCCATCGGGTCTACGTTCTCGATCGAGCAGATGATGATGGCGTTGTCGTTCCGGTCGCGGACGACTTCCATCTCATACTCTTTCCAGCCGAGCAGCGATTCCTCGATCAGCACCTCGGTGGTCGGGCTGGCATCGAGCCCGCCGCGCACGATGTCTTCGAACTCCTTGCGGTTATAGGCGACGCCGCCGCCCGTGCCGCCCATCGTGAAGCTGGGGCGGATGATGGAGGGAAGGCCCGTGCGCTCCAGCACCTCGAAGGCCTCGTCGAGCGTATGCGCGATGCCCGAACGCGCGCTTTCCAACCCGATCTTGTCCATCGCCTCGCGGAACTTCAGGCGGTCCTCAGCCTTGTCGATGGCTTCGGCATCGGCACCGATCAGTTCGACGCCGTATTTTTCAAGCGTCCCGTCGCGCGCCAGCGCCAGCGCCGTATTCAGCGCCGTCTGCCCGCCCATCGTCGGCAGCACGGCGTCAGGCCGTTCCTTCTCGATGATCTTGGCGACCATCTCGGGCGTGATCGGCTCCACATAGGTCGCGTCCGCCATGTCCGGGTCGGTCATGATCGTGGCGGGGTTCGAGTTCACCAGAATGATCCGGTAACCCTCCTCGCGCAGCGCCTTGCACGCCTGCGTACCCGAATAATCAAACTCGCACGCCTGCCCGATGACAATAGGGCCCGCGCCGATGATGAGGATGGAGGAGATGTCCGTGCGTTTGGGCATGGTTTTTACTTCAGTCCCTTCACGAACTTCTGAAACAGGTAAAAGCTGTCCTGCGGGCCGGGGCTGGCCTCGGGGTGGTATTGCACGGAAAATGCCGACTTGTCGGTGAGTTCGAGGCCGCAGTTGGAGCCGTCGAACAGCGAGACGTGCGTGGCGCGCGCGTTCGCGGGAAGCGTGTCCGCATCCACCGCGAAGCCGTGGTTCATGCTGGTGATCTCGACGAGACCGTCGGACAGGCGCTTCACCGGGTGGTTCGCCCCGCGGTGGCCCTGGTGCATCTTCGCGGTCTTCGCGCCCACGGCGAGGCCGAGGAGCTGGTGGCCGAGGCAAATGCCGAAGATCGGCACGTTCGCATCGAGCAGCCTGCGGATCACCGGCACGGCATATTCGCCGGTCGCAGCGGGGTCGCCGGGGCCGTTCGAGAGGAAGACGCCGTCCGGACGCAGCGCCATCACCTCTTCGAATGTCGCGCTCGCGGGCACGACTGTCACGCTCGCGCCCGCTGCAGTAAGGTTGCGCAGGATGTTGTTCTTGGCACCGTAATCGATGGCGACGACGTGCGGCCTGCCACCTTCTGCGCCTGGGCCGGCGCCTTCGCCATAGCCCTGCCCAAGCTGCCACGGCCCGCCGGACCAGTCCTGCCGCGCATCGCGCGTCACGTCCTTGGCAAGGTCCATGCCTTCAAGACCCGGCCACGCCTTCGCCTCGGCGAGCAGCGCGTCGAGGTCAAATGTGCCGGAGGGGCTGTGCGCGATCACCGCGTTCGGCGCGCCGAGTTGGCGGATGCGGCGCGTCAGCGCGCGCGTGTCGACACCTGACAGGCCCACCCGCCCCTTGCGCTTCATCCAGGCGTCGAAACCTTCGAGGCTGCGGAAGTTGCTCGGCGCCGTCACATCCTGCCGCACCACGCAGCCGACGGCAGCAGGCGTGTCCGCCTCGATGTCCTCGGGGTTGGTGCCGACGTTGCCGATGTGCGGGAAGGTGAAGGTGACGATCTGTCCAGCGTAGGAGGGATCGGTCATCACCTCCTGATAGCCGGTCATCGCGGTGTTGAAGCAAACCTCGCCGACGGCATGACCCTCGGCGCCGAAACCGCGCCCCCAGATCACCGTGCCGTCCGCGAGAATCAATACCCCCGTGGCTCCTTTGGGTGCGCGCGCGGGTTTGGCGTCGGACACGTGGTCTGGCCCCTTCGACTCTGGTTTCGTGCTTTGTGGCTAAGGCGCCTAGCTATTGGCGAGGGTCCGGAGCGTCAATCTATTCTTTTGCCTTTTTGGCGGCTAGACGGACCCCTTGCTCTTAAAGGGAAGAAAAGCATGATTCGCGACGACATCAAGGCGGCGCAGGTGGCAGCCATGAAGGCCGGCGAGAAGGAACGGCTGGCGGCCGTGCGCCTGATCCTCGCGAAGCTGAAGGACCGCGATATCGAGCTGCGCGTCGCGAAATCCGTGCCCGACGATGACGTCATCGTCGTCGATGTGCTGCAGAAAATGGGCAAGCAGCGCCGCGAATCCATCACCATGTTCGAGCAGGGCGGCCGCGACGAGCTCGCCGCGCAGGAAAAGGCGGAGCTTGCCGTCATCGAATCCTTCCTCCCCGCCATGATGGGCCCGGATGAAGTGAAAGCCGCCGTCGCCGCCATCGTCACCGAGATCGGCGCTGCCGGACCCAAGGACATGGGCCGCGTCATGGCCGAGGTGAAAGCGCGTCACGCCGGGCAGATCGATATGAGCACGGTCAGCGGAGTCGTCAAAGCCGCGCTGGCGGGATAGCCCTGCCCTCATGTCCATCCCCCCGCAATTCCTCGACGAGATCAGGAGCCGGGTGAGCCTGTCGTCCGTCGTGGCGCGGCGGGTGAAGCTGCTCAAGGCCGGGCGGGAAATGAAGGGCTGCTGCCCCTTCCACAACGAGAAGAGCCCGAGCTTCTACGTCAACGACGACAAGGCCTTCTATCACTGCTTCGGCTGTGGCGCGCACGGCGACGTCATCCGCTTCGTCGTAGAACAGGAAGGCCTCAGCTTCAGGGACGCCGTGGCCGGCCTCGCGGCGGAAGCCGGGCTGGATTTGCCCGAGGAGAACCCGGAGGCGCGCGCGAAAGCGAAAGCCGCTGCAGGACTTCATGACGTCACCGCCGCCGCGAACGACTGGTTCGGCAAGCAGCTTTCCGGCCTCGGCGGAGGGGATGCGCGCGCCTATATCGAGAAGCGGGGTCTGAAACCTGCGACCGTGGCCGCGTTCGGCCTGGGCTTCGCACCCGACAGCCGCGGCGCGCTCAAGGCCGCGCTCGGCGACATCGACATCCGCAAGCTCATCGAGGTCGGTCTCGTCATCGAAGCCGAGGGCCGCGAGCCTTACGATCGCTTCCGGGGCCGCTTGATGTTCCCCATTCGCGATCCGCGCGGGCGCATCGTCGGTTTCGGCGGGCGCATCATCGGTGCGGGCGAACCCAAGTATCTGAACTCGCCCGACACGCCGCTCTTCGACAAGGGGCGCCTGCTCTACAACCTCGACAAGGCTGGTCCCGCCGCGCGCAAATCGGGGCGCATCGTCGTCGTCGAAGGCTATATGGACGTGATCGGTCTCGCGCAGGTGGGCTTCGCGGAGGCCGTCGCGCCGATGGGCACCGCACTCACCGAAGACCAGATGAAGCTCTTGTGGCGCGTCGCGCCGGAGCCTGTGCTGTGCTTCGACGGCGATGCTGCCGGGCGCCGCGCGGCGATCCGGGCCGCGATGCGCGCCCTCCCCCTGCTGGAACCGGGGAAGTCGCTACGCTTCGTCACCATGCCGCAGGGGCAGGACCCGGATGATTTCGCAAAGGCGCGCGGTCTTGCCGCGTTCACGGAGCTTGTGAACGGTGCGGCGAGCCTGATCGATACGCTCTGGAAAGCGGAGACCGAAGGCGTCGACACCGCCACGCCCGAACGCCGTGCCGCCGTCCGCCAGCGCCTGTTCGAACACGCGCACGCGATCGAAAACCAGACCGTCGCCTCGCTCTATCAAAGCGAGTTCCGCGAACGCTTCGATGCGATGTTCCGCGCTCGGCGTGAGAGCCGCTTCATGCCCGCGGTTCGCGGCGCATCGAGCGCGGCGAAGGCGCGGCTCATGCTCTCGCCAGCAGAGATCGAAACCCGCGCCGTCGTCGTCGGCCTGCTCACCCACCCGCACCTCGCCGACGTCCACGGCGAGGCCATATCGCATCTGCACATAGGCGAGCCGCAGCTCGATCGCCTCAGATCGGCGATTTTCTCCGCGATTTCGCGCAATCACGATCTTGACAAAGAGGCGCTGGCACACGACCTAGCGGCACAAGGGCTCGGTCAGTACGCGGACGACCTGAGGCGTATGAATCGCCTCGACTTTAGCTTCACGCGACCCCGGACGCCCGCCGCGATTGCGGATCAGGACTTGGCATGTGTTGTGGGCCACCTTATGGCGCTGCAACGCATTGATGAGGATTTGGCGGATCTGCGCGCGCGCTATGATTCCCTGGTCCAGTCGGAATTCGAGGAACAACAACGGCTTCGCGCTGAAAAGGCGCGGGTCGAACGCGAACTAATCGATTTGGCCGAGGCGCGTCGGGGGGACGAAGCGCCGACGCCCGCAAAGGAACGGAACCTGGATGGCGACCAAAGCACCGGCGAAGCCCAAGGGTAAGGACGAGAACGGCGAGGCCGACGGCGCGCCGCTCATCGACATGAACGATGCGTCGATCAAGAAGTTGGTCGCGAAGGCGAAGAAGCGTGGCTGGCTGACGTATGACGAGCTGAACGCGGCGCTGCCGCAGGACCAGATGTCGTCCGAGCAGATCGAGGACGTGATGTCCGCGCTCTCCGAGATGGGCATTAACCTCACCGAGAGCGAGGACGCCGGCGATGACGAGCCGGAGGCCGAAGCCGAAGCGGAGGACGACGCCGACGAGATGGACGGCGACGACAAGCCGACGCTGCACGTCATCGAGAAGAAGAAAGAGGTGCTGGACCGCACCGACGACCCCGTGCGCATGTACCTGCGCGAGATGGGCGCGGTGGAGCTGCTGTCGCGCGAGGGCGAGATCGCCATCGCCAAGCGCATCGAGGCGGGCCGCAACACGATGATCGAGGGGCTTTGCGAAAGCCCCCTCACCTTCACATCGATGATCGCGTGGTCCGAAGCGCTGAACGCGGGCGAGATGCAGCTTCGCGAAATCCTCGACCTTGATGCCATGCTCAACAGCGGGCCTTCGGACGAGCAGGTCGAGAACGATAGCGATTCCGATCTGCCGAGCGGCGTCGAGCTCAAGGACGACGACGAGCCCGAAGCCGAACCCGAAAAGGGCGGTGACGAGGAAGACGAATACACCGAGAAGCGCGCCAAGCCGCAGCAGGAAGAGGAAGACGAGGAGAACACGCTCTCCCTCGCGCAGATGGAAGAGCAGCTGAAGCCGCAGGCGCTTGAGCAGTTCGCCGAGATCACCTCGCTCTACAAGCGCTTCCTGAAACTGCAGGAAGGCCGACTTGAAGCGCTCAACTCCGGCGAGGAGTTTCCGCAGGCGCAGGAAAAGAAGTATCAGGGCCTGCGCGAGGAGCTGACCCTGAAGGTCGCTGCCGTGCACTTCCACAACGCCAAGATCGAGTTCCTCGTCGATCAGCTCTACAGCTACAACCGCCAGCTGATGACGCTCGGCGGCAACATGCTGCGCCTTGCCGAACGCTACCGCATCAACCGCAAGGTGTTCCTCGACGAATACATGGGCAGCGAGCTCGACGAGAGTTGGCTCGACCGCGTGTCGCGCATGGACGACAAGTGGGCCAATTTCGCACAGAGCGAGCGCGGCACAGTAGAGAAGATCCGCTCCGATATCGCCGATATCGCGCAGCAGACGGGCGTGGAGCTCGGCGAGTTCCGCCGCATCGTCAACATGGTGCAGAAGGGCGAACGCGAAGCGCGTATCGCCAAGAAGGAGATGGTGGAAGCGAACCTTCGCCTCGTCATTTCCATTGCCAAGAAGTACACGAACCGCGGCCTGCAATTCCTTGATCTTATTCAGGAAGGCAACATCGGCCTGATGAAGGCGGTGGACAAGTTCGAGTACCGGCGCGGCTACAAGTTCTCCACCTACGCGACGTGGTGGATTCGGCAGGCGATCACCCGCAGCATCGCGGATCAGGCAAGAACGATCCGCATCCCGGTGCACATGATCGAAACGATCAACAAGCTGGTCCGTACCAGCCGCCAGATTCTCCACGAAATCGGCCGCGAGCCGACGCCGGAGGAACTCGCCGAGCGTCTCTCGATGCCGCTCGACAAGGTCCGCAAGGTCATGAAGATCGCCAAGGAGCCGATCTCCCTCGAAACGCCGATCGGCGACGAGGAAGACAGCCATCTCGGCGATTTCATCGAGGACAAGAACGCCGTGATCCCGGTGGATGCAGCGATCCATGCCAACCTCAAGGAAACGGTGACGCGCGTTCTCGCCAGCCTCACCCCGCGCGAAGAACGCGTGCTTCGTATGCGTTTCGGTATCGGTATGAACACCGATCACACGCTCGAAGAGGTCGGCCAGCAGTTCTCGGTCACGCGCGAGCGCATCCGCCAGATCGAGGCGAAGGCGCTCCGGAAGCTGAAGCACCCGACGCGCAGCCGCAAAATGCGGAGCTTCCTCGATACCTGAGGCATTCTGGTTCATGCCGCTTTAAGCAAAACCGGATTAAACGGCGGGCGCAGCGGCGTCCGCCGTTTTGCCATGAAGAACGAACAAGGGTCTGCGATCATGAAATCCGGTTTTGGCAGCGCGGTTGCTGCAGCGCTCCTGTTTGCGTCGTCCAGCGCTCTTGCGAGCCCGATTCAGGCCCTCAAGGACTATAATCTCATCGCTTTCAGCGACGTCACGCTCTCCAGCGACATCGAAGGCGCGGTTTACGTCGACGGCAACTACAACGCCGGCGCGGTTCAGATCGCTTCGAAGGGCACCAATGCCCAGAAAGCGAGCCTCGTCGTCACCGGCAATGTCTCGAACAACGCCAAGGTGAAGCGCGGGGACGCCTATGTGGGCGGCAGCGTCTCGCCCGCGATCGATTTTCAGGGCGGCGGCGGCAGCACGAAGGCGCTCGGCGATCTGCCGGGCGGCACGCTCAAGAAGTCCGATTTCATCCAGTTCTCGGCCGATCTCGCCGCGCTCGACGCCGGCGTCAGCTATGATCGCTACAGTGCCGGCGATCACATGAACGGCTTCCTGATCACGCCGAGCGTTCCCAATGAGAGCGGCGTTTCTGTGATCTCGCTGTCCGCGGACTTCTTCCCCAACACGGGCAAGATTAAGTTCTCCTCGTCGGCGAACGATATCGACACGATCATCATCAACGTCGCGGGCACGGCTATCAACTTCAAAGGCTGGGAAGCCGCCGGCAACGCGCTGGCCGACAACATCATCTGGAACTTCTTCGAAGCGACCGAAGTCAGCTTCCTTGATCAGACGTGGGGCTCGGTGGTGGCACCGCTCGCGACCGTGAAGAATATGACGCCGATCAACGGCAGCGTCGTGGCGAATGCCGTGAAGCTTCGCGGCGAGCTTCACCTTGCGACCTACAGCGGCAACTTCGAGTTTCCGGACACCGGCACGGATATCCCCGAGCCCGCGACGCTCGGCCTTGTCGCTGCCGGTCTCGGCTTCCTCGCCTTGCGTCGCCGCGGTGTAAAAAACGGCGGCGCGAATTAAGTCTCCCTTTACGCTGAGCACTTAGGCTTCGCGCCAGCGGCAAAAGCCGTGGGGCAGCGGATGCGGAGACGGCGGCAAATGGCGGCAGCGGTGGTCCCCACCTTCATGGACCAGCTTCAGAAAAACCTGCGTTCAGCGGGCAGTGTAGCCGATTCGCGCAGCTTTGCGGCGGCGGTGATCGGCGCGCTGCGCGATGGTGGCGCGGGCGGTAGCCGCCACTTGCGTGCACTTTCCGAAGGCTCTGTCGCACGTCCGCTGCAGGCCATTGCCGATGCAGCGCATTTCTTGGTCATTCTGCATGGCCAGCTCCCGAGCGTTCTCGAAATCGCCCGTCTCAATGCCGATGAGCCTGCGGCCTCGTGGCTGCGCAGCGCCGGTACGGCGTTCGATCAGGACCGCCGCTGGATGGCCGGGCTTGCCGCGATGACCGGCGGCGCGCTTGATCTCCACGGCATCAGCACTGCCGAGCAGGTGGTGCGCGACCAGCGTGACGCCATGCTGACGCTCGCCAAATCGAACCGCATGGGCTGCGCGCTCGGCGCGGCGGTAACGCTCGTGCTCGATTGGCAAGCCGTGCGCAGCCGCCTCCCCCGCGCGGCGCAGCATCTTGGCTACGACCGCCACGAGCGGCTTTCGGACCCGTGGCCCGAGGAGGGCGCCTTCGATGCGCTCGCCTGCCATGCCGACGATGTGCGTGTGCGCCGCGCCATCGAGTTTGGCGCGCTGCAACTCGCCAGCCTCCACGCCCAGCTTTTTGACCTCCTCGAAGCCCGCCACGCCCAGCGCCTCGCCTGAGCGGGTTCCCTCGACGGCCTATCGCAAACAGGCGGTTGCCCGTTCGGCTTTCACGCTTTAGGCCCGAAGGCAAAAGGGGCATCAGCGGAGAAGTTCATGCGTTTCGAAGGCACCAGCGGCTATGTCGCAACCGACGACCTCAAGGTTGCCGTGAATGCGGCGGCGACGCTCCGGCGTCCGCTGCTGGTGAAGGGCGAGCCGGGCACAGGCAAGACGGTGCTTGCGGCCGAAGTCGCGGCGGCGATGGGCGCGCCGCTCATCGAGTGGCACGTCAAGTCCACGACCAAGGCGCAGCAGGGTCTCTACGAGTACGATGCCGTCAGCCGCCTGCGCGACAGCCAGCTCGGCGACGAGCGCGTGCATGACATCCGCAACTACATCCGCAAGGGCAAGCTGTGGGAGGCGTTCACGTCCCCACAACTGCCCGTGCTGCTGATCGACGAGATCGACAAGGCCGACATCGAGTTCCCGAACGATCTTCTGCAGGAACTCGACCGCATGGAGTTCCACGTCTACGAGACCGGCGAGACGGTGAAGGCCGCCGAGCGTCCCATCGTCATCATCACGTCCAACAACGAGAAGGAACTGCCGGACGCGTTTCTGCGCCGCTGCTTCTTCCACTACATCAAATTCCCGGACCGTGAGACGATGCAGGCGATCGTCGACGTACACTTCCCCGGCATCCAGAAGGAACTGGTGCGCGAGGCACTCTCCGTCTTCTACGATATCCGCGACGTGCCCGGCCTCAAGAAGAAGCCCTCGACTTCCGAGCTGCTCGACTGGCTGAAGCTGCTGATGCACGAGGATCTGCCGCTCGACGTGCTGCGCTCGCGCGATCCCAAGAAGCTGATCCCGCCGCTCCACGGCGCGCTCCTCAAGAACGAGCAGGATGTGATGCTGTTCGAGCGCCTCGCGTTCATATCGCGGCGCGACGGCAAGCCGGGATAGGGCCGAACCCATGAACTGGCTGGCCGACAGACGCACAACCGTGGTTCTGTTCGGTCTTGTCGTTCTGATGCTCGCCGTCATGCAGGCGGTGTTCCCGAAGACCCTCGCAGCGCCGCTTCCCGAGGCGCGCGTGCAGAGCCCGGTGCTCCTCTTCGAGTTCTCCAGGACTCAGGTGCATCTCGATCATGTTTTCGGCACCCCGGCAGACCCGGCGCGCATCGCCGCGATGGACCGCGGCAACCGGCTCGATTTCCTGTTCATGCCGATCTACGGCTTCTTCGTATTCAGTTTCTTTGCCGGGATCGCGCAGGACCGGAAACGCCGCATCTGGCTGGTTTTCGGCGCGCTCGGCCTCGTGGCGGCGGCAAGCGATGCGGTGGAAAACACGCTGCTTCTCGATATCACCGCAAACCTCTCCGCCCCCGGTAGCGCTCTTGCGCTCCTCGCCTGGCCCGTCTGGATCAAGTTCGGGCTGCTCGCGCTCGCCTCGGGCGGCGCTGCCGTCGCGCTGTTCCAATCGGGACGACGGGTACTCGCGGCACTGTGCCTTCCCGCACCGCTCGCGATCCTCCCTGCCCTGATCCAGCCGTTCCAGTTCGGGAGCCTCGCAGCCGCGTTGATCGGTCTCGGCTGGCTCGTCATGGGGCTTCACGCAATCATGCGCCTCCGCTGATTTCTGCGGGTGTCGGTGAAATTTACAAAATGAAAATCAAACGGCTGCCGACCCTTTCTGTCCAGCCGCCAAAATCCTTTCATTTTGAAAACATGGCATACAGCTTGCATCGACCCCCTCCGTAGATTGCAATGAGGAGGGGCAGATGAATTCGGTTTGGATCGAGCATATGGTGCGGGCCACAGTGTTTACCGCGCTGGCGACACTGCCGATGGCGGCAATGGCCGCCCCTGTTTACCTCAATGCCGCCTCAGGCGTCACGGTTTCGCTCGGCGACAGTCATGACGCGGACGTGCTCGCGAGCCCGACCTATGGACCGTTCCAGAACCTGAACATCACCGCATCGCTGGCGAACGTGATCAACGCGCCGACGGCGACTTCGACAGAGTTTCACGTGTCTCCGACGACCCACGTGTGGGTGAGCGGCGGACACCTCGAACTCGTGTTCGACTTCGGCGCCGAATACGACCTCTCGACCATGCACTTCTGGAATTACCACAGCGAAAGCTACGACGTGGATAAGATCGTGTTCACGTTCTACGACGACACGTGGGCACTGGTCGGCTCCCTCACCGAGGAACCGCGGCTCGGCAACACCGACGGCAGCGACGGCACGCCGATCACGCCGGAGGACTACGCGCTCGATTTCCCGACGAACGTCCGCTACGTCAACGCGTGGCTCACCGGCTCGAACGGCCAGGTCGATTTCAACAACATCGGCTTCACCGCTGTCCTTTCGGACCCCGACCCCGATCCCGAACCCCCGTTCGATGTGCCGGAGCCTGCGAGCCTCGCGCTCCTCGGTCTCGGCCTCGCGGGTCTCGGCATCGTGCGCCGTCGGCGCTGAACGGACGCAATCCTGGAAAGGGCGGTGTGACGATGGTCGCGCCGCCCTTTTTCTTGTTCTCAGCGCAGCATCAGCCCGCCGTCCATCGCGAGGCTCTGTCCGGTGATGTAGGCCGCGCCGGGTGACGCGAGAAACACGATCGGCTCCGCGACCTCTTCGGGCTGGCCCCACCGGCGCATCGGGATCGCCTTCAACATGCGGCTTTCGTAGTTCGCATCGCGGCGCATGGGCGCTGTCATGCGCGTTTCGATGAAACCCGGCGCCACCATGTTGACCCGGATGCCGTCGGGCGCCCATTTGTCTGCAAGCGCACGGGTGAGGCCGAGGATGCCGGCCTTGCTGGCATTGTAGGCGGGCGTTTCCCTGAGCGCGAGAAACGAGGCCAGCGAGCCGACGTTCACGATGCTGCCGCCGGCCACCTTCAGCAGCGGATGACAGCGCAGGCAAACATCCATCACGGCATTGAGGTTGACCGCGATCACCGCTTCGAAGTTCGCGAGATCATACTCGTTCTCGCTGGCCATTCCGGCGTTGTTCACCAGCACATCGAGCGTCGACAGTCCTGCTCCCAAGGCCGCGATATCCGCTTTCTCCGCCATGTTGGCCTTCACATAGGAAAGTCCCGCGAAATCACCTTCATATGCGGAAGCCGCCGCCCGCGTGCCGGTGACGGTGACGTTAGCGCCCAGATCGCGGAAGGCGAGCGCGGTCGCGTGCCCGATACCCTGTGTTCCGCCTGTCACCAAAATACTCTTCCCGGCAGCCCAGCTCATGCATCCCTCCCACAGTTTCGACACAACAATGCGGGGGCGCCCCGAAGACACAAGGTCCCGAATGTGACAGCCCTAGCGGAACCGGGTAATGCCTCCGCGCGCGGATTGCTCTATGCTTTCCGCCGACTGGATCACCGAAAGGCCGCGTACCACATGTTTCTGGATTTCCTCGATGCCCTCCGCGCCGCCAAGATCCCGGCGAGCCTCAAGGAGCATCTGACGCTTCTGGAGGCGCTGAAGGCGGGTGTGATCGACCGGAACGTGGAGAGCTTCTACTACCTCTCCCGCGCGGCCTACGTGAAGGACGAGGCGCTGCTCGACCGTTTCGATCAGGTGTTCGGCAAGGTCTTCCACGGCCTTGAAACCAGCTTCGAAGCGGAAACCGCCGAAATCCCCGAAGAGTGGCTGAAAAAGCTCGCCGAGCTTTACCTCACCGACGAGGAGAAGGCCGAGATCGAGAAGCTCGGCTCGTGGGAAGAGATCATGGAGACGCTGAAGAAGCGCCTCGAAGAGCAGAAGGAACGCCACGAAGGCGGCAACAAGTGGATCGGCACCGCGGGTAAATCACCCTTCGGCGCCTATGGCTACAACCCCGAAGGCGTGCGCATCGGCCAGAAGGAAGGCCGTCAGGGCCGCGCCATCAAGGTTTGGGATAAGCGCGAGTTCAAGAACCTCGACAACGAGGTCGAGCTCGGCACGCGCAACATCAAGGTCGCGCTCCGCCGCCTGCGCCGCTTCGCACGCACCGGCGCGGCGGATGAGCTGGACCTCGACGCGACGATCAAGGGCACGGCGCGCAAGGCGTATCTCGACATCGTGATGCGCCCGGAGCGGCACAATGCGGTGAAGGTGCTGTTGTTCCTGGACGTCGGCGGATCGATGGACCCGCACATCAAGCTCTGCGAGGAGTTGTTCTCCGCGGCGAGCAGCGAGTTCAAGCACCTCGAATTCTTCTACTTCCACAATTTCGTCTACGAAGGTGTGTGGAAGGACAATCGCCGCCGCTTCACCGAGCGCACGCCGACGCTGGACGTGCTCCACAAGTTCCCGGCGGACTATAAATTGATCTTCGTGGGCGACGCCTCGATGAGCCCCTACGAGATCAACTATCCCGGCGGCTCCGTCGAACACTGGAACGAGGAGGCCGGCGAAGTGTGGATGCGGCGGATGATCGAAATCTACCACAGCGCCGTATGGCTGAACCCGATCCCGGAGAAGAACTGGCAGTACGGCCAATCGATCCAGATGGTGAAAACCCTGATGGAAGGCCGCATGTTTCCGCTCACGCTGGAAGGGCTCGACGACGCCATGCGCGCGTTGACCCGAACGCATTGATCGTCCGATATGGAAGCGAGGCCGACATCGCAGCGTTGACGGTCGTCGAACTGTCCGCCGGCACGCTGTTCGAAGGCACGCATATGGCGTGGGCGGTCGGCCAGACATCGGCGCCCGAACATTTCCATCCCGCGCTTTCGCAGAACAAACTGTGGATCGCGGATGATGGCGGAATGCCCGTGGGTTTCCTCCGAGCCGAACGGCTGGAGAACAGCTTCTATATTGATGAGATATCGGTCTCCGCATCGCACCAGCGTCGCGGCATCGGGCGGGTGCTCATCGAAGCGGCGCTTGCCGAAGCGGCAGAGCGACGCTTCAAGGCCGCGAGCCTGACGACGGATCGCACGATCCCCTGGAACGCGCCTTACTACGCACGAATGGGTTTCCGGGTGCTCGCCGCCGATCAGACCCCACCCGGGCTCGCGCGCCGACTGGCCTTGCAGCCGAACCCGGCGCGGCGCTGCGTGATGTGGCGAGACCTACCTTAACCGCCCTTCGCTTCCGACGCCGCCAGCAGCTTCGCCTTGCCCGCGACATAGGCGCGGATCGCCTCGGCATCGTCCGCCGACATCCACGGGGCAAAACTCACCATGCCGCGATCCTTGAGCGCGCCGCCGATGACAACGGCATTCCAATTGTCCTTGTCGGCGAGCACGCCCGAACGCCGCAGATCGGGCAGCACGCCGGAGGAAATGCCTCCCGGGCCGTGGCAGACGCCGCACGTGCCCTCGTAGAGCGCGGCACCGTGCGTCACGGTTTCGGCGCTCCACGCCGCATCGACGACCGTTGCGGGCGCATTCTCGATGCGTTCGATCTTGTAGGGCGTGCGCCCGCCGAGCTTGAAGACGAGTAGACGGCCGTTCGGCATCGGGCGCGGATTGTCCACGAACGATGACGAAAGCGGATAGGCGCCGCCATAGCCCGCCATCACCGCCACATATTGCTCGCCGTCCACCGCGTAGCTGATCGGCGCGGCGATCACGCCGGTGCCCGCATCGAAGCTCCAGAGTTTCTTGCCGCTATCCGCCGCGAAGGCCGCAAACTCGCCGTGGGCGTTGCCCTGAAACACAAGGTTTCCTGCGGTCGCGAGCACGCCGCCGTTCCATGGCCCGTCGTACTGGACGCGCCAGACCTCCTTCTGCTGCACGGGATCCCACGCGACGAGCTGACCTTTCAGCAGGGCGCGGAGCGCGCGGAACTGCGCGGGGTCTTCCGGCACGGCGTTGGCGAGGAAATCGATCGCGACATTCCAGCCGCCTTCCCGCCCCTTGAAGCTCGCATCGGCGAGATAGGCGAAGGGCACCTCCTGCGCGGGGAGATAAACGAGCCCGGTCTTCGGGTTGAACGCCATCGGATGCCAGTTGTGCGCGCCGAGCGCCGAGGGCAGCGCGACGAATGTCCCCTTGGTGAAGCGGGCGTTCTCGGCCTCGATCGGACGTCCGGTCGCCATATCGATGCCTGTTGTCCACGTCTGCGGCACGAAGCCCTTGGCCGAAACGAGCTTCCCGTCCTTGCGGTCGATCACATAGAAATAGCCGTTCTTCGGTGCCTGCATCATCACCTTGCGCGATGCGCCGCCCAAGGCGAGGTCGGCAAGGATGATCGGCTGAGTCTGCGTGAAGTCCCACGTTTCGCCTGGCGTCCCCTGGTAGTGCCACTTGTAGGCGCCCGTATCGGCATCGAGCGCGACGACCGACGAGACGAACAGGTTGTCGCCCTTCCCCTCCGAACGCACCTTGTGGTTCCACGGGCTGCCGTTGCCGACACCGATCAGGATCTGGTTGAAGTCGCGGTCGTAGACGATCGCGTCCCACACCGTGCCGCCGCCGCCGAATTTCGACCAGTCGCCCGCCCACGTGGCGCGCATCTTCTCGATCATCGGGTCCGAAACCGCGCCGTCCGCAGGCGCGCCGGGGCCGGGCGGCACGGTGTAGAAGCGCCACGCCAGCTTGCCGGTCTTCGCGTCGTAGGCAGAAACGTAGCCGCGCACTCCGTATTCGGCGCCGCCGTTACCGATCAGCACCCTGCCCTTCACGATGCGCGGCGCGCCCGTGATCGTGTAGGGTTTCGACTGATCGACCGTGACCTCGCTCCAAACGAGCTTGCCGGTTTTGGCGTCGAGCGCGATCAGGCGCCCGTCGAGCGTCCCCGAATAGACCTTGCCGTCATAGAGTGCGACGCCGCGGTTCACGACATCGCAGCACGCCTTGAAGCCGGTTTCGCCCGGCACCTTCGGATCGTATTCCCACAGCAGAGCGCCGGTTTTCGCGTCGAACGCGTAAACCTTGGACCATGCAGAGGTCGTGTAGAGCACGCCGTCCGCCACGATCGGCGTCGCTTCCTGCCCCCGGTTCGTATCGAAGGTGTAGCTCCACGCGAGGCCGAGCTTGCCGACGTTGCCGGCATTCACGGCATCGAGCTTGCTGTAGCGCTGTTCCTCGTAGGTGCCGCCGTGGGTCAGCCAGCTTTCGGGCTCGTCTACTGCCGCTGCGAGCCGCGCATCATCGACCGGCAGTGCCGCTTTCTTGCTCGCATTGCCACAGGCGGCTGCCAGCAGGCAGGCCACGATCACTCCCCATCGGCGCACGCGCGTCTCCCGTCGCTGTTGCGGCGGTGAGTCTAGCCGGGGCCGTGCCCACGGCAACTGAAGCAAAATGTCAGGGTACGGGGGCCGCGAGCAGCCAGACGTTGACGAGCGTGACGATGGCGACCCCCACCATCAGCAGGCCCTTCTTCCGCTCTTCAGGGCGTTTCAGCATGATCCACACGCCGCCGCCGCCGATGATGAAGGCGGCAATCACGGCAAACGACAGGATGATCGCGAGCATATTTGTCATTCCGGAAGACCTGCCATCACTTGCCGCACGGCCGTTGCCCAATTCGTCTTGCGCACGCTGCGCGCCTCCTCATCGAGAGCCGGCTCGAACCTGCGCTCGGCGTGCCACATCACGCTGGCCGACTCGAGATCGGCGAACAGACCGTATCCCACCGCCGCCAGCATGGCCGCGCCAATCGCCGTCGTTTCCACGACCTTCGGACGCTCGACGGTGACACCGAGCACGTCGGCAAGGTCCTGACACAGCCAGTCGTTCGCTACCATGCCCCCATCGACGCGCAGCAGTGAAGGCGACACGCCGTCGCGGCGCATCGCGTCCAGCAGGTCTGCCGTTTGCAGGCTCATGGCCTCAAGGCAGGCGCGGACGATGTGCGCGCGGGTCGTGCCGCCGCTGATCCCGGCGATGATGCCGCGCGCCTCCGGTTCCCACCATGGCGCGCCGAGGCCGTTGAATGCGGGCACGAAGGCGACACCGCCGCTGTCCGGCACCGAAGCGGCAAGCTCGGCGGTTTCGGATGCGCTTGCGATGATACCGATCTGGTCGCGCAACCATTTGATCGCGCTGCCCGCAACGAAGATGCTGCCTTCGAGCGCATAAGCGGCGCGGCCGCCAAGCCGCCACGCGACGGTCGAAAGCAGCCGGTTCGACGATACCGGCGGGGTTGCGCCCGCGTGCGCGAGCAGGAATGCGCCCGTGCCGTATGTCGATTTGACGGCGCCAGGATCGAGGCACACCTGCCCGATCGCCGCGGCCTGCTGATCCCCCGCGCACCCCGAAATCGGAATCGCGCGCGCGCCGATCAGCCGTGTCTCGCCGATGCGCCCCGCACAGTCGACAATCTCGGGCAGCGCATCCAAAGGCACGTCGAACAGCGCGGCGAGCCCCGCGTCCCATGTGCAGCGTTCAAGGCCCATCAGCAGTGTGCGCGCCGCGTTTGTCGCGTCGGTGACATGCAGCCCACCCGTCAGGCGCCAGATCAGCCACGAATCGATGGTGCCAATGGCCAGCCGCTTCGCCTTCGCCGCCTCGCGCACCTCCGGCCAGTTTTCGAGCGCCCAGCGGATCTTGCTCGCCGAGAAATACGGGTCGAGCAGAAGCCCGGTGCGGCCCTGAACGTCATCTTCCAGCCCGCGCGCCTTCAGGTCGGCGCAGATCGCCGCGCCGCGCCGGTCCTGCCAGACGATCGCGGGCGCCAGCGGATCACCGGTCCTCCGGTCCCAGAACACGATCGTCTCGCGCTGATTGGTGATGCCGATCGCGGCGATCGATTGCGCGCCGACGTCCTCTACGACTCGATTCGCGGCACGAAGCGTCTTGTTCCAGATCTCGGCGGGATCGTGCTCCACCCAGCCGCTCTGCGGGAAATGCTGGACGATTTCCTCGCTGTGGACACCGCCGATGCGCCCTTCCGGTGTGAAGGCCACCGCGCGCGTCGAGGTCGTGCCCTCGTCGATGCTGAGGATGTGCGTCATTAGTCGCTTTCCTAGCGCGCGCAGCGGCTTTAGGTAAACGCCCGTGAACAGGGGCCATTTCGATCTTCTCATCATCGGCGCGGGCGTCAATGGTGCTGGGCTTGCGCGCGACGCGTCGGGGCGCGGCCTCAAGGTCGCGCTTGTCGATGCCGCCGATATCGGCGGCGCGACGTCTGCCGCCTCCACCAAGCTCATCCACGGCGGGCTGCGCTACCTCGAATTCTATGCGTTCCGGATGGTCCGCAAGGCGCTCGCTGAACGGGAAGTGCTGCTCGATATCGCCGCGCACCTCACGCGCCCGATGCCCTTCATCCTGCCTTTGGGGCCGGACACGCGCCCCGGCTGGATGATCCGCGCCGGCCTGTTCCTCTACGACAACCTCGCGCACCGCGAGCAGGTGCCCGGCTCGTCAAAGGTGGTGCTGCGCGACGACCACGCCGGCCAACCCCTCGACAAGCGCTACACGCAGGCGTTTCGGTACTGGGACGGCTGGGTAGACGACGCCCGCCTCGTCATCGCGAACGCACAGGATGCGTCGTCTCGGGGAGCCCTCGTCCTCCCCCGCACCGCGGTAACAGCAGCCACCCGAACCCCCTCCGGCTGGAACGCAGAACTCGGCGACGGCACGAACCTCTCCGCAACGCGCATCATCAACTGCGCCGGGCCATGGGCAAGCGAGGTCGCCGCCAATGTCCTCGGCCTCCCCGACGCCCCCCGCCTCCGCCTCGTTCAGGGCGCGCACCTCGTCACGCGCCGCATCGGCCGAGGGCAGGACAGCTACATCCTCCAGCAACCGGACGGCCGCATCGTCTTCATCATCCCCTACGAAAAAGACTTCTCGCTGATCGGCACGACGGAGACGACGATCGAGTCGCCGAACGCGCCGCAGATCACCGAGGCGGAGACCGAATACCTGCTCGCCGCCGCCAACCGCTATCTGTCACGTCCGCTTGAGCGCGCCGACATCATCTCCACCTACGCCGGTATCCGTCCATTGGTGATGGAGGAAGGCAAGGGCGTGCGTGAGACGACGCGCGACTGGAAGATCGTTACGCACGAAGGTGGGGACGCCGTCACCGTGGTGGGCGGCAAGATCACCACCTACCGTCTGCTCGCGGAAGACGTGCTCAGCCGCCTGTTTCCCGAAAGCCAGCGCTGGACGGCGGAACAGCCGCTACCGGGCAGCGATTTCCCGCGTATCCCCGGCCTAACCGGCCAGCAGGCGTGGACGAAGTGGCGCGAGAATCTGTGTGTGAAACACGCCGACTACGACCCGCGAATCGTCGACCGGCTATCCGGTCTCTACGGGACGCGGGCCGATGCGATGCTGGAGAACGGACTCGGCGAAAACCTCGGCGGCGTGTTCACGGCAGAGCTTGAACACATGGTCGCCGAGGAGTGGGCGCAAACGGCGGAAGATGCGCTCTGGCGCCGCAGCAAGCTCGGCCTCCACCTCTCCGAGGAGGCCCGGGCGGCGGTCGCGCAGTGGTTCGCCGCGCGGTTTACCAAGAGTTAGGAAGCCGGCCGTAGATTCCCTCGCAACGCACGAGGAAATCGCCCCATGGTCGCACACAATCACAACTTCGCCGCCGACTACGCCACCAGCACATCCGTCAGCCTGCTCGACGCGCTGATCGACGCGATGACGCTGGCCCGCCCCGGCAAGGACGCGAGCGCTTTCGCGACCGACATCAAGCGCCTCGGCGACGGTGCCGCGCGCGCGGCTTACGAACTCGACGGCCTGCTCGACACGCCAGTGCCTGCGAAAACCCCGGTGGTCCGCAAGACGAGCGTCGCTTAAACCCCGAGACAGACCCGGTAGGTTTCGGCGTCGACGTTGCCACCCGACAGGGTGATCGCGACAGTCTTGCCCTTGAGATCGAGCTTTCCCGAAAGCGCCGCGGCGAGCGCCGCCGCACCGCCGGGCTCAACCACCAGTTTCAGCGCGCGGAACGCGAACGCCACCGCAGCCTTCACCTCGGCCTCGGAGACAGCGACGCCGCGTGCACCGCGTGCCCGCAGGATGCCGAAGGTGAGCGGCGCGGTTGCCAGCGTTTGAAGCGCGTCGCACAGCGTCGGACCCGGATCGCGCACCGGCTCGATGACGCCACTTGCGAGTGAGCGGATCACGTCGTCATAGCCTTCGGGCTCCACAACGACGATCTCGCTTTCCGGCAGCGCAAGTGCAATGCCGCTGGCGAGACCCCCGCCTCCGCAGCACACGAGTGCGATGTCCGGCTGGCCGATCTCTTCGGCGATCTCGAGACCTGCCGTGCCCTGCCCTGCAACCACGTAGGGGTCGTTGAACGGAGCCACGATCACCCCACCGCGTTCGGCCACGATCTTCGCCGCGATGACATCGCGGGGTTCGGTGAGCCTGTCGTAGCTGATGACCTCCGCCCCGTGGCCGCGTGTCGCCTCCACCTTGATGCGCGGCGCGTCGGACGGCATGATGATCGTTGCGCGGATGCCAAGCAGCTTCGCCGCCAGCGCGACGCCCTGCGCATGATTCCCCGAAGAGAACGCAACCACCCCCGCGCGGCGCTCTTCCGGCGTCAGTACCGACAGCCGATTCCACGCCCCGCGGAACTTGAACGAGCCGGTGCGCTGCAGGCATTCGGCTTTCAGCCAGACCTTCGCACCGGTCACATTATCGAGCGTATCCGACCGCAAAAGCGGGGTTCGAACGGCGACACCGGCAATGCGCGCGGCGGCGGCTTGGACGTCTTCAAGGGCTGGCGTATTCATTTTCTGTTAACTCGCTGATTTCATTTGGGGAAACAATAAAAACGCTTCAGCGATTTTTTCTTTACATCGAGACCCCTCGACCCTACATAGCGCCTCCGCTGCCCCATGGGACTTCCACCGCAAGGCAGTGCATGTCAACTGTTCACTGGAGGTCCCTTGAGTTGCGAGAATTCCATAGCGCGCTGGGGGTAGCGTCGGTCCTTCGACCTGACGCGCCTGTCACCCTCATTCGTCCTCACGCTGCACACCGTGCGGCCCGATTCTTCGTCGAGAAGTTTCCGGGGCTGTCGATGTATGCCGTGAAGGCAAATCCCTCGCCCGAGATCATCACGACGCTCTGGGACGGCGGCATCACGCATTTCGACGTCGCCTCGATCAATGAAGTGCGTCTGGTGCGCAGCCTCCTGCCTGAAGCGACCTTGTGCTTCATGCACCCTGTGAAATCGCCCGAGGCGATCACGGAGGCGTATTTCGAGCACGGCGTCCGCACCTTCTCGCTCGACAGCCACGAGGAGCTTGCGAAGATCGTCGAGGCGACGGGCGGCGCGAGCGACCTGACGCTCTGCGTCCGGCTGCGCGTGTCCTCGGCGCATTCGAAGCTGAGCCTCGCCTCGAAGTTCGGCGCCTCCATCGAGGAGGCCCCGGCGCTGCTGCTCGCCGCGCGGCAGGCGGCGGACGCGCTCGGCGTCTGCTTCCATGTCGGCAGCCAGGCGATGAGCCCGCAAGCCTATGTCGAAGCGATGACGCTGGTGCGCGCCGCAATCGTGCAGGCGGGCGTGACCGTTGACGTCGTCGACGTGGGCGGCGGCTTCCCATCGATCTACCCGGGCATGGACCCGGCGCCGATGCAGATGTTCTTCGATGCGATCCACCGCGCCTTCGAAGCGATGCCGATCAGCTATTCGGCAGAGCTCTGGTGCGAGCCGGGCCGCGCGCTCTGCGCCGAATACGCGAGCGTTTTGGTGCGTGTGGAACAGCGCAAGGGTGACGTCATCTATATCAACGATGGTGCCTATGGCTCTCTGTTCGATGCCGCACATGTCGCTTGGCGTTTCCCTGTGAAGCTGCTGCGCACCGGCGCGGGCGCGGAAGAGGCGTTCAGCTTCTACGGCCCGACCTGTGACGACATGGACTATATGGCTGGGCCGTTCATGCTGCCCGCCGACGTCAAGGCCGGAGACTATATCGAGATCGGTATGCTCGGCGCTTATGGTGCGGCGATGCGCACGGCGTTCAACGGCTTCGTGAACGGCGAGACCGTGACCGTTACCGACGAACCGATGGCCAGCGCCTACGCTGTCACGGAGTCGACACCGCAGGGCGTTACTGCCATACGCAACTGAGAATGGTCGCCTGTGATGGGCGACCGTCCCCTTCCCGCTCGGCGCCGGCAAATCCGGCCGCGGGCGGCGCTTTTCATGCGCCGAGCCAGTCCACAGCAACTTATCGACTGGAAGGAATACCAATGACCGATGTTCGCGTAGACGCGCAGCGCAAGGCGGAGCTTCTCTCGAAGGAAGTGCGCCACATCGACATCAAGAGTTTCGATGCCCGCCCGATCATCGACCAGATGGACGGCATGAGCTTCACGAGCCGCGACCTCGCGCGCGCCACGAAGATCTACAATGCCATGCTGGAAGACAAGGATTGCTCGATCTTCCTCGTCATCGCCGGTTCGACCTCGGCGGGCGGCTGCATGAACCTTTATGCGGACCTCATCGAGAACAACATGGTGGACGGCATTGTCGCCACCGGCGCCTCGATCGTCGACATGGATTTCTTCGAAGGCCTTGGCCACAAGCACTATCAGGCGCTTGAAATCCCTGACGATAACGTGCTGCGCTCGCTCTATATCGATCGCATCTACGATACCTATATCGACGAAGAGCAGCTTCAGGATTGCGACCACACGATCGGCGAGATCGCAAACGGCCTCGATCCGAAGCCCTATTCGAGCCGCGCCTTTATCCGCGAGATGGGCCGCTACCTCTCGAAGCACGGCAAGAAGGACAACAGCCTCGTCAAGCTCGCCTTCGAGCACGACGTGCCGATCTTCTGCCCCGCGTTCACGGATAGTTCGGCGGGCTTCGGCCTCGTCAAGCACCAGGTCGATGCGATGAAGGCGGGTCGCCCCTACATGACACTCGATTCGATCGCGGACTTCCGCGAACTCACCGACATCAAGATCAAGGCGGGCACCACTGGCCTGCTGATGATCGGCGGCGGCGTGCCGAAGAACTTCGTGCAGGATACGGTCGTCTGCGCCGAGATCCTCGGCCACGAGGACGTCGAGATGCACAAGTACGCGGTGCAGATCACGGTTGCTGACGTGCGCGACGGCGCCTGCTCGTCCTCGACGCTCAAGGAAGCCGCGAGCTGGGGCAAGGTCGATACTACGCTTGAGCAAATGGTCTATGCCGAGGCCGGCTCGGTGCTGCCGCTGCTGGCGTCGGACGCCTACCACCGTGGCCACTGGCGGAACCGCCCGAAGCATGGCTGGGCGAAGCTCTTCGCCTAACCCTTAAGGAAAACGGCGGCCAGTTCCACATGGATAGACCAGCGGAACTGGCCGACCGGCCATAGCTCGGTCAGCCTGAACCCGGCCTCGTGCAGAATCTTCGCATCGCGCGCGAAGGTATTGGGATTGCACGAGACATAGACGACCCGCTTCAGTTTCGAGCGGGTGATCGCTTCCACCTGCGTCTTCGCGCCTGCCCGGGGCGGGTCCAGAACCACGGCATCGAACTTACCCAGTTCCGCAGGCTGTAGTGGCTGGCGAAACAGGTCACGGTGCGCGGTCGTGACCGGGCGATTGGTACGTTTTGCTGAGGCTGACAGCGCGGCAACGGCATCGCGGGCCGCATCCGCCGCAAAGACCCTGGCGCGCGCCGAGAGCGGCAAGGCGAACGTGCCAGCGCCACAGAAGAGATCGGCCACCGTGCCCGCACCGTCGATTCCCTCCAGCACGGCCGCCTGCAAGGCGGCTTCGCCGTCCGCCGTCGCCTGCAGGAAACTGCCCGGCGGCAGTGCCACGACGACGTCACCGAAGCGCACCACGGGTTCGGCAAGCTGAAGCGCGATCTCGACGCCCGCCGAAGTTTCGGTCGCGATCCGGGCCAGCCCTGCCTCTGACGCCAGTGCCGCAAGCGCGCCCACGTCCGCTGCGCCGAGCGACAGGTTGGTGAGCAGCACGTCGAAACCCGAAAGGGTCTCGGTGAGCGTCATGCCGACGGCATGGCCGGTGCGCAGCTTCGGGGCGAGCGCGTTCCTGAGCGCGCAGGCAGCGCCCCACAGCGCAGACCGAACCACCGGACATTCCACGAGGTCGACGACCGCGCTGCTGCCTTCGATGTTGAAGCCGAGGCGAACGCCGCTGCCGTCCCGCACCAGCCGGAAACTGGCGCGCCGCCGTGCGCCGGCGGGCGAAAGGTGCGTCGGATGAACCGTCTCGGGGACGATGCCGACACCCGCAAGGGCTCCGAGGATACGGCCCGCGGCGAAGTCAGCGAGGACGACATCATCTGCGTGCTGCAACTGGCACCCGCCACAGATACCGAAATGCGCGCAGACGGGCGAAATGCGATACGGCCCAGCCGAGATGACGTCGCCGTCCACCGTATCGCCAGGGATCGCTCCGGTAACGTAGCGGCCGCTTTCGGTGACACCGTCACCGCGCGCCGCGAGGCGGACGACAGTCTCCATGCTCAACGGATCAAGCCAACGAGGTCTTCCGCGATCAGGCCGTCGCGCCCCCGAAGCGCGGCATCGCCGTGACGCCATACGGCGGTGCAAGCAGCCTCGAACGGCGCATCGCCGCGCGCCAGGTGCGCCGCGATCATGCCCGAGAGTACGTCACCGCTTCCAGCCGTCGCAAGACGCGACGACGCATGATCGTTGATGACCGCGCGGCCGTCCGGTGCGGCGATCACGGTATCCGGACCCTTCAAAACAATCACGTTGCCGGACCGTGCTGCGGCCGCGCGGGCGCGATCCACCTTGCTACCCGGAAGGTCGCCGAACAGGCGCGCAAACTCGCCTTCATGCGGCGTCATCACTGCGCCGAGGCCGAAGACCGGTACGGGATCAGCCGCGAACAGGGAGAAAATGTCCGCATCGAGCACCATCGGCTTTCCGGCCTCCAACACCGCAGCGGCCCGCCTGCGCGCTGCTACGTCGCGGCCGAGACCGGAACCCAGCACAACCGCATCAGCACGGGCGAGGTCGATCTCACCGAGCGGCTGCACGACAAGCGACGACGGCGGAAGTGCGGTTTCGGATGCCAGCGTCACATAGCCCGCGCCTGCCCGCTGTGCCGCACGAGCCGCAAGCCATGCTGCTCCCGCCATGGCCCCCGATACCACGACCACGTGGCCGCGCCGGTATTTGTGCGTGTCGGTCGCAAGCGACAGAACAGGTGGTGCGCCGTTCCGGAACAGCTTTGTCTCGACCCCACCGAGACCGATGTCGGCGACGACAACCCTCCCACAACCCGCCGCTGTGGGATGCAGCAGATGCGAGGGCTTCATCGCACCGAACGTGACGGTGAGGTCCGCGTGCGCCAGCGGCGACAGCGCCGTGCCGTCGTCAGTCGCCGCGCCGCTCGGCAGATCGAGCGAGACGACAACCGAAGATGCGCGTGCAAGCGCATGAAACTGCGACAGAAGCGGCTCTTCCAGCCCGCGCGTCAGCCCGGTCCCGAACAGCGCATCGACGAGCACGAACCGCGGCTCTGCATCGGCAATATCGATCACGGGCGCATTCCAAAGCGTAGCGGCCTGTTGCGCAGTCTGGGTCGCGGGCGGGGTCAGCGCGGCGACCTCGACCGGCCAGCGGCGCTGTCTCAGCGCGTTGGCCACGACATAACCATCCCCGCCGTTGTTGCCCGGCCCCACCAGCACCAGCACCGGAGCAGGGCCGTAAAATGCCGCAAGGCCCGCGGCGGAGGCTTCGCCCGCGCGGCACATCAGCTCGAAACCACTCGCCCCCGCCGCGATGGCAGCCGCCTCAGCTGCGCGCATTTCGGTAGCGGTCACGACGGGTTCTCTTGAGAGAAGCGGCGGATATTCAGCGGGCATGGAGAGACCCGACACCGATCATGGCAGGCTTGTCAACGCGCACGGTTCTTGCGACAGCATATGACGTCATGCGCCTTCCCGTCCTCGTCGTCCTTGCCGTCACGCTCATCGTCGGCGCCTGTGCGCCGTCCCCTTTCTATGCGGGCGGTGTCAAGACAACGCCGGGCGAGATTCCCCGCGATTCGCGCGGGGAGCCTGTGTGGTCCGCAATTCCCCAGCCGTCGCAGAGTCGAAGCGAAGGGGCGATGCCGCCACAGCCGAAGTCGATCCCCGTGCTGCCGCTGCCGACATCGCCCGCGCCTCTGTCTTCGCGCTCAGATGTCGGCGTAGACGTGGCGCTCGGCGCGGGCGCCGGGGTGCGTGCAAGCACCCTTGCTGGCCGGGCCGACGTTCTGGGCGTAGCGCCAGAGCGCGCCGGACTGGTAGGCGTTGACACGAGGCTGCCAGTGCGCGCGGCGCTCGGCGAGAACATCGTCACCGACGAGGAGGTCTATGGTGCCCTCGACAGCGTCGATGTGGATCATGTCGCCGTTCTCGATGAGCGCGATGGGGCCGCAGTCCGAAGCCTCGGGGCCGACATGGCCAATGCAGAAGCCGCGCGTCGCGCCGGAGAAGCGGCCGTCGGTGATCAGCGCCACCTTGTCGCCCATACCTTGCCCATAGAGCGCGGCAGTGGTGGCGAGCATTTCGCGCATACCGGGGCCACCCTTGGGGCCCTCGTAGCGGATGACGAGAACCTCGCCCTCCTCAAATTGGCGGTTCTCGACGGCAGCGAACGCGTCCTCTTCGCAATCAAAGACGCGGGCCGGACCTTCGAAGGTGAGCTTGGCGAGGCCAGCGACCTTCACGATCGCACCGTCCGGGGCGAGCGAACCCTTGAGGCCGACAACACCGCCCGTGGGCGTGATCGGGTTTGAAATTTCGCGGATGACCTTCTGATCGGGTTTCCAGGTGATTTCCTCGATATTCTCGCCCAGCGTCTTGCCCGTTACGGTCATGCAGTTGCCGTGCAGGAAACCGCCCGCAAGCAGAGCCTTCATCACCATGTAAACGCCGCCAGCTTCGTACATATCCTTGGCGACGTAGTTTCCGCCTGGTTTCAGGTCCGCGATGTAAGGCGTTGATTTGAATATCTCGGCGACATCGAACAGGTCGAATTCGATACCGGCTTCGGAAGCCATCGCCGGAAGGTGCAGGCCGCCGTTCGTGGAACCGCCCGTCGCCGCGACGACGCGCGCCGCATTCTCGAACGCCTCGCGGGTGCAGATGTCGCGCGGGCGCAGGTTGAGCTCAAGCAGCTTCATGATCTGGCGCCCGGCGGCCTCGGCGATGTCGTCGCGTGTCTCGTAGGGCGCGGGCGCCATGTTGCTGTTCGGCAGGCTGAGGCCAATGGCTTCCGCCACGCACGCCATCGTGTTTGCCGTGTACTGGCCGCCGCAGGCGCCGTGGCCGGGGCACGCCGCCTTCTCGATCGCAGTGAGGTGCGAAAGCGGGCATTTGCCCGACGCGTACTGACCGACGACTTCGAAGACGTCCTGCACCGTGAGATCGCGCCCCTCGTAGCGGCCCGGCAGGATCGAGCCGCCGTAGACGAAGATCGACGGCACGTTCAGACGCAGCATCGCCATCATCATGCCCGGCAGCGACTTGTCGCAGCCTGCGAAGCCGACGATGGCGTCGTAGCAGTGGCCGCGCACCGAAAGCTCTACCGAATCCGCGATCACCTCGCGGCTGACGAGCGAGGACTTCATGCCCTGGTGGCCCATCGCGATACCGTCGGTGACGGTGATCGTGTTGAACCGCCGCGGCAGACCGCCTGCCGCGTGCACGCCCTTGCGTGCGATGTTCGCCTGATGGTCGAGCATCGTGTTACAAGGCGCGCTGTCGTTGCCTGCGGAGACGACGCCGACGAAGGGCCGTGCGATCTCCTCTTCCGTCAGGCCCATCGCGTAATAGTACGACCGCTGCGGCGCGCGCTCCGGACCTACGGAGACATAACGGCTCGGCAATTTCGATTTGTCGAACGTCGTCATGCGATTACCTCCAGAAGCTCAGATTCGACGATGCCAATGACACGACCGAGACGCTGCGTCCATGCGGCAATCGCGCCTTCGTCCGCAAGCAGATCCTGGCGGATCTCGAAGGTTAGATAGGAAAACCCCCTCGCCTCCGCATGACGGTCTGTCGTGTAGCCGTAGACGGCGCCTGAATAGGGTTCGTTGTCGCCTACCGTGAAACCGTCTTCGGCGAGGACGCGCATGGCGATGCGTGCGGCGCGGTCGTCTCGGTTGTAGAGCAGCGCGACCTGCCACGGGCGCGTTTCCTCGGGGCGCGAGGCAAGGCTTGGCGTGAAGCTGTGGATCGAGACGAGAAGCTGCGGTTTCAACCGATCGAGCGCCTCAGCGATCGCTGCGTGATACGGTTCGTGCCATGCTGCGAGCCGCGCTTGCCGAGCGTTCGTGCTGAGCGCGTTTCCAGGCACTGGAATACCGTCGCTTGCGGGCGGGATCGCACCATCGTCTTCCGGGGAGCGGTTGCAGTCCGCCACGAGACGCGATGCGGTTGCGAGGATCGTAGGGGCATCGAGTGCGGCCGACAGCCCGCGCGCCAGCGCCGCAGTGCCGATATCCCATGCGATGTGCTTCTGGAGGTCCGCCGCGCTGACACCGAGCGCGAGTTCGGCAGGAACAGCGTTCGAGGCGTGGTCGGCGATGATGAGCAGACGGCCCGGCGTGCCGGGCAGATATTCGGCAGCCTTCATCGATCGGCGAAGACCGGCTTGCGGCGCGCGGCGAATGCCGCCAGCCCTTCGGCGAAATCGGCGCCCGCGAAGGCCCCGTCGAAAATCGCAGCGCTGTCCGCATCGTCGTCGCGGTCGCCATCAAGCACGCGGCGGACGAGGCCCTTGAGCCCGGTGGTGCTCGACGGCGCGTTCTCGACGATCCGTGCGATCAGCAACTCCGCCTCACGGCTCAACGCCTCCACGGTCGTGCCGACCTCGATGAGGCCGATGACGAGCGCTTCGTCAGCCGACAGAAGCTCGCCCGTATAGAGGATGCGTCGCGCCTGCCCCGGTCCGACGAGATCGACGAGCAGCTTGATGTCGTGCAGCGGATAGACGAGCCCCAGCTTCGCCGGGGTGATGCCGAACCGCGCGCGTGACGAGGCGATCCGCATGTCGCAGGCGAGTGCAACGCCGCACCCTGCCCCCACGCAGTCGCCATCAACGACGGCAAGCGTCGGGATCGGCGCGCGCGATATGGCGAGCTGTGCGCCGCGCAGCGCCCGGCGGTTTCCGGCCTGCCACACGGGATCGCGAGCTTTCTCGGTAAACTCGCCGATATCGGCGCCGGCCGAGAACATGGCGGGCGTCGCGGACTGGATGACGAGGATACGGACAGTACGCTCGGCAACCGCAGCATCGACCAGACGGGGAAACGCTTCCCACATCGCCTGCGAAATGGCATTGCGCTTGTCCGCACGGTTGAAGGCGATGCGCGCGACCGGCCCGTCGATTTCGAGTTGCAGCGCGTCGGTCATTTCACCCTGTCCTATCCGGTGTCGAACCGGGGCTCCAATGTCACGCGCCTCGCGGCCTCGCAACCGCAAATGCCCTGCCCTCAGCGCAAAGAAAAGGGCTGCGGCAAAGCTGCCGCAGCCCTTGAAGGCCGCAATGGGCCTTGGGGGGACTTACTTCGCGAGCTGCGCGTATTCCTCTTCGGCAACGCCGAGGGTCTTGTACGCGCCTTCGAACTTCTTCTTCGCCGCGCGCTCGTTGCCCGCATCGCAAAGCAGCTCGCCCGTGCGAACCAGCTTCAGCGCCTTCTTGGCCGTATCCGCATCGCCCTTTTCGGCGACCGAACGGATGTTGGCGGGCATCGCGGCGCAGGCGCCTTCAGATGCGTGAGCAGGCGTGATCGAGGCGGTGACGAAGAACGCGGACGCGACGAAAGCGAGGGGGAGAGTGACGAGAACGCGGTTCATGATCTTGCTCCTGATTTGCCGTGGGAGGGCGATTACTGAGTCTTACTTAAAACCACTGAAGCCTGTTTAAGTGTCACTCAGTTCTATGTCAAACGATTTTTTGAGTGCCACGCAAATTGCATCCCGCAGCGCAGCATGGCAACAGCAAAGAATGCTGGAAAAACCGCTGCGACCATGCGCCGCGGCGCGAAAAGAGCCTAGTTTACGGCGACGAGTTCAGCGGCGGTGACGCCGGAAATACGCTCGGCGCTGTGCCGCATTTCCGAATCGAGCAGCAAGCCGCGCGCGAGACGGATCGAGGCGAACCCGCCCGGAACCGTGATTTCCGCATAGATGTCGCCGCGTCCGGTGGGCTGGATATCGGCAAGGCGGCGCAGCGCCGCTGCATCGAAGTCTCCCGAGACCTTGAGGTTCAGCCGGCCGCGGCTGTGCTTCGAGAGTTCGGCAACGTCGGTCAGCCCGCGAATGGTGACGCGCGGCGCGTCCTCTCCTTCGCGCCACAGCAGCTCGGCGTTGATCAGCACGATCTCCTGACCTGCGGCAGCGGCCTCGAGCGCGGGCATCACCTCCTCGTCGAAACAGCTCGCCACATACTGACCGCCCGAATCCGACAGGCTGGCGAGCAGATAGCGCGTGCTGCGGCCGTTCTGCGGCGTGCGCCAGCGCACGGATTCGACGAGTCCCGCCATCGTCGCGCTACCGCGCCCGCCGTCCCAAGGCGGCCCGTCCTCACAAACGCGCGCGTAGGAACGCGCGCCGTGCGTATCGAGCACGTGCTGCCAGGCCGAAAGCGGGTGCGCGGCGAAATAGAAGCCGAAGGCGTCACGCTCCTTCGCCATTGTCTCGCCGAGCGACCATGCCGATACGCTGCCGGGCGCCATCAGCGTGATCGAGGCGCCGCCCCCTGCCCCGCCGAACAGCGCGCCCTGGTGCGTTTCGCGCGCATCGGCCGCAGCGTTCGCCGCCGCGAGCACCGCCTCGGCCATCGCATAGGCCCTGGCGCGATTGGATTCGACGCAATCGAAGGCGCCGCCCGAGACCAGGCTTTCGATCTGACGCTTGTTGAGCAGCGTCGGATCGATGCGTTCGGCAAAATCGGTGAGCGACTTGAACGGACCGCCCGCCTCGCGGACCTCGACGATGCCTTCCATCGCCCGCTCGCCAACCCCTTTGAGACCGGCGAGCGCATAGCGCACCTTGCCGTCCTCCACCGAGAAGTCGGCCTCGCTGTTGTTGATACAGGGCGGCAGGCACTCCACGCCCATACGCTTCATATCGTCTATGAACACGCTGAGCTTGTCCGTGAGCGCGATATCATAGGCCATCGAGGCAGCGTAGAACTCGACCGGGTATTTCGCCTTCATCCAGCCGGTTTGATAAGCGACGAGCGCATAGGCGGCGGCGTGGCTCTTGTTGAAGCCGTAGCCCGCGAACTTCGCCACGAGCTCGAAGATGTAGTCGGCCTGGGCCTGATCGACGCCCTGTGCGGTCGCGCCTTCGAGGAAACGCGCCTTCTGGGCGTCCATCTCCTCTTTCTTCTTCTTGCCCATCGCGCGGCGCAGAAGATCGGCTTCGCCGAGCGAATAGCCCGCGAGCACCTGCGCGATCTGCATCACCTGTTCCTGATAGATGATGACGCCGTAGGTTTCCTTGAGGATCGGCTCCAGCTTCGGATGCAGGCAGTCGACCGCCTCGGTGCCGTGCTTGCGGTTCGCGAAGCTCGGGATGTTGTCCATCGGGCCCGGACGGTAGAGCGAGACGAGCGCGATAATGTCCTCGAAGCAGTCCGGCTTCACCTGCGCGAGCGTGCGGCGCATCCCTTCGGATTCGAGCTGGAACACGCCGACCGTGTCGCCCTTCGCCAGCAGCGCGAAAACATCTGGGTCGTCCCACGGGATCGTCGACAGGTCGACGGTGATGCCCCGCTTTTCGAGAAGATCGAGCGCGCGCTGGAGGACCGAGAGCGTCTTGAGGCCCAGGAAGTCGAACTTCACGAGGCCGGCCTTTTCCACCCATTTCATGTCGAACTGGGTGACGGGCATGTCCGAGCGCGGATCGCGATAGAGCGGCACCAGCTCATCAAGCGGGCGATCGCCGATCACGACGCCCGCCGCGTGCGTGGAGGCGTGGCGCGGCAGGCCTTCAAGCTTCATGGCGAGGTTGACGAGGTTTGCGACCGCCGGATCGCGTTTCGCCTCGTTTTCGAACTCGGCGACGCCGTTCATCGTGCGGTCGAGCGTCCACGGATCGGTGGGGTGGTTCGGCACCAGCTTCGCGAGCCGGTCCACCTGCCCGTAAGGCATTTGCAGCACGCGGCCGACGTCCTTCAGCACGGCGCGCGCCTTCAGCGTTCCGAACGTGATGATCTGCGCGACCTGATCGCGGCCGTAGCGTTCCTGCACGTAGCGGATCACCTCGCCGCGCCGGGTTTCGCAGAAGTCGATGTCGAAGTCCGGCATCGAGACGCGTTCAGGGTTCAGGAAGCGCTCGAAGAGGAGGCCGAGGCGCATCGGATCGAGATCGGTGATGGTGAGCGCCCACGCGACGACGGAGCCCGCACCCGAGCCGCGTCCCGGTCCCACGGGAATGCCGTGCGATTTTGCCCACTGGATGAAATCGGCGACGATCAGAAAGTAGCCGGCAAAGCCCATCTTGTTGATGACGCCGAGTTCGTAATCGAGCCGCTCGAAATAGGGTTCGGTGTCGGTGCGGCCTTCAAGCCGCTGCACGAGACCGGCGCGGGCCTGCTCGACGAGCATCGCCGCCTCACCCTCGCGGTCGCCGGCAAGGCTCGGCAGGATGGGCTTTCGCGACGGCGCCATCACCGCGCAGCGGCGCGCAATGACGAGCGTATTGTCGATTGCCTCCGGCACGTCCTCGAATAGCCGGATCATCTCGTCGGGCGATTTCAGCCAGCATTCCTCGGAAACGCGGCGGCGGCCTTCGGTCTCCACGTAGGCGCTGTCGGCGATGCAGAGCAGCACGTCGTGTGCCGCCGCGAAGCTCTTGTCCGGGAAAGCCACCGGGTTGGTCGCGACGAGCGGCAGGTTCCGGGCGTGGGCGAGCGCGATCAGCGCCTGCTCGGCGCTGTCCTCGATCGGGTTGTGCGTGCGCGAAAGCTCTACATAGAGCCGGTCGGGAAACAGGGTCTGGAGCGTATCCGCATAGATGCCCGCGGCATCCGCCTGTCCTTCGGCCAGCATCCGTGCGAGCGCGCCGTCCGGCCCGGCGGTGAGCGCGATCAGACCGTCGGTCAGCCCTTCGAGCTCGGCCAGCGGCACGTTCGGGCCATCCACGGGATCGGATTCGAGGTGCGCGCGGGAAACGATGCGGATGAGGTTCTTGTAGCCCGCCTCATCCTGCGCGAGCAGCGCCAGCCAGTCCTGCGCGGGCTTGCTGCCCGCCTGCGGCGCGCCGGGCCGCGCGACCGAGAGCAGCGCGCCGATGATTGGCTGCACACCTGCGTCTGAAAGTTTTTCCGAAAACTCCATCGCCGCGAACAGGTTGTTCCTGTCCGTAACGGCGGCGGCGGGCATACCGTATTTGATGCAGGCCTTGGCGATGTCCTTCGCATGAACCGCGCCCTCCAGCATCGAATAGGGCGACTGGATGCGGAGATGGACAAAACGCGATTCGGGCATGGCCTATTGTGGCGCAGGCTCCCGATGCCGGGAAAGCAGGAATTCGAGATTCTGCTTCACGCCCGCCCATTCGGTGGCGATGATGCTGTAGCAGACGATGTCGCGGATGCGGCCGTCCACCGCGATCTGGTGATTGCGCAATACCCCGTCCCGCTTGGCGCCGAGCCGTTCGATCGCGCGCTGCGAGGCGCGGTTCAGCCAGTCCGTGCGGATCTGGACGACGTTGCAGCCCATCACCTCGAACGCGTGGCCGAGCAGCAGCAGCTTGCATTCCGTGTTCACCGGGGAACGCTGCACCGACGCTGCATAGAAGGTCGCGCCGATTTCGAGCCGGCGATGCGCTTCGTTCATGCGCAGGTAGCGCGTGGCGCCGACGATGCGCCCATCCGCCTCGACCACGAACGGCATCGATCGCCCCGCCGCCTTTTCAGCGAGGGCCGTATCGAGCCAGCCCTTCACGTCATCGGGCGAAGGCACGCGCGTGAAGAACAATTCCCAGAGCCGGCCATCGCGCGACACCTCGGCGATGCTGTCCGCATGTGCCGGTTCGAGCGGCAGAAGCCGGGCGTGCTGTCCTTCGAGGCGGGGCTGATCCTGCCACGCGTTCATCGCGTTTCCACCAGTTGCCCCTCGTGCAGCTCGACCGTCCGGTCCATCTGCTTTGCGAGCTGCGTGTTGTGCGTGGCAATGAGCGCCGCGGAATTGTGGCTGCGCACGACACGCAGGAACTCGGCGAGCACGCGCTGCGCGGTCGCCTCGTCGAGATTGCCGGTGGGCTCGTCGGCGAGCACCAGCACGGGCTCGTTCGCGAGCGCGCGGGCCACCGCGACGCGCTGCTGCTCGCCGCCCGAAAGCTGCGAAGGTCGGTGATCGAGGCGCTGGCCGAGGCCGAGATCGGTGAGCAGCGACTTCGCCTTGTCCGCCGCCGCGCGCGGATCGCGGCCCGCGATGAGCTGCGGCAGCACGACGTTTTCGAGCGCGTTGAAGTCCGGCAGCAGGTGGTGGAACTGGTAGACGAAGCCGAGCTTGTCGCGGCGCACCTCGGTGCGTTCGTGCGCGGAGAGCTTTTCGGCGGGGCGGCCGTCGATGACGATCGAACCGTCGAAACCGCCTTCAAGGAGGCCGATCGCCTGCAGCATCGTCGATTTGCCGGAGCCGGACGGGCCGAGCAGCGCGACGATCTCGCCGGGTCCGACGCTGAGATCGACGCCGCGCAAGACCTCGATCACCGCGCCGCCCTGGCTGAAGCTGCGCGCGAGGCCTTTGACGGCAAGCACGTCACTCATAGCGCAGCACCTGCACGGGATCAGTGCTCGCGGCCTTCCACGCCGGATAGATCGTCGCGAGGAAGCTCAGCACCAGCGCCAGCGTGACGATGGCGGTGACCTCGACCATGTCGGTCTTCGCGGGGAGTTCGGTGAGGTAGCGGATGCGTGGATCCCAGAGGTCGACGCCGGTGATCTTGGAAACGCCGAGCACGATGTTCTGCCTGTAGTGCAGGAACAGGAAGCCGAGCGCCATGCCGAGCAGGATGCCCGCAGACCCTATCAGCGTGCCGACGGTGACGAAGATGCGCATCATCGCCGCGCGGCTCGCACCCATCGTGCGCAGGATCGCGATGTCGCGCGTCTTGGCGCGCACGAGCATGATGAGGCTGGTGAGGATGTTGAACACCGCGACGAGGATGATGAAGCCGACGACGACGAACATCACCGTGCGCTCCACCGAAAGCGCCTCGAACAGCACGCCGTTCATCTGCCGCCAGTCGATGATGATGCCGCGCCCGGTAAGCGCTGGGACGAGCGGCTGGAGGATGCGGTCGGCGCGGTCGGCATCGGTCGTCGTCAGCGTGATCATGCCGATGTCGTCGCCCATGCGCAGGAACGTCTGCGCACGGTCCAGCGGCATCAGCACGAAGGCCTTGTCGTAATCGAAGATGCCGACCTCGAACACGGCGGCGATCTGATAGGGGACGATGCGCGGGGTCGTGCCGAAGGGCGTCACCTGCCCGTCGGGCGAGATCAGGCTGATCGTGTCCCCCACCCCGGCACCGAGCGATTCGGAGAGGCGCGCGCCGATCGCGACGAAATTGCCTTCGAGCGCGAGGTCTTCGAGGCGTCCGGTCTTCACATTGTCGGCAACGAGCTTGAGGTTCCGAATGTCGTCCATCTGCATGCCGCGCAGGAGGACGCCCTCGGCGCGGCTCTTGTAGGAGCCGATGAGCGGCTGTTCGATGATCGGCTCGGCCTGGACGACGCCCGGCGTTGCGCGCGCCTGCGCAAGCAGCGGTTGCCAGTCCGGCAGGCGGCCGCCGTAGCCCTGCACCACCGCGTGGCCGTTCAGCCCGAGGATGCGGTCGAAAAGTTCGGCGCGGAAACCGTTCATCACCGACATCACCGCGATCAGCGCGGCGACACCAAGCGCGACGGCAACGAGGCTGATCGATGCGACGAGGAAGATGAAGCCCTCACCCCGCCCCGGCAGCAGATAGCGCCGGGCGATCATGCGCTCGTAGCGGGAGATCATCCCGCGAGCTTCTCCAGCGCGGCCTCGACGGAGAGCTCGTGGCGCTCGCCAGTCTTGCGGTGCTTGAGCTCGACGACACCGGCGCTAACGCCCTTCGGCCCGACGACGAGCTGCCACGGGATACCGATAAGGTCCATGCCCGCGAACTTGGCGCCACCGCGCTCGTCGCGGTCGTCGTAAAGCGTCTCGATGCCCGCGCGCTGGAGCTTTGCGTAGAGATCGTCTGCCGCCACATCGCAGGCGGCATCGCCGCTCCGCAGGTTGATGAGGCCGACCTTGAACGGCGCGATCGCCTCCGGCCAGATGATGCCGTCCTCGTCGTGGCACGCCTCGATCACCGCACCGACGAGGCGCGACACGCCGACGCCGTAGCTGCCCATCTGCGGGGTGACCGGCTTGCCGTCCTGCCCCTGCACACTGAGGCCCATCGCGGCCGAATATTTGGTGCCGAAGAAGAAGATGTGTCCGACCTCGATGCCGCGGCGGCTGAGCAGACGCTCCGCCGGAACCGGGCAGTTCGTCACCTTCTCGTGCTCTTCGGCTTCCATCGCGTAGATCGAGGAGAGCTTGGAGACGGCCTCGGGATCGGTGACGTCAACGTCCTCGATCGCCGAATCGTAGAAAATCTCACTCTCGCCCGTCTCGGCGAGGATGTGGAACTCGTGGCTCATGTCGCCACCGATCGGCCCCGTGGGCGCGCGCACCGGCACAGCCTTGAGCCCCATTGCCGCGAACGTGCGCAGATACGCCTCGAACATGGCGTTGTACGAAACCTTGCCGCCCGCCTCGTCGAGATCGAAGCTGTAGGCATCCTTCATCAGGAACTCGCGGCCACGCATCACGCCGAAGCGGGGGCGCACCTCGTCGCGGAACTTCCACTGGATGTGATAAAGCGTGCGCGGCAGATCGCGGTAGCTGCGCACGGAATCGCGGAACAGCGCCGTGATCATCTCCTCGTTGGTCGGCCCGTAGAGCATTTCGCGCTCGTGCCGGTCCTTGAAGCGGAGCATCTCCGGCCCATAGGCATCATAGCGCCCGGACTGGCGCCAGAGGTCCGCCGACTGGATGGTCGGCATCAGCAGCTCGATGGCGCCCGCGCGGTCCTGCTCGCGGCGGACGACGTCGGCGATCTTGTCGAGCACGCGGAGGCCGACCGGCAGCCAGGCGTAGATGCCGGCCGAGGTCTGGCGCACGAGACCGGCCCGCAGCATCAGCTGATGGCTGACGATCTGCGCGTCGGTGGGGGTTTCCTTGAGGAGCGGAAGAAAATAACGGGAAAGGCGCATAGTGCGCGCTGTCTAGCATGGGCGGGCGCGCAAGCAACTGCCCAATCCGCGATCCCCTGCCGTGGCCCGTTACGCAGCCGCACCGAGCCGCATTGTTGCATCATATCCACACCCCTGGAAATTAATGTGCGTGGGGCGTGACACTCTCTTGTCGGGATGCCCACCCGCACCGTAACACTCTCGCCATCTGATCCGGTATCGCCTGTGGGAGGGCACCAGGGTTGGGGGAGGACGCGCGACGCAGCGAATGACGGCGCGCTAGCAAGATTGGGCTCCGATGGGGGAACAGAGGACCCAAATCTTCGCGGGAGTTAAATGACTCGTCACGAGAGCGCCCGGGCCGGAAACGACCCGGGCGCTTTTCATTTGTGGCCACTTTCAGCCGCCCGCGGCGAATCCGCCTGTTCGGCAGGCTGTTGCGGCGGCGCATCGCGCATGACGCCGCCGAGCCACGCGGCCGAACGCCGCAGAGCCAGCTGTCCCGCCGCCGTATCCAGATCGAATTGGTACTCGTGCGCGAGCGGCGGCGTGTAGGCATCGGGAAAGAACAGCGTTTCCACCTTGCCGCCTTTTGCACGGAGCGCCTCCGCCAGTTGTACGGACTGGGGACGCAGCGGATCGGCGTTGCCGACCGAGATGAACGCGGGCGGGAACGCGGGCGTGACGTGCTGCGCAACCGACATCAGCGCAAAAGCCGGGTCGCTGCGGAAATCCCGCGAGCCGCTGTACGCCCACACCACCGTATGCAGGAAAGTGCCGAAGGGACCGTCGAAGTTCACCTTGCCGACGTCATAAGGCCCGCAATAGAGCAACACACCGCGCAGCGGCGCGGGAAGCGGCGAAGGCGTGATGCCGACGGCATCCGCATAATCGGCTGAGGTCACGATACCCGCGAGCTGCACCGCAAGCTGCGCGCCCGCCGAATCGCCGGCCAGTACGATGCGTGTGGGATCGAGGCCATACCGCGCCCCTTCCCGCACCACGAAGCCGAGCGCTGCATTCGCTTGCCGCACCGGGGTTGGATAGGTCGCGCCGGGCGCGATCGAATAGCCGATGTTGACGACGCTGTAGCCTCTGGCGGCGAGGATTTTCAGGTAGTTGGTGAGGTCCGACTTATCGCCCGAAACCCATGCCCCGCCGTGAATCCAGAGAATCACGGGAAACGGCCCCTTGCCGCTTGAAGGTAGGTGAATGTCGAGCCTCGCATCGGGATCGCCCGGTGCGTAGGCGATGTCGTTCAGCGAGCGGACGTTCGCGGGCAAGTGCTTTTCAAGCTTTGCCGATGCCGCGCGCGCGCCGGCATCGAAGATTTGCCGGATGACGAGCACGCCCGGCCATGGACTGAGCCACGCCGCCGCGAAAACAAGCACGACAAGCACCGCCAGCGCGGCCGCCAACCGCTTGATCCACCGCCCCATGGCCGCGATCCTCCCACCCTGTCCGCGCGAATGTTACCACGAATGCAGGCGCAGGTATTCGCGCGCTTCAGGCAGCGCGGGCGCTCTCACGCGCAACCCGCGTGTCTCGCACCGGGGGCAGACCGAACAGGCGGGCATATTCGCGCGTGAACTGCGGCACGCTCTCGTAGCCGACGGAGAATGCCACGTGCACGGCGTTCAGCCCTTCCGAAAGCATCAGCCGCTTCGCTTCGATGAGGCGCAGCTGCTTCTGGAATTGCAGCGGCGAGAGTGAGGTGATCGCCTTGAAATGATGATGGAACGACGACGGGCTCATGCCGGCGGCAGCGGCCAGACGCTCTACGGGAACGGTCTCGGCGTACGCCTCGCGCAGCACGGCAACGGCGCGTGCGATCCGCCTTGCGTGGCCATCGGGCCAGCCGAGTTGCCGGATGGCGGGCCCATGTCGCCCGGCGAGCAACCAATAGTGCATCTCCCGCCGCAGCTGCGCCTGGAGCACCGGCAGCGCTTGTGGGCGATCCAGCAGCCGCATCAAACGAAGCGCGGCGTCGGCGACCTCCCCGTCCGTCGTATCGACGCGCACGGGCGCGGTATCGGAAACAAGCGCAGGCTTCATTTCCGCCGCGAGCTCTGCAATCAGCGCGAGGTCCAACTCCAGCACCAGCGAATAGTAAGGCGCGGCAAGGCTCGCCCGCGTGATCTGGCTGACGGTCGGCACGTCCGCCGTCACCAGCAGCGAATCCCCCGCGGAGAAAGTGAAGGCCCGCGTTCCCATCGTGACCTGCTTGCCGCCTTGCACCAGAAGGCAGACGAGCGGACGGTAGACGTCGTGAAGGAGTCCGCTCGGCGTGGTCGCGCGCACGGCGAACAGGCCGGGGATCGGAGTCGGCGCGAAACCGAGCGGGTCGGCATGGGCGTCCGCGTGGCGCCGGACAGCTTCGAGGAGCGTGGTCATGAGAGACGCAATAGCCGCTTTCCACCTGAAATGCATCTCCTTTGGAGGATCAGGCAAGACACTCCGAGCTTCCGGCAACACGGGGATGCCCGCGGCGCCTATACATCAAGCAACACGAACCCAAGGAGAATGGCCATGACAAAGATCACACTCGTAACCGGTTCCAGCCGCGGCCTTGGTCGCAATACGGCGCTCAGCATCGCGCGCCGCGGCGGCGATGTCGTGCTCACCTATCACAGCCGCAGCGACGAAGCGGACCGCGCCGTTGCGGAGATTCAGGCAATGGGCCGCAAGGCTGTGGCGCTGCAGCTCGACACCGGCGATGTCGCGGCCTTCGCTGGCTTCGCGGACCGGCTGCGTACGGCGCTGCGCGGCACGTGGCAGCGGGAGACGTTCGATCATCTGGTGAACAACGCCGGGCACGGCGAATACGCGCCGATCGCCGAGACCACCGAGGCGCAGTTCGACGGTCTCGTCAACGTGCACCTGAAGGGCGTGTTTTTCCTCACACAGGCGCTGCTGCCGCTGATCGCCGACGGCGGCCGGATCGTGAACATCTCGAGCGGCCTCACGCGCTTCGCCTACCCCGGCTACGCGGCCTATGCGGCAATGAAAGGCGCGGTCGAGGTGTTGACGCTCTACATGGCGAAGGAATTCGGTGCGCGTGGGATCGCGGTCAACACCGTGGCGCCGGGCGCGATCGAGACCGATTTTGGCGGCGGCGCGGTGCGCGACAACGCCGAGATCAACAAGGGCCTCGCCGATATCACCGCGCTCGGCCGTGTCGGCGTGCCGGACGATATCGGGCCGATGATCGCGAACCTGCTTTCCGAGGACAACCGCTGGGTGAACGCGCAGCGGATCGAGGTCTCGGGCGGTCAGGCGATTTAGGTTTTCCGTTTGCACCCTCTCCTCGGCGGGGAGGGGGTGCAGGGTCAGACGAGGCGGCTCTGCTTGAGCGCGGCCGCGATGAAGCTGGCGAACAGCGGATGCGGGTCGAACGGCTTAGATTTCAGTTCCGGATGGAACTGCACGCCGATGAACCATGGGTGTTCGGGCCGTTCGACGATCTCGGGAAGCTCGCCGTCCGGCGACATGCCGGAGAAGACGAGACCGCCCTTTTCGAGTGCATCCTTGTAGTGGATGTTCACCTCGTAGCGGTGACGGTGGCGTTCGGAGATGTCGGTGGCGCCGTAGACGCTGCCGACGACGCTGTTCGCACCGAGCTTCGCCGGGAACGCGCCGAGGCGCATCGTGCCGCCGAGGTCGCCGCCCACCTCACGCTTCTGGAGGCCTTCTTCGGACATCCACTCGGTGATGAGACCGACGACAGGCTCGTCCGTGGGGCCGAACTCGGTGGTCGACGCGCCCGTGATGCCTGAAAGGTTTCGCGCACCTTCGATACACGCCATCTGCATCCCGAGGCAGATGCCGAAGAACGGCACGCCGCGCTCGCGCGCGAAGGCGACGCTGGCGATCTTGCCCTCGCTGCCGCGCTCGCCGAAACCGCCGGGGACGAGGATGCCGTGCATGGGTTCGAGGAGCTGCGGCTCGGCCCCTTCCCCTTCGAAAAGCTCGGCGTCCAGCCACTTGACGTTGACCTTGACGCGGTTCGCGATGCCGCCGTGGACGAGCGCCTCGTGCAGCGACTTGTACGCGTCCTGGAGGCCGACGTACTTGCCGACGACGCCGATGGTGACTTCGCCTTCCGGATTGTTCAGCCGGTCCATGATGTCGTCCCAGCGGGACAGGTTCGGCGAGGACTCGGCCTCGATGCCGAAAGCGCGCAGCACTTCGCGGTCGAGTCCCTCGGCATGGTACTGGAGCGGCACGGCGTAGATGCTCTTGGCGTCGAGCGCCGGGATCACGGCTTCCTTGCGGACGTTGCAGAACAGCGCGATCTTCGCGCGGTCGCTGTCCGGCACCGGCTTTTCGCAGCGGCAGACGAGCACCTGCGGCTGGATGCCGAGGCTGGTGAGCTCGCGCACGCTGTGCTGCGTCGGCTTCGTCTTCAGCTCGCCCGCCGCCGCGATGAACGGGATCAGCGTGACGTGGACGAAACAGACGTTCTCGGCGCCGATGTCGTTCCGAAGCTGGCGGATCGCCTCGATGAACGGCAGCGATTCGATGTCGCCGACCGTGCCGCCGATCTCGCACAGCACGAAATCGAGGTCTTCGGTGTCGGCGAGCGCGAACGCCTTGATCGCATCCGTCACGTGCGGGATCACCTGCACGGTCGCGCCGAGGAAGTCGCCGCGACGCTCCTTGGCGATGATCTGCTGGTAGATGCGTCCCGAGGTGACGTTGTCGGACTGGCGCGAGGGCACGCCCGTGAACCGCTCGTAGTGGCCGAGATCGAGATCGGTCTCCGCACCGTCGTCGGTGACGTAGACCTCGCCGTGCTGATAGGGCGACATGGTTCCCGGATCGACGTTCAGATACGGGTCGAACTTGCGGATGCGCACCGTGTAGCCGCGCGCCTGCAGGAGCGCGGCGAGGCTCGCCGCCATGAGACCTTTTCCGAGCGAGGAAACCACGCCGCCGGTGATGAAAATGTACCGCGCCATGGGAGAAAACCTATAGGCGAGCAAAGGGATGGACCGCCACCCGATTCGGGGCAGCGGCGGGACTTTTTTCTGTGGATGACTTTATTGCGCGGTCGGAATGTCGTCGCTGGCGGGCGCAGCCGGAAGCGCCATCGGCAGCGCATCATTGGCAGGCGCCGTGCTGCCGGGAAGCGCGGTCGGCAGGCCGTCGGCAGGCGCTGCAGGGGCTTCCGCCGTCGGCACGAGCGAGGTGTCGATCGTGGTCGGCGCCTTGGCGAGGCTGGCCATCACGGCGAGCAGGATGCTGGTACCGAGGAACAGCGTCGCAAGGATGCCGGTCGACTTGGTGAGCAGATTGCCCGCGCCGCGCGCCGTCAGCAGCCCGCCCGGGCCGCCGCCGATACCAAGCGCCCCACCCTCGCTACGCTGCAGCAGAATCACCGCGACAAGCGCGATCGCGATCAGCGAGTGGATGACAAGGACGAAGTGCATCAGCGCGGTGGACATGCGGAACCGATCGTTTCTGGCGAATTTCTGCTGGCCACATAACGACGCGGAGACGCGAGTTCAAGCGCTCCGGGCTCCGCGCGCCGCGATTGACCTTTGCATACGGCGGCGCGATGGGTGGCGGCGTCGCCATGCAGGATACCGGCCATATGGACCCCAAGGATATGATCGAGGCCGCCGCAAGGCTCGGCCCAAGTGTCGATTTCGGCAAGGCTTCATCAGATTACGGCAAGTTCCGGGCCGGTTTCCCGGAAGCGTTCTTCAGCCGCCTCGCCGAACAGATCGCGCTTCGGGCGGGACTGAAAGCGCTCGATATCGGTACAGGCACGGGTACAGTCGCGCGCAGCCTTGCCCGGCGCGGGCTCGATGTCATCGGTGTCGATCCCTCACCCGAATGATGCAGGAAGGCGCGGAGATAGCACGGCGCGAAGGCGTTTCCGTCGATTTCCGCGAAGGCCGTGCCGAAACGCTGGCGTTTACCGACCAGACCTTCGACATCGTCGCTGCCGGACAGTGCTGGCACTGGTTCGAACGCGAGCGTGCCGCCGCAGAAGCCTTCCGCGTGCTGAAGCCCGGCGGACACCTGGTCATTTGCCATTTCGACTGGCTTCCGCTCCGGGGCAACGTTGTCGAGGCAACCGAGCAGCTGATCGTGGAAGCGAATCCGGCATGGGCGCTCGCCGGCGGAACAGGAGTCTATCCGCACTGGCCCGCCGACATGGCGAACGCCGGCTTTACGGGCCTTGAAACCCGGTCGTTCGATATCGCCCAGCCCTACAGCCACGAAGCGTGGCGCGGCCGCATCCGCGCCAGCGCCGGGATCAAGGCCAGCCTCGACGCCGAAGCAACCGCCCGTTTCGACGAGATGCTGGCCTCCACGCTCCGCGCACGTTTTCCGGAAGACCCGCTCGCGGTTCCGCACCGGGTGTGGTGGATCGTGGGTGAAAGGCCCTAGCGGACGATCCCGATGCCGAAGCGCAGGCGGGTGTTGCGCTCGTCGTAGTCGATCAGCGCTTCGCCGTAGCCGGTGTAGAGCTGGCTGTAGAGATAGAGGTTGAGCCCGGTCCAGCGGCGCAGCGAATAGCTCATGTCCACCTCGGCACTGCCGCGCCCGCCTGAAAGGTTGCCTTGTAGAAAGGTACGCAGGCCGAAGCCGTCCTGCTGTTTCAGGTCGATCGTGAGGCCCGTGTAGCCGCGATAGCGGGCGATACGCTCGTTGCCTTCCTTGCTGCCGACATAGGCCCAGAGTCGCGGCGCGGCGGTGAGTGTCCAGCCGTTGCCGAGGCCGAAACCGACCGAGGGCTCCACGTAGAGCGTGTTGTAGCTGCGCGAATCCGCGCCATCCTCGCCGTTCGACTGGTGACGGAGACCCGCCTGGATGCCGAGCATCGGCGCGCCGATGCTGGTCGAGCCCGGTGAGACGGCGCGCAGGAACAGTTCCGGACTGAACGTGATGTCGTACATCGGGATCGACTCTTGGGAGAGATCCCAGAACATGCGCTGCGTGTATCCGAAATAGAGGCCCGCGCGCCATTCGCGGCTGCCGTCTCCCGTTGTGAACTCACGCGGCTGGTGGCCGAAGAGGCGGTAGCGGAAGCTGAGCTGGAGCTTTGCGTCCGACGGGTTCGCGCCGACGAGCGCGTACATCGGCTCGTAGGTTTCGAAACGGCCGAGGCCGGTCGATTCAGCCTCCTGTGGCGTGGCCGTGGAGGCCGCGACAGCAACCTGCGGCGCGGGGGCTGCCGGCACGGAAGCGAGACGGTAGGTGACGCGCGCGAAGCCGCCGGGGGTAATCTCGGCAGGCGCCGGGCCTTCCAGTGCAGCCTCGCCCTCCGCCAAGGTGATCGTCTTCGGTGCGTCGAGCTTCGCGGCCTCTGCGCCGTCGTTGAGGAAGATCACCTCGAACGTGCCGGTGCGCGGTGCATTCGCCTCCGGCACCACGAGCCGCACCTCCGCCGCTGCCGGCAGGGAGACCAGCATCACGGCGGCGAAAGCTGCGGCGCGCACGCGTCAGGCCGCAGCGATGATGGGCAGGAAGTCCGCGGCCTTGAGGCTGGCGCCGCCGACGAGCGCACCGCCGACCTCGGGCACCGCGAACAGCTCGGCGGCGTTCGAGGGCTTCACCGAGCCGCCGTAGAGGATGAGGATGCGGCGGCCGTCTTCGCCGTAGCGGGCGACGAGGCGCGCGCGGATGGCATTGTGCATCTCGTCGACATCGCCCGCGAGCGGCGTGCGGCCCGTACCGATCGCCCAAACGGGCTCATAGGCGATGACGACGCTTGCCGGGTCCGCATCCGGAAGCGAGCCGTCGATTTGCGCCGCGACGACGTCGAGGTGGCGCGCGGCGTCACGCTCGGCTTCCGTTTCGCCGACGCAGATGATCGCGCGCAGGCCCGCGACGATCGCGGCAGTGGCTTTCAGCTTCACGACCGCGTCGGTCTCGCCGTTGTCGGTGCGGCGCTCGCTGTGACCGACGATCACGAAGTCGCAGCCGAGATCGGCAAGCATTGGCGCGGCGATGCAGCCGGTGTGCGCGCCCGAGGGGTTCGCGTGGCAATCCTGCCCGCCGAGCTGTAAACGCGTGCCTGCCGCTGCGCCCCTTGCCAGGGCGAGGAGCGTAAACGGCGGTGCAATGGCAACTTCGACGCGGGAAGGCGCGGAATCGGCCGCGCGCGCGATCGCTTCCACCTCGACAAGCGCAGCCTTCAGGCCGTTCATTTTCCAGTTGCCCGCAACCAGCATCGGCTTTTCCATCAAACTCTCCATGTGCATTTGCGGTAGGCCTTAGCAACGCACGCACAGGCAAGCCAAGGGCGCGCTTGCCGCGCCTGCCGCAGCTACCTATAAACCGGGCGCTATTTTCAATGCTGAACGCGCGCGAAAGACCAAAGGCTCCCGATGATCAGTTTCTTCCGCAAGGCCCTCTCTTCCTGGATCGTCCTTGCCCTTCTCGGGCTGGTGCTCGTCGCCTTCATCGTCACCGGTATCGGTGATCCGTTCGGCGGCGGCCCGGCGGCGAACGCAGTGGCCAAGGTTGCGGGAGAGGATGTCACCGACACGCAGCTCTCCAGCCAGTTCGACCGGCAGCTTGCGACGATCCGGCAGGAACAGCCGGGCATCACCGCGGCGCAGGCCGTGCGCGGCGGCATGTTGGAAGGCGTGCTCGAACGCCTGATCGGCTCGCAGGCACTCACCGCGATGGGTGAAAAGCTGGGCCTTGGGCCGAGCAAGCGGCAGGTGGATGCCGAAATCGCATCGATCGCCGCGTTCCGCGGCCCCGACGGGCGCTTCTCCGAGGATGTGTTCCGTCAGGCGATCGGCACTCAGGGGCTGACCGAAGACATGGTGCGCCGCGAAATCGGCGGCGACGTCGTGCGCCGCCAGTTGCTTGGCCTCGTCGATTCGATCCCGATGACGCCGCGCAAGCTCGCCGAGCCCTTTACGGCGCTCCAGCTCGAGCAGCGCACGCTCGAACTCGGCGCGATCCCGGCGCAGTCCTTCCCCGTCCCGACGCTCAGCGACGCGGATCTTGAAGCCTTCTACAAAAAGAACATCGCCAACTACACGGTGCCGGAACGCCGCCGCATCACCTACGCGCTGATCGACAGCGCCGAGATCGCGAAGACGGTGAAGGTGACCGACGCCGCGCTCGCCGACTACTACAAGCGCCACGCCAGCGAATTCGCCGCGAGCGAGACACGGACGCTGCGTCAAGTGGTGGTGCAGGACAAGGCCCAGGCCGACACGATCGCAAAGCGCGTGAATGCCGGTGAAGACTTCGCCGCTGTCGCGAAGGATGTGGCGGGCTACGGCGAAACCGACATTGAACTCGGCACGCTTTCGAAGAGTGCGCTTGCCGACCAGACCGCGGACGCCGTGGCGGACGCTGCGTTCAAGGCTGCATCCGGCAAGGTCGCCGGACCGGTGCAAAGCGAATTCGGCTGGCATGTCGTGCATGTCGATGCCGTCGTGACGAAGCCCGCGCGCACGCTCGCTGAAGTGAAGGACGAAATCCGCCCTGCGGTGGAGACCGAACTCGCTGCGAACGCTGTCGCCGATATCGTCGAGAAGGCTGACGACGCGCTTGCGGAAGGCGCCAGCGTCGCGGAAGCGGCGAAAGATCTCGGCCTCACCGTGGTCCGCATTCCGCCGGTGACGAGCGAGGGGCTGACGCTCGGCGAATCCGGCCTGCAGCTCGACCAGCGCATCCGCCCGCTCATCGAGCGCGCGTTCGCCACGGAAGAGAACGACGAGCCGACGGTCGAGGACGTTTCCGAGACGCTGCACGCGCTCATGGACGTGGAAGAGGTCGTGCCGCCGACGCCGGTGCCGCTCGCCGAGATCAAGCCGCAGATCACCGCCGCGCTCACCTTCGAGCGCCGGATGGCTGCCGCGAAGGCGGTTGCCGACAAGATCGTCGCGGGCCTCAAGGCCGGGAAGCCGCTCGCCGCACTGCTCGCGGAAAACAAGCTGCCGCCCGCGCAGAGCTTCACCGCACGCCGTATCGAGATCGCGGCACGCCGCGAGCCTGTGCCGCCGCCGATCAGCCTTGGCTTCGCGCTTGCCAAGGGCGATGCGCGGGCGCTCGCACAGCCGCGCAACGGCGCCTGGTTCGTCGTGCACGTGGCCGATGTGAAGCCGGGCAACCTCGCAGAAGCGCCCGCCTTCCTCGACCAGATGCGTTCGCAGATGCAGACCGCCGCGACGAACGAGTATGCCCAGAATTTCGTGGCTGCGATCATGTCCAATGTCGGCGTCAAGCGGAACGACAAAGCCCTCGAACGCCTGAAGCAGCGCTATCTGGGCACCGCCGACCAGCCCGATTGATCGGCGCCCGATGATCCATCCTGAAGCCGCGGACTTCGCGCGGGTTTACGAGGCCGGAAGACCGCAACTCGTCTGGACGCGGCGCATCGCCGATACGGAGACCCCGGTTTCCGCGATGCTCAAGCTCGGCAAGGCGGGATCGGGCGCGTTCGTGCTCGAATCCGTGGAAGGTGGAACGGTGCGCGGGCGCTATTCGCTGCTCGGCTTCGCGCCCGATCTTGTGTTCCGGGTTCGCGGTCGGCAGGCGGAGGTCAACGCCCGCTTCGCCTCCACGCCCGATGCATTCACGCCCGTGGACGCCGCGCCGCTCGATGCGCTGCGCGATCTCGTCGCCGGGTGCCGGATGGACTTGCCGGCGGATTTGCCGCCGGCCTTCGCCTGTCTTGTCGGCTACATGGGCTATGAGACGATCGGGCTCGTTGAACCGGTGCCGACGCCGGAGAATGATCCGCTCGGACTTCCCGACATGCTGTTCGTGCGCCCATCGCTGCTGATGGCGTTCGACCGGCTGAAGGACGAGCTTTTCATCGCCGCGCCGGTGTTCCCGAACGCCCTTTCGGCAAGCGAGGCACTTGCAGCGGCGATCGAACGGATCGAGACCGCAGAGGCACGGCTTGCGGGCGCATTGCCGCAGACTGCCCGCGAAACCGCCCTGCCCGCCGCTGCCGATGTGACGCACCACACTGACCCGACGCGCTATGCCGAAATGGTGCAGCGCGCGCAGGACTATATCGTTGCGGGCGACATCTTTCAGGTGGTGCTGGCGCAGCGCTTCTCGATCCCGTTCGCGCTGCCGCCGTTCAGCCTCTACCGCTCGCTGCGGCGCATCAATCCCTCGCCGTTCCTCTACATGCTCGACCTGCCGGGTTTCGCGCTGATCGGCTCCAGCCCCGAAATCCTTGTGCGCGTGCGCGAAGGTGAAGTGACGGTGCGCCCGATCGCGGGCACCCGCCCGCGCGGCGCGAACGCTGTGGAGGACGCCGCGAACCGCGACAGCCTGCTCGCCGACCCCAAGGAACTCGCCGAGCACCTGATGCTGCTCGACCTCGGCCGCAACGATGTCGGCCGCGTGGCGTCGGAAGGCAGCGTTTCGGTGACGGAGCGCAACACGGTCGAGTTCTACAGCCACGTGATGCACATCGTTTCCAACGTGCGCGGCGACCTCGCCAAGGACAAGGACGCCATCGACGCGCTGATGGCGGGCTTCCCGGCGGGTACGGTCTCGGGCGCGCCCAAGGTTCGCGCCATGCAGATCATCGCTGAGCTGGAGGGCGAAAAGCGCGGCGCCTATGCGGGCGGCGTCGGTTACTTCTCGCCCGACGGATCGATGGATAGCTGCATCGTGCTGCGTACGGCGGTCGTGAAGGACGGCACCATGCACATCCAGGCGGGCGCGGGCATCGTCGCGGACTCAACCCCCGCTTACGAGCAGCGGGAGTGCGAGGCCAAATCGGGCGCGCTGATCGCCGCCGCGCGCGACGCCATCACCCGCGCCGGAGAGTCGGGATACGGGCAATAACTTGCCCTCCCCCGCTCCCTTGATTAGGGCGGTCGCGCCATGATCCTCGTCATCGACAATTACGACAGTTTCACCTGGAACCTCGTCCACTACCTGATGGAGCTGGGCGCAGAAGTGGAGGTCGTGCGCAACGATGCGATCTCCGCCGGGCAGGCGCTTTCGAGCGGGGCGAGCGCGTTCCTGATATCGCCCGGCCCCTGCACACCGAACGAGGCCGGGATCAGCCTCGACATGGTCGCGGCCTGCGCCGATGCCGGAAAACCGCTGCTCGGCGTCTGCCTCGGCCATCAGGCGATCGGCCAGCATTTCGGCGGCAAGGTGGTGCGCGGGCACCTGATGCACGGCAAGACCTCGCCCGTCAGCCACGACGGCACCGGGCTCTTCGCGGGCATCCCCTCGCCGTTCACCGCGACGCGCTATCATTCGCTGATCGTGGAGGACATTCCCGAGAGCCTGATCGTGAATGCGTGGTCGGACGATGAGGCGGTGATGGGCTTCCGCCATGCAAGCCTGCCGATCCACAGCGTGCAGTTCCACCCGGAGAGCATCGCGACCGAACATGGCCACGACATGCTCGCCAATTTCCTGCGGATCGCCGGGATGACCCCGCGGCCGCGCGTTATCGCCCAGTGAGACACCTGCCCGCCACCGGAACGCCGCTTGGCGAGGCGGAGGCGCGCGCGGCATTCGATGCCATCCTGAATGCCGATGTCGAGGACGCGGAGATCGCCCGCTTCCTGACCGGCCTTGCCGAGCGCGGCGAGACCGTCGACGAGATCGTCGCGGCGGCAAGCGTCCTCCGAAGCCGTATGCGCCCTGTGGCGGCGCCCGAAGGCGCCATCGATGTGTGCGGCACGGGCGGCGACGGCGCGCATACGCTCAACATCTCGACCGCGGTCGCCATCGTCGTCGCGTCGTGCGGCGTGCCGGTCGCCAAGCACGGCAACCGCGCGGCGTCTTCGAAATCCGGCGCTGCGGACGTGCTGTCCGCGCTTGGGCTCGACCTCGATCTTGCCTCCGACACGGTGGAGCGATCGCTCGCCGAGATCGGCATCGGCTTTCTGTTCGCCGCGAAACACCATCCGGTGATGGCGCGCGTCGCGGGCGTGCGGCGTGCAATCGGACGGCGGACGATCTTCAACATGATCGGGCCGCTCGCGAACCCTGCGGGGGTGAAGCGGCAACTCGTCGGCGTGCCGGGGGAGCAATGGCTCCTCTCCATCGCCGGGGCGCTGCAGAGGCTTGGCGCCGACGCGGCCATGGTGGTGCACGGCAGCGACGGGCTCGACGAACTGACCGTCACCGGCCCGACGGCCTGCACGCGCCTGATCGCGGGGCGCCTCGAAACCGAAGAGGTGTCGCCCGAAACAGCGGGACTCGCGCGGCACGAACCGCAAGCGATCCGGGGCGGTACGCCCGAGGAGAACGCGTCGGCGATGCTGCGACTTCTGGAAGGCGAACGTGGCGGCTACCGCGACATCGTCTGCCTGAACGCCGCGGGCGCTCTGATCGTCGCGGGCAAGGCGGAGGATTGGGCCGCTGGTGCGGCGATGGCGGCGGCGGCGCTCGACGACGGGCGCGCACGGGCGCTGCTCGAACGCTGGAAGGCCTTTCGATGAGCGACGTGCTGGCGGAAATCTGCGACCACAAGCGCGGTGTCATCGCGGCGCGGAAAAGTGCGCGGCCGATCGGGGAGATCGAGGCGGCGGCGCGCATCGCGGATGCCCCGCGCGGCTTCAAGGCGGCGCTCGATACGGCGAAACAGGAGGGCCGCTTCGGCCTGATCGCCGAGATCAAGAAAGCATCGCCGAGCAAGGGCCTGATCCGCGCGGACTTCGACCCGCCGGCGCTGGCGCGCGCCTACCGCGCGGGCGGGGCTTCGTGCCTCTCGGTGCTCACCGAGGAGCACTGGTTCCAGGGCAGTGATGACAAGCTGATCGCGGCGCGCGGCGCCGTGCCGTTGCCGGTGCTGCGCAAGGACTTCATGGTCGATCCCTATCAGGTCGTGGAAGCGCGGGCGATCGGGGCGGATGCGATCCTCATCATCGTGGCGGCGATCGATATCGGGCTGGCGCAGGAACTGGAGGCCACGGCGTTCGGCTGGGGGATGGATGTTCTTGTCGAGGTGCATGATGCGGATGAGCAGAACACGGCGCTCGCGCACCTGAAATCCCGGCTTCTGGGCGTGAACAATCGCAATCTCAAGACATTGCATGTCGATATTGAGACATCGGCCGCGCTCGCAGGCGGTGTGCCGGCGGACTATACGCTTGTCGGCGAAAGCGGGCTGCGGACGCGTGCGGACCTCAACCGGCTGGCGGGCTTCGGGATCAACAGCTTCCTTGTCGGGGAATCGCTGATGGCGCAGGATGACGTCACCGCTGCGACGAAGCGGCTGCTGGAGGGCTGATTCATGGCGCTCACTCACCTCGACGAGGCCGGCAAGGCCCGCATGGTCGATATCTCGGGCAAGGCGGTGACGGCGCGCACAGCGATCGCCGAAGGCCGCATCACCATGTCCGCCGAGGCGCTCACGGCCGTCCGCGACGCCAGCGCGGCGAAGGGCGACGTGCTCGCCGTGGCGCGCATCGCGGGCATAACGGCCGCGAAAAAGACCGCCGACCTCATTCCGCTCTGCCACCCGCTGCCGCTCACCAGCGTCGCTGTGGATTTTGGGCTGGAGGACGACGGTGTGCGCGTGGAGGCGACAGCCTCGACGACGTGGGGCACGGGCGTTGAAATGGAAGCGATGACAGCGGCTTCCGTTGCGCTGCTGACGATCTACGACATGGTGAAAGCCGTGGACAAGGCGATGGTCATCTCGGGCGTGCGCCTGCTGAAGAAGACCGGCGGCAAGTCTGGCGACTGGATCGCCCCCAGCGGATGCTGAGCTACGAGGAAGCGCTAGCGCGGCTGCTCGCGGCCTGCGGGCCGGTTCCTCCCGTAGACCTTCCGCTCGCCGAGGCTGCGAGCCTGACGCTTGCCGGAGACCTCGCCGCGCGGTTGACGCAGCCGCCCTTCCCGGCCTCCGCGATGGACGGCTACGCAGTCCGCTGGGCCGATATGCCGGGACCTTGGCGTGTCGTCGGTGAAAGCGCGGCAGGCCGTGGCTTTGCCGGAAAGGTTCGCGCGGGCGAAACAGCCCGGATCTTCACGGGCGCGCCCTTGCCCGAAGGCGCCGACACGGTGATCGTGCAGGAAGAGGTGTGCCGCGAAGGCGATCTGCTGACACTGACGGGCGAAGGCCCGCCACACACGGGCGCGCACGTCCGCAAGGCGGGCAAGGATTTCAGCGCGGGCGAACGGCTGATCGCGGCGGGAACGCGGCTTAGCCCGCAGCATCTCGGTCTTGCCGCCGCATCCGGGCACGGCAGCCTTGCGGTACGGCGCCCGCGCGTCGCGGTCATCGCCACAGGAGACGAGTTGGTGCCGCCCGGCGAGACACCGCAAGCGGACCAGATCGTCAGCTCGAACGGCGTGATGCTTGCGGCGTTGTTTCGCGCCGCGGGCGCGGAAGCCTGCGACCTCGGCATCTTCCCCGACAATCTTGACGCCATCGGCAAGGGGCTGAAGGCCGCAAGCGATGCCGACCTCGTCGTCACCATTGGCGGCGCCTCGGTCGGCGACCACGATCTGGTGCAGGCGGCTCTGCAAGACGCTGGCGCGGCGCTCGATTTCTGGAAAGTCGCGATCAAGCCGGGCAAGCCGCTGATCGCCGGGTCGCTTGGGCGTGCGCGCGTGCTCGGGCTGCCGGGAAACCCGGTCTCCGCCCTCGTCTGCGCCGTGCTGTTCGCGCTGCCGATGCTCGCGCGCATGGCGGGACGCACGAACACCGACCCGACGATTACGGCGCGGCTGCTCGCCCCCCTGCCCGCGAACGGCAACCGCCGCGATCACCTGCGCGCGCGGCTGACGGCGGACGGCGTGCGCGCGTTCGATGCGCAGGATTCCTCCATGCTGGGCGTGCTCGCCGGTGCGAACGCGCTCATCATCCGCCCCGTGGGCGCTCCCGCAACGGCAGCAGGGGCTGATGTTCCCGTGCTCGCGCTTGACAGGATTTTCGTCACCCCCTAAATGTTCTCCATTCGTTCACGAAAAGCGGAACATCTTGTGGAACGAGTCGCGAAACACGGAAGGGCGGACCGGACATGCTGACACGCAAGCAACACGAACTGCTGATGTTCATCAACGATCGGCTGCAGGCCGGCGGTGTCTCACCCTCATTCGAGGAAATGAAGGAAGCGCTCGACCTCAAGTCGAAGTCCGGCGTGCACCGGCTGGTGAACGCGCTCGAGGAGCGGCAGTTCATCCGACGCCTGGCGAACCGCGCACGCGCACTCGAAGTGCTGCGCCTCCCCGAAACCGGCACGACGGCGAAGGCCCCTGCCCGGCAGACGCCGATCATCGCGGCGGCGAACGATGACGTCATCGAGCTTCCGCTGCATGGAAAAATCGCCGCGGGTATGCCGATCGAAGCGCTGCAAAGCGATCGTACGCTTTCCGTGCCCGCCGCGCTCCTCGGCGGTGCGGGCGATCATTTCGCGCTGGAGGTTTCCGGCGACTCCATGATCGAGGCGGGCATCCTCGACGGCGATTATGCGCTCGTCCAGAAATGCGACACGGCACGCGACGGCGAGATCGTCGTGGCGCTGGTCGATGAAGACGAGGCGACGCTCAAGTACCTCCGCCGCGACAAGGGCGAAATCCGCCTCGACCCCGCGAACAGCGCCTACACCGCGCAGCGCTATGCGCCGAACCGCGTACGCGTGCAGGGCAAACTCGTAGGGCTGCTGCGCCGATACAACTGAGGTTTACCGCGCCTCGACCGTGAGGTGCGCGAGTTCGTGCACCGGGTGCAGGCGCTCGCGGGCGGTTTCGGCCGGGATGCCAGTTACGGAAACGATCGCGGCGTGAACACCGGGGCCGACCTGCCAGACGTGAAGATCGCGGATGCGGGCATCCCCCGTTTCCACGCATTCGCGGATTTCCGCGACGAGATGCGGATCGGCGGCATCGAGCAGCACCGCTGAGGTGTCGCGCATCAACGACCATGACCAGCGCGCGATGACGATGGCGCCCACGATGCCCATGGCCGGATCGAGCCAGACCCAGCCGCCGTATCGGCCCGCAAGCAGCGCAGCGATTGCAAGCACCGACGTCAGCGCATCGGCAAGCACGTGCAGATAGGCGGCGCGCAGATTGTTATCGTCGTGGTGATGGCCGTGATGATCATGATGATGGTCATGGTCATGGTCATGGCCATGCCCGTGTCCATGATGGTGGCCACCCGACAGCAGCGCCGCACTGACGAGGTTGACGGCAAGACCGATGACGGCAACGAGTGTCGCATCCCCGAACGCGACCGTGACCGGGCTGGCGAGCCGGAGCGCAGACTCGACTGCGATGCCGAGCGCGATCACCCCCAGCACCAGTGCCGAGGCGAAGCCCGCGAGGTCGCCGACCTTGCCGGTGCCGAACGAATAGCGGGGATTACCGACATTGCGTCGCGCGTACGCATAGGCAACGGCGGCGATGCCGAGCGCGCCTGCGTGCGTCGCCATGTGGAACCCGTCCGCGAGCAGCGCCATCGAACCCGTCGCATAGCCGGCGATGATCTCGCCGACCATCATCAGTGCCGTCAGCAGCACCACCCAGCGCGTTCGCCGCGCGTTCGCGTCATGGCCCGCGCCCAGAAAATCATGGGAATGGCTGCCATCGGCCGCACCGTGAAAACCGTTCAATTCCGCCTCCTGCTCAGCGCATGTGCCGTTTGAGCACTGTGGCGAGTTCGTCCGCCCCCGCCGTGCGTTCGGCATCGCTCAGCCCCGGCGCGGCGACGTGCGCGCGCAGGTGATCCTCAACGAGTTCATCCATGAGCCCAGCCACGGCGCCGCGTACGGCGGCGGCGAGATGCAGCGTTTCGCTGCACGGCGCTTCGCTGGTGATCGCCCGCTCGATTGCAGCGACCTGACCGGCGATGCGGCGGATACGGGCAACAAGGCGATCCTTGCGTTCGGTTTCCTGAAGATGTGCCATACCATAGGGGGGTATCCTATATTGGCACGTGGCGCAACATGCTCCTGCTTTCCGGCGCCAGGCTGTGCCGCGCCCAGGGATGCGCACCGTCCTCCGCGGCGACACTGCGGATACGCGGCCCTTCGAGCCAGATCGACAGCGCGCCGGTTTCTGCGAGCTTTGCGCGGTCGAGCTTCAGCCAGCGCGGCGCACACCAATATGGCAGGCGGCGGTCGCTGACGACGATGTCGGCGGCGGCACAGGCGGGTTCGAATGCGGCGCGATCGATGAGAAGGCCGGAACGCGTGGCGAGCAGCGTCCATGCACGGTCGCCCGCCATGACACGGGCGGTGCAGGCATCGGTCGTGCAGCGCGCGTCCGGCAGTGTTTCGAGATTGCTGCTCGCGGCTTCTCCCGCCGCGTCCGCCCACATCGAGCGCACGTAATCTCCGGCGCGTGTGCGCAGGAGCGCGACCTTTCCATCCCGTATCACGGCGAGGTGCTTGCCCTCCCCGTCGACGATGAGGTCGGGCGGCTGCGCCGTCGCCATGCCCACAGTGCCGATCGCAAGCGGTAACAGCGCGAGCCACCGACGGCGCGTCTGCCAGAGGCAGAACCAGACGCCGCCGAGCATCAACACGGCGAATGCCCAGTCTGGCGCGGCGGGGAGCCGGGAGACGGCGCCGGGCATTGCCCCTGTGATCTCCGCGATGCGGATGAGGAGGTGGAGCGCATGGCCGAGCAGCCAATCTATGGGCGCGGCGAGCCCGACCGCGCCGAGAAACACCGACAGGCCGAGCAGCGGCAGGATCACGAAGCTGGTGTAGGGAATCGCCACGAGGTTCGCGGCGACGCCATAGAGCCCCATTTGATTGAAATGGAAGAAGGCGATGGGCGCGAGCGCGAACTCGGCGGCGATACCGGTGGCAAGGAGCGCGAGAATGCCGTGCCACATGCGTGCTGTGCGGCCCGCCTCCTTTCCCGCATTGAAGCGTCGCGCGAGCGGCGATTCATAAAGCGCGACGATCGCGGTGACGGCGGCAAAGCTGAGCTGGAAGCTTGGGCCGAGCAGGAAATCGGGGCGTACGAGCAGGATGAAGAACGCGCCCGCGGCGACGAGGCGCAGCGAGATCGCTTCCCGCCCCAGCGCGAGCCCGACGAGCACGATGAGCACGGCAATGCACGAGCGCACAGTCGGCACCTCCGCGCCCGCGATCAGCGTGTAACCGATGCCTGCGGCGGCGGCGGCGAGCGCGGCGATCAGCTTGATGTCTGTGCCGAGCGCGAGGCGTTCGCTCTGCGCGAGCAGGCGGCGCGTGCCCCACAGCACGCCGCCCACCACGACAGCGATGTGCAGGCCCGAGATCGAGATGAGGTGCGCGAGGCCGCTGTCGCGCATCGCCTCGGTAACGTCATCGGGTATACCGCCACGATCGCCGGTGACGAGCGCGGCCGCAAGCCCGCCTTCCCTGCCGCCGACGCCGTCCTGCAGGCGCTTCGTGAGCGCGCTGCGGAACGCCTCGAAGCGTCGGATGAAACCGGGACGCGAAGGTGCTGGCGCAACGACCGTGACGTCAGAGAGTGCGTAGCCGACCGCGCCGATGCCATCGAACCACGCGCGGCGCGCGAAATGGTAGCCGCCGGGAATATTCGGCCCCAGCGGCGGCGACAGCGATGCGCGCAGCGCGACCCGCGTGCCGGGTACGACGCCCTCCGGTGCATTACCTCGGATACCGACACGCGCGATGAGGCCCGGCGGCAGGCCGGAGATGTTCGAAAGACGCAGGCGCGTGCGGCTCTCGGCTGGGCGCGGTTCGACGGCGTCGACCGTCGCCTCGATCGTGAGTGCACGCCATGACCGCTCGATCACCGGCGCGCGTACCTGCTCGGCACGCAGCCATGCCGTGCCGACACCCAGCGCAAAAAGCAGGCCGACTGCGGCAAGCGCGATGCGCGGAAGCCCGTTTGCCAGCAGGCCGAACGCGGCAAGCGCGCCGCCGAGCAGCATGGCCGCGACCCATTCACGCGGTGTCGGCAGCGCGAACCATGCCGCGATGCCGAGCCCGAGCGCGACAGGTACGAACAGCACGAGCTGGTGACGCTCCTCCGCAAGCCAGATTTCTGCGGCTTCGTGCAGGCGCGTGCAATGCGCAAGGGGCAGTGCTCCGGCCTCGAGCGGCCCGGTTTGAACGGCTGGCAGCGTTATGTTAGAGCCCCCCGACTTCTTTCAGTTTCGGACAGGATTTCCATGGGCGCAAGCGCCAAAACCCCGGTCGTCACCCGCTTCGCACCGAGCCCGACCGGCTTCCTCCACATCGGCGGCGCACGCACCGCGCTGTTCAACCTGCTGTATGCGAAAGCGACCGGCGGCACCTTCAAGCTGCGCATCGAAGACACCGACAAAGCGCGCTCCACGAAGGAAGCGATCGACGCGATCATCGACGGGCTGTCGTGGCTGAACCTCGATTGGGACGGCGAGATCGTCTACCAGTCCGAACGCGAGGCGCGGCACGCGGAGGTCGCGCGCGGACTGCTGGAGACGGGCGGCGCCTACAAGTGCTTCGCGACGCCCGAAGAGCTGGAGCAGATGCGCGAGACAGCGCGCGCCGAGAAGCGCCCGATGCGGTACGATGGGCGCTGGCGCGACCGCGATCCCGCCGAGGCGCCCGTAGGTGCGCCCTACGTGATCCGCTTGAAAGCGCCGCAGGAGGGTGAGGTCACGCTTCAAGACGCCGTGCAGGGCGCAGTGACGGTGAAGAACGCCGAACTCGACGATTTCGTGCTGCTGCGTTCGGACGGGACGCCGACGTACATGCTCGCCGTGGTGGTCGACGACCACGACATGGGCATCACGCACGTGATCCGCGGCGACGACCATTTGAACAACGCCTTCCGCCAGCTCGCATTGATCCGCGCGCTCGGCTGGGCGGAGCCGAGCTATGCGCACGTGCCGCTGATCCATGGCGCGGACGGCGCTAAACTTTCCAAGCGGCACGGCGCGCTCGGCGTCGACGCTTACCGCGACATGGGTTTCCTCCCCGAGGCGCTGGAAAACTACCTGCTGCGGCTCGGCTGGGGCCACGGCGACCAGGAGTTCTTCACGCGCGAGGAAGCCGCGGCCGTTTTCACACTCGAAGGCATCGGGCGCAATCCGGCACGACTCGACTTCAAGAAGCTCGAGAACGTCAATGGCCACTACCTGCGCATCGCCGACGATGCCCGCCTGGTGGGGCTGATCGAAGGCCGGATCGCGGCCACGCTGGCCCGCGACCTGTCCGTGGAAGAGCAAGACTTGCTGCTCCGCACAATGCCGCATCTGAAGCCAAGAGCGAAAGATTTGAACGAGTTGGCCGCCTCCAGCGCATTTCTGTTTCGGCAGCGCCCAATAACACTCGACGAAAAGGCCGAAGGGTTGCTAGACAGCGCCGGCAGAGGGCGCCTTGCTGCACTGCGGGAGGTTATCGCCAGCGTCGGCGAATGGACGACCGCAGCCATCGAGGACGCCGTGCGGGACTATGCCGTGCGCGAGGATATCGGGCTCGGCAAGCTCGCTCAGCCCCTGCGCGCGGCGTTAACGGGAACCACAACGTCGCCGGGTATATTTGAGGTTCTGGAAGTGATGGGGCGCGAAGAAAGCCTCGGCAGGATAGACGATCAGGTTGGGAAGACGGCCTAGACCGCCAACGAAACGGAAGGGTGAGCGAGCCATGAGCAACACGACTGCGAAGCTGGATCTGGGCGGCAAGGCCAGCGACTACCCGGTGCTTTCGGGCTCGGTCGGGCCGGATGTCGTCGACATTCGCAAGCTCTACGGCAACACCGGCGCCTTCACCTATGATCCCGGCTTTACCTCCACCGCCTCGTGCGAATCGAAGATCACTTACATCGACGGCGACGAAGGTGTGCTGCTGCACCGCGGCTATCCGATCGACCAGCTCGCCGAGAAATCGAGCTTCATGGAGGTCGCTTACCTACTGATGCGCGGCGAGCTGCCGAACCCGAACGAGTACGACGAGTTCGTGCGCACGATCACGCGCCACACGATGATCCACGAACAGCTCGCGATGTTCTATCGCGGCTTCCGGCGCGATGCGCACCCGATGGCGATCATGTGCGGCGTCGTCGGCGCGCTTTCGGCCTTTTACCACGACTCGACCGACATCGACGATCCGGTGCAGCGCCGCATCGCCAGCCACCGCCTGATCGCCAAGATGCCAACGATCGCAGCGATGGCGTACAAATATTCTGTGGGTCAGCCGTTCCTCTACCCGGACAACAGCCTCTCCTACACAGGCAACTTCCTGCGCATGACCTTCGGCGTGCCGGCGGAAGCCTATGAGGTCGATCCGGTGATCGAGAAGGCGATGGACAAGATCTTCATCCTCCATGCCGACCACGAGCAGAACGCCTCGACCTCCACGGTGCGTCTCGCCGGCTCCTCGGGCGCCAATCCGTTCGCTTGCATCGCGGCGGGCATCGCCTGCCTGTGGGGCCCGGCGCACGGCGGCGCCAACGAGGCCGCGCTCGAAATGCTGCGCGAAATTGGCACGCCCGACAAGATTCCGGAATACATCAAGCGCGCCAAGGACAAGGACGACCCCTTCCGCCTGATGGGCTTCGGCCACCGCGTGTACAAGAACTACGATCCGCGCGCGACGGTGATGCAGAAGACCGCGAACGAGGTGCTCGCCAAGCTCGGCGTTACCGATCCGGTGTTCGACGTCGCCCGCGAGCTGGAGCACATCGCGCTCAACGACGAGTATTTCATCGAGAAGAAGCTCTACCCGAACGTGGACTTCTACTCGGGCGTCATCCTCTCGGCGATCGGCTTCCCGACCTCGATGTTCACCGTGCTGTTCGCGCTCGCCCGCACCGTGGGCTGGGTCGCGCAGTGGAATGAGATGATCGAAGACCCCGCGCAGAAGATCGGCCGCCCGCGCCAGCTCTACACGGGCGCCACGCAGCGCGACTACGTGGAGATCACCAACCGCTGAGCGGTGGGTTCCACGACGCAAACGAACGGGCGCCTTCGGGCGCCCGTTTTCGTTTGCGCTCTCACCGCATCGCGGCGCGGGCGTCCAGCATCGGTTGTTGGGAAACGGTGATGCCACCGCTCCACGGCCTGTCGAGATCGAGGATCAGCAGCAGTGCGAGCGTGAGGAGTGCGAACAGGATCGTGGTGACGACGCGGTGGCGCCTCCCGGAGCCGCCGAGGACGTAACCGACAATGCCCGCCGACATGAGCGCATAGAGAATCAGCACTTCGATCACGCGGCCCGGAATCCGTGCCGCGCGTTCCGCTTTCCGGGCACTCGCTGCGTCGAACATCTCATTGGTGGCGGTAATGATCGTGCCCGCGATCGGCGGCGGCGTATCGCGGATCGCGGTACGCATTTCCGCCCAAAGCCGGGTCTGCGCCCTGCCCGTTTCGGCCTCCGTGGCCTCTGCATCTCCGCTCTCGTTCGGCAGCTTCAGGCGCACGTCGGTATAGCGCGCGATCGCCGCCTGAAGGCCCGGCCCAGTTTCATCCCCGGCAAGTCCGGCGCGCAGCCACGCGGTGCCGATCGCATTGGCTTCGGTCACCACCATCACGCGGCGCGTATCGTAGCGATTGAGCGCCAGCGAAAAGGTGAAGGCGATAAGGAGCCCGAGCAACGCGAGCGCCGCCGAGAGCAGGTAGCCCTCGCGGTCCCCTTCCCCGTCGCGCTCGCCGCGAGCACGCTTGCGAAGCGAGACGCCGAGCCATGCGAACGCGGACATGGCGGCGAAGAGAACAAGGCCAAGCAGCCAGAGATTTGCCGAAACGAAGGCCGTATCGATGAGGCCCATGCGTGCGGCGCGTCAGTCCGCCACGGGCAGCGTGAGCGTGAAGCGCGCACCCATGCCCTTGTGGCTTTCGAGCGTGAGGCCGCCATTCATCAGTTCGGCAAGACGGCGCGAGATGTGGAGGCCGAGGCCGGTGCCCTCGCCGCTCGCCACATAGGGTGGTTTGGGGAGCTGCTCGAACTTTTCGAACACGCGGGCGTGATCTTCGGGATCGATGCCGGGGCCGGAGTCCCAGACCGTGACGGCGACGTAGCCGGCGAGCGTCGTCGCCGGTTCCGCGCCGACGAAACCGCCTTCGGGCGTGAACTTCACGGCGTTGGTGAGCAGGTTGACGAGAATCTGCAGCGTGCGGCGGCGATCACCGCGCGCGCGCAGCGGTGCGTCGAGCGCAACCGCCTTGATGTCGATGTTCCGCGCCGACGCCTTCATCTGGACCATCGCGCGCGCCTGCTCGACGAGCGCGGCAAGGTCGAAATCCTCGGTTTCGAGGTCGATCTCGCCCGAATCGAGGCTGGAGATGTCGAGCAAATCCTGAATGAGGCCGAGTAGGTGGCGCCCGGCGTTGGCAATATCCCCCGCATATTCGACGTACTGCGCCTTCAGCGGGCCATGAACCTCATGGTTCATCGCCTCGGCGAAACCGATGATGGCGTTGAGCGGCGTACGCAGCTCGTGGCTCATCGACGAGAGGAAATTGGCCTTGGCGGTGCGGCCGAGTTCGGAGCGCATCCGTTCGATCAGCCGTGCGCTGTCCGGCACCACTGCTGCGACGCCGCGATAACCGCAGCCGCCGTCCTTCGTGGGCACGGCGACCCCGGCGAGACGATAGAGCCGGGTGGCGCCGCCCTGCGTGGTGACCGACATCAGCTGATCGCGGAAGCTGGAACCGCGCGCCTGTGCCGCTTCATACGGCACTTCACCGTTCTCGCCGCGCAGAAGTGTGCCGATGGCTATGAGAGGCCTGCCGAGGAGCGCACCCGCCGGCTGCCCGACCAGAAGCTCGAGCGCGCGAGAAATCGAGGTGAGCGCGCCGCGGCTGTCCGTCTCCCAATACCAGTCCGAATTGACGCGCACGAGCTCATCGCCCTGCCAGCCGGCAAGGGTATCGCGCTCGCGCTGTTCAACCGTAGTGGACGATTCCCGCATGATTCCCACGAATTTCAACTCGTTGCGGGCCAGTGTCGACACGGGCACGAAACGAACGTGAAAATGACGTGGATCGCCCAAAAGCTCAAGAGTGAAGCTTGCTGAAACCGATTCTCCTGCAGGAGCCAGTGCAGCGACCAGCCGCGCCGCAAGTTCGCCAGGTGCAAGCATCACAGCGCGCTCAAGCTCGGCATAGGCCGCGTTGGCTTCAAGGAGCACACCGGTGGATGAGCATTCGAACACGACGGCACCGGCGAGCGCGGGGTCTGCCGCCGCGAGCGCATCGAGCGCGCTCGCATGACCGGGACGGATGTCGCGCGGCTCGAACATGGCCGCTACGCGGCGTCCCCGTTCAGATCATCGATCGCCTGCCGAAGCCCGGCATCGAGCTGCCAATACTGCAGCACACGGCGCGCGGCGGCGACATCGAGATCGTCGTGGAGCCTGAGAATTTCCGCAACCGCCGAGGGCGGACGCGCACTGGCGGCATTGCCCAGTTCGCCAAGCACGATCACGAGTGACGCCGTGGCGTCGCGGCTGACGTCAACCGCCTTCGCCAGCACGATGAAGCTCTCGCTCGCCGGATCGGTGACGATCCGCCACACGGTGTTGAACGCGATCTTCGCGCGCGCGGCAAACGCCGCGGTAAACAGGCTGAGCCGCCCCTGGCGCAGCGTGCGAAGCAGGAAGCCATCCGTGAGTTCGCCAAGTTCATTGAGGCGCCGTGCGAGTTGGAGCGCGCGGGACTGCACGGACTGCGTGTCGTCGTATTCCACCATCGCGCGCTTTGCCGCGCGTTCGAGCATCGGATCGAGCACGGCCTGATCGATGACGAAATTCTTGAGGATATGGCGGCGGAGCGCGGCCGCGACCCACCAGTAAACCTCGTGTGCGAGATCGGCGGAGAGATCGTTCTGCGTCAGGAGCGGCTGCTGGAACTGGCCGTTGCGCTTGCTCTCGGCGACCAGAAGCTCCATCGCGCGGCGCGAGAGCACGGGATCTTCGGTACGGATCAGGCCTTCGAGAACGTCGTCCTCGCTGCCCTTGAAGCCGCGTTCGGCCAGCGCCTCGGTGAGCGGCGGCGAAACGGTTTCGCGCAGAGCGATCGCCATGCGGTGCTCTTCGGCGCACTGGATGACGATATCCATGAGTGCGGGATTGCGAACCACGCTGCTGCGTTCGAGGATCGGCCGCGCCACCTCGATGCTGTCGCTCGCGAGCCGGGCTTCAAGGTCGGGCTGCGATGCGGGCGAGCGGCTGAGCGCTTCGACGAGGTGCCGGCGCACCTCCATTTCAACCGTGCCGAGCAGGCGCCCGAGCACATCCGTCATCAACGCGCGCTGCTGATCGGTAAGCCGCTGTGCCGCGGGCAGGAACAGATCGGTGACGGCGTTCGCAATCTGCGCCCGCGCCGCGCCGGAACGGCCGGCGGCGAGACCCAGCAGCGCCTGAACGTCGATTGGCCGATCCAGCGGCAAGACAACCCCTCTTTGGTGCGAACCCGTATCTTTTCTCGGATGCCGAACCTAGAGGGATGCACCTAAAATTGGATTAACCTAGAAACGTGTGCGCCAGCCGATTTCAATCGCGGTCTTCGCATCGCTGACGCCGGGCGTGTTCGGCGCGTCGGTGTCGTAGCGGGCCTCGAGGCTGATATCGCCGAAGGCGGTTGGGAGTTCGGTGCCGACTTCGAAGGCATTGTATGTCTCGCGATTGAGCGAGAGGTTGTTGTTCCGGAGGTTGCTCGTCTTGTTGATGTCGACGCGGCGATAGGTACCGTAGAAACGGCGGTTCTTCGCGTCCGTGACGGAAAGGCCAGCGGTCCAGAGTTCGCTATCGCCATCAAGGCTGTGGCCAAGCGCGTGGTCGCGGTAGGTGAAGCCGTCGAAATATATGAAATTGTTATACATGCTGCCCGGATAGGTCTTGCCGCCGCCGAGCTTTACCGCAAGCGTATCGGACCATTCGCCGAGCAGTGTCCAGCTTGCGCCGTTGTCGCCGATAGGGCCGGAGAGCGTGAAACCCGCCATGCGCGAGAACTGCTCGATCAGGAGGTTGTCCTCGTCCTCGGCTTCCCACTCGGTATACGCCTGCACGGCCACGTTGCCGATCATGCGCGTGTAGCTGATGTCGAAGCCGGCGATCTGGTTGCCGGGTTCGTTGAGCGTGCCCGTGTTGTCAGCGTCGCCGATGCCGACGACGGCGTCGAAAATGGTGCCGAGGCCGCAGGGGCGCCCGCTGCCGCAAAGCTGGAGGCCGCGATTGAGGCCGACTTCGAGGCCGGGGACGGGCTCGAAGGACAGGCGCATTCCCGCGATCGCCGGGTTGTTGTAGTCCTCGCGCTTTTCGGTCGCGATGCCCGCGAAAATGTCGAGCCGCCACGGGCCGAACCAGCGGAGCACCGGAAAATCGATCGGCTCGGGCACCAGCCGCTTGATGCCGACGCGCGGGATGGGACGCGCGTTGGTGGAGAAGAGCAGCGCGCTGTCGTGGCCCGGCCCCCACCACGTGTCGACATAGCCGCCGTAAAGCGCCCAGTTGCCGATGGGAAGCGCGAGTGTCGCGGGCTCGAAGTGGAAATCACGGCCCTGCTGGCCGTCGCGCCAGCCGACGCCATAGGACACGTAGAGCTTGCCGATCTCGTGCTCGGCGCGGACGGTGACGTCACCATCCTCGCGGGCGGTGTCGCCAAAATCGCGTACCACCGAAGGCCGATTGGCGGCGCGGGCGCGGACCTCGTAGCGGCTCTTCTGGCCGTCGCGCTCGGAGAGGATCGTCAGGCGGCGCACGGCAGCGCCGAGATGCGGCGGCAGCGCCTGGCCGTTGGCGCTCTCCAGCCCCTCGGCGACCTGGGCCCACGGCAGCGGCCACGCGTTGACAGGGCCGCGGATGAGGCCTGCGGCTTTCAGAAGCTCGACGTCGGCGCGGACCTGACGGTCACCCGCTTCGAGCCATGGACCCGCCGTGGCAGGCATCGCCGACAGCAGGACGGCGGCGGCCGCAACAAGAGACTTCATGCAGCACTCTCCCCTTTCGCGCCAAGCCAGCGCTCCGCGATCTCCAGCGCCCGCGCGTCGTCCACGTCGAGCCAAGCGCCATCCCCGGTTTCGACCGCGCACGCAAGCCCCGACGCGGCGAGCGTGGCAACGCCCTGCGACAGGCTGGGCGCGGAAAGCCCGGAGAGCGCATCGAACAGCGATTTCCCAACGGAGAAGACGCCGGTGTCGTAGCCGTTGAAGGGTTCAAGATGCTTGCCGATGGCGACAATGGCATCGCCTTCGGTGCGGACGCGCGTGACGTCATCCTCGTCGATCCAAGCGTGGCCGACGCGGCGATCGACGCCGAGCAGCAGCGCGCCGTCCTCGGCGGACGCCTCGACCACGCCGCGGTAGAGCGTGGAGTCGACGAGATGGTCGGCCATCACGAGCAAGGCACGCGACGCAATGAAAGGCGCAGCCGCCAACACGGATACGCCGTTCGGCAGTGCCGGATCGGCAACGGTGACCGTGCGCACGGCGAGCGGCAGGTTCCATTCCGCAAGCGCCGCCGCGACCTCTTCGGCGCGGTGCCCGAGCACGACCGTGACGTCATCGACGCCAGCTTCGGCGAGACGCGAAACCGTGTGGAGCAGCAGCGGCCGTCCCGCGACGAGGGCAAGCGGCTTTGATGGCGCGTGACTGCGGAGCCGGCTACCGAAACCGGCGGCAAGCACGATGGCCTGCATGGCGGTGTCCTAGTGTAGCTTGCCGCCGCCGGCGATGAACGCTTCCAGCGCGGCGAAGGCAAGGTCGTCGCTCGTCTGGCGCGGCGGGTGTTTGCAGAAATAGCTGGCGGCGGCATCGATCGGCCCGGAGAGGCCCCGATCGAGCGCGAGCTTCGCGCAGCGGATCATATCGATGGCGACGCCCGCCGAGTTGGGGCTGTCCTCCACCGAAAGGCGCAGTTCAAGGTTCATCGGAACGCCGCCGAAAAGCTGCCCTTCCATGCGCAGGAAGCAAACCTTGTTGTCGTTCTGCCATGCCACATAATCGGACGGGCCGACGTGGATGTTCTCGTCATCCATGCGCCGCTCGGCGACCGACTGCACGGCCTCGGTCTTCGACTCCTTCTTGGAAGCGAGACGCGAGCGGTTCAGCATGTTGAGGAAGTCGGTGTTGCCGCCGGTGTTGAGCTGGTACGTGCGATCGAGCTTCACACCGCGCTTCTTGAAGAGGTCGGTGAGCACGCGGTGGACGATCGTGGCGCCGAGCTGTGCCTTGATGTCGTCCCCGATGATGGGGAGGCCCGCATCCTTGAAGCGCTTCGCCCAAACGGGGTCGCTGGCGATGAACACCGGGATGTTGTTGACGAACGCAACGCCGGCCTCGAGCGCGCACTCGGCATAGAATTCGGTCGCCTTCTGGCTACCGACGGGGAGGTAATTCATCAGCACGTCGGCGCGCGTTTCGCGAAGCACGCGCACGACCTCGTCCTTGTCGGGCTCCGCTTCGTCCGCCACGAGGAAAGTGCGGTCGTCGGGATAGTCGGCCATATGCTCGCCGACGCCATCAAGCACGCAACCCATGCGGACGCGGACGCTGGTTTCCGGCACATGATCGCAGAACACTGCCGTGCAGTTCGGCTTCGCGAAGATCGCCTCGGCGATATCAAGGCCGACCTTGCGGCGATCGACATCCCAACCGGCAACGAAACGAATATCCTTGGGGCGATAACCACCGAGATCCCAGTGCAGCAGGCCGATCTGCTCGTTGGCACCACCGTTCTGATAGTGCGCGACACCCTGAACAAGCGAACTTGCACAATTGCCGATACCAACGACCGCTACTCTTACTTCATGCATGGGAAAGATCCTGAGACGCGTCTACTGCGCGGTTGACGACGATCACTTAGCGTTGCCAGCTGAATCGGGCAAGAATGTGTAGGCCGTCTTTGCAAAGTTCGCGGCGATCCGATCGCTGTTTTCGCTGCCATATTCCTGAAGCCGAACGAAGAAGCGTGCCTGCATGACGAAGAAGGTGAGCGCGCTGTACGCCGCGATCATCGCAAAGCCCAAATACCAGGCGCCGAACGCCGCAAACGGCAAAAGGCTCCAGAAGAATGTGTTGCGGCGGCCCGCGACCAGCCGGAAGCGGCGTTCGAACTCGCCGGCGTCGTCGATCTGCTTGCCGCTGAAGCGCCGGAAAAACTCGCCCTGTACGGCTTCGGCAAGCGCGAAACCCACGCAGATCGCAGCAAGCGGCCATGCGCCGCCGTGTCCGACCGAATTGAAATAATAAGCGAGCGCCGCGAACCAGCCGTACTCAACGACCTTGTCCGCGACATGTTCCAGATCGCCCCACTTCGAGAATTCGACACGGGTCCGCGCAAGTTTGCCGTCCACGCCGTCGAGGGGCCCGATGACGAGCGCGAGGACAAGGCCGATCCAGAGATGGCCGAGCGCGAATGCCGCCATCGCGGCGAGCCCGAGCAGGAACACGCCCACCGAGATCATATTGGGCGTGAGCGGTGTCGGCAGCAGCAGACGGGTGAGCAGATTCTCGACCGGCGGGTGGATGAAACGCGCGGGCCAATCGAGGATGCCCTTCTGCGCGGACGCCAGCGCTTCAGTGGTCGCTGCCTCAGCGGACGCTGCATCAACAACGCGGCGCCATTGCAGCGGGACCTCTCGCCGCCGCGACGGGCAATAGGCGGGGATGCGCGCGACCTCGACGGGCGTGTGCGGCCCCTCCCCCAGCGCCGAGCGCACCAGCGTTGCCTGCATATCCCAATCGCCGAGACGGCCCGCAACGCTGCGAACGAGACGTCCAGGAAAGCGTGCAAGCCCGGCGAAGAACCGGTCAGAGGCGATCCGCTCCGCCGTGATCGGGCGCTCATCCGCCTCCATCCAGACACCGAGCACGACATCACCGGTGGCACCTGCGACGGCGACGATGGCGCGTTCATCAGCGACGAGCCCCTCGTCGAGCGAGAGCACGCTATCTTCCTCGCGGATCGCGGCGCGAACGCCGTCTCCGCCGTGGACGACCTCGATACCGGGCGATGCGCGGCGCGCGCGATCGAGTGCGGCGGCGAGGCGGGGCGTCACACGCTCGACCATGACAACGACGCGCTCGGCACCCGCACGTCGGCACTGGCGAATCTGCCGGTCGACCGAGGCGATTCCCGTGATGCCGAGCGCGGCCAGCGGTTCGTCCGCCCCGGCGCTGAAATGATGGGCATAGAGCAGCGCCACAAGCGCCATCGACGTCTCCGGGTCTGAATGGATGGCGGACCATAAGGGCAAGCAAGCGGACTTGCCAACTCTCCCCAGAGCGGCGCACATCGCATACGATGCATTCCACAGTCGACACAGCAGACGGCGGACGCCCCCGGGCCATAGAGGAACCGCTGAACATCGCGGTCGTTCACCCGGTCTCGCGTGCATTGCTGCCAATAGCGGTGAAGCTTCGTATCCCGCCGAACGCCATTTCGATCGCCGGGATCGGCTTCGGTCTCGTCGCCGCATGGGCCTATTTTCACTACGAGACCCCAGCGATGGCGCTTGCCGGCTTCGCCGCGATGCTGGCGTGGCACGTCTTCGACGGGCTCGACGGCATGACTGCGCGCGCCACGGGGCGGACCAGCGAGTTCGGGCGCTTCCTCGACGGCTTCTGCGACTACAGCGTTTTCATCCTCGTTTATCTCAGTCTTGCCTTCGCGGCGGCACACGAGGTTGGCATAGGCGTCAGCCTGCCGTTTGCGGTTGCGGCGGGTGCCGCGCACGTCGTGCAGGCTGCATGGTACGAACTGCAGCGCGAGGTGTTCATCCGGCGAAGCGCAGGCCAGCCCGGCTTTGTGCCGCGTGCAGCCGTCGGCGGTTTCCTCGAAATCGGCTACAATGCGCTTCAGGCGAAGTTGATGCCGGGTGCGCAGGCGCTTGATACCGCGCTTGGCGCGAACCCGGCGCTGCGTGCGCGCTACGTGGAGAGGTTGCGCCCTATTCTCCTGGCTGCCACGATCCTTGGTGCGAGCGGGCGAACGCTTGCGATCTTCATCGCCTGCCTTGCCGGAAGCCCGCTCTGGTACTGGCTTTGGGAAATCCTTGGCCTCAGCCTTTCGGCAATTCTGATCGAACGCGCGCGCCGCGCGCGCGAAGCCGCGCTGCTAGAGCGCCCAGCGTGAAATCAGACGCAGGACGCGCGCGCTATCTCTTTGTTGACGCATCGTTGCTGGCGGAAAACCGGTTCCCACTTTTCCGCACGATGCTTTAGAAGCTTGAGAAGCGCATGATCTCAGCGTCGAGGCGCGCAAGGAGCGCGCTATCGCCCGGCGCCGACAGTTCGGCAAGCAGTGCGATCGCACCGATGGCCTCCGCGCCGATGGCCTGCGCCGCACCTTTCAAGCGATGCGCGGCGGCTTTCCAGCCCGTGCGATCCTTCGCAGCGCGCAGTTCGGCGGCATAGGCGGGCAAATTCTCGCGGAATTCCGACATCAGGTCGTCGAACAATGCCGTGTCCCCGCCCGTGATTTCGAGCAGGCGGTGCGGCAGGAAAGCGGGGGCGGATTCGGGGTTCATGCGGCCATGTTCGGCGACGAGTGTTAACAAACTGTCGACAAATGCAGATTGCCGGGCTGTCCTGTCCGCACGGGCGGTGATAGACAGGTGCGCGAGGGGTTTTCATACAACAGGTTTCGCGGGGGTCGTGCACCATGAGTCCAGTCGGTCGGCGGTCGTTTCCGGAAAAGCTTCCGCCGGACTACACGTGGCAGCAGAGCCCCGTGTCCGACGCTGAGCCGGATACGTCGGCGCCGATGAGGCGTCTGCGCCAGATGGATGACGAGGCCGTGGACGATGCCGTGCCGACGTTTTCCAGCCGCGTGCTGCTGTTCGCCGCCCTCGCCTCGCTCGCGTGGCTGGCGCTTGCCGCTGCCGTCGTCTGGCTGATCGCCGGTTCGGCGGGCGTCGGTGCGCTGACGCTGACCGAATGGGCGGGTGTCGCGGGCGGTGTTGCCGCGCCGCTTTCGGCGATCTGGCTGATCGCGCTCGTCGCCGCGCGCGTGTGGCCGGGGCAGCAACGCGAGATGCTGGCGCGAATCGAAGCCGCCGAGGAGCGCTTCGCACTCACCGCACGCGAAACGCGCACGCAGCTTGAAAGCATCGATTCCGTACTGGCGGCCGTGACCATGCGCGTCGAAGGGTTGCGCAAGGTGTTCGCCGAGGAGGTCGAGGGCTTCGTTACCGCCACGGACGCCGCCGTGCACCGCACACGCACGCTCGCCGGAACGCTCGCCGAAGACCGCGCCGCGATCGATGCCAGCTCTGCGGCGCTCGCCGAGAGCAGCGACAAGGCACGCGCCAGCTTCGATTCGCTGGCAAGCGCCCTCCCCGAAGCGGAAGCGCAGGTGAACCGCATCGCCGGGCTGCTCGCCACGAGCGCAACGGATGCACGCACGCAGCTTCAGGAAACCGAAGACCTGCTCGCCGCGGTGTGGACGCGCAGCGAGGAAGCGGGCGCGCAGGCCAAGGCCGCGACCGCAAGCCTCACCAGCGTGATTTCCGCCATTGCCACCTCCGCCGGCGATGCGGAGAGCCGTCTCGGCACCTATGCGACTGCGCTCGAAGCGAGCGGCGACGCGGCGCTCGCCAAGACCGGCGAGGCGCTGGAAGCCACGCGTGCCGGTGTCGAGGCACAGACGGCAGCGCTTGCCGCCGCGATCTCGCGCACTTCGCTCGACCTTGAAGACATCGGCGGCCGCGCCATCGAGACCATCGCAGGCAGGATCACCGCCATCGCCGAGCATGTTTCCGAGCTCAGCAGACGCATCAGCGAGCAGGACGCGGGCAGCCGCGGCTTCCTCGATACCGTCGAGCGCGGTTTCAGCGTGCTGGATGCCAAGCTCGGCAACGCCGCCAATTCGAGCGAAAGCGTCCTCGCCAGCCTTTCCGCGCGGATCGCGCAGGTGCGCGGCGAAATCGATTCGCTTTCGACGCCGCTCGGCACCACGCGCGGCGCGGCGAAAGAGATCGGCGACGCGCTCGCATCGGTACGTGCGGCGACGGATCAGGCGCTCGTCTCGCTTGCCGAGGGCGTGCCGGCAGGCGCTGAAAAGGGCCTTGGTGCCATCGACGCGCTGCGCGGCTCGGTCACGAACCTGTCCCAGGACATCGACCGCGTCTCCGAACGTGCTGCGGCGATCAACTCGCCGATTGCCGCGGGGCGGAAAGCGATCGACGAACTGCTCGACGGGCTCGAAGATCAGCGCGAAAGCCTCGAAGCCGTGGTGGCCAAGGTGCGCGGCGAGATCGAGGCGGCGCAGGGCATCCTCTCGGGCGTCGAACGCTCGGCGGAAAGCACGGCGCTCAGCGCGACGACGCAGCTGATCGACGCGCTCGGGCGCGTGCGCGAGGTTGCGGCGCAGACGGCGGGTACGGTGAAGAGCGCGCTCGAAGCCGTTGTCGAGGAAGCGCGCGAGGCGCTTTCGAAGGCGTCGCGCGAAGCTGTGCGCCAAAGCGCGATCGAGCCCGTGGAAACGCAGATCAAGGCGCTGGAAACCGCAGGCGCGCGTAGTGCCGACGCTGCGCAGGCCGCCGCCGAGCGCCTGTCGCGCCAGCTCGTGTCGGTCGCCGAAACCGCCGCCGCGATCGAAACGCGCGTCAACGAAGCGGACGCACATCTCGATGCCGCGCTCCGGAAAGACATCGGCCGCCAGTCCGAACTGCTCGTCGAAGCGCTCAACAGCGCCTCGATCGACATCGCCAAGGGTCTTTCGGCGGAGGTCACCGAGACGGCGTGGAAGCAGTATCTCGCGGGCGAACGCGGCGTCTTCTCGCGCCGCGCCGTGCAGCTCCTCACGAACCGCGATGCCAAGGAAGTCACGCGCCGCTACAGCGAGGACGCCGAGTTCCGCGACGGCGTGCGCCGCTACATCCACGATTTCGAGGCGATGCTCCGCCGCTTCAACGCGGACCGCGACGGCAACGCACTTTCGATGACGCTGCTGTCGTCAGACCTCGGCAAGCTCTACGTGGCATTGGCGCAGGCGACCGAACGCCTGCGCTGAGCGCTCTCGGATCAAGGCTGGAAAGCTTTGAGCTGGTTGATCGCGGTGTGCGCCGAATAGCCCTTGTAGAGAATCCAGCCGCCAAAACCCACGAACAGCAGGCCGATACCCAGAAACGGGATGAGCGGCAGGCCGATGACGACGAGCACCGCCGCGAGCACCATCGGCATCACAGTCGGCATGTAATAGCCCGCCCCGGTCGTCAGGTTGCGGAGCGCCACGGCTTCGAGCGTCCCGTTCTTGTCCGTGCCGACGACAGCGACACGATCGCCTTCGCTGATCGAAGGTAGCGTGCGCGTCTTGAACAGCACCGGTTTGTTGTCGATGCGCAGGCTTACGAGCTGGTTCTTGATGGCGACCGGGCCGTGGCTCGCACTCGCGGCGTAGGAATAGTCCGAACCCAGGTTGATCGCACTCGCAGTTCCGTGAACGAGAATAGCCATGTCGCCGTGCCCTCCGCTGTTTCCGCGCGGAGTGTTGCATCATTACGAAGTCAAAACAACCGGGTGCCGGGCGGCTCAATTCGGCATGAAATTGAGGTAGCCCGCCTCACTCAGCCACCAGACGCCGGCCATCAGGACGGCCGAGATCAGCGTCGTCCAGAGCACCTTCTTCGCAAGCATCGGGCGCACGGGCGCGCTGTCGGCCTGACCCTTCACCTTGTCCTCGCCCGCCTCCTCGGAGGTGCGGACGCCGAACGGCAGCACGGCGAACAGCGTCACCGTCCAGATCAGAAGATAGATCGCGAGTATCGATCCCCAGCCCATCAGCCCTTGATCCTTGTGACGGTGACTTCGGTAATGGGCTTCTTGCCCGTCCAGTCGCGCGCGGTGCGGCGGACGGCGACGCGGATCGCCTCTGCAAGCGCCTCCTCACCGTTGCTGCGCGCCTTCGCGGCGGCTTCGCTGGCGGCCGAAACGCAATCGTCGAGAAATTCGTCGCGGTCGTCCTCGACCGGAACGCCGTGCGACTGCACCTGCGGCGGCGCGAGCAGGCGGTTCTTGCCGTCGATCACGACGAACACGGCGATGAGGCCGTTGTGCATCATGCGGCGGCGCGCGAGCATCGTGGCGCCGTCGGCGGGGAGAATGACGTCACCGTCGAGGACGAGACGTCCCACGGGTTCGTGGCTGATGATCTGCGGTTTACCGGGCGCGAGGCGGATGGCGCTGCCGTTCACCGGCACGACCGCTTCCGGCACGCCGAAACGCCGCGCGAGGCGGGCGTGCTCTTCCATGTGGCGACGTTCGCCGTGGACAGGAATCGAGATTTGCGGACGAATCCAGCCGTACATCGCCTCAAGCTCGGGAATGCCGGGATGCCCGGAAACGTGGACGTGCGCCTGCCGGTCGGTGATGATCTCGATGCCCTTCGCGGCAAGCGCGTTCTGCACGCGGCCGATGGAGATCTCGTTGCCCGGAATCTGCTTCGAGGAATACACGACGAGATCGCCGCGTTCGAGCTTGATGTTGTGCTCCCCCTCCGCGATGCGCGAGAGCGCGGCGCGCGCCTCTCCCTGCGCCCCGGTGGAGACGATCAGCAGCTTGTCGCGCGGCACCTTCATCGCCTCTTCCTGCGACACGGTGGGCGGGAAATCGGTGAGGTAGCCGACGCTCTTCGATACTTCGAGGATACGATCGAGCGAACGGCCGACGACGCAGAGCTTGCGGCCCGTGTCCTTCGCGACCTCGCCAAGCGTATGCAGGCGTGCGGCGTTCGAGGCGAAGGTGGTGACGAGCACCCTGCCCTTGTGCCCGGCGATCACCTTGTCGAGCCCTTCGCGCACGCCCGTCTCGCTGCCGGAGGCTTCGGGGTTGAAGACGTTCGTGGAATCGCCGACGAGCGCGAGGATGCCCTCGTCGCCAAGCGCGGTCAGTTCCTCGGCGGTGGACGGCACGCCCAGCACCGGCGCCTCGTCGAGCTTCCAGTCGCCGGTGTGAAAGATCTTGCCGTAGGGCGTTTCGATGAGGAGCGCGTTGCCCTCGGGGATCGAATGCGCAAGCGGCACGTAACGACACTTGAAAGGACCGAGATCGACCTCGCCTTCAAGTTCCACGACATTGAGCTCGACATCGCGCTCGATGCCTTCCTCGATCAGCTTCTTGCGGATGAGGCCAGCGGTGAACGGCGTCGCGTAGAGCGGCACGTCGAACTCACCGATCAGGTAGGGGATCGCGCCGATATGATCCTCGTGGCCGTGCGTCAGGACGATACCGAGCAGATCCTTCTGTCGGTCCTCGATGAACGACAGGTCGGGCAGCACCAACTCGACGCCCGGCAGGTTCGGATCGGCGAAGGTCATGCCGAGATCGACCATGATCCACTTGCCGTTGCAGCCATAGAGATTGACGTTCATGCCGATCTCGCCGGAGCCGCCGAGCGGCAGGAAGATGAGTTCCTTACCGGGCCTCATGCGGCGGCACCCATCGCGCGGGCGTGGAGCACGGCTAGGCCGCGCAGCGTCAGGTCCGGTTCGATGGCATCGAAGAGGTGCGCGTGACTTTCAAAGAGCGGGGCGAGACCGCCGGTGGCGACGACCTTCACAGGCGTGCCGATTTCAACCTTCATGCGCGCAATCAATCCTTCGATCATGGAAACATAGCCCCAGTAGACGCCGATCAGCATCTGGCTTTCGGTGGTGCGGCCGATGACGCTGCCATCCTCCGGCGCCTCGATGGCGATGCGCGGCAGCTTGGCGGCTGCGGCGACGAGCGCATCGAGCGACAGGTTGATGCCCGGCGCGATGATGCCGCCCTTGTAGGCGCCGCTCGCGCTCACCCAGTCGAATGTCGTCGCCGTGCCGAAGCTGATGACGATGAGATCGCCTGCGTGCAGGCTGTGCGCGGCAATGGCGTTCACGGCGCGATCGGCACCGACGGCGTGCGGCTCCGCGACATCGAGTGCGATACCCCAATCCGCAGGCGGCTTGCCGGCAATGACAGGCTCGACCTTGAAATACTTGGTGGCAAGCACGGTAAGATTGTACGTCGCGCGCGGCACCACGGTGGCGATGATGACCGCGTCGACGTCCTCGCGGCCGTAGCCTTCGATAGCGAGAAGCTGGAGCAGCCAGACGGCATACTCGTCCGCCGTGCGGCGCGCGTCGGTCGCGATCCGCCAGCCGCGCTTGATGTCACCCCCATCGACGAGCGCGAACTTGATGTTGGTGTTGCCGGCGTCGATGACGAGCAGCATCAGCGCTGATCCCCCAATGTGAAGACTTCGCCCGCGTGAATGGGCCGTAACGTCCCGTCCGGCAAGCGCAGAAGGAGCGCACCGTCCGCCGCCAGACCTTCAAACGTCCCGGCGAGGTCGGCGTTCCCGAGGCGAGCGACGATGGGTTTGCCGAGCCCTGCGGCGGCGGTCAGCCAATCGGCGCGGGTGGCGGTGAAACCTTCCTCCCGCCAACGCCGGCGGTGCGCGGCGAAGGCTTCCGCGAGCGTTTCGCAGGCTTCACGCGCCGATGGCAGTGCGATGCCTGCCGCGGCGAGGCTCGTCGCAGGGCGTTCCGTCCCTTCCGGGAAATGCGCGAGGTTGACGCCGATGCCGATGATGACGCCCTGGGCGTGGCCTTCGAGCAGGATGCCCGCGACCTTCACACCGTCCAGCAGCAGGTCGTTCGGCCATTTGAGCGACAGGCGTTCACGCGGCACCCAGCGGGCTACGGTATCGAGCAGGGCGTTTGCAGCCACGAACGACAGATGCTGGGCCGCACCCTCCCCCGGCTGCGGCGCAGCGAACGTGCTGGCGAAGAGGTTTCCGACCTCGGATGTCCACGCCCGCGCGCGGCGGCCGCGTCCTGCCGTCTGCCGGTCGGCGCGAACCCACAGCCCGTCTTCCGGGTGCTCGGCGATCCAGTCGTTCGTGCTGCCGGTTTCGGCGAGATCGACGATGCGAAAATTCATCCGGTGACGATGATGCGCGCCGCCGCCGTCGCCCACGCGACCAGCGGTGCGATCGCGAGCATCCCGACGGGCGAGCAGAACACCGCCGCAGCCGTCAGCACGATGCCGTTCACGCGGCTTTCGCCGGGTGCGAGCGTACCCACGGGCTCGTCGAAGTAAGCGAGCTTCACGACGCGCAGGTAATAGTACGCACCCACGACCGACGTGACGACGCCGATCACTGCGAGCACATACATCTCGGACGCAATGGCGGCGTTGAAGACGCTGAACTTCGGCCAGAAGCCGAGCATCGGCGGAATACCGGCGAGGCTGAACATGAACACGGCAAGCGCAGCGGCAAGGCCGGGGCGCTGCTTCGAAAGGCCCGCGAGGCGTGCCATGTCGTCAACCGGCGTGCCGTCCGGGTCGCGGAGCGCGAGGACGACGAGGAACGAACCGACCGTCATCGCCGCGTAAATGCCCATGTAGAAGAGCACACCTGCAATGCCCTGCTCCGTCCCCGCAGCGAGGCCGATAAGCGCGAAGCCGACATTGTTGATCGACGAATAAGCGAGCAGGCGCTTGATGCTCGTCTGCCCGATGGCGCCGACGGCACCCAGGATCATCGAGGCGACCGCCGCGAAGGCAATGATCTGCCGCCATTCATCAGCAAGCCCGCCGAAGCCTTCGATCGCGACGCGCACGAGGAGACCCATCGCGGCCACCTTCGGGGCGGACGCGAAGAAGGCGGCAACCGGCGTCGGCGCGCCTTCGTAAACGTCCGGCGTCCACATGTGGAACGGCACGGCGCTGATCTTGAACGCGAGGCCCGCAAAGATGAAGACGAGGCCGAAGACGACGCCGATCGAGGCCGAACCTTCAAGCTGCGTGCCGAGCGCGACGAAGTTCGTGCTGCCGACGAAGCCGTAGATGAGGCTGATGCCGTAGAGCAGGATGCCGCTCGCGAGCGCGCCGAGCACGAAATACTTGAGACCCGCCTCGGAGGACTTCGTCTCGCTACGGTGGAACGCGGCAAGCACATACGCCGCGAGGCTCTGCAGTTCGAGACCGACGTAGAGCGAGAGGAGGTCGTTCGCCGAGACCATCATGCCCATGCCGAGCGCGCCGAGCATGAGCAGCACGGGGTATTCGAACTTGTCGGAGTGAGCGCGTCGCAGATACGGGATCGCGATCACGGTGCAGACGGCAGCGGCGCCGTAAACGACGGTTTTCAGATAGTCCGAGAACAGGTCCGCGACGTAGAGCCCGTCAAAGGCGAAGGCGCGCGGGGCATCGTCGATCATGCACAGGCCGGCGACGGCATAGATGCCGACGGCGAGCCACGACAGCAGACCGAGGCTGCGGTCACCCCGGAAAGTGCCGATCATCAGCAGCGCCATCGCGCCGACGGCGAGGATGATTTCCGGTGCGGCGATGCCGAGCGATTGCGCGAGCGGCTGCATCAGTGGGTCTCCGCCGGGATATGTGTCTCAGACTGGGGTTTGGCTGCAGCCGCCTTCACGACCGAAACCGTCTGCTGGTGCGGTGCGGTCGGCTCGAGCCGGGCAACGATCGCCGCAACCGGTGCGCGCACCGGATCGATGAACACGTTCGGCGCGATACCCATCCACAGCACGAAGACCGCGATGGGCGCGAGGCACAGGATCTCGCGCACGTTGAGATCGGTCATCGCGCGCACTTCGTCCTTGGTCACATTGCCGAACATCACCTTGCGATAGAGGTAGAGCATGTAGGCGGCGCCGAGGATGATGCCTGTGCAGATCACGGCGGTGGCGAAGGTGGACGTGCGGAACGCGCCCATCATCACGAGGAACTCGCCGATGAAGCCGCTGGTGCCGGGAAGGCCGACCGACGCCATGGTGAACAGCATGAACAGGATCGCATAGCGCGGCATGATCGTGGCGACGCCGCCGTAGGCATCGATATCGCGCGTGTGCAGCCGGTCATAGACGACGCCGACACAGAGGAAGAGCGCGCCCGAGACGAGACCGTGGCTGAGCATCACGACGATCGAGCCTTCGATCGCCTGCTGGTTGAAGCCGAACAGGCCGACCGTGACGAACGCCATGTGCGCGACAGACGAATACGCGATCAGCTTCTTCATGTCGGACTGTGCGAGCGCGATCAGCGACGTGACGACGACCGCGATCATCGACAGCGCGAAGACGATCCACATCAGCTCCGCCGAAGCCGCCGGGAACATCGGCAGCGAGAAGCGGATGAAGCCGTAGCCGCCCATCTTCAGGAGCACGCCCGCCAGGATCACCGAGCCCGCCGTCGGCGCCTGCACGTGCGCGTCGGGCAGCCACGTGTGCACCGGCCACATCGGCATCTTCACCGCGAAGCTCGCGAAGAAGGCGAGCCACAGCCATGTCTGCACCTTCGGATCGAAATCGTGGGTCAGCAGCGCCGGGATGTAGGTCGTGCCCGCGACGTGCGCCATGTAGAGCATGGCGAGCAGCATCAGCACCGAGCCGAGCAGCGTGTAGAGGAAGAACTTGTAGCTCGCGTAGATACGGTCCTTGCCGCCCCAGATGCCGATGATGAGGTACATCGGGATAAGGCCGCCTTCGAAGAAGACGTAGAACAGGAACAGGTCGGTCGCCGCGAAGACGCCGATCATCAGCGCTTCCATGAGCAGGAACGCCGCCATGTATTCCGGCACGCGCTTCTCGATCGAGGTCCACGACGCGAGGATGCAGATCGGCATCAGGAATACGCTGAGCGCGATGAGGACGAGGCTGATGCCGTCGATGCCGAGCGACCACGAGAAATACGGCTCGAACAGCGGCAGGCTCTCCGCATACTGAAAGCTCGCCGAACCCACGTCGAACTGCGCCCAGAGGACGATGCCGAGCACCAGCTCGACGAGCGTGATGCCGAGCGCGCCCCAGCGCGCCGTGTTCGCCCGCGCGTTCTCGTCGCCGGGAACGAACAGCAGCAGCGTCGCCGCCGCGAGCGGCAGCAGGATCATCAGGGAAAGGATCGGAAAGCCCATTATTCGCCGCCCAGCATCTTCGGGAGGAACCACGCTGCCGCGGCGGCGAGGCCGATCAGCATCACGAACGCGTAGGTGTAGAGGTAGCCGGTCTGCAGCCGCCGCGCGACGCCCGCACCGCTCATCACCAGCCCCGCAAGGCCGTTCGGCCCGAGGCGGTCGATGGTGCCCTCGTCACCCTTCTTCCACAGGAAGCGGCCGAGCCACTTCGACGGGCGCACGAAGATCACGTCGTACAGCTCGTCGAAGTACCACTTGTTGTAGAGGAACGCGTGAAGGCCGCGGAACATCGCGACGAAGCGCGCAGGCGCACCCGGATCGCGGAGGTAATTGTTCCACGCGATGAAGAGGCCGAGCAGCATGACGGCGGCAGGTGACAGCTTCACCCACATTGGTACGTGATGCGAGGCTTCAGCCAGGTGCGCATCGAACGCCAGCGCGCCCTTCCAGAACGCCACGCCGCCTTCCGCGTCGATGAACGCATGGTGGAAGATGAAACCGGCGAACACCGCGCCGAGCGACAGGACGCCGAGCGGGATCAACATGCTCGCCGGGCTCTCGTGCGGATGATAACCGAGCGTGCCGTCATCGTGCGCATGTGCGTGATGGTCGTCGTGACCATGCGCATGATCGCCGTGCGCGGCGTGCTGGATATGCTCGCTCTGCGACCAGCGCGGCTTGCCGAAGAAGGTGAGGAACACGAGGCGCCACGAATAGAAGCTGGTGAGCAGCGCTGCGAAGATGCCGACCGCGAAGGCGACATAGCCGGACTGCGTGCCCGCCGCAAAGGCGCTCTCGATGATCGCATCCTTCGAATAGAAGCCCGCGAAGCCGAACACGCCGAGGATGCCGACGCCGGTGATGGCGAGCGTGCCGAGCGTCATCGCCCAGAAGGTGAGCGGGATGTGTTTCCGCAGCCCGCCGTAATAGCGCATGTCCTGCTCGTGGTGCATCGCGTGGATCACGCTACCCGCGCCGAGGAACAGCAGCGCCTTGAAGAAGGCGTGCGTGAACAGGTGGAACATCGCCGCGCCATAGGCGCCAACGCCCGCCGCGAAGAACATGTAGCCGAGCTGTGAACAGGTCGAATAGGCGATCACGCGCTTGATGTCGTGCTGCGTGGTGCCAACGGTCGCCGCGAACAGTGCCGTCGCCGCACCTACGTAGGTGACGACAGTGAGCGCCACTTCGCTCGTTTCAAAGAGCGGCGACAGACGGCAGACCATGAACACGCCCGCCGTCACCATGGTGGCGGCGTGGATCAGCGCGGAGACGGGAGTCGGGCCTTCCATCGCGTCCGGCAGCCAGGTGTGGAGGCCGAGCTGCGCCGACTTGCCCATCGCGCCGATGAACAGCAGCAGGCAGAGCGCCGTCATCGTATCGACCTGCGCGCCGAGGAATTCGAAGGTCGAACCCTGATAATTCGGCGCGGCGGCGAGAATGTTCCCGATGTCCGTGGTACCGAACACCATGAACACACCGAAGATGCCGAGCGAGAAGCCGAAGTCGCCGACGCGGTTCACGACGAACGCCTTCACGGCGGCCGCGTTCGCGGAGGGCTTGTGATACCAGAAGCCAATGAGCAGGTACGACGCGAGGCCGACGCCTTCCCAGCCGAAGAACATCTGCACGAGGTTGTCCGCCGTCACCAGCATCAGCATCGCGAAGGTGAACAGCGACAGGTACGCGAAGAAGCGCGGCTGATCGGGATCTTCCGCCATGTACCCCCACGAATAGAGGTGCACGAGCGCCGACACGGTGGTGACGACGACGAGCATCACGGCGGTGAGCGTATCGAGCCGGAGCGACCATTCGACGACGAGCCCGCCTGAGCGGAACCATTCCATCACCGGCTGCCCCTCTACGGGCTGACCCGCGAGGACGGGGATGAAGATCGCCCACGACAGCGCACAGGCGATGAAAAGACCGCCCGTGGTGATCGCCTTGGCGGGGGTGTTGCCGATGGCGCGGTTGCCCAGCCCTGCGATGATCGCAGCCAGCAGCGGCAGGAAAACGATAGTGTGAAGCACGGCCCGCCCCTCAGCCCTTCATCATGTTGATGTCGTCGACGGCGATGGTGCCGCGGTTGCGGAAATAGATGACGAGGATCGCAAGCCCGATCGCGGCCTCGCCCGCCGCCACGGTGAGCACGAACATCGCGAACACCTGACCCACGAGATCGCCGAGGAAAGACGAGAACGCCACGAGGTTGATGTTCACCGCGAGCAGGATCAGTTCGATCGACATCAGGATGATGATGACGTTCTTCCGGTTGAGGAAGATGCCGAGCACGCCGAGCACGAACAGGATCGCCGCGACGGTGAGATAGTGGGTGATACCGATCATTTGAGTTTCACCCCTTCGCCCACGGGCACGCTGACGACATCGACAGCCTCTTCGGGCCGCACCGCGTTCTGGCGCGCGATGCTCTGCTTCTTGACGCCGCTGCGCTGGCGATGCGTCAGCACGATCGCCCCGATCATCGCGGTCAGCAGTACCATGCCCGCAGCCTGGAAGATGTAGACGTATTTTGTGTAGATGAGCGCGCCGAGCGCTTCGGTGTTGGTAACGTCACCCGCCGCCGCGACAGGCGCCGCAGCCACCGCTCCGGCTCCCGCGCCGAGCGTCCATGCCGTGCCCGCGATCACGAGTTCGGCAAGCAGCACGCCCGCGAGCATCAGCCCGAACGGCATGTAGCGCGCGAAACCGGAACGCAATTCCGAAAAGTCGATGTCGAGCATCATGACGACGAAAAGGAACAGCACTGCGACCGCGCCGACGTAGACGATCACGAGGATCATCGCGATGAACTCGGCGCCGAGCAGCAGGAACAGGCCGGCGGCGTTGAAGAACGCCAGGATCAGCCAGAGCACGCTGTGCACCGGGTTGCGGGCGAAGATCACCGCCGTTGCCGACAGGACAATAATGCCTGCGAGCATGTAGAAGATGATGGCCTCGATCACGGTTTCGCCCCGCCCCTTTTCATGTCGCCGCTCTTTTGCCTGCGGCCGGTTATCGCCACTGCGCGTCCGCCGCAAGGTTGGCGGCGATCGCCGTTTCCCACTGCTCGCCGTTCGCCAGCAGCTTCGCCTTGTCGTAGATCAGTTCCTCGCGCGTTTCGGTCGCGAACTCGAAGTTCGGCCCTTCGACGATCGCGTCCACCGGGCAGGCTTCCTGACAGAAGCCGCAGTAGATGCACTTCGTCATGTCGATGTCGTAGCGCGTGGTGCGACGCGAGCCGTCTTCGCGCGGTTCGGCCTCGATCGTGATCGCCTGCGCCGGGCACACCGCCTCGCAAAGCTTGCACGCGATGCAGCGTTCCTCGCCGTTCGGATAGCGGCGCAGCGCATGTTCGCCCCGGAAGCGCGGGCTGATCGGCCCCTTCTCGAACGGGTAGTTCAGCGTCGCCTTCGGCTTGAACATGTATTTGAGTGTGAGCGCCATGCCCTGGACGAACTCCAGCAGCAGCATCGATTTGGCAGCGCGGAATATGGCGGTCATGACGCAAACCTGTCTGTGAAGAACATCAGCCACCCGGAAACGAGGAACACCCAGAAGAGCGACAGCGGCAGGAACACCTTCCAGCCGAGGCGCATGAGCTGGTCGTAGCGATACCTCGGCACGGTCGCCTTCACCCAGGCGAACACGAAGAACATGAACGCCATCTTCGCGAGAAACCAGATGAAGCCGGGGATGAGGTAGAGCGGCGCCCAGTCCACCGGGGGCAGCCAGCCGCCGAGGAAGAGGACCGAGGTCATCGCGCACATCAGCAGGATGTTCGCGTACTCGCCGAGCCAGAACAGCGCGAAGCTCATCGAGGAGTATTCGACCTGATAGCCCGCGACGAGTTCGGCTTCCGCTTCGGGAAGGTCGAACGGCGGCCGGTTTGTCTCGGCAAGTGCCGAGATGAAGAATACGATGCCCATCGGGAACAGCAGCGGGTTGAAGATATTGCCGTTCAGGAACAGGATGTTGGCCTGCTGGCTCAGGACGATGTCGCTGAGGTTGAACGACGACGCGTAAAGCACGACGGTGATGATCACGAGGCCGAGCGAGACCTCGTAGGACACCATCTGCGCCGCCGAGCGGAGCCCGCCGAGGAACGGGTACTTCGAGTTCGACGCCCAGCCCGACATGATGATGCCGTAAACGCCAAGCGAGGACACCGCGAACAGGTAGAGGATGCCGACGTTGATGTCGGCAAGCACTGCCCCGGCATCAAACGGGATCACCGCCCAGCCGATGAGCGCGAGCGTGAAGGTGATCATCGGTGCGAGCAGGAACACGCCCTTGTTGGCACCCGACGGGATGATGGTTTCCTTGAGGAACACCTTCGCGCCGTCGGCGAAGCTCTGCAGCAGGCCCCACGGGCCGACCACGTTCGGGCCGCGGCGAAGCTGCATCGCCGCCCAGATCTTGCGGTCCGCATAGACCGCGAAGGCGACCGCAACCATCACCGGCAGCGCGATGAGAAGGATGAGGATGAGCGTCGCGACCAGATAGCCGAGGTTCGGCCCGATCAGATCCTGAAAGAACGCCGTCATTATTCCGCCGCCTCCAGAACCGTCTCACCGCGGATCAGCGTCGCCGAGCAGTCCTGCATCACTTCGGATGCGCGCGCGATCGCGTTCGTCAGGTAGAAATCGCGTATGGAACGGCCGATCGGCGCAGCGTCGAACTCGCCGCCGCTGCCGAAGTCGATCTCGCCTTCCGCCGCCGCAACGCCCTCCACGGAAAGTTGCGGCCATTCGGCGGCGATACGCGTGCGGAGCGCGGCGAAGCTGTCGTAGGGCAGCTTGCTGCCGAGCACTTCCGAAAGCGCGCGCAGAATCGCCCAGTCTTCGCGGGCGTCGCCCGGCGCGAACACGGCGCGGTAGCTGCGCTGCACACGGCCTTCCATGTTGACGTACGTGCCGTCCTTCTCGGCAAAGCTCGCGGCGGGCAGGATCACGTCCGCACCGCGCGCACCGGCGTCTCCGTGGTGGCCGATGTAGACCTTGAACACGCCGTCGAGATCGGTGTCGATCTCGTCCGCGCCGTGCACGATGAGCGCCTTGAGCCCACCGCCCAGCACCTCGCCGATACCGCCTTCATGCGTGAAGCCGATGTCGAGACCACCGACGCGCGAGGCAGCGGTGTGGAGGACGTTGAAGCCTTCCGCGCCGATCTTCGCGGTCTTGGCGATCTTGCCGAGCGCGGCGAGGATGGCCGGTGCGTCACCGCGCGTGAGCGCCGCGGCACCGACGATGATCGCGGGCTTCGTCGCGCTCTTCAGCGCGTCCGCCGCCGCCTTCGGCAGCTTGCCGAGCACGGAAGCGCCGTCGCCAAGCTGCGTGACCGGATAGGTGAGGTCGATTTCCGGGCCGACGTTGAAGACCTTCGCGCCCTTCTTCACCACGGCCTTGCGTAGGCGCGTGTTGACGAGCGGCGCATCCCAGCGCGGGTCCGCGCCGACGAGCAGCACGACGTCCGCGTCCTCGATACCCGCAATGCCGGTGTTGAAGCGGTAACCCGCCGTACCACCGCCGGGCAGCGCAGCGCCGTCCGTGCGGCACTCGAAGCGATCGGAGCCGAGCGACTTCATCAGGTCCTTCAGCGCGACCATCGATTCCACGTCGAGCAGTTCGCCCGCCACCGCGCCGATCTGGTTGCCGCTGAGGTCCGAAAGCCCGGTCTTGATCGCGGCGAAAGCCTCCGCCCACGTCGCGGCTTCAAGCTTGCCGCCACGGCGAACATAGGGCTTGTCGAGACGGCGCTTGGCAAGGCCGAGCGGCGCGTAGCGCGTCTTGTCCGACGCCCATTCCTCGTTCACGTCGTCGTTGACACGCGGCAGCACGCGCAGCACCGCGGGGCCGCGCGCATCGATGCGGATGTTGGTACCTACGGCGTCCATCACGCAGATGCCGTTCGTCTTCGTCAGTTCCCACGGCCGCGCCTCGAACGCATAGGGCTTCGAGGTGAGCGCGCCCACCGGGCAGAGATCGATGACATTGCCCGAAAGCTCGGACTTCACCGCCGCCTCAAGGTACGAGGTGATCTGCATGTTCTCGCCGCGATAGAGCGCGCCGATCTCGTCGGTGCCCGCCACTTCCTCGGCGAAACGCACGCAGCGCGTGCAGTGGATGCAGCGGGTCATCACCGTCTTGATGATGGGGCCCATGTATTTCTCGGTAACGGCGCGCTTGTTCTCAGTATAGCGCGTCGCGCCGCGCCCGTAGGCGATCGACTGGTCCTGCAGGTCGCACTCGCCGCCCTGATCGCAGATCGGGCAATCGAGCGGGTGGTTGATGAGCAGGAACTCCATCACGCCTTCGCGCGCCTTTTTCACCATGGCGCTGTCGGTGCGAACCTCCTGCCCGTCAGCGGCGGGAAGCGCGCACGACGCCTGCGGCTTCGGCGGCCCCGGCTTCACCTCGACAAGGCACATGCGGCAATTGCCGGCGATCGAAAGCCGCTCGTGATAGCAGAAGCGCGGCACTTCCTTGCCCACGGCCTCGCAGGCCTGAAGCACGGTCGCCCCAGCGGGAACCTCGACCTCGATACCGTCAACGGTGAGTTTAGGCATCAGACTTTCCTACTCTGCCGCCACGGCGAGGGCTTCGCCCTTGCGTTCATTGATGCGGCGCTCAAGCTCGGGGCGGAAGTGGCGGATGAGGCCCTGGATCGGCCAGGCCGCCGCGTCGCCGAGCGCGCAGATGGTGTGCCCTTCGACTTCGGTGGTGACGTCGAGCAGCGTATCGATTTCCGAGATGTCCGCGTCGCCGGTGCGCAGGCGCTCCATCACGCGCCACATCCAGCCGGTGCCCTCGCGGCACGGCGTGCACTGACCGCAGCTTTCGTGCTTGTAGAAGTATGAGATGCGGCTGATCGCGCGGACGATGTCGGTGGACTTGTCCATCACGATCACCGCCGCCGTGCCGAGGCCCGATTTCAGTTCACGCAGGCCGTCGAAGTCCATCGGCGCGTCCATGATCTGCGCGGCGGGAACCAGCGGAACGGACGAACCGCCGGGGATCACCGCAAGCAGATTGTCCCACCCGCCGCGAACGCCGCCACCATGCTTCTCGATGAGTTCGCGGAAGCTGATGCCCATCGTTTCTTCAACGACGCACGGCGTGTTCACGTGGCCCGAGATCTGGAACAGCTTGGTGCCGAGGTTGTTCGGGCGGCCGAAGCCGGCGAACCACTCCGCGCCGCGCCGCAGGATCGTGGGCACCACGGCGATGCTCTCGACATTGTTCACCGTCGTCGGGCAGCCATAAAGGCCCGCACCCGCCGGGAACGGCGGTTTCAGGCGCGGCTGGCCTTTCTTTCCTTCGAGGCTTTCAAGGAGCGCGGTTTCCTCGCCGCAGATGTATGCGCCCGCGCCGCGATGGACATAGACGTCGAAGTCATAGCCCGAACCGCAGGCGTTCTTGCCGATCAGCCCCTTGTCGTAAGCCTGCTCCACGGCGGCGAAGAGCGTCTCCGCCTCGCGGATGAACTCGCCGCGGATGTAGATGTACGCGGCCTTCGCGCGCATCGCGAAGCCAGCGATGAGAGCGCCTTCGATCAGCTTGTGCGGATCGTGGCGGATGATCTCGCGGTCCTTGCACGAACCGGGCTCGGACTCGTCGGCGTTGATGACGAGGTAGGACGGGCGATCCTCGCGCGGCTCCTTCGGCATGAACGACCATTTGAGGCCGGTCGGGAAGCCCGCGCCGCCGCGCCCGCGAAGGCCGGACGCCTTCACCTGCTCGATGATCCAGTCCTGCCCCTTGGCGAGGAAATCCTTGGTGCCGTCCCAATCGCCGCGCTTCAGCGCGCCTTTGACGCCCCAGTCCTGGAACCCGTAGAGGTTCGTGAAAATCCGGTCCTTGTCCTCAAGCGGCGCAATGGTCGTCATGCCATATACTCCTTGAGAACACGGGGTCCGCCCACGGGCGCGCTGTTCTGCCGGTCGATCTGCGGGCCGGGCTTCGGCGTCTTGCCGGCGGCAAGCTCGTCGAGGAGACGCGTCATGCTCGCGTAGTCGAGGTCTTCGTAATTGTCGTCGTTGATCTGCACCATCGGCGCGTTCGCGCAGGTGCCCATGCACTCGACCTCGGTGAGCGTGAAGAGGCCGTCTTCGGTGGTGTGGCCCTTGGCGAGCCCCTTGTCCTTGCACGCCTGCATCACGTCGTCGGAGCCGCGCAGCATACAGGGCGTCGTCCCGCAGACCTGCACATGATGGCGTCCCACGGGCGCGAGGTTGTACATGGTGTAGAAGGTCGCGACCTCGAGCACGCGGATGTACGGCATCCCGAGCATCCCCGCGATGAACTCGATCACCGGGATCGGCAGCCAGCCCTGCGTCTTCGTCTGCGCGCCGACCTGGCGCTGCGCGAGATCGAGGAGCGGCATCACGGCGGATTGCTTCCGCACCTCCGGATAGCGCGCAAGGATCACCTTCACGCGCTTGGCGTTCTCAGGAGTCCAATCGAAGCCGTCGAACGCGTGGTGCTGTTCGGGCGTTGCTGAAGCGGCGTGACTCACCGGTCGACCTCACCGAAAACGATATCGAGACTGCCGAGCACGGCGGGCGCGTCGGCGAGCATGTGGCCCTTGCAGAGGAAATCCATCGCCTGCAGGTGCGAGAAGCCCGTAGGGCGGATCTTGCAGCGGTACGGCTTGTTGGTGCCGTCTGCCACCATGTAGATGCCGAACTCGCCCTTAGGGCTTTCGGTCGCGACGTAGACCTCGCCCGCAGGAACGTGGAAGCCTTCCGTGTAGAGCTTGAAGTGGTGGATGAGTGCTTCCATCGAGCGCTTCATCTCGCCGCGCTTCGGCGGCACCACCTTGCGGTCGAGGCTGCCGATCGGGCCTTCCGGCATCTCTTTCAGGCACTGCTTGATGATGCGCAGCGACTGCTTCATCTCTTCGATGCGGACCATGAAACGATCGTAGCAATCGCCGTTCTTGCCGACCGGCACGTCGAACTCCATGCGGTCGTAGACCTCGTAGGGTTGCGACTTGCGGAGGTCCCACGGCAGGCCGGAGCCGCGGATGCACGGCCCGGAGAAGCCCCATGCCACCGCGTCCTGCTCGCTGATGATGCCGATATCGACATTGCGCTGCTTGAAGATACGGTTGTCGCAGATCAGCGCCTCGAAGTCGGCGAGCGCCTTCGGGAAGGCATCGGCCCAGTCGGCGATGTCGGCGATCAGCTTCGGCGGCAGGTCCTGATGGACGCCGCCGGGCCGGAAATAGGCCGCGTGGAAGCGCGCGCCCGAGGCCCGCTCGTAGAAGCCGAGCAGTTCCTCGCGCTCCTCGAACAGCCACAGGATCGGCGTCAGCGCGCCGACGTCCATCGCGTGCGCGGTGGTGTTGAGGATGTGGTTGGCAATGCGCGTCAGCTCCGCGAACAGCACGCGGATATACTGGGCGCGCAGCGGCACCTCGATATCGAGCAGCTTCTCGATGGCGAGCACATAGCTGTGCTCCATGGACATCGGCGACACGTAGTCGAGCCGGTCCATGTAGGGCAGCGCCTGCAGATAGGTCTTGTATTCGATCAGCTTCTCGGTGCCGCGATGCAGCAGGCCTACGTGCGGATCGCAGCGCTCGATGATCTCGCCGTCCAGCTCCATGACGAGACGGAGCACGCCGTGCGCCGCCGGATGCTGCGGGCCGAAGTTGATCGTGTAGTTCTGGATTTCGACGTCAGGCGTCGTGGTTGCGACGTCGGCCATCAGCTCGCCTTCCCTTCCGCCTTCTCATCGCCCGGCAGCACGTATTCGGCGCCTTCCCACGGGCTCATGAAGTCGAAGCTGCGGAAGTCCTGCGCCAGTTTGACGGGCTCGTAGACGACGCGCTTGTGCTCTTCGGAGTAGCGCAGCTCGACGTAGCCGGTGAGCGGGAAGTCCTTGCGGAACGGATGCCCGGTGAAGCCATAGTCGGTGAGGATGCGGCGATGATCCGGATTGCCGTCGAAACGGACGCCGTACATGTCCCACACTTCGCGTTCCAGCCAGCCCGCGACCGGCCAGAGGTCGACGACGGACGGCACCGCGTGCTTCTCGTCGGTCAGCGTCTTCACGCGGATGCGGCGGTTCTTCGTCAGCGACAGCAGGCAGTAGTTGACCTCGAAGCGCTCGGGGCGCTCCGGATAGTCGACACCCGCGATCTCCATGAGCTGCTGGTACTCAAGGCCGGGCGTATCGCGCAGCGCTTCGAGCACCTTGTAGAGATCGCGGCGATGAACGGTCAGCGTCACCTCGAAGGCGTGCTCGGTCGCATCGATGATGAGGTCGCCAAGCGCGGCGCGCGCGGTTTCGATGACGCCGTCGTCGGAGGACGTGCGGGGCGCGGGACTTTTCATCGTTCGAACGTTCCCACCCGGCGGATCTTCCGCTGCAGCTGCAGGATGCCGTAAAGCAGCGCCTCTGCGGTCGGCGGGCAGCCCGGCACGTAGATGTCCACGGGCACGATGCGGTCGCAGCCGCGCACCACCGAATAGCTGTAGTGGTAATAGCCGCCACCGTTGGCGCAGCTTCCCATTGAGATGACGTAGCGCGGTTCCGACATCTGGTCGTAAACGCGGCGCAGCGCCGGGGCCATCTTGTTGCAGAGCGTGCCCGCGACGATCATCACGTCCGACTGGCGCGGGGATGCGCGCGGCGCGGCACCGAAGCGCTCGAGGTCGTAGCGCGGCATACTCGAATGCATCATCTCGACCGCGCAGCAGGCAAGGCCGAAGGTCATCCACCACAGCGAGCCGGTGCGCGCCCAGTGGAACAGCTCCTCGGTCGAGGTCACGAGGAAGCCCTTGTTGGACACCTCGTTGTTGATGTCGTCGACAAAGCCCTGTTCCGGCATGATGATGCCAGAAGCCGAACCGTTGCCAGATGGCGCCATTTGGGTCTCTACTCCCATTCCAGCGCGCCCTTCTTCCATTCGTAGATGAAGCCAATCGTAAGGATGCCGAGGAACACCATCATCGATGCCCAGCCGAACACGCCCGTCGCGCCGAGGCTGACCGCCCACGGGAACAGGAACGCGACCTCGAGGTCGAAGATGATGAACAGGATCGACACCAGATAGAAGCGCACGTCGAACTGGCGGCGCGCGTCTTCGAAGGCGGGGAAACCGCACTCGTATTCGGCAAGCTTGTTGGGGTCCGGCTTGTTGGTTCCGGTGAGGTTCGAAACAAGCACCGGCAGGCCGACGAAGACGCCCGAAAGCACCACCGCGACACCCAGAAACAAGAGGATGGGCAGATACTCCGCCGCGACCGATTGCATACGCGATTCCCTGATGTTCGCGGCGCTTTTAGGCGCGTGTCAGCGGGCTTGCAAGGCTGTAAGCCTGCCTTTCGCAATCACTTTGCTGCGCTGCGAAGTGCCCCGCCGATGAGTTTATGCAAACGACTCTGAATAGCACCATTGGAGGCGATAACTTCGCGTCTTTCGATGGCCTTGTCGCCGCCGCGATAGTCGCTGACGAACCCCCCGGCTTCGCGCACAAGGAGGATGCCGGCACCCACATCCCAGCTGTTGAGACCCGCTTCCCAATAGCCGTCATAACGCCCCGCCGCGACCCACGCGAGATCGAGCGCCGCCGATCCGAAGCGCCTTATGCCTGCGACATTTGGCGCCACGGCCTGCAGGATCGAATCGAACTGTTCGAAATCACCGTGCCCGCGGAACGGAATGCCCGTCGCGATCAGGCAATCGCCGAGGTCTTTACGCGCCGAAACGCGCAGCCGCTGGTTCTGAAGCCAGGCACCCCTGCCCGCTTCCGCCCAGAAGCTCTCGTCGGTCATCGGCTGGTAGACGAGACCCGAAATGATCTGGCCATCCTGCTCCGCCGCGATGGTGATCGCGAAGTGCGGGATGCCGTGCAGGAAGTTCGAAGTGCCGTCGAGCGGATCGACGATCCAGCGCGGACGCGATGGGTCGCCTTCGATCTCGCCGCCCTCTTCCAGCACCAGCCCCCAGTCGGGTCGTGCCTGCCGCAGGATCTCGACGATGGTGCGCTCGGCCGCGCGGTCGGCGTTGGACACGAAGTCCGACGGACCTTTGCGGGAGACCTGAAGCTGGGCCACCTCATTGAAATCACGGCGCAGCCGCGGCGCAGCCTTGCGCGCGGCCTTGTCCATGATGGTGATGAGGGCGGAATGAGCAGGCATGGTGTTTCCGATCAGTCCGCGCGGCGAACGTAGGTCTGTTCGTAGACGTCAACGACGATGCGCGTGCCCGATGCGATGTGCGGCGGCACCATGATGCGCACGCCGTTGTCGAGCACGGCGGGCTTGTAGCTGGAAGACGCCGTCTGGCCTTTCACCACGGCGTCGGCTTCCACGATCGTGGCTTCGACCTGATCGGGAAGCTGCACGGAAAGTGGCTTCTCTTCATAGAGTTCCATCACGACGTCCATGCCGTCCTGCAGGAACGCGGCGGCATCGCCGAGCAGGTCCTGCGGCAGCGAGACCTGCTCATAGGTCTCCTTGTCCATGAAGGTCAGCATGTCGCCTTCGGCATAGAGGAACTGGAAGTCCTTCGTGTCGAGGCGAACGCGCTCCACCGTCTCCGACGAGCGGAAGCGGACGTTGGTCTTGCGGCCGTCGACGAGGTTCTTCAGTTCCACCTGCATATAGGCGCCGCCCTTGCCGGGCTGCGTGTGCTGGATCTTCACGGCGCGCCACAGCCCGCCTTCATATTCGATGATGTTGCCGGGACGAATGTCCACGCCGCTGATCTTCATGGGTGCGTTCCTGAGAAAGAAAGGTCGCGCGGCTTCTATCAGCGCGCGGGCATCTGCTCAAGGATGCTCTGAAACGCCTTTACGCCCGCCCCAGCGCCTTCCGGATGCGTCCATACGGCGCTGGAAACCACCAGAAAGTCCGCACCTGCCGCAACGAGCGGCGCCGCGTTCGCAGGTGTGATGCCGCCGATGGCGACGCAGGGGATTTCGCTGATCGTCGTCCACCACGAGAGGATCGAGGGGTCGGGACGGTGCGAAGTTTCCTTGGTGGCGGTGGGATGGAAGGCGCCGAACGCCACATAGTCCGCGCCCGCCTCGCCGGCTTCCATCGCAAGGTGGCGACTGTCGTGGCAGGTGACACCGATCTGCGCATCGTGGCCGAGCAGGCTGCGCGCCGCCGCGATACTGCCATCGGTCTGGCCGAGGTGGACGCCATCAGCGCCCAGTTCCTTCGCAAGGTCGGCGCGGTCGTTGAGGATGAAGGCGACGTCGTAGGCCGCGAGGATCGGCTTCAGCGCGGCCCCCGCGCGCAGGATTTCCATGTCCTCCACGCCCTTCAGCCGAAGCTGAAACGCCGCCACCGGTCCCGCATCGAGCGCGGCCTTCAGCGTTTCCGGGAAGCCGGGATCATAGCGCTCAGGCGAGATCAGGTAGAGCTGGCACGGCGGCCGCTTGTCACGTTCGAAGCGGTCGGCGAACCCCGGATCCAGCGCCACGTCGTCATCGTTCATCATTTACCGTCCACCACCGCGATCAGAAAACCGTCCCAGCCCTTGGCGCCCACAGTCTGGATCGCCGTCGCGCTGAGGCGTGGCTCAGCGGCGACGGCATCAAACAGCGCGCGCGCGCCGAGGATCGCCTCGTCGGCACTCGACGCGTCCGTTACACGCCCTTCGCGTACCACATTGTCCACGACGATGAGCCCGCCGGGCCGGGCCAGCGCGAGCGCGGCTTTCAGGTAAGCGACGTTGTTCGGCTTGTCGGCGTCGATGAACACGAGGTCGAACGGCCCCTCGCCTTCGGCTTCCATGCGGGACAGCGTCTCCACGGCCGGACCGACGCGGATTTCGACCTTGTCGCCGACGCCCGCCGCGTCGAGGTTCGCGCGGGCGACCTCGGCGTGGTGCGGATCGATCTCCAACGTGACAAGAGCGCCGTGCCCCGGAAGCGCGCGGGCGAGCCAGATCGTCGAATAGCCGCCGAGCGTGCCGACCTCCAATATCCGCCACGCGTCGATGGAGCGCGCGAGGATATGGAGCAGCTTGCCCTGCGCCACCGAAACGTCGATCGGCGGCAAGCCTTCTCCCGCATTGCGGGCAAGGGCCTCGTCAAGCGCCGTATCGCCGCCGATCAGACGGTCGGCAATATAGGCGTCGACATCGGCCCAGCCCGCGGACATGGGGCCTATTCCTTGCCCTTGTAGATGTTCACCAGCTTCGCAAGCATCGCCATCGCCTCGTCGCGCGGGCGCTGGAAGGTGTTGCGGCCGATGATCGAGCCGTTGCCGCCGCCGTCGCGGATGTCGCGCGCGTCCTGATAGACGGCGTCGGCGCCCTTCGCGGCGCCGCCCGAGAAGACGACGATGCGGCGGCCGTTGAAGCACGACTTCACGACATGCGACACACGCTTCGCCTGCGTCGAACTGTCCAGCTTCTCGTAAGCCTTCTGCGCGTCCTTCTGTTCGATGTGTGCGCTCGGCAGCTTCACCTTGATGATGTGTGCGCCGAGCAGCGCTGCCATGTGCGCCGCATAGGCGCCGACGTCGAGCGCAAGCTCGCCGTCCTTCGAGAGGTTGCCGCCGCGCGGATACGACCAGATCACGGTCGCGATGCCCACCGACTTCGCTTCGGCGGACATTTCGCGGATCTCTTCCATCATGTCGAACACGTCGTCCGCGCCAGGATAGATGGTGAAGCCGATCGCCGAGCAGCCGAGGCGCAGCGCGTCGTCGACCGTGCCGGTGACGGCCTGGTTGATCGAGGTCGCCCACGAGTTCGACGAGTTCACCTTGAGGATCGTCGGGATCTGGCCCGCGAACGTATCTGCGCCCGCCTCGATCATGCCGAGCGGCGCGGCATAGGCCGAAAGCCCGGCGTCGATGGCGATCTGGAAGTGATAGTGCGGGTCGTACGCCGGCTCATTGACCGCGAAGCTGCGCGCGGGGCCGTGCTCGAAGCCCTGATCGACGGGGAGGATGATGAGCTTTCCGGTGCCGCCGAGCTGGCCCTGCATCAGGATACGGGCGAGGTTCGCCTTCGTGCCGGGGTTGTCGCTTTCATAGTTGGAAAGGATGGCCTTCACGGCTTTCGTGATCTTCATGCGTCGTCCTCGTCGCTTGAGTATTCTGGGCTGGATTATTCCGGTTGCCGCGCGTGATACAGAAGAGGGCCGCGCATCGCAACGACCCTCGCGCGCGGATTCAGGATGATAGGTTAGTTGAGCGCGGCGAGCGCGAACTGCGCTTCGGCGCGGCCGAGCACCATGGTCCAGAAGCGCCCCTTGGTGGGCGAGCAGGCATAGCCGATGCCGACATCGGTGACGTCTTCGAGCATCATATTGTCGCGGTGGCCGGGGCTCCGCTCCCACGCGACGACCACGGCGGCGGACGTCGGCAGGTTCCACGCGACGTTCTCGGCGCGCGGTACGCCGTCGAAGCGTGCGCGCTCGGCCCGGTCGACGAAGTTGCTGCCATCGGAGCCGCTGTGCGAAAGCTTGCCCCACCCCGCAAGATCATCGGAATGCCGCTGTGCCGCACGGGTGAGCGCCATGTTGGGACGCACCGGCGACAGGCCCTGCGCACGGCGCAGGTCGTTGAGCGCAGCCACGGCCTCGACGGGGTTCACGTCGCCCGCCGCGCACCAGCTGTGCTTCGCGACCGCAACGGTCGAAAAGCCAGCGGCCATGGCCGGGGTGGCGATCAGGAATGCAGCAGTGGCGAGACGCATAAGCATGGCACCGACCTTCGCCCGTAAGGCTTAAGGTCGGGTTTTAAGAAAAGGTTAATTTCCCGCTTACCATAGCTGAAGTGACGCATCGCCGCGACAAAACCGGGTTCGTTACGCCCGCAGCGCCTCGACACCCGGAAGCGCCTTGCCTTCCATCCATTCGAGGAAAGCGCCGCCCGCGGTCGAGACGAAACTGAAGCTTTCCGCCACGCCCGCGTGGTTGAGCGCCGCGACCGTGTCGCCGCCGCCCGCGACCGAAACGAGGCTTCCGGCCTCGGTAAGCGCCGCCGCCGTGCGCGCGAGCGCGACCGTGGCCGCATCGAACGGCTCCAGCTCGAACGCGCCGAGCGGCCCGTTCCACACCAGCGTCCGGCAGGTCTTGAGCGCGTCCGACAGCGCCTCGACAGCCGCGGGACCAACGTCGAGGATCATCTCGTCCGCTGCCACCTCGTGTACGTTCACCGTGTGGTTCGCGGCATTCGCCTTGAACTCCTTCGCCACGACGACGTCGTAAGGCAGGTGCACGGTGCAGCGCGCCGCATCCGCCTTGGCGAGGATGCCGATGGCCACGTCCTTAAGGTCGTGCTCGCAAAGCGACTTACCGACATCGACACCCTTTGCGGCAAGGAACGTGTTCGCCATGCCGCCGCCGATGATCAGGTGATCGACCTTGCCGACGAGGTTGTTGAGCACATCGAGCTTCGAAGACACCTTGGCGCCGCCGACGACCGCCGCGACAGGCCGCTCAGGCTCGCCGAGCGCGGCTTCCAGATGCTCCAGCTCCGCCTGCATCGAACGCCCTGCATAGGCCGGAAGCACATGCGCCAGCCCCTCTGTGGAAGCGTGCGCGCGGTGCGCGGCGGAGAAGGCATCGTTGACGTAGAGGTCGCCGAGCTTCGCGATGGCGGCGACGAGCGCCGGATCGTTCTTCTCCTCGCCTGCCTCGAAGCGAGTGTTTTCAAGAACGGCGATCTCGCCCGCCGCCATCAGGCTCACCGCCTGCTCGGCGGCCGGACCCTTGCACTCGGTGACGAAACCCACCGTGCGGCCGAGCACCTTCGCGAGTGCCGACGAAATCGGCGACAGGCTGAACTCGGCGCTTTCGCCCTTCGGACGCCCGAAGTGCGAGAGCACCAGCACGATTGCGCCCTTGTCGGCGAGTTCGGCGATGGTCGGCTGCGCCGCGCGCAGGCGGGTGTCGTCGCTGACCTTCCCCGCCTGCATCGGCACGTTGAGATCGGCACGAACGAGGACGCGCTTGCCGCGCACGTCCCCGATATCGTCGAGCGTCCGGAATTTCGCCATGCTCAGAGGAACGCCGCAATGGCTTTCGCGGTGTCGACCATGCGGTTCGAGAAGCCCCACTCGTTATCGTACCATGAAACGACGCGCACGAGCTTGCCTTCAAGCACGGCGGTTTCAAGGCTGTCGATCGTCGAGGACGCCGCTGTGTGCTGGTAGTCGATCGAAACCAGCGGCTCGTCAGAATAGCAGAGGATACCCTTCAGCGGACCGCTTTCGGACGCCGCCTTCAGGATCGCGTTCACCTCGTCCTTCGTCGTGTCACGCTTCGGCGTGAAGGTCAGGTCGACGAGGCTGACGTCCGGCGTCGGCACGCGGATCGCGGAGCCGTCCAGCTTGCCCTTCAGTTCCGGAAGCACCTCACCCACGGCGCGGGCAGCGCCCGTCGTCGTCGGGATCATCGACATGGCGGCGGCGCGGGCGCGGCGCGGATCGTCGTGGATCTGGTCGAGGATCTTCTGGTCGTTGGTGTAGGCGTGAACCGTCGTCATCAGGCCGCGTTCGATGCCGAGCGCATCGTTCAGCACCTTGGCGACCGGCGCGAGGCAGTTCGTCGTGCAGCTCGCGTTCGAAACGATCTTGTGCTCGGCCGAAAGCTTGTCGTTGTTCACGCCGAAAACGACCGTGAGGTCGACGTTCTTGCCCGGCGCTGAGATCAGCACGCGCTTGGCGCCCGCCGCGATGTGCTTCTCGGCCGATGCCCGGTCCGTGAAGAAGCCCGTGCACTCGAGCGCGATATCGACGCCGTTCGCGGCGTGCGGCAGGTTCGCCGGGTCGCGCTCGGCCGAAACCTTGATGCGCTTGCCGTCGATGATGAGATCGTTGCCGTCCACCTCGACCGTGCCCCCCCACGTGCCGTGCACGGAATCGCGCTTGAACAGCAGGGCGTTCGACTTGGCGTCGGACAGGTCGTTGATCGAAACCAGCTCCAGCCCGCTTTCCGGACGCTCCAGAATGGCCCGCGCCACGAGGCGCCCGATGCGGCCGAATCCGTTGATCGAAACCTTCGCCATGTCTTCCGTACTCCTGTTCCTAATTTAAGCGAGCTTCCCCCGAACCGCCTTCGCGATCGCGTCGGCGGTCAATCCGAACTTCTCATACAAGGCTTCGGCAGGCGCGGAAGCGCCGAAACGGTCGATGCCGAGCCGCAGGCCCTTGCGGCCCGTGTAGCGTTCCCAACCGATCGTTGTCCCGGCTTCGACCGAAACGATGAGCGCGTCTTCCGGCAGGATATCGGCCTGATAGGCGTCGCTCTGCAGATCGAAAAGCTCCCAACAGGGCATCGAGACGACGTCGCAGCCAATGCCTGCCGCTTCGAGCTGGTCGGCAGCGCCAAGCGCGGCCTGCACTTCGGAGCCGGTCGCGAGGAACACGACCTTGCGCGCGGCAGAAGCGGCACGCAGGCGATAGGCGCCCTTCGCGGAGAGATTCTCACCGGCTTCCGTTCGAACCTGCGGCAGGTTCTGGCGGGAAAGCGCAAGCACCGTGGGGCCGCTGTCGTTCTCAAGCGCAAGCGCCCAGCACTCTGCCGTTTCGACAACATCTGCCGGGCGCATCACGAGCACGTTCGGCATCACGCGCAGGCTCATGACGTGCTCGATCGGCTGGTGCGTCGGGCCGTCTTCGCCAAGCCCGATCGAATCGTGCGTCATCACATAGATGGCCTGCGCCCGCTGCAGCGCGCTGAGACGGATCGCCGGGCGACAATAATCCGTGAACACGAGGAAGGTGCCGCCATAGGGCACGAGACCGCCGTGCAGCGCCATGCCATTCATCGCGGCGGCCATGCCGAACTCGCGGATGCCGTAATAGACGTAGCGGCCGCCGTAGTTCGCAGCGTCAAGCGTGCCGAGGCCCTTGGTCAGCGTATTGTTGGAGCCGGTGAGATCGGCCGAGCCGCCGATGGTGTTCGGTACGGCGGCGTTGATCGCGCCAAGCGCAAGCTCGCTCGCCTTTCGCGTCGCAACCGTCTGCGGTGCGGCGATCAGCGCGTCGATATGGGCCTTCAGCGCCGGGCCTGCCGCTTTCAGCGCCGAACCATCCAGCCAGGTCAGGAATTCGGCATAACCCTCTGCTTTCGCAGCGTTCACCTTCCAATCGGCGCTGACCTTGGTGCCGCGCGCACCCGAAGTGCGCCACGCATCAAGGATATCCGCCGGGATTTCGAACGGTTCGTGATTCCAGCCGAGCGTCTCGCGTGCCGCCGCGATTTCCGCCGTGCCGAGCGGCGAGCCGTGCGTTGCCGCGGTGCCCTGCTTGTTGGGCGCGCCGTAGCCGATGATCGTGCGACAGGCGATCAGCGACGGGCGCGGATCGGCCTTCGCCGCGCGCAGTGCCGCGTCAATGCTCGCTGCGTCGTGGCCGTCACAGGAAACGACGTGCCAGCCTGAAGCCTCGTAGCGTGCCTTCACGTCCTCCGACGTCGACATCGAGGTCGCGCCGTCGATGGTGATGCGGTTGTCGTCCCAGATCACATTGAGGCGGCCGAGCTTCAAGTGTCCGGCAAGCCCGATCGCCTCGTGGTTGATGCCTTCCATCAAGCAGCCGTCGCCTGCGATCACCCATGTGTGATGGTCCTGCACGGCGTCGCCGAAGCGCGCGTTGAGGTGCCGCTCCGCGAGCGCCATGCCGACGGCGGTGGCGAGACCCTGCCCGAGCGGGCCGGTCGTCGTCTCCACGCCGGGGAGCTCGAAATTCTCGGGGTGGCCGGCGCACGGGCTGCCAAGCTGGCGGAAGTTCCGGATCTGGTCGAGCGTCGGCTTCTTATAGCCGGTGAGATATAGAAGTGCGTAGATCAACATCGAGCCGTGACCGGCGGAAAGCACGAAGCGGTCGCGATCAGGCCATTCAGGCCACTGCGGATCGTACTTCAGATGCTGTGTGAAGAGAACCGTCGCGGCATCCGCCATGCCCATCGGCATTCCAGGATGACCGGAATTCGCGGCCTGTACGGCATCCATCGCCAGCGCACGGACAGCGTTGGCGAGATCGGCGTGATTGACGGTCATCTTCGGCTTGGTTCCCCAATATTTCGGCCGGGCGGCGAATCGGCGCGCACAATGGAGAGGGGCTTATGCTGCGTCAACGTCATGTCAAGGCATGGCGGCCATGCGCACATGAAACAGGCGGGAATCCGGCTGAATCGGAATGAATCGGCGAACCGACCCGCGCTCGCCTTGACCGTCATTCGGATTCGTTCTTATGTTCCTCGCCCAAACTGCTGATTTCGGGACTTTTCGGCATGGATCAGATGACCGGTTTCGCGTCGGCGCTGACACGCCTTGAAAGCGCACTCGACAAGCTCGAGCGCGCTGCGGCGGGTGCAGGTGATACCGGCGGCGCGCTCGCCGAACTGGACGCACTGCGTCAGAAGCACCGCCGCCTCAAGGACTCCACAGAACGCGCCGTCGCCGATCTCGACGTGCTGATCGCGTCGCGGAGCTAGGCGCGTGGGTCAGATCAACGTCACGATCGGCGGCCGTTCCTATCCCCTCGCCTGCCGCGATGGCGAAGAGGAGCGGCTGAACCGTCTCGCGGCGCATGTCGACGCCAAGGCGGCCGATCTGCAGGGCGCGCTCGGGCAGATGAGCGAGCCTCGGTTGCTGCTGATGTCGGCCATCCTCATCGCCGACGAATTCTTCGACCTCAAGGAACGCGACCCATCGCTCGGTGACACGATCGCGACGGGCGCGCTCGAAAAGGCGGCGCAGCGGGTGGAAGCGATTGTCGCGGCCCTTGAGAAGCGGCGCGCCAACGCCTAGATTACTCCACGGCGGATACTGCCTGGTGCGCGCGATGCGAACATCCCTGAGGCGATATCGACATCCAAGGGTGCTGTCCCTGTGCGGATCCTGGTCCGACCATATGGTGCCCACCTGACGTTACTGGCGTCAGAGGATATTCCGGCAAACGGCCGAGGCGGTTCCGCCACCCATTTTTGACCTGTCGCCCGGATTCCCGTTTGCCCACCGCCTCCCCCTTCGACAAGGAAGCCCTGCGCCGCGACGCCCGCGCAGCGCGCGCCGCGTTCGTGCGCGGCCTGTCCGCCGGGGAACGGCAGGCACTGGAAGCCGCGCTCGCCGCGCGCACCCTTCCCTTCCTCGCGAACGCGCGCGCCATCGGCAGCTACGTGCCCATGGGCCACGAGATCGATCCCGCCGCGTGTCTTGCGCAAGGCATGGCGCTCTTACCATGGTTCGCGAGCCGCGATGACGTCATGCACTTTCGCGTCTCCGGCGGCCCGCTGGAGCCCGGCCCTTTCGGCACCATGCAACCATTTGCCGACGCGGCCGAAGCCGTCCCCGATACGCTCCTCGTTCCCCTTGTCGCGGCCGACATGCACGGCAATCGCATCGGCCAGGGCAAAGGCCACTTCGACCGCGCCCTCGCCGCACTGCGCGCCGTACAGCCCACGATCGCCATCGGCCTTGCCTGGGACGTGCAAATTCTGGAAGCGCTTCCCGCCGACAGCTGGGACCAGTGCCTCGACGCGGTGGTGACACCGACAAGGACACTCACCACATGACCGATCCCAAGCCAAGCCTCCGGAAGCCCTTCGGCGTGCTCCTGCTGATCGTCCTGATCGCTATCTATGCCGTCCTCGCCGTCGCCGTGGCTGAGCCCGTCACACGCCTTCACGTGCTCCTTCAACTCCCGATCTGGATCGTACTGGGCATCGCCTGGGTCTTCCCGGCCCGCCCCCTTGTTCGCTGGATAGAAACCGGACGCTTCCGCAAATGACCGACATCGTAGCCCCCGACACCTGCACCACCATGCCGGAGATCCGCGCCGCGATCGACGCGCTCGACCGCGAGATCGTCGCGCTGCTGGCGAAGCGGATGCGCTACATCGAGGCGGCGGCCAGGGTGAAGACGTCGCGCGGCGCGGTGCGCGACGAGGACCGGAAGGCGGACGTGATCGCCAAGGCCTGTGCCGCCGCGGAAACCCACGGCCTCTCCCGCGAGCATGTCGCGGCGATCTATGAACTGCTCGTGGAGCGCTCGATCGCGCATGAGTTCAGGGTCTTCGACAGCATCGAAGCCTGATCTCGCTTCCTGCGGGGAAGCGCCATTTCTGCTTGCAAGAAATGGCGCGAGTGACGGGGCTCGAACCCGCGACCTCCGGCGTGACAGGCCGGCACTCTAACCAACTGAGCTACACCCGCGCGTTGCTTCGTATTTCGAAAGCCGGGCGTACCTATTGGCGGGGCCCGGTGCTGTCAAGAAGCATCTGCCGGATTTTACCGCAACTGACGGGGAACTGCGAAGCGCTTTGAAAAAAGCAGCGGAAACGCATAAATTTTGCGCCGCATGTCACACGCGCCGAGCCTGTTTCGTCATGTCTGCAAGCGCGCACGGTGCGCGCCGCCAAGGAGAACGGACATGACCGCCCGACTGAACAATGCGCAGAGCTACGCCCCCGAAGCGATGCAGGCGATGATCGCACTCGAAGAGAGCTTCAAAACCAGTGGCCTCGAACAGAATTTGATGGACCTGGTGCGGCTGCGCGCCTCGCAGATCAACGGCTGCGCTTTCTGCATTTACATGCATTCTACCGAACTTCGCCACGCGGGCGAAGACGAGATGAGGCTCTACATGCTGAACGCATGGCGCGAATCGACGCTGTACACCCCCCGGGAACGCGCAGCACTCGGCTGGACCGAGGCGCTCACCCGGCTTTCAGAGACGGGCGCACCAGACGCGGATTACGATGCGCTGAAAGCCGAGTTCAGCGAGGCCGAGCAGGTGAAGCTGACGTTTTTGATCGGCGCGATCAACACGTGGAATCGTCTCCAGGCCGGCTTCCGCGCCCCGCACCCGGCCCTGCGCCGTGCCGCAGCCTGAAAACACCGCTCTGTTCGAGGCGCAGCGCCCCCGGCTGCTGCGCCTCGCCTACCGGATGCTCGGCTCCGTCGCTGAAGCCGAGGATGTGGTGCAGGACGCCTGGCTGCGCTGGTCTGAAGCGTCGGACATCGAGTCGCCGCCTGCGTGGCTGACGCGTGTCGTCACGCGCCTCTGCCTCGATCGCATGAAGTCGGCGCGTGCACGCCGCGAAACCTATTTCGGCACATGGCTCCCCGAACCCCTGCTCGAACCCGAAGCCATCGCCGACGACGTCACTCTCACGCTGATGCTCGCGCTCGAGCGCCTCTCACCCTTGGAGCGGGCGGCATTCTTGCTCCACGACGTGTTCGAAGTGAGCCTCGGCGACGTCGCAGCGACGCTCGGCAGGGATGCGGCGGCGGTGCGCCAGCTTGCCGTGCGCGCCCGGCGGCACGTGCAGGAGTCGAAATCGCGTTACATGGTGGAGGACGCCGAGGCCGAACGCATCGCGCAGGCCTTTTTCGCTGCAACGCGCGACGGCGACACGGCCGCGCTGCAGGCGATGCTCGCCGAGGATGTCGTGATCCATGCGGACGGCGGCGGCCGCGTGCTTGCGTTCCGCAATCCGATCCGCGGCATCGCGCGTGTGCTCCGGCTTTACGCCAGCCTGTTTCGCAAGTTCGGCGACGCCGCAACCTTGCTGCGCACGCAGCGCATCGACGGCCTTCCGGGCTTCGTCAGCCTCGATCGCGGCGACGTTCTGCAGACGACCGCACTCGCGATCGAGGACGGCTGCATCACCGCGATCTATATAGTGCGCAACCCCGACAAGCTCGGCCACGTCATCCAGGCGCTGCCCGTTAACTGAAGCCTCAGCGCGGCTTTACCGCGAACGCCTGAATCTCGATCTTCGCCCGGTCCTCGACGAGCGCCGCGACCTGCACCAGCGCCATCGCCGGAAAGTTCTTGCCCATGGTGTCGCGATAGGCCGCACCCACACCCTTCAGATTAGCGAGATACTCGGCCTTGTCGGTCACGTACCATGTCATCGACGTCACGTGCTCCGGCCCTGCCCCGCCGGCCTTCAGCACCGCGACGACGTTCTCGAGCGTCTGCCGCGTCTGCGCCGCAAAATCGTCCGTCTCGAACTCGGCGTTCGCGTTCCAGCCGATCTGGCCGCCCACGAAGATCAAGGTGCCCTCGGCAGCGATGCCGTTCGCATAGCCGATCGGCTTCACCCAGCCTTCGGGCTGCAGGGTTTCAAACATTCGAGGTCTCCAGATGCTGTTCGAGAGCCGCGCGCATGTCGTCCGGCCACGGACGCGCGCGGTGAGTATCGGTATCGGTTGCAACGACGCGCTGCTCGGCGGACCAGAGCAGCGTACCGCCACAGGTGATGCGGTGCAGGAAATCGAGCGAGCTTCCACCCACGCGCTTCACATCCACCCGGAATTCAAGCACGTCGCCGTGCACGCCCGGATGGCTGAACGTGATGTCCAGCCGCACGGTCGGCACGGAAATACGGCGTTCGCCCATCATCACCGGCCATGGCGAGCCGATGGAGGCGAAGAACTCCTCCATCACCCCGACGAGCAGGTTGAGATAGGACGGGAAGTAAGCGATCCCCGAAGGGTCGCAGTCCCCGAACCGCAAGGGGCGAACCGCCGTGAAAGCCATGACGATCGCCTAGTTCGCGAAGGCCGCGATGCCGGTGATCGCGCGGCCGATGATGAGCGCATGGACATCGTGCGTGCCTTCATAGGTGTTCACCACCTCGAGGTTCACAAGATGCCGCGCCACACCGAATTCGTCGGAAATGCCGTTACCGCCCAGCATGTCGCGCGCGGTGCGGGCGATATCGAGCGCCTTGCCGCAATTGTTGCGCTTCAGGATCGAGGTCAGCTCCACCGGCGGATGCCCGTCCTCCTTCATCCGGCCGAGCCGCAGGCAGCCCTGGAAGCCGAACGAGATGTCGGTCACCATGTCGGCGAGCTTCTTCTGGATGAGCTGGTTCGCCGCGAGCGGCCGCCCAAACTGCTTGCGATCGAGCACATACTGGCGCGCCGTCTTGTAACAGGATTCCGCCGCACCGAGCGCACCCCAGGCGATGCCGAACCGCGCGGAGTTGAGGCACGTGAACGGCCCTTTCAGGCCGCGCACCTCGGGGAACATCGCCTCTTCGGGCACGAACACGTCGTCCATCAGGATCTGGCCGGTGATCGAGGCGCGCAGGCCCACCTTGCCGTGGATCGCGGGCGCGGAGAGACCCTCCATGCCCTTTTCGAGCACGAAGCCGCGGATGGCGCCGTCGTCGGTCTTCGCCCACACGACGAACACGTCGGCGATCGGCGCGTTGGTGATCCACGTCTTGGCGCCCGAAAGGCGGTAGCCGCCCGGCACGCTCTTCGCGCGCGTCGCCATCGATCCGGGGTCGGAGCCGTGGTCCGGCTCGGTGAGTCCGAAGCAGCCGACCCACTCGCCGCGCGCCAGCTTCGGCAGATACTTCTGCTTCTGCGCTTCCGAACCGAACGTCTCGATCGGCACCATCACGAGCGAAGACTGCACGCTCATCATCGAACGATAGCCGCTGTCGATTGCCTCGACCTCGCGCGCGATCAGCCCGTAAGCGACGTAGCCGAAGCCCGCGCCGCCATATTCCGGCGAAATCGTCGCGCCGAGCAGGCCAAGCTCGCCCATCTCGCGGAAGATCGCGGCGTCGGTTTTCTCGTGCCGGAAAGCCTCGACGACGCGCGGCGCCAGCCGGTCCTCGGCAAAACGGCGCGCGGTCGCGGAGATCATCTGCTCTTCTTCGGTGAGCTGCTGCTCAAGACCGAAGGGGTCAAAGGGATCGAAGGTTGCCAAGATCGTGCTCCACTAGAGTTCGGTACGTACTTTCCAGAGTTCGGGGAACAATTCCACCTCCAGCATCTTGCGGAGGTACGAAACGCCCGAAGTCCCGCCGGTGCCGCGCTTCAATCCGATGATGCGTTCAACGGTCGTCACGTGGTTGAAACGCCAGCGGCGGAAATAATCCTCGAAGTCGACGAGCTTCTCGGCGAGTTCGTAAAGCGCCCAGTGCTTCTCGGGTGCGCGGTAAACGATCTTCCACGCCTCTACGACATCCTGGCTCTCCGCGCGCGGGGTCGCCCAGTCCGTGCGCTCCGCATCGGCCTTGCCGATCGGGATGCCGCTGCGCTGGAGGAGCAGCAGCGCCTCGTCATAAAGGCTCGGCTTTGCAAGAATGTCTTCGAGCTGGGCCATGATCTCGGGCCGGTGCGCGTGTGGTTTCAGCATCGCGGCATTGCGGTTCCCGGCCAGGAATTCGATCGCACGATACTGATAGGACTGGAAGCCGGAGGACTGGCCCAGCGAGTCCCGAAACTCGGTGTATTCGCTCGGCGTCATCGTCCTCAGCACGTCCCACGCGCTGTTGAGCTGCTCGAAGATGCGCGCCACACGCGTCAGCATCTTGAAGGCGTTCGAAACGCGGTCCTCGCGCACCGCCTCCATCGCCGCGCGCACCTCGTGGATCGCAAGCTTCATCCAAAGCTCGGACGTCTGGTGCTGGATGATGAACAGCATTTCGTCATGCGCGGCCGAAAGCGGCTTCTGCGCATTCAGAATCGGATCAAGCGACAGATAATCGCCGTAGGACATGCGTTCCCGGAACGACATCTGCGCGCCGTCTTTGGCCGGGTCATAGGGTTGCTGGCTGGTCAAGTGACAAGTCCTCTTCTGTGATATTCGGGTTTGTCCCAGCTCCTCTTGCTCAGAACGTCCTCCATGATGGAGACCGCGCCGAGCACCTCCTCCTCGCCGATATAAAGCGGCGTTAAACCAAACCTCAGCGCGTCGGGCGCGCGGAAATCACCGATCAGTCCGCGCGCGATCAGCGCCTGCATGACCGCGTAGCCCTGCGGGTGGCGGAACGACACCTGGCTGCCACGCGACGCGCTATCGCGTGGCGAGGCAAGCACGAGGTCAGCACAGCGCTCCTCGACCTCGCGAATGAACAGCTCGGAAAGTTCGATCGACTTCCGGCGCACGTCCGCCATGTCAACGCCCTCCCACGCATCGAGCGCGGCATCGAGCACGGCAAGCGCGATGATCGGCGGCGTGCCGACGCGCATCCGTTCGATACCGGTGCCGGGGCGATAGTCCTGATCGAATGCGAATGGCGCCTCGTGCCCCATCCAGCCGGAAAGCGCCGGGCGCGCCGCATCCGCGTGCTCGGCCGCCACATAGATGAACGCAGGCGCACCGGGGCCGCCGTTCAGATACTTGTATGTGCAGCCGACGGCGAAGTCCGCGCCCGCGCCTTTCACGTCCACCGGAATCGCCCCCGCGGAGTGCGCGAGATCCCAGATCACCAGCGCGCCCATCGCGTGCGCCTTCGCGATCAGCTTCGCCATGTCGTGCAGGCGGCCGGTGCGGTAATCGACCTCGGTGATCATCACCACGGCGACGCTCTCGTCGATCGCGGCCTCCACGGCTTCGGGCTCCACGACCTTCAGCTCATGCCCCCGCCCCAGCGAAGCGATAAGGCCCTGCGCCATATAGAGGTCGGTCGGGAAATTGCCGCTGTCCGACACGATCACGCGCCGGTCCGGGCGCATTTCGAGCGCGGAAGCCAGCGCCTGATAGACCTTGATCGAAAGCGTATCGCCCATCACGACGCTGCCCTCGGGCGCGCCGATCAGCCGGGCGATGCGGTCGCCAACCTTCCGCGGCTGCACCATCCACCCGGCGGTGTTCCAGCCCTTGATAAGCTGGCCGCCCCATTCCTCCTCGATCACCTTTGCCGCGCGCGCCTTCGCGGCGATCGGCAGCGGCCCCAGCGAATTGCCATCGAGGTAAAGGATGCCTTCGGGAATGTGGAACTTCGCGCGCGTTGCGCTGAAATCGGTCATTGGAACCTCTAAGCCTTCAGCCGGAACCGTTGGATCTTGCCGCTCTCGGTCTTGGGAAGCGCGGCCGTGAACCGCACCGAGCGCGGATATTTGTAGGGGGCGATCGTCGCCTTCACGTGGTCCTGCAAGGTCTTCACGATGCCGTCGTCTGCCGCAATGCCTTCCACCAGCACGACATGCGCCTCAACGATCTGCCCGCGCGCCTCATCAGCGATGCCGATCACCGCGCATTCCAGCACGTGCGGATGCTTGAGCAGCGCGGCTTCCACCTCCGGCCCGGCGATATTGTATCCCGCCGAGATGATCATGTCGTCGGAACGTGCCGCGAAGTGGAAGCGTCCTTCCGCGTCCTGCGTGAAGGAATCACCGGTCAGGTTCCAGCCCTTCTTCACGTATTTCAGCTGCCGCGTGTCGGCGAGATAGCGGCATCCAACCGGCCCGCGAACCGCCAGCCGCCCCACCTCGCCGCGCGGCAACTCGTTCATGTCCTCGTCTACGATCTTCGCTTCGTAGCCGGTGAGCGGCCGCCCCGTGCAGGCCGGGTGCATGTCGTCGAGACGGTTCGAAATGAAGATATGCAGCAGTTCGGTCGCGCCGATGCCGTCGAGGATCGGCTTGCCGGTCTTCCGCACCCAGTCTTCGAACACCGGACCGGGCAGCGTCTCGCCCGCCGAAACGGCAATGCGCAGCGAGGAGAGGTCGGCGCCCTCGTCGAACGCCGCCAGCATCATCCGGTAGGCGGTCGGCGCGGTGAAGCTGATCGTCGCCTTGTAGGTCTCGATGATCTCGATCATGCTTTGCGGAGAGGCATGTTCAAGCAGCGTCGCCGCAGCGCCGAAGCGCAGCGGGAAGATTGCGAGCCCGCCGAGCCCGAAGGTGAAGGCAAGTGGCGGCGAACCCACGAAAATGTCGTCCGGGCGCACACCGAGCACTTCCTTCGCATAGGCGTCCGCGATGATCAGCAGATCACGGTGGAAGTGCATCGTCGCCTTGGGCTCGCCCGTGGTGCCCGAGGTGAAGCCGAGCAGCGCGACGTCGTCACGGCCCGTCTGCACCGCATCGAATTTCACGGACTTGCCGAGCGCCACGCGATCGAGTTCCGCGTCATGGTTGGCGGTGCCGTCGAAGCCGACGACCGCTTTCAGGAAACGGCTGTCCTTCGCGCACAGCACCATTTCGTCCATCAGCCGCGTGTCGCAGAGTGCGAGGCTGATCTCGGCCTTGTCGACGATCTTTGAAAGCTCGCCCGCGCGCAGCATCGGCATGGTGTTGACGACGACTGCGCCGGCTTTGGTGGCGGCGAGCCAGCACGCGACCATCGCGGGGTTGTTCGCCGAACGGATCAGCACGCGGTGGCCCGGCTTGATGCCGTAGTCTTCGACAAGCGCGTGCGCGATGCGGTTCGACCAGTCGGTCAGTTCCTTGTAGGTGCGCCGCCGCCCGTTGCCGATGAGCGCTGTGTGATCGCCGAAACCCTTCTCCACCATCGCATCGGTGAGTTCGACACCGGCGTTCAGAGTATCGGGGTATTCAAAGCCATCGAGCAGCAGGTCCGGCCATTCTTCGAACGGCGGCAGATTGTCCCGCGTAAACGTATCGACATGCGCCGACGGCCCCAAAATCATGCTCCCGCTCCCATCACCTGACGCGCAATCACCACCTTCTGTACGTCCGATGCGCCCTCGTAGATGCGAAGCGCCCGGATCTCCCGGTACAGGCTTTCGACGATGTGGCCGTGGCGCACACCGTCCCCACCATGAAGCTGTACCGCTTTATCGATCACGGACTGTGCGCGGTCGGTGGCGTAAAGCTTCGCCATCGCCGCCTCGCGCGTCACGCGCGGCGCGCCCATGTCCTTCGTCCACGCCGCGCGATAGACGAGGAGCGCCGCCGCATCCACGTCGAGCGCCATGTCCGCGATGTGGCCCTGCACCATCTGCAGGTCGAACAGCGGCGCGCCGAACAGCGTGCGTTCGCTCGTCCGCTTGATGCTCTCTTCCAGCGCCCTACGCGCGAAGCCGAGCGCCGCCGCGCCCACCGTCGAGCGGAACACGTCGAGCACCGACATGGCGATGCGGAAACCGTCTCCCGGTTTCCCGACCATTGCCGATGCGGGCACGCGTACGTCATTGAACCGCAGCCGTGCAAGCGGGTGCGGCGCGATCACGTCGATACGCTCGGCGATCTCAAGCCCAGGCGTATCCGCCGCCACGACGAACGCCGAAATGCCCTTCGCGCCCGGCGCCTCGCCGGTGCGGGCGAACACCGTGTAAACGTCGGCAATACCGCCGTTCGAAATCCAAGTCTTTTCGCCCGAAAGCACATAGTCATCACCGTCGCGCCGCGCGGCCATATCCATATTGGCAACGTCAGAGCCCGAGCGCGGCTCGGAAAGCGCGAACGCGGAAATCGCCTTGCCCGCACGCGTCTTCCTCAGCCATTCGCGATGTCCGGCGTCACCAAACAGGCTGATCGTCCCGGTGCCGAGTCCCTGCATCGCAAAGGCGAAGTCGGCCAGCCCGTCATGTCGCGCCAGCGTCTCGCGCGTGATGCACAGCGTCCGCACGTCGAGCGGCGCAGGCGTATCACTATCCACCGCCGTCGCGAGCAGCCACCCCCCCTCGCCCAGCATGTCCACAAGCCTGCGGCACGCACCGTCTGTGTCGTCGTGGTCGACCGGAAGATTCTCCCGGCACCACCCCTCCAGCCGCTCGGCATAGTCACGGTGCCGGTCTTCGAAGAACGGCCAGTCCAGAAAGCTGCGGTCCGCCATCAGTCGCCCTCGAACACGGGAGTCTGCTTCGCCACGAACGCGTTGTAAGCCCGCTCGAAGTCCCGCGTCTGCATACAGATCGCCTGAGCCTGCGCCTCGGCCTCGATCGCCTGATCCAGGCTCATCGACCATTCCTGATTGAGCTGCGTCTTGGTGATACCATGCGCAAACGTCGGCCCCGCCACGATCCGCCGCGCGAGCGCCATCGCCTCGTCCTCCAGCGTCTCGGCAGCAACCAGCCGGTTGTAATACCCCCAGCGCTCGCCTTCCTCAGCACTCATCGCGCGCCCAGTGTAAAGCAGCTCCGCCGCCCGTCCCTGCCCGATGATGCGCGGCAGCACCGCGCACGCACCCATGTCGCAGCCCGCGAGGCCGACGCGCGTGAACAGGAACGCCGTCTTCGCCGCCGGGGTTGCAATCCGCATGTCCGAAGCCATCGTGATGATCGCACCCGCACCGACCGCCACACCGTCCACCGCCGAGATGATCGGCTTGCCGCAGTGGATCATCGCCTTCACGAGATCACCCGTCATACGCGTGAACGCGAGTAGCTGCTTCATGTCCATCGCAACCAGCGGCCCGATAATGTCGTGCACATCGCCGCCCGAGCAGAAATTGCCGCCGTTCGGCAGGAATGCCACCGCGTCGACATCCTCGGCGTAAACCAGCGCGCGGAACGTGTCGCGAAGCTCGGCATAGGAGTCGAACGTCAGCGGGTTCTTGCGGTCAGGCCGGTTCAGGCGGACACGCGCGATGCGGTCTTCGACCTCCCACAGGAAATGCTCCGGCTTCAATCCTGCCATCTGCGTCAATGTCCGCCCTCCCACTTGCTCTGGAATGTTCTGAGTGTGCCCGCGAGGTGTGCGGCCTCTTCGGGATCGACATCGGCGAGCATCGCGTCGATCCAGCGGCCGTGCGCGGTCGCCATTGCCTTGAACTGCGTGGCGCCCATGTCCGTCAGCTTGACGATGAAGGCGCGGCGGTCGCCGTCGCGGGCGGTGCGGGCGACCAATCCATCCGATACCAGGCGGTCGACGATGCCGGTGACGTTGCCGTTGGAAACCAATAGGAAACGCGACAGTTCGCTCATCATCATGCCGTCCGGCGCGCGGTCGAGTGCCGCCATGACGTCGAAGCGAGGCAGCGTCGTGTCGAACTCGGTTTTCAGCCGTTCGCGCAGTTCGGCTTCGATGAGGCGGGTGGCGCGGAGCAGGCGCAGCCACAGGCGGACACGTTCCTTGCCGTCGCCGGCGGTGAGCGGTGCGCTTACCATGTCTCGCCGCCCGATACGGAAATGGCCTGGCCGGTGATCGATGCCGCGCCCTCGCTTGCGAGCCAGAGGACGGTGGCCGCGATCTCGTCCGGGGTGATGAAGCGGCCTTGCGGGTTCGTCGCCGCGAGGCTGGCGCGCGCGTCTTCGCGGCTGCGGCCGGTGGTGGCCATGATGCGTTCGATCGACTCTTCGAGGAGGTCGGTCTCGGTGAAACCGGGGCACACAGCGTTGACCGTGACACCCGACTTCGCCGTCTCCGCCGCGAGCGCGCGCATCAGGCCGACGACGCCATGCTTCGCCGCCACATAGGGCGCGACATAGGCATAGCCCTTGAGGCCCGCCGTCGAGGCGATGAAGATGATCCGCCCGGCGCGGCGCTTGACCATTTGCCCGATGGCGGGCTGCACGGTGAGGAAGGCGCCGGTGAGGTTCACGGCGAGCGCCGCCTGCCAAGCCGCCTGCGTCACCTTGTGCGCGGGCGCGCTTTCCGCCGCGCCTGCGTTCGCCACAACGATATCGAACGGTCCGTGTGTTTCGTGGAGCGCGCACATCGCCGCTTCATCGGTCACGTCCGCCTGCGCGGCAACAATGCGGTCGCTTTCCGCCGCGACCGCTTCCAGCGGTGCGAGACGACGGCCGCAGATGGTGACGCGGACGCCTGCACCGGCAAGCGCAAGCGCGATGGCCCGGCCCGCGCCGGTGCCACCGCCCGTGACGAGTGCGCTCTGCCCTGCGATCATACCTTGCCCGTCATCTGCTCAGGCCCGCGCTCGGCGAGGCGGAACGCCTGATCGCGCCCGGCGAGATAGGGCTTCGGCCATTCCGTCTGCTTGTCGCCGAGCGTCGCTGCGGCGTGCAGCGTCCAATAGGGATCGGCGAGGTGCGGTCGCGCAAGGCAGACGAGATCAGCGCGGCCCGCCATCAGGATCGAGTTGGCGTGGTCGGGCTCGTAGATGTTGCCGACGGTCATCGTCGCCATGCCGGTCTCGTTGCGGATACGGTCGGAGAACGGCGTCTGGAACATGCGGCCGTAGACAGGTTTTGCGCGCACCGACGTCTGCCCTGCGGAAACGTCGCAAATGTCGACGCCTGCGTCCTTCAGGATTTCGGCGATCTGCACGGCTTCTTCCGGCGTCACGCCCTCGTCGCCGACCCAGTCGTTCGCTGAGATACGCACCGAAATCGGCTTTTCATCCGGCCACACAGCGCGCACCGCGCGGAAGACTTCGAGCGGATAGCGCATCCGGTTTTCGAGGCTGCCGCCATACTCGTCCTCGCGGCGGTTGGTGAGCGGGCTGATGAACGACGAGAGCAGATAGCCGTGCGCGGCGTGGATCTCGACCATGTCGAAGCCCGCACGGTTCGCCATCTCGGCCGCCGCGACGAACTGATCACGCACCCGATCCATGTCCGCGCGGTCCATCGCTTTCGGCACGGCGTTCTTCTCGGACCACGGCACGGCGGAGGCTGCAAGCAGCGGCCAGTTGCCCGCAGGCAGCGGCGCGTCCATTTCCTCCCAGCCGATCTGCGTCGAGCCCTTGGAACCGGAATGGCCGAGCTGCGCGCAGATCTTCGCGGATGTTTCAGCGTGAACGAAATCGACGAGCCGCTTCCAAGCCACCTCATGTTCCGGCGCATAAAGGCCGGGGCAGCCGGGCGTGATACGCCCTTCCGGGCTCACGCAGGTCATTTCCACGAACACGAGGCCCGCGCCGCCCTTTGCGCGCTCGGCATAGTGCACGAAGTGCCAGTCGGTCGGGCAGCCGTCGACCGCCTTGTACTGCGCCATCGGCGAGACGACGATGCGATTTTCAAGCGTCATGCCGCGCAGATTCAAAGGCGCGAACATCGGCGCGCGGCGCACGTTTCCGGCGCCCGCCTGCTGCTGGAACCACGTCTCCGCGCTGTCGAGCCACGCGCGGTCGCGCAGGCGCAGGTTTTCGTGCGAGATGCGCTGCGAACGCGTGAGCAGCGAATAGTTGAACTGCACCGGGTCGAGATCGAGGTAGCGCTCGACCTCCTCGAACCATTCCATCGAGTTGCGCGCCGCCGATTGCAGGCGCAGCACCTCGACACGGCGCGCATCCTCATACTTCTGGAAGGCCGCCGCCAGCGTCGGCTCGCTGTGGATATAGTCGGCAAGCGCCACAGCGCTTTCCATCGCGAGCTTGCTGCCCGAACCGATCGAGAAGTGCGCCGTCGCCGCCGCGTCGCCGAGCAGCGCGACGTTCTGGTAAGACCAGCGCTCGCAGAGCACACGCGGGAAGTTGATCCACGCCGAACCGCGCACATGCGCCGCGTTCGACATCAGCGGATGCCCGCCGAGGTGCTTTGCGAAGATGCGCTCGCACGTCGCGATCGACTCTTCCTTCGTCATTTCGCCGAAGCCGAAGGCTGCCCAGGTGTCCTCAGTGCACTCGACGATAAACGTCGCCGTATCCGCATCGAATTGGTAGGCGTGCGCCCACACCCAGCCGTGCTCGGTCTTTTCGAAGATGAAGGTGAAAGCATCGTCGAACTTCTGGTGCGTGCCGAGCCAGACGAACTTGCACTTGCGCACGTCGATATTGGGCTGGAAATGATCCGCGAACTCGGTGCGCGTGCGGGAATTGAGCCCGTCCGCAGCAACGACGAGGTCGTACTTGTCCATGTAGGCCTGCGTCGGCTCGGCCTCGGTTTCGAAGCGGATTTCGACGCCGAGCTCCAGTGCACGCGCCTGGAGCAGAAGCAGCAGCTGCTTGCGCCCGATGCCGCAGAAGCCGTGCCCGGTGGAAAGCGTGCGCACGCCCTTGTGAACGACGGCGATATCGTCCCAATAGGCGAAATGTTCGCGGATCGCGGCAGCGCTGACGGGGTCGTTCGCGGCGAGGTTGTCCAGCGTCTCGTCCGAGAGCACGACGCCCCAGCCGAACGTGTCGTCCGGGCGGTTGCGCTCGATCACCGTGATGCGATGGCTGGAATCGCGCAGCTTCATGCTGATCGCGAAATAAAGGCCCGCAGGCCCGCCGCCGAGTACAGCCACATCCATCGGATGACCTCCCTTGTCGATGAGTCGGAGGCTGACATGTCGATTTAATTATTTCAAGCCTAAAGTTTCAGGGTTGAAATATTTTCGAGGCGGCGCATTGTGCGTGAACCCGAACAGGAGTGGACATGACCCTGCACGCGATCACCGACTGGGACGATGCCTACGCCAACGCCGCGCACATCGCGGACGGCGACCGCTGGCCGGACGCGTGGGTTGAGCCTGCCCAGCGCTGGCGCGATGCGTGCGGCACACGCGCGAGGCTGGACCTCCCTTACGGCGAAGCACCCCGCAACCGCTACGACCTGTTCCTGCCGGAAGGCATGCCCGGCGGCCTCGTCGTCTTCATCCACGGCGGCTACTGGCTCGCGCTCGACAAGAGCTACTGGTCGCACCTGTCGCGGGGACCGCTCGCACGCGGTTTCGCCGTCGCGATGCCGTCCTACACGCTCTGCCCCGAGAACCGCATCGGCGGCATCACGCGCGAGATCGGCGCCGCGATCACTGCCGCCGCGGCACGTATCGACGGCCCGATCTTCATCACCGGGCACTCGGCGGGCGGGCACCTCGCCGCGCGCATGGCCTCCGCATCCTCGCCGCTACCGTCGGAGGTCGCGGCCCGCATTGCGCATACCGTGCCGATCTCGGCGCTCACCGACCTGCGGCCGCTGATGCGAACGGGAATGAACGACACGCTTCACATCGACGATGGAGAAGCTGCCGCCGAAAGCCCAGCCCTCCTCGCTCCGCTCTCCGGCGCGCGTGTGACCTGCTGGGTCGGCGCGGACGAGCGTCCTGAATTCCGCCGCCAGTCGGCGCTTCTCGCCAACATCTGGACCGGCCTTGGCGCCGCAGCCGCGCTTTTCGAGGAACCGGGGCGTCATCACTTCAACGTCATCGACGGGCTTGAAGACCCCGATCACCCGCTGACGCGCACGCTGCTCGGCGAATAGCTCAATCAGCCTTCATCCAGCGACCGTACCAGTCGATGTTGGCGCGGATACGGTGCGCGAGGTAGCTCGGCACGGTGAGACCGTGGTTTTCGCCCGGGTAGACGATCAGCTTTGTCGGGATGCCGCGTGTCTTCAGCGTGAGGTACATCTGCTCGGCGCCCACGCAGGGCACGTTGTCGTCGGCGTCCGCACACTGGAACAAGGTCGCCGCGGTGATGCGCTCCGGTTCGAAGAACGGATAGGCGAGCTTCTTCCACGTATCGAAGTTCTCCCACGGCGTACCGAGTTCGAGCATGTATTCGCGCTGATACATGTCGACGCCCCACGTCGCGAAGATGTTGGAAACGCCCGCACCCGCGACCGCCGCCTTGATGCGCTTGTCGTAGGCGATCATGTAGCCGGTGAGGATACCGCCGTAGCTCCAGCCGCCGGCGCCGATGCGGTTCGGGTCCGCGATGCCGGTTTCGATCGCATTGGTGATGCCCGCGCTGATGTCCTGCGCATCGACATTGCCCCAATCGGCATAGATGGCGCGCGAGAAATCGAAACCGCGCCCCGATGAACCGCGTGGATTGATCTTGAGGACGACATAGCCCGCCGCCGCGAGCGCGCGCGCATCGAGATCGAACTCGTGGCTGTGCTGATAGACGGGGCCGCCGTGGAGGTCCGCGATCAATGGGTAGCGCTTCGCCGGATCATAATCCGGCGGCAGCACGTAGAAGCCGTGGATTTCAACGTCGCCGCTCTTGAAGCTGACGTCGCGCGTTTCACCGAGAGCGCGGTCTTTCAGCCACGGATTGTGGTCGGTCAGCGGGCGGGCGGCGCCCTTGTCGAGCGCGAAAAGCTCGGCGGGCTTTTCGTTGGTCGTTTCGAGAATGGCGATACGCCCGTCGTTTGCGACGGCATAGTCATAGGCGAAGCGCGTGCCCTTGGTGAGGTAGCTGATCCTGCCGCTCTTGGCGTCCACGCGCGCCAGCCACGTGTCGCGGTCGCCCTCGATCTGCGTCAGGATCGAACCGTCCGGGGCGAAGCGCGGGTAATAGAACCAGAGGTCGAGCTTTGCGGGCCGCGTCACCGCGCCCGTTGCCACGTCGGCGACGGCAAGGTGCGGCGTGCCGTAGTAGAGCCACTTGTCCTCCATGCCTTCGAGCCAGACGATCCGCTTCGAATCCGGAGACCATGAAACGCCCGCGACCCAATCCGGATCGTCGTCCGCATTCGCGGTCGGGCTGAGCTTGCGTGGTTCGCCGCCGGATGGCGCCAGCACGTAGATTTCGGTGTTCAGCGTCTTGTCGGTCTCGCCGTGATCCTTGGCGGTGTAGGCGATGAGCTTGCCGTCGGGCGACCACGCGGGGCGCCAGTGATCGCGCGCGCCGCTCGTGAGCTGCCGCGCCGCGCCCGTTTCAAGGTCGACGATGAAGAGCTGCTGCGTGCGGTCGTCGAGATAGCCGCGACCGTCCTGCTTGAAATAGAAGCGCTCGGTTTCAACGGGAGGCGGGTTCTTTGCCTTGCTGCCCACAGCCCTGCCGACCTCGGCGACAACGACGGCGTATTTGCCGTCCGGCGACAGATCATAGTCGCTGATCCCGCCCGGAAGGCTCGTGATCCGTTTGCTTGCGCCGCCTGCCGCGGGCATCCGCCAGAGCTGGGCGCTGTCGTCTTCCTCGTCGTCGCCCTCCGCCTTTTCGCCCGCATCGCTGAGGAACACGATCGTCTTGCCGTCCGGCGTGTATCGAGGGCTGTATTCGCTCGTCTCGGGGGTGCGGGTGAGCGGCGCGGGCGTGCCGCCCTTCCACGGCACGGTCCACAGGTCACTCGTCTTTTCATCCCGCGCCTGATCGGGGGTCGAGACCATGTAGACGAGCGTGCCGCCATCGGGCGAGAACGCCGGCTCGCCCACATCCGCGAGCCGGTAATAATCCTCCGGCACCACCTCGGACGGCGCGGCAGATGCAAGGCTGGAAGTTGCCAGCAGCAGAAAACCGCCCAGAATCCGGTACATAAGCCCTGCCCCCTTGTGCTGCCCTGCGTTCAGAACGAAACGGTCGCACCCATGTAGAAATAGCGGCCCATCGCGGAGACCGGATAGGAGCTGAAATTGAACGCCGGCTTCTCGTCGAACAGGTTGTTGACGCCGCCGTAGATGCTGAATCGTTCGCCGATGTCGTAGCTCAGCTGCACTTCGTGCTCCCACTTCTGCTTTGCCCAGAAGTATTTGGGATCACTGTAATCGGGATCGCCTGCGAGATCCTCGGTCGTGAAGCGGCGGGTCTTGTCGAACCACGAGATGCCGTACGCGATCGTCACCGGCCCCTTGTTCCACGTGAGATCGAGCGTCGCCGAGTAGCGCGGCGCATAGGCGAGCGCCTCATCGCGGTCGGAATCGACCTCGGCACCCGGCGTCGCCACGAAATCCAGACGGTCGAGATAATTGCCGGCGAGCGCAACGTTGAACGTGCCCGCCGTATCCGTGTGGATCCGGTAGGCGAGCGTTACGTCGAGCCCGGCAGTGCGGAACTGCGCGACATTGTCGGGCCGCGAGGTGAAGCCGGTGATGAAGCCCGTGTCGGGATCGCGCGTGATCGCCGAACAGAACGGATTGTCGAGCGTCGGCTGGTCGACGCACAGCTCGGCGAGTTCCTCGGCCTGCGGCGTGTTGATCGCGTTCCTGATCTTGATGTCGTACCAGTCCGCCGAGAAGGTGAAGCCCGGCAGGAAACGCGGGCGCAGCACGACGCCCGCCGTCCACGTCTTCGCGGTTTCCTCCTGAAGGTCGGGATTACCGCCGCTCAGACCCTCGGTGAAAAGTGACGAGCTGGGGTCGCTCGACGGGCTGAACGTCGTCGGGTCGATACCGAGCCCGCCGATCAAGTCCGCGCAGTTCGCTTCGCGTGTCGAGGTGCCGTTGTTCAGCTCCAGCGTGTCGCACGGATCGACGATGAAGTTGAACGAAGAGCTTTCCGGCGCAAACAGCTCCGCGATATTCGGCGCGCGCACCGCCTGCGAATAGGTCGCGCGGAACGAGACGTCGGGGATCGGCGCGTAGACGCCGTCCACCTTCCACGTCGTCGTCGATCCGATCGTGCTGTAGTCCGAAAGCCGGATGGCGCCGCCGAACGACAGCAGGTGTGCGCCCGGCACGTCCTTCAACAGCGGCAGGTTGATCTCGGCGAACACTTCCTTCACGTCGAAGCTGCCGCTCGATGGCTGGATCGCACCGTACCATGTCAAACCGTCGCGGATCACCGGGTCCGGATCGAACGTGCTCTTCTCTTTGCGATACTCGGCGCCGACGGCGAAGCCGACCGCCCCGCCCGGAAGATTGAAGAATGCGCCCGTGTCGCCCGAAATCGAGCCCGAGACAACGTGCTGGGTTACCTTCGCACGGCTGAGACTATCAGTCGTCACGAAGCCGATCGCGGCCGGATCGCGCACATTCTCGCCGAAGATGTTATACGGTACACAGTTTGGGAACGGATTGTCCGGGTCAAGCATCGTCCGGCAGATCGGCGCGCCCGTGTCGGGATCGGCGACAACATCGATCGCCGCCTGCCATTCGGCTTCCAGCCGGTTGCCCTGGCTGAACGTGCGCGTCTTCGTCTGGCCGTAGACGTACGACACTTCGTATTTCAGGTGCTCGCTGAAATTGCCGCTGGCGCCGATCACACCGCGCAGCGTTTGGCGGACGTTCTCCTCGAAATTGACGCCGAGATCGAAATTGTCGCGCGTAACCCACACGCCGTCCGGCATCTCCGGATCTTCGTAGGCGGCGGCTGCAGCGCCAGGCACGATCGCGTCGCGGATCGAATCCGGCATGAACGGGTTTTCCGCAGTCTGGAACAGGTAGAAATCGTAGGTCGGCTGTTGCTGCGTCCACGCCTTGGTGCGGACGTACTTGCCTTCCGCGAAGAGAGTGAAAGCATCGCTGAATTCATAGCGGCCTAGGACGTTGAGGAGGTGGCGTTCCAGGCCCGGGAAGAGGTCGCCCTGGTAGCCGTCGATGGGCGTGCTCGATCCGCCCTGCGCGTATCCGCCGGATTCCTCCAGCACGAGGCCGCGATCGTAGATGTCGCCGTCGCCCTCGAAGTCGGACGCATAGTCGAAATCGACATCGACGGCGCCCATGCGCGCGCTGTCCGCATAGCGGACGTCGTTATAGGGGATATAGTCCGGAATACTGGGATCGTCCGGAATATCGCCCTGATTCCGGTACAGCCACTTGGCGCGCGGATTGCGTAGCCGCGAGCGCTGCAGCTCGTTCAGCCTGTCTTCCTTGTTGTATTCATAAGCGGCGGCAATGTTGCCCCGGCCTTCGGAAAAGTTGGTGCCTGCGGTGATCGCGCCGTAGCGGTTGCCACCGTCGCCGCGCTGCGAAATGCCGATCTGGCCGCGCGCGGTGATGCCTTCGAAATCGTGCTTCAGGCGGAAGTTGACGACGCCCGAGACACCGTCCGCGCCGTAGATCGCCGAAGCGCCGCCGGTCAGCACGTCGACGGCTTCGATGAGGTCCGTGGGGATGGCATTGATGTCCACCGCGGCCGAGCCCGCGAGCGCGGACACGTGACGGCGCCCGTCCACCAGCACCAGCGTGCGGTCGGTGCCGAGGTTCCTGAGATCGAGGAGGTTGAGGCCCGCCTCGCCGAACTCCGACTCGGAACCGCCGGTGAGGTTGCCCGTCTGGGAACCGACGAGTGCCGGGCTCTGCGTCAGGAAATCGGCGATATTGGTCTTGCCGGACTGCGCGATGGCGTCAGCGGACAGCGTTGTGACGGGGTTCGCGAAGTCGAGTTCGGGGCGGCTGATGCGCGTGCCCGTGATGATGATGGTTTCGGCGACCTGCTCTTCGGCGGTGTCCGCCTGCTCGCCCGCTTGCTGCGCGAAAGCCTGCGCGGTCCATGCTGCCGTCGCCATCAACGCGGCGAACGCGGTGATCGTCTTCATAGCTGCTGCTCCCACCCTTTGCCGGTTTCCGGCGTTCTTTACGAACTTCCCGGAGCGGAGGATGTCGCAGCCTCAAGTGTTAGTCAATTGTCCAATCGGCGAACGGAAGGCGCCACCCCCGGGCGGGATCGGGGGCGGCGCGACCGAACTTCGGACGGAGTGTTCAGAATGAACCGAGCGGATTGCGCGCGCGGTTCCAGCCGAGTGCCGCGAGACGTTCCGAGCGTTCGAAACGGCGGCGCTCTATGATGCCGTTGAGCTTCATCGCAAGGCCGATCGCGATAAAGGCCCACACCGCCTGCGAATAATTTTGCAGCGCGAAGCTGGCGGTGCCGACAACGGCGCAGATGATAATGATCATAGGGAAGACGCGGGCGTAGACCGCGTCAGCGAGTTCAACCTTGTCCATGGCCCCTAGACTCCCGAGCATTTTCTTGACCCGGTGCCCATTAGCGACCCGAATGACTAACGAGGTCTTGCCGAAGGCGGTTAACGTCAAAACTTTGATGGTTAACCTTACGGCCCTGTTATCAACTCCGCTCCAGCCCCCTCTACTTGCTGCCTGCGATCAGGCTCGCGGTGCTGCCGCCGCCTTCCTTCGCGGAGGCGTGGACCTGCAGACTGCGCCCGGTCGCGTCGTCCTGCGCAGCGACCATGCGCATCTCGGGCGTCGTCATTTCACCGGCGACCTTGAGGCCGGACTTCTCGGCCGCTGCCTTGTACCAGGCGATCACCTTTTCCGGCGCGTCGCCGGTTTCGAAGTTGACCATGCCGCCCTTGCCCGTGCTGGAATCCCCGCCCGCGCCGCCGACAACCTTCGCGCCCGGATAGAGCGGCGCAAAATCGGGGAGGAAGCTCGCGGCAGCCTCGCCGCTCTTGAACGTGCCCGTTTGCCCATCGGGTCCGGTGACGGTGACGGTGGAATTCTCGCCGTCCTGACGCACGCTGTATTGCGCCTCGCCCTCCCCGGTTTCGACACTGCCGCTGGCGACCTCCTTGCCCTCGCCCTTCGAGGCCTCGCTGGCATCGTTGCCGCCGCACGCCGCAAGCGCCAGCAGTGCTGCACCCGCCACAAATCCTTGTTTCATCATGAAAAGGCCTCCCTGTCCGGCCCCACCCTAACAAAAGCGGATACCGGACAGGAAGCCTTGTTATTCCGTCAGCTCAGCGGCACTTGACACCGTCGTCGAGGCTCTTGCCGACGAGGCCGCCCGCGACAGCGCCGAGCACGGCGCCAACGGTCTTGGAGCCGCCCGGCGCGATCTCGTGGCCGAGCACGCCGCCAGCCACGCCGCCGATGATGAGGCCGGTCGTGCCGTCCTTGCGCTTGCAGTAATAGCGCCCGTCGCGACCGCGATAGATCTGCTCGTCGCGGCCGAGGCGCCGCTCGCGATAATTGCCCTTGCGGTAGTGATCATCGGCATACCAGCGATCCCGATCCTTGGCGCGCTTGCCGTGCGCGGGCGCCCACTCCGGCGGATCGGCAAACGCCGGAGCCGAGGCGACACCGGCAAGCGGGATCAGCGAAGCCGCAACCGCGGCGAATACGACCTTTTTCATAAACCTCTCCAAAACCAGTCACATGAAGCCTTCGCTTCGGCTGCCAAACGCAAGACTGCGCAAACGGCTCCCACGAAAAGCTTCCCCGCGAAGGTTGCCATGGAACGCTGACTCGTGCCTGAACAGCCGTGGCGGCGTGCCCCCGCGCGCGCTAAGACGTGTCTCCATGCAGACGATCGTCCTCCTCACCTTCTCGAACATCCTGATGACCTTCGCGTGGTACTGGCACCTGAAGGCCGGCGCGGCGGGCGCAAGGCCGATGTTCGTGATCATCCTCATCAGCTGGGGCATCGCCTTCTTCGAATATGCGCTCGCGGTCCCCGCGAACCGCATCGGCGCCGCCGCCGGCTGGACACCGGGGCAGCTGAAGATCGCGCAGGAGGCGATCGCGCTCACCATCTTCGGCGTGTTCATGGTCACCTATCTCGGCGAACCGCTGCACTGGCGCCACCTCGCGGCCTTCGGCTGCATCATGGCGGCGGTCGGCTTCCTGTTCGTTGGCCGCTGAAGGATGGAAGCCGCGCTCGCAGCGCTCGTTTCGCCCGACGGCACGCTCGCCGTGCGGGTGACGCCGAAAGCGCGCGGCGGCGAACGCATCGTCGTTGAAGACACGCCCGAAGGCCCGCGCGCCCGCGTGTGGGTTTCCGCCCCGCCCGAAGACGGCAAAGCGAACGCCGCTGTCTGCCGACTCGTCGCGAAGGCGCTCGGCCTTCCCAAATCCGCCGTCAGCGTCGCGCGCGGCGACACCTCTCGCGAGAAGCTGCTGCGCATCGCACGCTAAACCGCCGTTTTCCTTTGAAAGAAAGAACCGCGCCGCAAAGCGAGTTTGACTCAGATCAAAGTCCGAACGCAGCGCTGCCTTACCTACAGAGGGGAGGTTCCGCCGGCGACTACCGTCCCACCACCCTCCGCAAGGGGCCGGCGGACCCTCCCCGCAGTAAACACCTCCTCCTCGGGGGATAGCGCGCTCCTGCTGTCCCCCACATTTCTTTCCTGTCCTTTTGAAGACGTTGCGCCGCCACGCGCAGCCCACCACGATCGGCCGCAGACCGGAACGGGTGCAGACGGGGAAGGACCAATCATGAGCGCCGATTTCATACGCAAGAGCGCAGGCACGCTGATGCTGCTGACCGGCGTCGGACACGTCGCGCTGCTCGCGCTGCGGCCGATGAGCCCGGAACTCGCGATCACCGCCGCATTCGGCGCGGGCTACTTTTTGATCGGCATTTTCCTGTGGCGCAGCGGCGGGCGCGGAGCGCTCTGGGCCGGGCTTATCCTCCCCGCGATCGGCGCTGCGCTCTCCTTCGCCGCGAACCCGCCCGGCAAAGGCAGCTGGACGCCGATCGGCACGGCGTTCGTCGCCATCGACATCGTGGTGCTGCTGGCGTGTTTGTGGTTGCTGATGCGGCGCCTGGGGTGAGCGAAGTGAGACCGGGGTGAACCCGGAGGCGAGCGGCGCGGTTTCGGAGACAGTCCGGGGAGATCGCTCGCGTCCGTTTCCGGCAAAGCCACACGCTTTTCCGCGCGAGCGAGACGGACAAGTAGAGGAAGTGGAGGCCAAGCGCGCAATTCCTGTTTTCTTCGGCACGCCGGGTTAGGCGGCCCGCAATGCAGGAACGCTGGCACAGGAAATCCTATTAGAACAGGGTTTGGAGTCTGGGGCGGTAGAGTGGACACTTGTCAAGATTTATAGGAAATTCTATAAAGATTGACATGGCACAGATGAACGTCTCGATCCCCGACGCCCTCAAGAACTGGGCGGAACACCGTGTGGCCGAAGGCCGCTACAGCAGCACCAGCGACTATGTGCGCGACCTGATCCGGCGGGATCAGGAACGGGCGGACGAACTGGCGGCACTGGAAGCTGCACTCGATACCGGGGAGAAGTCGGGCATCAGCACGCGCACCATCGACGATGTGATAGCAGACCACCGGAAACGCCGCCGCGCGCGTGGCTGACGTCCGTTTCACCGAGGCGGCGCTTGCCGACCTCGCGCATATCTATGAATGGAGCGAAGCCGAATTCGGGCCAGAGATTGCCGATGTCTACATGGCGAAGCTGAAAATGAACTTCGACTTGCTGGTGCGACATCCTGAAGCGGGAATGCTCCGAACCGACCTCCGGAAGCCATATCGCACCCTGCCCTGCCGCAGTCATCGGATCTTCTATGCCGTCGATGATCAGGGCGTTCGCATTGTACGTGTGCTTCACGCAGCTATGAGCGCTGAACGTATTCTCTAACTCTGATATTGGAGTGGCGGAGGTGATGACATCACCTCCGCCACGGTTGATGACTACCGGCTAAATCCATTCCTTGTCGGAACACACCAGTTCGAAGTTTTGTTGTGCTTCAGGAAGCGTTGGAAATGCGAAGCCGGAACGACCCAACGGGTCTCCTTCATCCGACTCGGCATACCAACGCCAGTCACAACCGCTCTCCATCATAAAAAAAACGCGCATAGCGTTCTCCTTTAGAAAGAGGCGTTTAGGGACAGTTTGGATTGTTGATCTTGTGTCCCGGAAGCACATTGTCCGGACCCGAATCCTCAGCATGAATGCAAAGGTAGCGTCAGTAGCTTGTGCGTCCCCGATAGATCAGAGATCCAGCTTTCTGTCCGAGTTTGTTAGGAAGCCATAGTAAACACCCCCTCTCTTAAAAAGCTGCGATCAACCTACTCCGCCACCCCCAGCAGCCCCTGCGCGTCGCCCGCCTCGTTGGCGGCGGTGGTGATTTTCGCGGATTTGCGCTTGTCGAAGGCGTCCCACACGTCGTTCCAGCTGCCCTTGGTGGCGGCTTTCGAATATTCGGTGGCGCGGGTTTCGAAGAAGTTGGCGTGCTCGACACCATTCAGCAGCGGCGCGAGCCACGGCAGCGGGTGTTCGCTGATCTTGTAGATCGGCTTGAGGCCAAGCTGGCTGAGCCGCCAATCAGCGATGAAGCGGATGTAGTTCTTGATGTCGTCGGGCGTCATGCCGGGCACCGGGCCCATCTCGAACGCCAGATCGACGAACGCGTCCTCCAGATCCACCGTGTGATAGCAGGTGTCGCGGATTTCCTTGCGCATCGCCGGGGTCAGGCAATCCCGCTCCTGGCAGAAGGTGTGGAACAGCTTGATGATGCCCTCGCAGTGCAGGCTCTCGTCGCGCACCGACCAGCTGACGATCTGGCCCATGCCCTTCATCTTGTTGTGGCGTGGGAAGTTCATCAGCATGGCGAAGCTGGCGAAGAGCTGAAGCCCTTCGGTGAAGCCGCCGAACATGGCGAGCGTCTTCGCGATATCCTCGTCCGTATCGACGCCGAAGGTCGCGAGGTAATCGTGCTTGTCCTTCATTTCCTTGTATTGAAGGAACATGCCGTACTCGCTTTCGGGCATACCGATCGTGTCGAGCAGGTGGCTGTAGGCGGCGATGTGCACCGTCTCCATGTTGCTGAACGCGGTCAGCATCATCTTGATCTCGGTGGGCTTGAAGACGCGGCCGTATTTCTCGTGGTAGCAATCCTGCACCTCGACGTCCGCCTGCGTGAAGAAGCGGAAGATCTGCGTGAGCAGGTTGCGCTCGTGATCCGAGAGCTTCTGCGCCCAATCCCGGCAATCCTCGCCGAGCGGCACTTCCTCTGGCAGCCAATGGAGCTGCTGCTGGAGCTTCCAATAGTCGTATGCCCACGGATACTCGAAGGGCTTGTACTGCTTGGAGGCTTGCAGAAGAGGCATCGCCGTTACTTTCCCATTGCGGGCCAGGCTTCAAGGCCGCCCGAATTTACACTGTTTCCCGCGATCAAAGTATCGCTTTGATCGAAACCCCTATTGGCAGGTCCCTACTGACAAGCGAGACACTCGTCGTAGTCCTTCACCTCCACCTCGATCATCTTGAGGTCGATGGTGTTGTCCGCCTCCACGCCGCCCGCGAAGCCCGCGCGCTGGATGGACTTGGAGCGGCAATAATAGAGCGACTTGATGCCCAGCTCCCACGCCCGGTAGTGCATCATCAGAAGATCCCACTTCTCGATGTCCGCCGGCAGGAACAGGTTGAGGCTCTGCGCCTGATCGATATAGGGCGTGCGGTCGCCGGCGAGCTCGAGCAGCCAGCGCTGATCGATCTCGAACGCGGTGCGGAACGTCGCCTTCTCTTCGGGCGTGAGGAAATCGAGGTGCTGCACGGAGCCGCCGCGCTCCAGGATCGTGCTCCACACCTTGTCGCTGTTCTTCGCCTTGTCCTCCAGCACCTTTTCAAGGTGCGGGTTCCGGACGGTGAAGCTGCCCGACAGCGTCTTGTGCGTGTAGATGTTCGCGGGGATCGGCTCGATACAGGCCGATGTGCCGCCGCAGATGATGCTGATCGACGCGGTCGGCGCGATCGCCATCTTGCACGAGAAACGCTCCATCACGCCCATATCCTCAGCGTCCGGGCAGGCGCCGCGCTCGGTCGCGAGCAGCATCGAGGCCTCATCCACGTGCGCGCGGATGTGGCGGAAGATCTTGAGGTTCCAGGACTTCGCCATCGCGCCTTCGAACGGGATCGAACGCGCCTGCAGGAAGCTGTGGAAGCCCATGACGCCAAGACCGACCGAGCGCTCGCGCGCGGCGGCGTATTTGGCGCGCTCCATCTCGTCGGGCGCCCGCTCGATATAGTCGCTGAGCACGTTGTCGAGGAAGCGCATCACGTCCTCGATGAAGGCCTTGTCCTTCGACCACTCGTCCCACGTATCGAGGTTGAGGCTGGAGAGGCAGCACACCGCCGTGCGGTCCTTGCCGTGCTGGTCGACGCCGGTCGGCAGCGTGATTTCCGAGCACAGGTTCGACGTGGTGACCTTGAGGCCGACGTCGCGCTGATGCTTCGGCATCGTGTTGTTCACGTGATCGATGAAGATGATGTATGGCTCGCCCGTCGCCAGCCGGGTCTCGACCAGCTTCTGGAACAGCGCGCGCGCATCCACCTGACCCCGCTTCGAACCGTCCTTCGGGCTGACGAGATCGAAGGGAAGACCATCTCGCACGGCCTCCATGAAGGCGTCGGTGACAAGGACGCCGTGATGGAGGTTCAAGGCCTTGCGGTTGAAATCACCGGAAGGCTTGCGGATTTCGAGGAACTCTTCGATCTCCGGGTGCGAGATGTCGAGGTAGCAAGCTGCGGATCCCCGCCTCAGCGATCCCTGGCTTATCGCCAGTGTCAGTGAATCCATGACGCGCACGAACGGGACAATGCCCGACGTCTTGCCGTTCAGGCCCACGGGCTCCCCGATGCCGCGGACATGGCCCCAATAGGTGCCGATGCCGCCGCCCTTGGAGGCGAGCCAGACGTTCTCGTTCCACGTGCCGACGATGCCTTCAAGGCTGTCCGACACGCTGTTCAGGTAGCAGGAGATGGGAAGGCCGCGCCCGGTGCCGCCGTTCGAGAGCACGGGCGTCGCGGGCATGAACCACAGGCGCGAGATATAGTCGTAGAGGCGCTGCGCGTGGGCATCGTCGTCCGCATAGGCCGCGGCGACGCGGGCGAACAGATCCTGCGGCTTCTCGCCCGGCAGCAGGTAGCGATCCTCGAGCGTCTCCCGACCGAAATCGGTGAGGAGCGCGTCGCGGCCATGGTCGATCTCGACGGCGTGCGAACTCGCGCCGCGCGGGCGCACCGCCGCAACGTCGAGGTCGCCGTCAAGAGTCGCCGTATCCACGCCACTGAAATCCATCTGAGCCGACTCCCCTATGTTCCTGCTTCGTTCCAAATTCGTCAAGGGGTACTGCGAATATGGGGTAGCGGGTGTTTCCCGCAACGGATACGGGCGATGTCGCGCCGTCCCCGATATCCTCGTAATCCACAGGCCCCGGCGATCTCTCGCCGGACCAAGGGGGCAAAACCGGCCCTGCCCCGGGAAAGCTTCGTTTCCCGTGTGACACAAGCTGTTGTGGTGACCCCCCGGTCCCAGAACCAGACTTTGTGGTGAACCCGCGCCTAACGCAAGGGGGTTTTTACACAATTTAAGTTTTTGTGACGAGATCAGGCACTTAGCTGAATCGCTTGAAGAATCCGTGCAAGACACTGGTGGACGAAGGCCTCCGCGATGGCTAATCACCGCCCCCAAATCGGTCTTTTCGAGAGGGCTTTTGCATGGCGGTGATCCGCGAAGAAGACGTCATTGAGTCGGTCGCCGACGCGCTTCAGTACATCAGCTACTATCACCCCATGGACTACATTCGCGCGCTCGGGCGCGCGTACGAACTCGAGCAGGGACCGGCCGCAAAGGACGCAATTGCGCAGATTCTGACGAACAGCCGCATGTGCGCGGAGGGGCACCGCCCGATCTGCCAGGACACCGGCATCGTCACCGCCTTCGTGAAAATCGGTATGAACGTCCAGTGGCAAACCACGAAAACTGTTCAGGAAATGATCGATGAAGGCGTGCGCCGTGCCTACCTCCACCCGGAGAACCGCCTGCGCGCCTCGATCGTTGCGGACCCGGCATTTTCGCGCAAGAACACGAAGGACAACACGCCCGCCGTGGTGCACATCGAAATGGTGCCCGGCGACACGGTGGAGATCACCGTCGCGGCGAAGGGCGGCGGCAGCGAGAACAAGTCCAAGTTCAAGATGCTGAACCCCAGCGATTCCATCGTGGACTGGGTGCTGGAGATGGTGCCGCAGATGGGCGCCGGCTGGTGCCCGCCCGGAATGCTCGGCATCGGCATCGGCGGCACGGCGGAAAAGGCCATGCTGCTCGCCAAGGAATCGCTGATGGAAGCGATCGACATGGCGGAGCTGAAGGCGCGCGGGCCGCAGAACGAACTCGAAGAACTGCGCATCGAGATTCACGACAAGGTGAACGCGCTCGGCATCGGCGCGCAGGGCCTCGGCGGGCTCGCGACCGTGCTCGACGTCAAGATCTACGATTGCCCGACGCACGCCGCCTCGAAGCCGATCGCGATGATCCCGAACTGCGCCGCGACGCGCCACGCGCACTTCGTGCTCGACGGCTCCGGCCCGGCCTATCTCGAAGCGCCGGACCTTGCCGACTGGCCGAAGGTGGAATGGACGCCTTCCAAGGAAGCGATCCGCGTCGATCTCGACACGCTGACGCCCGAGGTCGTGCAGAGCTGGAAGCAGGGCGACCGGCTGCTGCTGAACGGCAAGATGCTCACCGGGCGCGATGCCGCGCACAAGCGCATTCAGGACATGCTGGCGAAAGGCGAGGACCTGCCTGTCGAGTTCAAGGGCCGAGTCATCTATTATGTCGGCCCGGTCGATCCCGTGGGCGAAGAGGTCGTCGGCCCGGCAGGCCCCACCACGGCCACCCGCATGGACAAGTTCACCCGCATGATGCTGGAACAGGGCCTCACCGCGATGGTCGGCAAGGCCGAACGCGGGCCGATGGCCGTGGACGCGATCCGCGATCACAAGAGCGCCTACCTGATGGCGGTGGGCGGCGCGGCCTATCTCGTTGCCCGCGCCATCAAGGGCAGCAAGGTCGTCGGCTTCGAAGACCTCGGCATGGAAGCGATCTACGAGTTCGAGGTGAAGGACTTCCCCGTCACCGTCGCCGTCGACAGCGAGGGCAAGAACGTCCACCACCTCGCCCCGCTCGTCTGGCGCGAGAAGATCGCCAAGGAACGCCTGCTGGAGCCCGCCGAATAGCGCCGCGCGCACGCCGAACCGCGCCTTGCCAAGGAACCGACGAAACGCAGCAACCGTTTCGGCTGGGTGAGGAAGACAAGGAGATCAGGCATGTATCGGCAAATCGCCACGGGAATCGGCGCGGCAGCGCTCATCGGCCTATCCGCACCCGCATTTGCGGATCGCCAGGCCACCGCGACGGAAATCGAGAAGATCGTGCCCGTGCTGAAAGCCGCGGGCTATGTGAGCTGGGAAGAGATCGAACTCGACGACGACGGCCCCCTCTTCGAGGTGGACGACGCGCGCAAGGCGGACGGCTCGAAATGGGACGTGAAGCTGAGCGCGAGCGACTTCCAGATCGTGCGCGAGAAGAAGGACTGATGCGGGCCCGCCGGGAAGCGCGCGCTTGAACAGCGTATCCGTTCATCAGAAGGTGCCCGGCGAACCGCTCTCCCCGCGCCTTTCCGACACGATCGCCGTCACACGTGTGCTGTGTGTGCTCGGCATCGTCTATGTCCATGCGTGGACGGGCCTCGGCGGCGCCGAACTCACAGCAGCAGCAGGGACCGGCCAAGGCCTGTTCCGCCTCGTGCTGATGGAGGTGTTCGGCCGCAGCGCCGTGCCGCTGCTCGGCATGATCTCGGGCTATCTCGTCGCGGGCGCGGCGATAAGGTCGTGGCGCACGTTCCTTGAGCGCAAGGCGCGCACGATTCTGCTGCCCATGGCGCTGTGGAACGCGCTCGCCATCCTGCTCGTCTCGGGCACGGCATGGCTCGGTTTCCTGCGGGCACCGATTCCCGAAAGCCTCTGGTGGCTGATCGACGAGTTGCTCTCGATCCTCACCCCCAATCACATCAACGTGCAGACGCCATTCCTGCGCGACCTCTTCGTCTGCATGGCGATGGCACCGTTGCTGCTCCGGCTGCGCGGGCCGTGGCTGACGGGCGCGATCCTGCTCGTTGCGGCGTGGAGCGTCTCGGGCTGGTTCTTTCCGCTGATGCTGAGACCGCAGATTTTGCTGTTCTTCCTGCTCGGCATCGCCGCACGCCGCCACGACCTTGGCGCGCGCATCGCCGGGGTGCCCTTCACCGCGGCGCTCGCGCCGTTCACCGCCATCGCCGTCATCAAGCTGATCGTCAGCGTGCCCGTGCCGGGCGGAACGGTGATGTCGCCGGCGCTGATGCCGCTGCTCGATCTCGGCCTTCGCCTTGCCGCGGCGCTCGCCTTCGCGCGCATCGCGTGGGGCGTCGCAGCGCGGCCCGCGATGTTCCGCTGGCTGGAGCCCTACGCCTTCTTCCTGTTCTGCTCGCACATGATCCTGATCTGGCTTTCGACGCCACTGTTCGAGGCATTGACCGGCCCGCTCGGATCGCCCGCCTATCCGCTCCTCCTCCTCATACACCCGCTGCTGGCGCTCGGCTTTGCGCTTGGCCTTGGCCAGATGCTGATGCTGTTTGCGCCCCGCACGGGTGAGATTCTGAGCGGTGGGCGACTGAAGGCGGAAAGCGAAAGCGCAGCCGCAATTCGTTCCGCATCTTGAAGATACCGCAACGATAAACAATTTTCACACTGTACAGGTGACGGCGCGACCCTCGCCTGTATAAGATCATACGAAATCAAATCCTAATCGAAATGCGAGGCGCGTGCACCACGACAACCTGATCCTCATCCTCGTCGGCGGCTTCGTGCTCGCCTTTCTGTTCGGAATGCTGGCGAACCGGCTGAAACTCTCGCCGATCGTCGGATATCTTGTTGCCGGTGTGGTCGTTGGACCCTTCACGCCGGGCTGGGTGGCCGACCAATCGCTCGCGCCCCAACTCGCCGAAATCGGCGTGATCCTGCTGATGTTCGGCGTCGGGCTGCACTTTTCCCCGAAGGAACTGATGCGCGTTCAATCGATCGCGCTGCCTGGTGCCATCGTGCAGATCGCGGTTGCAACCGCGCTCGGCTGGGGCACGGGCTTGCTGATGGGCATGTCGGGGCCGGAAGCCGCAATCTTCGGTTTCTCGCTCTCCGTCGCATCGACCGTGGTGCTGCTGCGCGCGATCGAAGGCCGGGGCCAGCTGAAAACGAGCATCGGACAGATCGCGGTCGGCTGGCTGCTCGTTGAAGATCTTGTCATCATCATCGCGCTCGTCCTGTTGCCGTTGCTGGCGAACATGGGTGAAATGGGCGGTGGCGCTGCGATTGCACGCGAAATCGCCTGGACCTTCGCCAAGATCGCCGCGTTCCTCGCGCTGATGTTCGTTGTCGGCGTGCGCGCCATGCCGGTGATCCTCGTGTGGATCGCACATACGCGCTCACGCGAACTGTTCACGCTCGGCGTGCTTGCCATCGCGCTCGGCATCGCCTGGCTCGCCTATGCGGTGTTCGGCGCTTCGTTCGCGCTCGGCGCCTTCGTTGCGGGTCTCGTGCTCAACAGCACGCCGCTCGGCCACAACGCCGCGGAACGTTCGCTGCCGCTGCGCGATGCCTTCGCAGTGCTGTTCTTCGTGTCGGTTGGGATGCTGTTCGATCCTTCGACACTGATCCGCGAACCGATCGGTGTCATCGCGACGCTGGCGATTATCCTTATCGGCAAGTCCATTGCTGCCGTGGCGGTAACGAGCCTGTTCAAACGAGAACGGGGCGAAGGCCTTACGATTGCGGCGAGCCTTGCGCAGATCGGCGAGTTCTCGTTCATCCTCGCCGGGCTCGGCGTGACGCTCGAACTCATCTCGCACGATACGAACAACCTGATCCTCGCCGCCGCGCTGCTCTCGATCGCGCTCAACCCGTTCATGTTCAAGCTGGCGGACCGGCTTGGCGGGGGCACGAAGCCGAAGCCGATCGAAGAGCCTGCGGCCTGATCACTTCGTACGCATCAGGTGCTCGGCGAGCGCCTGATAGGCGGGAAGCGACGTTGGATCGAAGTTCGCATTTCCCGCCATCGGGTGCGAGGCGAAGCGGGCAATGACCATTTCAGCCTTCGGGTCGACATAGATCGCCTGTCCGTGAATGCCGCGCGCGGTGTAGGCGCCGTGTGAGTTGTGGCTGACCCACCACTGGTTCCGGTAGCTCCAGCCCGGCAGCGTCGCATAGCCCGCCTTGGCGAAGTCTTCCTTGCGGGCCCCGCGCACGATATCGGCAATCGCCGCTTCCGGCAGGATCTGCTTGCCGCCCATGCGCCCGCCAAGCCGCATCAGCTCGCCGAAGCGCGCGAGATCGAGCAGACGCATGTTGAAGCCGCCGCCCGCGAACGGCGTGCCGACCGGATCGACCTGGAAATAACCGTCCGCCTCCGCGCCCATCGGCGCCCAGATCCGCTCGGAAAGCTGCTCGGTGAAGGGCTTGCCGCCGACGCGCGAGACGATCCAGCCGAGCACATCGGTATTGACGGTGCGATAGGTGAAGCCTTCGCCGTGCGCACCCGCCTTCTTCACCGTGGCGAGATAGGCATAATCGCCATTTGGCCCCGCATAATCGGCCGGGCGCGGCCCCGCCCCGATCGCCGCGACATAGCCCGCGAACGAGGAGTTCGGATCGCCGTACTTTTCGGTGAAGTCGAGACCGGTCGTCATGTCCATCACCTGCCGGACGGTGGCGTCGCCGAAGCCGCTGTCTTTCAGTTCGGGCAGGTAGAACGCCACGGCTTTCGCTGGATCGATCTTGCCTTCCACGACCAGCATGGAGGCGAGCGTGCCGATGAACGACTTGGTGACGGAAAAGGCGATGTGCTCGCCTTCGGGCTTCAGCGCGCCGAAATAGCGCTCGTAGACGACGCGCCCCTTGTGGAGCACGACGATGCCGTCTGTGTAGTTGGCGGCAAGCGATGCGGCCCATGTCATGGGTGCCGTTCCGCCTATCGGCGTGAACGTCACGCCATCGATGTCGCTGCGTTCAGCACGCGGCAACGCGCTCACCGGCCCTGCCCCGCGCGAGACGCCCACGCTCGGCATCAGTTCGCGCCAGTGCGAGAAACTCCAGCGCCACTGCGGAAAGGTGAAGAAGCTGTAGTCGCCGAACGCAATGCGCTTTTCCGGCGGAGGCGGCGAGCCCTGCATCCAGCCGAGCTTTACAGGATCGCTGGCGGCGGCATCGGGAAACGCAGGCTCCGCGCGCGCGGAAACGGAAAAGATCGCCGCAAAAAGGGCGATACCGGTCATGGCTTTCATGGTGTTCCTCCCCAGAACGGGCCGAAGGCTATGAAAGTGCTGACACTTCCACAAGCAGGGAGGTTTGAGAGGTATTGCTAGCAGGCGCCTGTACGCTTGCCGCTGATCTTCGAAGTCATCCGCATGTTCCCGCGCGGGCCTTCCACGACCATGACGTTGGTCGATTCATAGCTGGTGGCGCTGTAGGTGCCGAGCATCGTCATCGTCATCTTGCCCTGCGGCCCCTTGCACTGCATCGCAGCGTTCAGCCTGCCACCGGCCATGTTGAACTTCGTGTACTCGCATTCGCCGTTGTCGCCCTTGAACATCTGGCGCGGGTCTTTCGCCGCCTGTTCGGGCGTGAGGCAATAGCTGTGATTGATCGGGCGTTTCTTCATCATCGCCAGCGCCTCGGGCGGCATCCCTGGCATGTCGACGGAGGTGACAGCGCCGGTCGAGGCCCATTTGCCGGGCGAGAGAGCGTTGCCCGCGAAGGCAGCCAAAGGCACCGCCGCGCTTGCTGCAAGCAGGAGCCTGAACCCGGCGCGCATGAGGAAACCCTTTGTGCGGAAAATGACGCCCGCAATTATAGTGCGGGCGCCATCAAGGTAAAGATAACAGGCTGTTAACCTTGAAATATCATGAGCGCGGTTTCAGCAGTTCGAGCGTCGCCGAAACCATCGCCTCGGTGCCGAGCGTCACCGCGGGTTCCGGCGCGATCTTGAACAGCGGCGAGTGGTGCGAGGGCACCGGCGGGCCGCCCGCCTTCGCCGCATCGAAGGCCGCCTGCGGCGTACCGCCAACCCCGAAGTAGTAGCCGGGCACCTTGAGATCGGGCTGCACGAAGAACGCGAAATCCTCGGCCCCCATGTTTTCCTGTCTGAACGGGATCATCACATCCGGCCCAAGATCGCGCGCCAGGGCCGCATTCATGCGGCGGGCGAGCGCAGTGTCGTTGATCGTCGTGGGCGTGCCCTCGCTGGTCTTCACGTCCGGCAGCCTGTCCTCCGCGACACCGTTCGCCCGCGCGACGTTCTTCGCCACGCGTTCGATCGCGGCGATCAGTTGCGCGCGCGTCGCCTCGTCGTTGGCGCGCACGGTGAGCTGGAGGTCGGCGCGGTCGGAGATGATGTTGTGCTTGTGCCCCGCGTGGAACGCGCCGACGGTGATCACCGCAGGCGACAGCGGGCCAACCTCGCGGCTGACGATCGACTGCAGCGCCACGACGATCGCGGAGGCGATGTAAACGGGGTCCTTGCCCGCGTGCGGCGCGGCACCGTGCGCACCGACGCCATGCACCGTGATGTCGACGCTGTCGGCCGAGGAATATTGCAGGCCTTCCGAAGCGCTGATCTTGCCCGACGGCAGGTTCGCGGCGACATGGAAGGCGACCGCATAGTCCGGCTTCGGGAAGCGCGTGTAGAGCCCGTCGGCGAGCATCGCCTTCGCGCCGCCCACGCGCTCCTCGGCAGGCTGCACGACGAACAGGACCGTGCCCTTCCACTTGTCCTTCATCGCCGCGAGGCGCCGCGCCGTGCCCACCATCGATGTGATATGCGTATCGTGGCCGCAGGCGTGCATCACCGGGTAAACTTGCCCGTCGAGGCCTTTCTGCGTGACCTTCGAGGCGTAGGGGAGCCCCGACTTTTCCTCGACCGGGAGCCCATCCATATCGGCGCGCAGCAGCAGCACCGGGCCTTCACCGTTCTTCATCACGCCGACGACGCCGGTGCCGCCGACCCCGGTCGTGACGGTCGCGCCGGCTTTCTTCAGCTCGACGGCCATGCGCTTCGCCGTCTCGGTTTCGAGATAGGACAGCTCCGGGTTCTGGTGGAAATGCGTGAACAGCGGGCCGAGGTAGGCGTCGTAATCCGCCTTGATCGCCGATTTCAGTGCCGGGTCCGCAGCGGCGGGACCGGCCATGATCGCAGTAGCCGCGGCGGCAAGCAGAAGGCGCTTCATGCGGCGCCTCCGATGCGGAACACGCAGAGCTTGTTGCCGTCGGGATCGCGGAAATAGGCGCCGTAGAACGCCTGCGGCCCCTCCTCTCCGCGAACGCCGGGTTCGCCTTCGTCGGCGCCGCCGAGCGCGCGGGCTTTCGCATAGACCGCGTCCACCTGCGGACGGCTCCCGGCGACGAGCGCGATCATCGTGCCGTTGCCGACGGTCGCGGCGTTGCCGTCGTAGGGCGGCGTCACGGCGAGCATCGGGGCGTCATAGCCCGTGCCGTACATGGTGAAGCCGTTGTCGAACGCCATCAGGCGCTTTGCGCCGAATTCCGCGAGCAGCGGATCGTAGAAGCCCCGCGACTTTTCGATGTCGTTGGTGCCGACGGTTGCGTAGCCGAGCATGAGTCCCTCCCGTTTTCAAAGAATACGTGAGGCAAGGCTAGCAAGGCGCAGAGCGGACCGCCAGCCGGTCCGCCCCCAAAAAGCATCAGCAGGTGCCGCTAACCTTCCCGCTGATATTCGAGCGCACCGTCAGATCGCCGGTCTTGGTCTTGAACACGGACGTGTTCGAACCGGAATAGATCGTGCCGTTGTAGGTGCCGTTGAACGCGATGCTCGCGTCTCCGTAGGGCCCGCCCGTGCACTGCGCCGTCGCGGCCACGCGGCCGACCCGAACCGCGAAGTTCGAATATTTGCACGTGCCGAACGCCGCGCCGATCACGGATTTGATCTCACTGTCTCCCGGCGCTTTCGCAGCGCAGACGGTGTGGCTGATCGGCATAGCCTTCAGCATCTTCTGCGTCTCCGCGTCCGCGCCCGGCCCGGTTACGGAAACGATCGCTCCCGTCGTCGACCACAGTGATTTTCCCGCCGCCTGAGCACCCGCCGGCACCATGGCCGCGACGAGGATTCCAGCGAATTTTACAGTACGCATCATTTCCAAAGACCCCTTGTTACACAAGCTCAGCAGTTGCCGCTGATCTTCCCGCTGATCACCGACTTCACGTAAACATTGCCCTTGTTGCCGGGAAAAACCGCGTTGTTGGTGCCCGAATAGCTCGTCGTGCCGCGCGTTCCGACGAAGTCCGCGTCCATCGGGCCATAGCTGCCGTTGCACTTCATCGTTGCGCGGATGGTGCTCGTCGCGAGGCCGAACTTGGAGAACGTGCACGATCCGAAGGTGTTGCCGATCGCGGCCTGGATGTCGGCGGCCGTGGGGCTGCGCGCCATGCAGGTCGTGTTGGAGAGCTTCTGCTTCTTGATCGTCCTGATTTCGCTGGCCGTCAGACCGCCGCCGGAGACGCTGACGATCGACCCCGTCGTCACCCAGACCGCTTTGGTAGAGACCGGCGCTGTCGTCTTTGTCGTCGTTTTCGGCGCCGCCACCGCAGACGTCGCAATCCATGCAATGCAGACACCTGCAAGCAAACGTTTCATACCTGAGACCCCTTATCGTTCACCAGACGGCCGTTCCCTTCACCGACTCAGGACACACTGCGCCCATCTGGCATTTCGCCCCTACGCCCCCCATAGTTAAGCAATGACAAACATCCGGATTCGCACGTCGCTGACCGACCCGTCGGAGCAGCCTGTGTTCCAGCCCCATCGTCCCGAGCGCCCGGAGAAGTCCGAAGGCGGGCGGCGGTTCGAGCTGGCGAGCGATTATCAGCCCTCCGGCGACCAGCCGCAAGCGATCGAGGAGCTGGTTTCGGGCATAACGGCCGGAGACCGCGACCAGGTGCTGCTCGGCGTCACCGGCTCCGGCAAGACTTTCACGATGGCGAAGATCGTGGAGGCGCTGCAGCGCCCCACGCTCGTCCTCGCGCACAACAAGATCCTCGCCGCGCAGCTTTACGGCGAGTTCAAATCGTTCTTCCCGAACAACGCGGTCGAATATTTCGTCAGCTACTACGACTACTACCAGCCGGAGGCCTACGTGCCCCGATCGGACACGTACATCGAGAAGGAAAGCTCGGTGAACGAAGCGATCGACCGGATGCGCCACTCGGCCACCCGCGCGCTGCTGGAGCGGGACGACGTGCTGATCGTCGCCTCGGTCTCGTGCCTCTACGGTATCGGCTCGGTCGAGACCTATTCGGCGATGACCTTCAAGCTGAACAAGGGCGAGAGCGTCGATAACCGCGAACTCATCCGCAAGCTCGTCGCCCTCCAATACAAGCGCAACGACGCGAACTTCGTGCGCGGCAGCTTCCGCGTGCGCGGCGACAGCCTGGAAATCTTCCCGAGCCACCTTGAAGACATGGCGTGGCGGATCAGCTTCTTCGGCGACGAAATCGAGGAGATCGCCGAGTTCGATCCCTTGACCGGCGAGAAAGGCGCGCGGCTCGATACGGTGAAGGTCTACGCGAACTCCCACCACGTGACGCCCGGCCCGACGCTGAAGCAGGCGACGATCGCCATCAAGGCGGAGCTTGCCGAGCGGCTGAAGGAGTTCGAAGCGGAAGGCAAATTGCTCGAAGCCCAGCGGCTGGAGCAGCGCACCAATTTCGACCTCGAAATGATCGCCGCGACCGGAAGCTGCGCGGGCATCGAGAACTATTCGCGCTTCCTCACCGGCCGCATTCCGGGGGAACCGCCGCCCACGCTCTTCGAATACCTCCCCGAAAACGCGCTGCTGTTCGTGGACGAAAGCCACCAGACGGTGCCGCAGATCGGCGCGATGTCGCGCGGCGACTTCCGGCGCAAGCTGACGCTCGCCGAATACGGCTTCCGCCTGCCCTCGTGTATCGACAACCGCCCGCTGAAGTTCGACGAGTGGGACGCGATGCGCCCGCAATCGACCTTCGTTTCGGCGACGCCCGGCCCGTGGGAGATGGAACGCACGGCCGGCGTTTTCACCGAACAGGTGATCCGCCCGACCGGCCTCGTCGACCCGCCTGTGGAAATCCGCCCCGTGGAAAGCCAGGTCGACGACCTGATCGGCGAAATCCGTGAGACGACCGCGCGGGGCTATCGCACGCTCGTCACCACGCTCACCAAGCGCATGGCCGAGGATTTGACCGAGTTCCTGCACGAGGCCGGCATCAAGGTGCGCTACATGCACTCCGACGTGGAGACGCTGGAGCGCATCGAGCTGATCCGCGACCTGCGCATGGGCGTCTATGACGTGCTCGTCGGCATCAACCTGCTGCGCGAGGGGCTGGATATCCCCGAATGCGGGCTCGTCGCCATCCTCGACGCCGACAAGGAGGGCTTCCTGCGCTCCGAAACCAGCCTCGTGCAGACGATCGGCCGCGCCGCGCGCAACGTCGACGGCCGTGTCATCCTCTACGCCGACACCATCACCGGCTCGATCGAACGCGCGCTCGCGGAAACGGACCGCCGCCGCGCCAGACAGGTCGCCTACAACGAAGCGCACGGCATCACGCCGCAAACCATCCGAAAGAACATCGGCGACATCATCGCGCATGTGACGGACAAGGCCGACCGCATGACGGTCGACATCGACGAGGAGACCCCGCACCTCGTCGGCCACAACCTCAAGGCCTACATCGCCGAACTCGAAGAGAAGATGAAAGCCGCCGCCGCCGACCTCGAATTCGAAACCGCAGCCCGTATTCGGGACGAGATCAGGAAGCTCGAAGCCTCGGAGCTTGGGCTTCCGGCGGATTTGCAGGTGGCGAGACCCAAGGGCCGGGCGATGGAGGGCAAGCCGGGCACGCGGAAGACACGGTTCGGGAAGACACGGCCGCGGAAGATGGGCATTTGATCGGTGGCTGAGTCTTTTCGGATGAAATCAACGGCGTGACCCTACCCCTCCACCAGCAGCTTGAGACGCGCCAGACGCTGGCGCCATGCTGCTTTCAGGCGTTCGAACTCGGCCTCCGTTGAAGCGAGTCCATCGGCGTCGAGGGCCCAGACGTGTTCGCGGCCGCGGATTGTGCCTTGCACCAGCCCGGCGCCTTCCAGCACCTTGAGGTGCTGTGTCACGGCCTGACGCGTGACGCCCGCGCCGCTGCTGAGGTCGCTGATGGAGGCTTCGCCGCGCTCTGCCAGCGTTTCCACGAGGCGGAGGCGCTGTGGATCGCCGAGGGCGGCGAACTGGGCGGCACGATCAGGTATGCGTTCAGCCTGCGCTTTCAAGGTATTTCCTCAGCGATGCTGCCTGTTCGAGCCAGCCGTTGACATTGTCGCGGAACACCGAGGGTCGCCGCGACGCGTTGATCGCGTCGAAGCCGGTTTCGGTGACGGTGAGCATCGTGCCGTCGGCGTGCGGCGCCAGATCGAAGGCGGTCGTTGTCTTCGGTTCCTTCGTGTAATCGAGGCTGTGATCCACCCATCCCGGATGCCAGCGCCATACGAGACGGCGCGGCGGCGTCATCTCGACGACGTCGATCGCGAAGCGCTCACCGAGGCAGGTCATCGAGACCGTGCGCCCCTCCGCGAACGGCGCGTCCAGCTCGCTCGCGAACCATGCGCCGAATTCCGTCGCATCCGTCAGCGCGCGCCATACGCGTTCGGGTGTCGCAGCAAGATAGACGCGCTGTTCGATCCTGTCGGTGTCGGTCATGCCCGCCTCCTTTTCATGCAATCATTTTGTTGCACGTGAGCACTCATCATGCAATCGATTCGTTGCACGAAATCATCAGCTGCCCATGCGCGCTGCGTTTCGATAGAATCGCATGTGGGGAGGACGGATCATGACAGAGACGGTTTTCGGCGAGCGGATGCTCATCACGCGCGGGGCCATCGCCGTGACCACGCGCGACAGCAGACCACTGCCGGAGGTGGGTGACGGCGACGTGCTCTTCGCCATCCACCGCATCGCGCTCACGGCGAACAACGTCACCTATGCGGCGGCGGGTGAGATGCTCGGCTACTGGCGCTTCTTTCCGGGCCCCGAGGGCAAAGGCGTCCTGCCCGTGTGGGGGTTCGGCGAGGTGGTGGAGAGCCGCGCGCCGGAGTTTGCTGTGGGCGACCGCTTCTACGGATACTGGCCGCTCGCGACGCATCTTCTGGTGCAGGCGCCCGTATCGGCCCCCGGCGGCTTTACCGACGCCGCGCCGCACCGGCAGGGCCTTGCCGACATCTACAACCGCTACAGCCGTGTGGAGCCGCGCCTTGCGGGCGAGGAAGCGCTCGATGCGCTGTTCCGGCCACTGTTCATGACCGGGTGGCTGATCGACAGCTTCCTTGAGGGTGCGGGCGATTTCGGGGCCGAACAGGTGATCCTGTCGAGCGCTTCATCGAAAACCGCGATGGCGGCAGCGTTCAACCTTTCGAGGCGCGGCGCGGTGCAGGTGATCGGCCTGACCTCTGCGGCGAACCGCGCTTTCACCGAAAGCCTCGGCTCCTATACCCATGTGCTCACATACGATGAGGTCGACACGCTGGAGCAGAAGCCCTCGGTGTATGTGGATTTCGCGGGCGACCGCGCGCTGACGCAAAGCGTGCACGTGCGCCTCGGCGATGCGCTGAAACACAGCGCCATCGTGGGCATGACGCACTGGAGCCACGGCGGTGACACGCTCCTCCCCGGCCCCACGCCGACATTGTTCTTCGCGCCCGCGGTCGCCGAGGCGACGGTCGCGAAGCTGGGCTCTGCCGGTTTCGCGGACGTGACAGGGCGTGCATGGGCGAAGTTCGTGCCCGCCGTGCGGGACAAGCTTGCGGTCGAAACGCTGCACGGTCTCGATGCCGCCGAAACCGCCTATCGCGATCTTGCCGCCGGCAGGATCGGCGGCGCTTCAGCGATCGTGGTGGAGCTGGACTGAGAACCCGGAATCAGGTGCCGTCCGGACCGAGCGTGGGATCCAGATCGCGCGGGCGGATGAAGCGGACGAGTTCGCCCGTGGCTTCATCGATATCCTCCCAGCGTTCCACGTCGAAACGCATCTCGGCGAGCGTGGCGGTCGGGTACTTGATGTCGACCTCCTTGCGGAGCGTGCCGCTGCCCGCGGGCGTCAGCAGGAAGATCAGGTCTTCGAGACCGGGGTTGTGGCCGACGAGGAGCAGCGTTTCGGCATCGGCATCGGTTTCGTGGACGATGTCGAGCAGCGTCGGCGCGGAGGCCATGTAGACGCGCTTGTCGAAGGTGGCGCCGAGGCGGCGGCCCGCACCGCTCTCCACGCCGTCCAGCGTCTCGATAACGCGCACGGCAGGCGAGGCGACCACGCTGTCGAAGGCGAGGCTCTGTTCGCGGAGGTAGCGCCCGATCGTCTCGGCGGCGCGGCCGCCCCGCGTGTTGAGCGGGCGATCGAAATCGCGCTCGACAGGGTCGTCCCAGCTGGATTTGGCGTGGCGGAGCAGGAAGATCGTCTTCATGTGGCGGCGCTGATGCCCGATGTCGCGCCCGGTGTCATCGGAAGATTTCGTGTCGGTGAAGACATTTCCCGCACGATGCGCACGGCCGCGTCGAGCGGGACGCGCTCCACCTCCACGCCATCCGGGAAGGCCTGGCAGAGGCGGCTCGGCACAGCCGCCCCGAGCAGCACGAAGGTGCCCCTGTCGCTCGCGCGGCGAATGAGCCGCCCGAACGCCTGCGCCATGCGGCCAGAGGCGACGAGGTCGTCGTAGGTCTTGCCGCCGAACGCGGCGCGGCGCGCGGCATGGAGCACGGTGGGGCGCGGCCACGGCACGCCTTCGAGCACGACAAGACGCAGCGAATCGCCGGGCACGTCGACGCCGTCGCGTAGCGCATCGGTGCCGAGAAGCGACGCTCCGGGATCGGCGCGGAACATGTCGACGAGCGTGCCCGCATCGATGGGATCGATGTGCTGCGCGAAGAGCGGCAGGCCTTCGCGGGCAAGGCTTTCCTCGATGCGCGCGTGCACGGCCTTCAACCGCGAAATCGCCGTAAACAGGCCGAGCGCGCCGCCGTGCGATGCGGAGATCAGCGCCTTGTACGCCCCGGCGAGCGCGGGGACATTGCCGCGCTGCACGTCCGTGACGATGAGGACGCGGGCTTGCCGGGCGTAGTCGAAGGGGCTGTCCGCCGAAAAGCGCACGGGCGGCAACGGCAGGTGCGAGGCGCCGGTGCGGGCTTCGCTGTCGCGCCAGTCCGCATCGGGCGCGGCATCGTCGGTGATGCGCGAGCGCAGCGTCGCCGAGGTGATGACGGCGCCGTGCGCCTGTTTGAGCACAGCCTCGGCGAAGGGCTTCGTCGGGTCGAGCCAGTGGCGGCGGATGCCGACGTCGATCTCGCGCCCGTCGATGCGTTCGAGCGCGAGCCAGTCCACGAAATCCGGATCGGCGTGCCCGCCCATGCGCGCGAGGAGTTGCACCCACGCGCCGATCAGCCCGAGCCGCCACGTGAGGCCGGAGAGCGCGCCTTCGACGCGGGCACGGCCGGCGCCATCGAGCCAGTCCGGCGATTCCTCGACGAGCGCTTCAAGGCGCTGCGAGAGCTTCATGAGCGGCACTGCAATGGCTTCCAATGCGCGCGCCGCCACCTCCGCCGCATCGACGAGTGCGGGCTGCAGCGCGACCACCTCTGTTTCGAGGCCGTAGCCGGTCTCCGCCGCATCCGCGCGGGCGTAGACCTGCGCACGCACGGCGGCGAGCAGGCGTTCCAGCGGGCCTTCGGGCGTGCCATCGACGACGCGGCCGAGCCAGCCGTCGGCGGGAAGCGCGGCGGCGGTGTGGACGGCGTCTTCGAGCAGGATCGCACCTTCACCGTCGAAGGCGACGAGATCGCCGAGGCGGGCGGCGAGGCCCCGGCGGCGGCCCTTGCTGCGCTTTTCAGGGCCGATGATCCAGCGACGCAGCTCGATCGCCTCGCCGCCGGTGAGCGCCATCGCGAAGGCGCTGTCGGCGGCGTCGAACAGGTGGTGGCCCTCGTCGAACACGATGCGTTTGAGGCCCCGCCCCTCCGCCTTACCGCGCACGGCGTTGACCATGACGAGCGCGTGGTTGGCGATGACGAGATCGGCGTCCGCCGTGCCGCGAACGGCGTGCTCGATGAAGCAGCGGCGGTAATGGGGACAGCCCGCGTAAACGCATTCGCCGCGCCGGTCGGTAAGGCTGGCGCGCGCATTCCGCCCGAACAGGCCGGAGAGCCAGCCGGGGAGATCGCCGCCCACCATGTCACCGTCGCGGCTGTACATCGCCCAATGTTGCACGAGCTGCGCGAAGATCGCCGCGCGGCCTGCGAAACCGCCCTGCACCGCGTCTTCGAGATTGAGCAGGCACAGGTAATTCTCGCGGCCCTTGCGCACAACGACACGCGCCGCCTTCACGCGCGGATCGGGGTAGAGGCGCGCGGTTTCGTGATCGAGCTGGCGCTGCAGCGCCTTCGTGTAGGTGGAGAGCCAGACGGTGCCGCCGGACTGCTCGGCCCAGAGCGAGGCGGGCGACAGGTAGCCCAAGGTCTTGCCGATGCCGGTGCCTGCCTCGGCGAGCACGACGTTCGGGGCGTCGCGGATTTCGCGCGGGCGGAAGGCGGCGGCGGCGGCGATCGCGTAGGCGCGCTGTCCGGGGCGCTCCTCGGCGCCGCAGCCGGTGAGCTGCGCAAGGCGGCCAGCGGCTTCATCGCCCGTGATGACGACCTCGCGCACGGGGACAGGCGGCGCGCCCTCTTCCCACTTGGGCAGGCTGGTGAAGACGGAACGGTCGTGGCCCTGCGGCTCGCCGAGCGCGGCGAGGACGGCGGGCGCCCACGGCCACTTGAGACGCGAGAGGGCGCGCGCAGTGTTCCATGCGCCGCCTGCGCGGTCCCACTTGCCGCCTTCGATCTGCGCAAGCAGCGCCTGCGTGACGGCGCGGAGCAGCTTCGCCTCCGCCGCGCCCTCGTGCGTCGAATCGAGGCCGAGGACGGCGGCGAGACCGTGCACGGTCGGCACTGCAAAGCGCGCGGGATGCACGAAGGCGAACAGCTCCAGGACATCGAGACCCGAGGCTTCCGGGTAGCCGAGCTTCGAGGCGACGAGCGGCGCGTTTATCAGCAGCGTCGGCGTGTCGGCGAGCAATCGGATCGCCGCCTGCCGGTCCACCTTGCGCGCGCCATCCGCCTCGGCAAGCCAGATGCCGTCGAGCCCGATGTGAAGCGCGGGCCAGGGGATGGGAACTGTCGTCACACCCCGTTTTCGGCCAGCGGGTGTTGCCGGCGCAAGCAAAACCTCAAGCCGGCGTCATCGTCTCGCGCAGCCGGGAGACCAGCGCCTCGACACGCGCTACGTCCGGAACGCTCTCGAAAACGAAGGTGTCCGTGGTGCGATTGCCTTCGCTGTCGCGGTGGCTGCCGGTTTCGATGGAGAGCGTGCCGTGACCGCTCTCCCGCTGCCGCCGCGTTACCGGCCCGATCGACGAAGCCTCGACGCTGCGCACCTTGAGGCTGCGACCCGCGATGAGTTCCACAAGGCGGCGGTCCGTAACACCATAAATCGTGCGGTGTGCCGTTCGTCTTGCCGAAAACGGCGCGGCCATCATGGCGAGGCCGATCACCACGAACGGCAGCCCGAACAGTACCATCACGAGGCCCATCAGCGCCGGTGCGCCGGTGAAAGCCATGCGGATCGCGATCCCCTCCCAGAACAGGGAAAATGCGCTCCACGGCACCGCGAAGAGGTAGAAACCGAAGGGTTTCAACATCGCGCGCCGCGCATCGGGTTGGCCGGACCAAAGCAAGCGTTCGCCGAGGCGCATTTCGCGCGCCAGCAGGGCCGGAAGCGATACGGATGGCGCCGAGTTCATGCAGCACGCGCTAGCACGCGCAGGCTTGCCGCCGCGTAAACGGTTGCACGCGTCCGCCGCTGCCGCTAGCGCCTGTCCCCGCTATGACAGATGACCTTCGCGCTGCCGCCCTTGTTTCCAAAGCCTGGCCCTATGAGGAAGCCCGGAAGGTGCTGGCGCGTCTGAAAGGCGGCCTGCCCGCGAAAGGCAACGTCCTTTTCGAAACCGGCTACGGACCTTCGGGCCTGCCGCATATCGGGACGTTCAACGAGGTGCTGCGGACGACGATGGTGCGCCGCGCCTTTTGCGAAATGTCGGACGTGCCGACGCGGCTGCTTGCGTTCTCGGACGACATGGACGGGCTTCGCAAGGTGCCCGACAACGTTCCCAATCAAGCGATGCTCACTGAACACCTCGGCGAGCCGCTGTCGCGCATTCCCGACCCGTTCGGGAAGTTCGAAAGCTTCGCGCACCACAACAACGCCATGCTGCGCGCCTTCCTCGACCGCTTCGGCTTCGAGTACGAATTCGCCAGCTCGACGGAGTATTACACCTCGGGCCGGTTCGACGATCAGCTGAAGAACGTCCTCGCCAATTATCAGGCGATCATGGACATCATGCTGCCGACGCTGCGCGAGGAGCGCCGCCGGACCTATTCGCCGGTGCTGCCGATCAGCCCGGTTTCGGGCAAGGTGCTGCAGGTGCCGATCGAGGTGGTGGACGCCGCCGCGGGCCTGATCCGCTTCGAGGAAGACGGCACGACGCACGAGCATTGCATCCTTTCGGGCGGCGCCAAGCTGCAATGGAAGGTCGACTGGGCGATGCGCTGGGTGGCACTCGACGTCGATTACGAGATGTACGGCAAGGATTTGACGGATTCGGGCGTGCAATCCGGCCGCATCGCCAAGGTGATGGGCGGCCGTAAGCCGGAAGGCCTGATCTACGAGATGTTCCTCGACGAGAAGGGTGAGAAGATTTCGAAGTCAAAGGGCAACGGACTCGCGCTTGAGGACTGGCTGACCTACGGTCCCGGCGAAAGTGTCGCCTTCTACGCCTACCGCGAACCGAAGAGCGCCAAGCAGCTGCATATCGGCGTGATCCCGCGCGCTGTGGACGAGTATTTCCAGTTCCGCGCCAACTATGCCGAGCAGCCGATCGACAAGAAGCTCGGCAACCCCGTGCACCACATCCACGGCGGCAAGGTGCCGGACGCGCCGATGCCGGTGACGTTCGGGCTGCTGCTCAATCTCGTGGGCGTGATGGGTGCGGACGCGGACCGCGCACAGGTGTGGGCGTACCTTGGCAATTACGTGCCGGGTGCGAGCGCGGAGGCGTACCCGGAGGTCGACAAGCTGATCGGCCATGCGCTGGCGTACAACCGCGATTTCGTCGCGCCGACGCTGAAGCGTCGCAAGCCCGACGCGCGCGAGACGACTGCGCTGCGCGATCTCGACGCGCGGCTCGCGGCACTGCCGGAGGGCGCGGAGGCCGAAGCGATCCAGAACGAGGTCTACGCGGTCGGCAAGGAAGGCGGCTTCGAGAACCTTCGCGACTGGTTCGCGGCGCTTTACGAGACGCTGCTCGGTTCGAGCCAGGGGCCGCGCATGGGCAGTTTCATCGCGCTCTACGGCATCGCCAACACGCGGCGCCTGATCGCCGAGGCGCTCGCCTGAACACCACATCGTTGCACAGGGCGTCCGCGAGCGCCCTTGCGCTTTGCCCTATCACGCACTAATTGAAGTTACATGAAACGCGACAGCCGCCTTTCGGGCGTGCTTCATGTGCTGCTGCACATGGCCGAGCACGAAGGCCCGATGACATCCGAAACGCTCGCCAAGGCGATGCAGACGAACCCGGTAGTGATCCGGCGCGTGATGGCCGGGCTTCGCGAAGCGGGCTACGTGCGCTCCGAAAAGGGGCACGGCGGCGGCTGGACGCTCGCCTGCGATCTCCGCGCCGTCACCCTGCGCGACATCTACGATGCGCTCGGCCACCCTTCCCTGCTGGCGATGGGCAACCGCACCGAAGCTCCCGGCTGCCTCGTCGAGCAGGCGGTGAATGCCGCGCTGAGCGATGCCTTTCGTGATGCCGAGGCCTTGCTGCTGGCGCGCTTCGAAACCGTCACGCTCGCCGCGCTCAGCGCCGATTTCCATGCCCGGATGAAACAGCGCGGGCCCCTTCCAGAGGATCACGATCATGGCGACTAAGGCAGACGACGGCGCGCAGCAGTTCATGAAGGCCTTTTTGGACCCGGTCTCCGTGGCGCGCTACGCCGAGGGGCCGCCGCGCTTCGTGCCCGGTTTCGACGCCCTGCACCGCATGACCTCGGTGCTGCTCGACGAGCACGCCCCTTCCGACGCGCGCGTTCTCGTCCTCGGCGCGGGTGGCGGGCTTGAATTGAAAGCCCTCGCCACCGCCCATCCCGGCTGGACATTCGTGGGCGTCGACCCTGCGGCCGAAATGCTGCGACAGGCTGAACGCACGCTCGGCCCGCTGATGGCGCGTGTCGAGCTTATCGAAGGTTATATCGACGATGCGCCCGCCGGGCCGTTTGACGCGGCCACGTGCCTGCTCACGCTGCATTTCCTTGGCACTGCCGAACGCGAACGCACCGTCCGGGCGATCCACGCGCGCCTGAAGCCGGGCGCGCCGTTCGTCGCGGCGCACGGCAGCTATCCGCAGGACGCATCGCGCGACCTCTGGCTTTCGCGCTACGCCGGCTTTGCGGTCGCATCCGGCGCGGATCCGGAACAGGCCGAGATGGCAAGGAGCGCGGTCGCGACCGCCGTCAACATGATGAGCCCGGAAGACGACCTCTCGATCCTGCGCGCGGCCGGCTTTGCCGATGCCGAGCCCTTCTTCGCGGCCTTCACGTGGCGCGGCTGGATCGGCCACGCCTGACGCGCCGGGCTTCGCGCCTTCAATCCGATACCGTTTGTGCCATGGCTTCGCGCTGGCCCGCCCAGGTGAGCAGGGCATCGAGCGCGGGGCACAGCGCCTGACCCCAATCGGTGAGGCAATATTCCACCTTGGGCGGCACCTGATGATGAACGATCCGGCGCACGACCCCGTCCTTCTCCATCTGGCGGAGTTGCTGGATCAGCATTTTCTGCGAAATCGCCGGGATCGCCCGTTCCAGATCGGAGAAGCGCAGCACCTTGCCGCCGAACAGATGGAACAGGATCACGAGTTTCCAGCGCCCCTCCAGTATCCGAAGCACCTGCTCGACACCATCTGCAGCCGAAACCGGCGTCAAATGGCTATTCTTACCTTCGGGTAAGCTCCTTACGTTTTCGTGCGTTCTTGTCATTCCAGAAGGCTAGACCCACGCTCTGCGCCGATCAATTAGCCGGAGACCTCCCATGCCCCTCGACCTGCCGAAGCCCATTGCCGCATATTTCACAGCCGACAGGGCAGACGGCGAAGCCATCGCCCGCTGTTTCACCGAGGATGCCGTGGTGAAAGACGAGGGCCGAACCTATGTGGGGCGTGCCGCCATCGCCGCGTGGAAGAGCGAGGCCTCGACCAAGTACACCTACACGAGCGAGCCGATCGCGCTCGAAAACGCCGGTGACACGACCATCGTGACCAGCCACCTCGTCGGCGACTTTCCCGGGAGTCCGATCGACCTCCGCTTCATCTTCACGATCGCCGGGGATCGGATTGCATCGCTCGAAATCAAGGCGTGAGGATGCCGCCTACTGCGAAACCGCCGCTACCTGCTGGTTCTGCTGCCAGTCCCGAAGTTCCGCCTGGAACGCCTCTATGCGGCGGAAATGGTCCTGGAAATCCTGCTCGATGTCGGCGAGCGCACCGAGCGACCAGGCTTCGAGATCCTTTGAAGCCATGGCGTTCGCGGCCGTGAGATAGCGCGCCGTCTTCGCGCAGAACGCGCCCTTCACGGGCGGATAGGCATAGTGATTGTAGAGCTTCGTCATCCGGCTATCGCGGAGGCGCAGGCCGGCGCTGCCGTGCTCGCGGCGATATTTGGCGTCGATCGCCTTGTTGGCGTTCGCAAGTACGGTCTTGTGGAGCTTCAGGAAGCGATTGTAGCCGTCGCGCGGCGCGGTGTTCGCGCTCGTCACGCAGCTGAGCGCCGCGACGTTGAGCGCGGAGCGGACGTTGAACAGCGTCTCCAGCGGCCCGAGGCCAATGTTCGGCGTCAGGAAACGGCCGTCGCTGTCCTTCGCGGGCAGTTCATAGGCGGGATCGATCCCGGCAGGCGGTTGCGGTGGGCGCGAGACCTGCGGCGGCGGCGGCGGAGCCTTGACGGGTGGCGGTGGTGCAGGCGGCGCAGCGCAGGCCGCAACGCCGAGCGCCAGCATAAACACCATCCCTCTCAGACGCATACGTCCCCCCGCCCCTTTGCTCTGCCGGATTCATCTCATGGTGCGTTTCCCACTGTCCAGCGCCCGCGCGACGAAACGAGTCTGCGACACGTCATATGCCCGTCACACGCGCGTAACCTCGATCTGGTTAAGCCTCGCGCATCGAAACCGGGGACTGAAGACGATGGAACGCGGACCCTGCGCCTACAAGATCCTGATGTTCTGGGCCTGCCGAGCCCAAAAGCCGCCGCGCATGAGCTGGCGCCGGCGCCTGTCGGACGCGGTGTCGTTCCGACTCGCTAGAGCGTAGCGCCCGCCAAGCGCTCGCTGCCGAGGAGCGCGCAGCCCATGCCGGCGCGCATCAGCGTGGACATGAGGCGCGTGTCGCCCAGCCTCGCCAGCTTGTCGCCGATCTCGCCGACGGTCATGTCGCGCCATTCGTCCTGCGTACGCATCGTGTCGCCCGCGACCTCCGCGATCAGCAGCCAGTCCCGCTCCTGAAGCTTGCCGGCGAGCTCACGCGCCACGCACGCCGATTCCTGTTTGCCGAAGCCGCGCGAGAGCAGCGTGCTCTCGATCTGGGCATTCGACGGGTTGCACGCCGCGAGCAGGCCCAGGGCCGGGAGCACGACGAGGGCGCGCCGCATCGTCAGGCGCCCATCAGCGCGCAGCCGAGCCCGGCGCGTGTCACCACCTCGACGATCTCGGGATCGCCGATCGCCTGAAAACGCTTCTGGATCTCGCGCAGGCTCATCTGCTCGACCTCGCGCCGGTCGACGCCCTTGGCGAAGCGCGCAAGGCGCTTCAGCTGCGCCGTCGAGAGCCGGTCGACCATCTGGTCCGCCATGCAGCCCGCCACGGGCCGCGACACGCCCGCGCTCGTCAGGCTGCGCTCGATGCGGTTTTCATAGCTCGCGGCGCAGCCCGCGAGGAGCGCGGCGGCGGTAACGACAATCAGCACTGGCTTCATGAATTCGGTCTCCGGTGTACGCGGCCTTCATCGCCCGATCCGCCTTAACCCAAGCTGACCCCGGTGCTATAGCTCGGCGCCATGAGTATCTGGACCGGCATCCTCGTTGCGCTCGCCGCGACGCTCGCCATGGAAGGCGTCGCCTATGTGGCGCACCGCTGGGTGATGCACGGCTTTCTCTGGTCGCTGCACAAATCGCACCACGAGCTGCGAACGGGCCTTTTCGAGAAGAACGACTGGTTCGCCTTCATGTTCGCTTTGCCCTCGATCGCGTGCATCTACCTCGGCGTCGAGGCAGGCTGGCATCCGGCGTGGATGTGGGTCGGCATTGGCATTGCGGGCTACGGCGCCATTTATTTCGGCTTTCATGACGTCATCGTCCACCGCCGCATCGCGCACGGATATGTGCCGAAAAGCGCGTACATGAAGCGCATCGTGCAGGCGCACCGGTTGCACCATGTGGTGAACAGCAAGCACGGCACCGTGTCGTTCGGCTTCCTGTGGGCGCCGCCCGTGCGCGCGCTCAAGGCCGAGCTGGAACGCAGCGGTGGCGATATCCGGGTGCCGACGGGCGCGTGAACCCGCCGCCGCGGCCTGCCGCGCTCCGCGTCGCCGAGCGCCTGCTGCCGAAGCTGTGGTCGGCGGGCGTGCTGCCGCCGCCCGATCTCGACGAAAACCGGCTATTCCGCCAGGCGCGCCGCGCTGCGAAGCTGGACGATTTCGGACCGGATGACGGCTGGCGCGACAATCTCTCGGTGTTGCTCGGGGCGCTTCGCGACGCGCCGATGAACGCGATCGGCCGCACCATCGCGCACGGCAGCATCCTGAAGGTTCTGACGGACCGCCTGCGCGCAGAGGCGCTGTTCGCCGCGCATCCCGATATCCGTGCACGGCCGCTCGCGCCGCCGCTCGTCATCTGCGGCCAGATGCGCTCCGGCACCACGCGACTGCAGCGCCTGCTCGCCTGCGACGACCGCTTCGCGCACCTCCGCCTTTATGAAACGCTGAGCCCGGTGCCGCCGCTGCGCGCAGGGCGTGATCCGCGTATCCGCTGGGCGGGCTTCGGCGTGCGCTTCCTCAATTGGGCGAACCCCGGCAATGCGGCCGCGCACCCCACGGGACCGATGGAGCCCGACGAAGAGACCGGGCTTCTGGAGCATAGTTTCTGGGGCGCGCAGATCGAGGCGCAGCGCCGTATCCCGGCGTTCGCGCGTCACTGCGAGACCGCCGATGCCCTCCCCGCCTACCGCCGCTTCGCCGACCTTCTGCGCCTTTCCGGGTGGTTCCGCCGTGACGATCCGAAACTGCCATGGCTTCTGAAGTCGCCGCAGTATCTACAAGACCTGCCTGCACTTTCCGAAGTTTTTCCGAGCGTACGCTTCATCTTCGTGACGCGCGAGGCGGACGCGCTTGTCGCATCGGGCTGCTCGCTCGTCTGGAACCAGATGGTCGTGCAGTCGGACGCCGTCGACGCGGTGTGGATCGGCCGCGAATGGCTGCACAAGACTGCGCTCCGGCAGGCGCGCGCCGAAGGGTTTCGGGCGACGCTGCCGGACGCGCGCGCCTTCGCGCTCGACTTCGCCGATATGGAGCAGGACTGGCGCGAAAGCATCCGCCGCCTCTACGACTGGCTCGACTTGCCACTCGGGGCCGGGCTGACGGGGCGGATGGACGCGTATATGGCGCGCGAACGCCGCCATATCGGGCACCGCTATGAACTCGCCGACTTCGGCCTTACGCGCGAGGCGGTGACGTCAGCGTTGGCGGCGTCCAGTCCGGCGTATCGCCCTTCTTCCACAGCGGCGGACGCGGCGGCAACGGTGTCGTAAGGCGCGGCGTCAGGAAGGCGCTGACGACGAAACGCAGCTTTTCGGCGATCGACGTACCTTGCCGATGATCCCACGCCGCGGGGCCCGCCGCGCGCACCTTCGCGCCGATCGCGGCATAGATGTCTGCGGCGGAAAGCACCGCCCGGCCTGAACGCCGCGGCAGACGCCGCGCGCCCTCGCGCGCCGACGCATAATAGGCATCCGCAAGATCGAGCAACCGCCGGATGATGCCGACGAGCGCGCCGCGATGCTCGGGCCGCACATGATCGCCCGGCGGGATACCCGCATCGGCAAGCCAGTCTTCCGGGAGGTAGCAGCGCCCGAGCGCCGCATCATCGAACACGTCGCGCGCGATGTTGGTGAGTTGGAAGGCGATGCCGAGATCAGCGGCGCGGTGCAGGAGATCACGGTTTTCAGGCGCAATGCCCATCACCACCGCCATCATCTCGCCGACGACACCCGCGACGTGGTGGCAATAATCGAGCGTATCTTCGATATGCCGGAAGCGACGTTCGTGGACGTCCATCGCATAGCCAGCGAGGTGCGCGAGCGGATAAGCTCGCGGCATTCGCGTTTCGTGCGCGACCGTAGAAAGTGCACCGAATGCATTGATATCGCTTTGCTCTGCCGCGACCGCTGCGCGCGTGCGCTCCGTCAGTTCAGCAAGGCGCAACGCCGCAGGCGCGCTTTCCGCCACGCGGCCCTGCCCGCCCTCCTGCCCGTCGATCACATCATCGCAGTGACGGCACCAGGCGTAGAGCAGCCACGCCCGGCGGCGGGTCGCCGGATCGAACAGCCTGGAGGCAAGCGCGAAGCTGCGTGAGCCACGTGCGATACTGCGCTGCGCCCAGCGGGTCAGCTCACCCATCGGAAAGATCGGCCAGCATCAGCCGTGCCGTCGCCTTCGCAGACCCGACAACGCCCGGGATGCCGGCGCCGGGATGCGTGCCCGCGCCGACGAAATAGAGGTTCGAGATGACGTCGTCGCGGTTGTGCACGCGAAACCATGCACTTTGCCAGAGGACGGGTTCGAGACTGAACGCCGAGCCGAGATGCGCGTTCAGTTCGGTTTTGAAGTCAGCGGGGGTAAACCAACGTTTTACCTCGATATTCTTGAGAAGACCGGGGAGCAGATGCGCATCGAGAAATTTCAGGATGCGCTCCGCGTACTGAGGGGCGATGCTTTCCCAATCCCCGTCGTATTTGCCAAGATGCGGCACCGGCGACAACACGTAGAAACTGCTGCATCCCGGCGGCGAGAGGCTGGGATCGGATGCCGTCGGATGATGAAGGTAGAGCGAGAAATCGTCGGCGAGACGTCCGCCACCGTAAATCTCGTCAAGCAGCGCCTTGTATCGCGGCCCGAACAGGATGTTGTGGTGTGGAACCTCCGGCCATGTTCCCTTTGCACCGAAATAGACCACGAACAGAGACGGCGAAAACCGCTTACGCTTCAATGACCTTGCCGCCGTATGTCCGCGCGGGGTCGCACCAAGCAGGTCGGCGTAGGTGTGCACGATGTCGCCGTTCGAGGCAATGGCATCAAAGGTGTAGCGCGCTTCGCCTGCCACGAGGCCCGTCACCTGGTTTCCGTTGGTTTCGATCGCCGTCACCGGCGTCCCCAGCTTCACCGTGCCGCCCAGATCCTCGAACAACCGCACAAGGCCGCGCACCAGCGCGTGTGTGCCGCCGCGCGGAAACCACACACCCCACTTCTTCTCCAGCGCATGAATAAGCGCGTATATCGAGCTGGTATTAAAAGGATTTCCACCAACAAGAAGCGTGTGGAAGCTGAACGCTTCGCGCAGCTTCGGGTGGCGGATATGGCTTGCCACGACCGAATACACCGAACGCCACGCACCGTAGCGCATGAGCTGCGGCGCAGCGGCGAGCATCGATCGGAAATCCAGAAACGCCTCGTGGCCGAGCTTCTCGTAGCCTTCGCGGAACACGCCTTCGGAGTAGGCGAAGAAGCGCCGGTAACCCTCGACATCTTCGGGCGAAAGTGCGGCGATTTCAGCGGACAGCCGCGTCTCGTCTCCCGTGTAGTCGAACGTCGTGCCGTCCGGCCAATGCAGGCGGTAGAACGGCTCGACCGACATCAGGTCGACATAATCGGCAAGGCGGCGCCCCGAGAGCGCGAATAACTCTTCGAGGCAGGTGGGATCGGTGACAACGGTGGGGCCAGCATCGAACGTATAGCCCGCTTCCTCGTAGACATAGGCGCGGCCGCCCGGCTTCTCGCGCGCTTCGAACAGCGTGACGTCATGCCCGGCGGATTGCAGACGCACCGCAAGCGCAAGGCCGCCGAAGCCGCTTCCAATGACCGCAATTTTCGCCATGGCCGCGCCTAGTCCACTCCAAGCATCACCGCAAGCGCGCGCCCGAGCGGGACAGGCGGGCGGCCCGCGAGGATGCGCAGCTTGTCGGCGCGCGTCGAGTTGCCGGCATAGAACCGCGCGACGAGTGCTTCCGGCATCCGGTAGAAATGCTGGAGCACGCGGTAGCGCGCGGGCGGATCGGCCGCGCGGAACAACATGCGTGCGAGCATCCGGTAGTAACGGCGCCCGTGCCACGTGCGTGTCGCGTGCGAACGCACGGCATTGTAGACGAGATCGGGATCGAAACGCGGCAGATCGGCGAGGAGATCGGCGGTGCGCACCGCATCGGGGAAGCTGTAGCCGGTCAGCGGATGGAAAAGCCCCGCCCGCATCCCGATACGCGCGACGCCCGGCGTGCCCGCATCCCAAAGCGTCTCGATGTTGCCGCCAAGCGCCAGCGGCAGCACGCCCTGCTCGCTCCTGACGACGCCGTGGGGGCCGAGCCCAGCGCTGAGCGCCCAGTCCCCGATGCGCGCCTTCACCGTTTCCACGTCGAGATCGGGGCTGTCGCTGTAGTACGTGTCCTCGATGAGCAGGCGACGCTCGTCCCACGGCAGCACGTAGACGAAGCGGTAGCCTTCCGCCTGATCGACGGTGGCGTCCATGATGAGCGGTGCTTCCATGCCGTGCGGGCGCAGCGTTTCGATCTCGAGGCCGACGAACTTCTGCCACGCAAGCTCCAGCGCCGTCGTCGGCGCATGGCCGCGCCCGTCGATGACGACGCGCGCACCCAGCCGCTCGCCCGATTCAAGCGTCACGCCGGTCGCATCGAGGCTACGGACCTTGCGGCCGAAGAGCAGGTGATCGGCGGGCATGGCGGCGCGAACGGCAGCATCGAGGTTCGCCGAGCGTGCGCTCGCATAACCATGGTGCAGCGTGCGACTGAACGCCGGAAAGCGAACATCGTAGCGTGGCCAGCGCGCGGCGTAGAGCGGCGCGGTCCATTCGCGCTGCGCCGGGGTCACGTCGCTGTCGAAGGAAGACCAGACGTGGTCGCCGCCGATCCGGCTTTCAGCCTCGACGATCGCGACGCGAAGCTCCGGCCGCCGCGTGGCAAGCCTCAGCCCCGCAAGCCCCGATGCCAGGCCCCCGCCCACCAGGATCAGGTCGAAATCCATGCCCCGACAGGTGTAGCGGGTCGGCGCACAAATGCCACCGGATTTGCATGACCGCCGCCCGCGCGGCTGATAGAAGGCGCGCGTGGCCGAAGCCGTGCTCACCATCGCCGCGATGATCCTGATCGTCGCCGTCCGCTACTTGGCGGTTTCGGGCGCGTTCGCGTGGATTTCGGGACGGGTGCGGCCCGGCATCTATGCGGGTGCGCAAATGGCGCGGCAGATCCGCGGCGAGATCGGCTGGTCGCTAACCGCCGCGGCGATCTATGCGATACCCGCGGGCTTTGCGCTTCACCTGTGGCAGACGCGCGGCTGGACGCGCATCTACACCGATCCCACCGCCCATGGCTGGTGGTGGCTCCCGGCGAGCGTACTTGCCTACCTCCTCGTCCACGACACGTATTTTTACTGGACACACCGCTGGATGCACGCGCCCCGCCTATTCGCGCGCATCCACAAGGTGCACCACGACAGCCGCCCGCCGACGGCGTGGGCCGCGATGAGCTTCCACCCATGGGAGTCGCTGATCGGCGCGGCACTGATCCCGGCACTCACGTTCATCATCCCCATTCATGTCGCGGCGCTCGGCCTCGTGTTGACGGTGATGACCTTTTTCGGCGTCACCAACCACATGGGCTGGGAGCTGTTTCCGCGCGCGCTGGTTAAGGGGCCGTTCGGGAAACTGGTGATAACCGCGTCGCACCATCACCGGCACCATCAGGATTATCGCTGCAACTACGGGCTCTATTTCCGGCACTGGGACAGGCTTTGCCGGACGGATAAGGGCCTTGGAGATTTCGATGCTGAAACGCGTGCTCATTATGGCGGCGTGCCTGCCGCTTCTCGGCGCGGCGCCGCCGCCACAGGCTTCTCTGCACCTGACGTTTGAAGGCCTGCGCTCGCAAAAGGGCACCATCCGCCTGTGCTTGTGGCGCGACGCATCGGGCTACCCGGACTGCACGCGCGGCACCGGCGCCACAAAGGAAAGCGTGACCGCATCGAACCCGACCCTCGACATCACGGGGCTTCCGCCGGGCGAATACGCGGTCTCCGCGATCCATGACGAGAACGACAACAGGAAGCTCGACAAGAGCTTCATCGGAATGCCGACGGAGGGCGTCGCCTTTTCGAACAACGCGAAGATCGCCTTCGGCCCGCCGAAGTTCGAGAAGGTCCGCTTCCATGTGGAGGGCGAGACGACGCAGACGATGCGTATGCGTTATTTCCTTTGAAACCCATACGCCTTAACGGACGCGCATGAAGTTCGAACGCAGCGAAGAGAACATCGGCAACCGCGTCTTCAAGGGCGCGCTGTTTGTGGCGGGGGGGCGTTTCGTGCTGCGCCTCTTTTCGCTCGTCAACCTCGTGGTCCTCGGCCGTTTGCTGGCGCCCGAGGATTATGGCGTCGCGAGCCTCGCCATTGTCGTTATCGGCTTTATGCAGGTGCTGTCGGACATGCGTGTCAACAGCGCGCTCATCGCGATGCGCGAGATCGACGAGCGGCACATCGACACGGGCTTCACCATCAACATGCTGCGCGGGCTTCTGATAGCGGCGCTGCTGTTCATCTTCGCCGGCCCCATCGCGGACTACATGAACGAACCGAAGCTCGAAGACGTGCTTCGCGTGATCTCCGTGGTGCTCATCTTCGACGGTGCCCGAAACCCCGCCTTCACGATGTATCAACGGAACATCGACTTTTCGAAGGAGTTCCGCCGCCGCGTCGCCGCCACGATTCTGGGCTCGATCGCAGCGATCGTCTTTGCAGTCCTCACCAAGAGCTATTGGGCGATCGTGGCAGGCACATTGTTTGGACGCTTTACCGAAGCGGCGTTCAGCTATTGGAAGATCCCCTACAAGCCGCGCATCAGTTTCCGCGAGTGGAAGGTCTTCGTCAGCTTCGGCGGCTGGCTGACGCTTTCGGGCATCCTCTCCTACTTCACGCAGACGATCCCGCAGCTGCTCATCGGCAAATATCTCGGCGCATCGCCCCTCGGCTACTTCACGATCGGACGGGACGTCGCGCAGGTGGCAACGCGCGAGCTAACGGGGCCGCTCGTGGTTGCCATCACGCCCGGTCTTTCGGCGATCGCCCACAACACGCAGCGCCTGAGAACGGCCTATCGCAAGGCGCAGGCGGTGATTCTGGGCATCGCGATGCCGATCGGCGTCGGCACCGCGCTGATGGCCAAGGAACTGATCGCGGTACTCGTGGGCGCGAAGTGGCTGCCTGCGACCGACGTCATCGTCTGGCTTGGACCGACGCTCGCCTTCACCATGATCGCCTCCGCGACAGACGGACTCGCCATGGCCAAGATGGCGACACGCGCGATGTTCAACCGCGCCTTGTTCGTGGCTGTGGTTTCGACGCCGGTTTTCGGCCTCGCGATCTGGCAAGGCGACATGATTACGGTTGTGTACGCACTTGTCTTCCGGATGTTCCTGCAGACCGCCGTCAACATGTACTTCGCCAAGACGCTGATCGGAGATTCGTTCTTCTCCCCCTTCACATCCAGCTGGCGCAGCCTGATAGCCGCTGCCGCCATGGCTGCGATCGTCAGCGCCGTACCCGCGTCGTTTACGCCGAGCGACCCGGAATATGTCGTGCTCCTCGAAATGATGCCGCGCGTCCTTCTCGGCGCGGCGGTTTACGTCCTCGCGCACTTTGTCCTGTGGCGGCTCGCGGGCCGTCCGGACGGGTTCGAGACGAAGATGCTGGAGGTTTCCGGCATCGCGCTCGGCAAGCTCCGCCGCTTTCGCCGCACGGCGAATTGACAGGCGACGCGGAAGCCACCAGAGTCCGCCGCAGCATTCGTTCCAAGGGGTACCCGGTGTAACGCCGGGCTGAGATCGCCGCACGAGCGGGGGAACCCTTCGAACCTGACCCGGGTCGTGCCGGCGTAGGGATCGGAACCGCAGTCGCCCAAGCTGGGTCGCTGCCACTGCCATATCCCGTCGCCTGTGCGCCCCATGACGGAGCACGACACATGGCCGACATCCCCGCACGCACCGAAATCGGCGTCACCACCGGACCCATCAGGGGCAGCCGCAAGGTGCATGTCGGCCCGCTGAAGGTCGCCATGCGCGAGATCGACCTTGAGCCCTCGTCGGGCGAGCCGAGCATCCGCGTCTACGATACCTCCGGCCCCTACACGGACCCGAACGCGCGCATCGACATCATGGCCGGGCTCCCGTCGCTCCGCCGCGACTGGATTCTCGCGCGCGGCGACGTGGAAGCCTACGACGCCCGCGAAATCCGCCCCGAAGACAACGGCCAGCTCGGGCCGGACCGCTCCGGCGGCGTGCAGCCCTTCCCCAATGTCGTGAAGCGGCCGCTGCGCGCCAAATCCGGCCTGAACGTCAGCCAGATGCACTATGCCCGCCGCGGCATCATCACGCCCGAGATGGAATATGTGGCCGAGCGCGAGAACCTCGGCCGCGCGCGCCTGAAAGAGTACGTCCGCGATGGTCAGGACTTCGGCGCAGCCATCCCCGATTACGTGACGCCAGAGTTCGTGCGAGACGAGGTCGCGCGCGGCCGCGCCATCATCCCCAACAACATCAACCACCCGGAATCAGAGCCGATGGCGATCGGCCGCAACTTCCTCGTGAAGATCAACGCCAACATCGGCAACTCGGCCGTCGCCAGCAACGTCGCGAGCGAGGTCGACAAGATGGTGTGGGCCATCCGCTGGGGCGCGGACACGGTGATGGACCTTTCGACGGGCCGCAACATCCACGACACGCGCGAATGGATCCTGCGCAACAGCCCCGTCCCCATCGGCACCGTGCCGATCTATCAGGCGCTGGAGAAGGTCGGCGGCATCGCCGAGGACCTGACGTGGGAGATCTTCCGCGACACGCTCATCGAGCAGGCCGAGCAGGGCGTCGACTATTTCACCATCCACGCGGGCGTGCGCCTGCCCTATGTGCCGCTCGCGGCAAAGCGCATGACCGGCATCGTGTCGCGCGGTGGCAGCATCATGGCGAAATGGTGCCTCGCGCATCACAAGGAAAGCTTCCTCTACGAACGCTTCGACGAGATTACCGAGATCATGAAGGCCTATGACGTTGCCTACTCCCTCGGCGACGGCCTCCGCCCCGGCAGCATCTACGACGCAAACGACGAGGCGCAGTTCGCAGAGCTCTACACGCTCGGCGAGCTCACCAAGCGCGCGTGGGCGCAAGATGTGCAGGTGATGATCGAAGGCCCGGGACACGTGCCCATGCACAAGATCAAGGAGAATATGGAAAAGCAGCTCGAAGCCTGCGGCGAGGCGCCCTTCTATACCTTGGGGCCGCTCACCACCGACATCGCGCCCGGCTACGACCATATCACCAGCGGCATCGGCGCCGCGCAGATCGGCTGGTACGGCACCGCGATGCTCTGCTACGTCACGCCAAAGGAGCATCTCGGCCTTCCCGACCGCGACGATGTGAAGGTCGGCGTCGTCACCTACAAGCTCGCCGCCCACGCCGCCGACCTTGCCAAGGGCCACCCCGCCGCGCAGGTCCGCGACGACGCGCTCAGCAAAGCCCGCTTCGAATTCCGCTGGCGCGACCAGTTCAACCTGTCGCTCGACCCCGACACCGCCGAGCAATACCATGACCAGACGCTACCGGCGGAAGGCGCCAAGTCGGCGCATTTCTGTAGCATGTGCGGCCCGAAATTCTGCTCGATGAAGATCAGCCAGGAAGTCCGCGACTTCGCGAAGCTGCAAAACCAGGAAAGCGCTGGGTTCATCGCAGCAGAAGAAGCCGAGAAGGGCATGGCGGAAATGAGCCAGGTCTATGAGGATACAGGGCGTGAGTTGTATATGGGCGCAGGTGATCGGGAGCATGATTGAAGGCAGCCCTCCAACAAGAGCGCAAATATATGCTGGCTGGCAATTTCTAGACGACCGTAAAGAACGTCGTTAATCAAGCCCAAGAATATACGCTTGGGGGGGGTGAGGAAAAATGCCAGAGCTTCGTAAGCCGGATATGGCTGCTGTTTTGGCGCGCACCAATTTAGCGCGCCATATAGGCGGTTTTCTGCTCCCCGTATTTGAAGCGGTATCGAACTCCATTCATTCCATAACGGATAAGTATTCCACAAAAAAATCGGGAATCGATGGAAAAATTACGATAAGGGTGACCGATACCACCAATATTAGCGACTTTAAAGTGTCTGTATTGGACAATGGGAATGGCTTAGATCCCAAGAATTTTGAAGCATTTTTGACCCCTTTTACAGGAAACAAGTTACGGAAAAATGGGAAAGGTTTTGGGCGATTTATAGCCTTTAAAGTATTCGAAGCTGTCGAGTATGAAAGCAAAATAGCTGAAAAGGATGTTACATTCAGATTTGATTTTAACGTATATCGAGACGAAGAGATCGAACAGCGGAGCGGTCGCCGAGAATTCCCGTTCGACGAAGGTTGCTTGGTAACATACTCGAAAGTGAAATCAGAATATCACAATGGCTGGAAGAGCATAAATGAGAAGTCTTTTCTAGACCAAATTACCCAAAACTTTCTCACCTACCTAGTTGATGGCTCAATGCCACAAACAGAGGTTATATTTAACGGAAATAGTACCGACTTGCGATCTCATTTCTTATCAGTTTTCAAACACGAAGAGACTCATGATTTCCACATTGATCTTGAGGGAGAGAAATTCCTATTTAAGCTCGACGTCTCACGTGTAGATCGCGGAGTTCCATTTAATCGCCACACAATAATTTTCTTTGCGGACAACAGGATACTTGGCCAAGGGCGCTCGATTGAAGGAAAGCTAGGCCGCGCCTATTTTGAGGACACAGACGAAAGAGAATATGTAATTATTGCTTCGGTTAGCGGAGAATATTTAGATCGTCATGCCAATAATGACAGAACATTTCTGGAGGCAAGTGAAGACAATATTAAAGAAATTATCGACGCCGCTTGCGCCTTAGTTCTGAAGACTGAAAAAGGTCAGAACGAGATTATCAAGTCCGAGCAAAAACAAGAAGTGATAGGCCTTCTCCAGAGCCATCCGCTCCTTCGGTTTGGATTAGACGGAAAAACTATCGAGCAATACGTCAAACAGAAGCCAAATAGCTGGAAACGAGAGCGATTCGTATCCGATCTAGCAGTACAACGCCTTCGCGCTGAACGCCGATGGGATGAATACGTTCAAGAAACAGTATCTGACAAGGCTTTATTTAAAGAAAGAAAAGATAAGCTTTTAGAAAAGGTCACTGATACGTATCGCGACGCCTTGAGTGAATATGTCGTTCATCGCCGCGCAGTATTAGAAGTCGCAGAGGGATTAAGGCGCTTCACGGACGAAATGAAGATGAGCGCAGAGGATGCAGTTCATCAACTGATATTCCCAAGAAATTCCGATACCACTGAAACAAAATATTATCAGCATAATCTGTGGCTTCTCGACGAGAGATTGTCGTTCGTTTCTTACGCCTCGAGCGATCGCACGCTGCATGGTGGCCGCCGTTCAGCTGGCGACAAAGTCGTGGATATTGCGTTCTACGATGAAATTTTTGTCGCCGGTGGTGACGGCACATCAGCCGTAATGATCGTCGAATTCAAAAAACCCGGCCGGAACGATTATTCTTTCGGGGCGGACGGACGAGATCCAATTAGGTTTCGTGGACAAAGCTTGACTGGAGACTCGGAGGTTGATTCAAGGCTGTCTTTTGGGAGGCGGCGTT
>NZ_JBHTIK010000014.1:0-4613 GCF_042676985.1 Sphingosinicella xenopeptidilytica | reverse complement strand
CACTACGACGAAGCCCAAATCCTCCTTAAATCACAACCTCAAATCTGTGCCATAGGTGCTGACGGGGGACAATCGGAAACATCGGACGGATAAGGCTTGCGGACAATCTCCATACAAGCCTTTGAATCCATACAGACTCACAAGTCCATAACAGCCTCTAGACAGCACCCTTCCGGGTCTATAAGAAATACTTCGATGTGGAAGTTCATATAAAACTGCCGCAAGAGAATCGCCCATCTCAGGAGAGCAAGCGCAATGTCCGTCATGGCAGAATCCCCAAGCTCGCCCGATCACCGTTCAGCCGACAAGATTTTACGGATCGGGATCGTCGGCCTGGGGCAAGCGTCGGGGTTGGTGCTGAACTGGGAACGTCAGGATATCCGCACGCTTCCGATCCGCTTCACCGCTGCTGCCGACCTGAGGCAAGAGGCGCTGGCCCAGTTCGCGAAGGAGTATGATGCGGAGGTCTACTCCGACGTCGAGGCGCTGTGCCGCAGCCCGAACGTCGATGCAGTTTATATTTCGTCGCCCCACGAACTCCACAGGGAGCACACCATCATCGCTGCGCGCAACGGCAAGCATGTCCTGTGCGAGAAGCCGCTGTCGCTCTCGGCAGCCGAGGTCGACGAGATGATCGCCGCCTGCGATCAGCACGGTGTTCACCTGATCGCGGCGCACAGCCACGCGATGGATGCTCCCATCCGGGCGATGCGCGAAGTGATCGCAAGCGGCCGCCTCGGCCCCGTTCGCCACATCAACGCGATCAATTATAATTTCTTCAATGCCCAGCCCTGGCCGACGCGCGAGCTGCAGATGTGGCACGGCGACCTCTATAACCAGGGGCCGCACCAGATGGACATCATCCGCTATCTCGGCGGCGGAATGGTGAAGTCGGTCCGGGCGCAGACCTGGTGGGATCACCTCCGCAATGTCGAGGGAGGCTACTCGGCCTTCATCGAGTTCGAGAACGGCGCGGTGTCGACGGCGGTGTTCGACTGGCGCGGCTATTTCGACAGCACCTGCTATACCTGGAACGCCAGCGAGGGTGGCTGGGCGCAGGATCCCGGCTCCAGTGGCTATGTGCGCGACAATATGAAGAGGCTGCTCGCCGAGAAGTCGGCGGACGCGGCCGAGGCTGAGCTGTGGAAGCTCAAGAATGACCTGCGCTACGGCGGCGTCAGCGACAACGAGGCGTTCCAGCGCTGGGGTTATGCGCCGGTCACCCCCGGCTTCAAGCCGTTCGACGAGCCGGTCCAGCCATTCTTTGGACTGATCATCGTCGCGTGCGATCGCGGCATCATCCGGCAGTCGCTCGAGGGGCTCTACATCCACGGCGACCACGGGGTGGAGGAAGTCCCCGTCACCGGCCACTCCGGTCGCGCCGCCGAATTCATGCAGGTGTACGATGCCGTGTTCAACGACAAGCCGAGTTTTCATGACGGCCGCTGGGGCAAGGGCACCGTCGAGCTCTGCCAGGCGATCGAGCAGTCGGCTGCCGAGCGCCGTACGATCGAGTTGAAGCATCAGGTGCCGGTCGGCGACGAACCTGCCTGATGTCCCAGTGTCCGGAGAGAGAGACATGGCGACCCTTCTGAAAGATACTCCCCCAGTCCTGGAATCCGAGCTGCAGAGGCTCGTCGATCCCGATCGTGGCCGCATCAACGGCCGCGTATTCAGCGACCCGGCGATCTACCAGCGCGAGCTCACCCACATCTTCATGAAGAGCTGGTGCTTTGTCGCTCATGAGTCGCAGCTGAGAAATGCCGGCGACTACGTCACGGCCCTGATCGGCGAGGATCCGGTCATCGTGTCGCGGGACTCGAACGGCAGCATCAATGTACTGCTCAACAGCTGCCGGCATCGCGGCCTGGCCGTCTGCTCGTCCGATCGCGGCAACACGAACCTGTTCCGCTGCCCCTATCACGGCTGGACCTACAGCCGCGACGGCTCGCTGCTCGGGGTGCCCAAGATGGACGAGGCATACCACCGCGAGCTCGCCAAGGATGCGCGGGGGCTGATCCGCGTGCCGCGCGTCGAGAGCTACAAGGGCTTCATCTTCGCCAATTGGGACGCGGACGCGATTCCGCTTGAGACCTATCTCGGGCAGGACATGCTGTGGTACTTCGACATCCCGATCGTCGGCGCGCTGGGCGGGCTCGAGGTGATCGGTCCGACCATGAAGTTCCGGATGAAGGCCAACTGGAAGCTGGCGTCGGAGAATTTTGCGGGCGACGACTACCATGTGCTCTCGACACATGGCGCCGCCTTCAGGATCGGCTTCTTGCCTGATTATGACACGCTCGCTGACTACACGGCCTACTTCGAAAACGGCCACGGCATGGGCGATATTCCAAAGCCCGGCCGGGCGATTGAACTTGATCGGGGCATGGCCCAGATGTTCGGGCCGGACGCTGCCGCCTATGTCGAGGCGTTCAGCGAACGGGTACGCACGCATCTTTCCGACCGCCAGGCCGAGCTACACTCGATCGGTGAAGGCAACGTCTTTCCCAACCTGTCGTGGATCAAGTTCGGCTGCTTTCATGCGTTCGGGCTTCTGCAATGGCATCCGCGCGGCGTTGACGAGATCGAGGTCTGGCAGACCACCTTGTTCGACTCCGCCGCGCCGCAGGAGGTGCGCGACTATGCACGGGCGCAGATGTCGCAGGAGAATGCCGCCGCCGGCATCTTCGGCCAGGACGACGGTGAGAACTTCGAGCGGATCACGGAAATGCTGCGCGGGGCCGTCTCGGGACGTGCCGACTTCGACTATTCGATGGGGCTGGGGCGTGAAGGCGAGGTCGAGGTGAGCGGCCTGCCGGGACGGCTAGGTCCCCATTATACCGAGCAGAACCATCGGAACTTCTACCGCCATTGGCTCAACCTTATGACTGGGCAAGGCGGCTGAGATGAGGAACTACCTGCCCGAGCTACGCAGCGAAATCGAAACCTTCCTGTTCCATGAGGCAAAGCTGCTCGATGAGTTGCGCTTCGAGGAGTGGCTGGCGCTGTTCGCCGAGGACGCCCGCTACTGGATGCCGATCGCGGAGACGCTGGAGCACGACGACCACCGGAATCCGGCGGAAGGCGAGTGGGCGCTGGTCGAGGAGACGAAGGCGTTCCTCGTAAAACGATACGAGCGGTTGAAGAGCGGGATGGCTCATTCCGAGCAACCCCGCTCGCGAACCCGCCACTGCGTCTCGAATGTGCTGGTCGAGGCTGCGGACGGCGGCGTCACGGCGCATTCGAATTTCATCACGTTCCAGGGGCGGCGCGACAGGCAGGGCGATTTCTTCGTCGGCAGCCGGCAGGACCTGCTGCGCAGGACCGATTACGGCTGGCTGATCGCCGAGCGGCGGGTGTTCCTCGCTCAGCGCGTGCTGCCGCGCGCGATATCGGTGTTCCTGTGAGCGGCAGCTTCTGGGTCGAGGCGCTGGGGACCGAAACGCGCTTTACCAATGCTGGCGGTCGGCGCACCCGAAGCATCGTTGCAGGACAGGGTGATCCCATCATCCTGCTCCACGGCATCACCGGCCATGCCGAGACATGGATCCGCAACGTCGCTGCGCTGGCGGAGGCATATGAGGTCCACGCACTGGACATGCTCGGTCATGGGCTCAGCGACAAGCCGGACATCGACTACTCCACCGCCGTCCTCGGCGAGCATGTGATCGCCTACATGGATGCGGCCGGCATTGGCGCTGCGGTGCTGGTCGGCCAGTCGCTGGGCGGGTGGGTTGCCGGGTGGATCGCGGTCAACCATCCCGAACGCGTTCGCGGCTACGCCTGCATCACCGGCGCGGGTCTGGAGGTGTCGCAGGATGGCGCCGAACTCACCAGGACGATCGGTGCCAAGGTTGGCGACGCAACGGCGAAGGCGACTGCGGCGCCGACGCGCGAGAGCGTGCGCACCCGGCTCGAATGGCTGATGCACGACAAGAGCGTCGTCACCGACGAGCTGGTCGACGTCCGCTACCGCATCTATTCCGACCCGGACTTCATGGCCATGTCGGGCAAGATGGTCGGCCAGCTGACCGGCGCCGGCGGCGGCGCCTGGACGCTCACCCGCGAGCGGCTGGCACGGATCGCCTGCCCGACGCTGGTGCTGTGGACCCGGCAGAACCCGACCATGCCCTGGCTCGTCGGCGAGGAGGCAAGCAGGATCATCCCGAACGCGCAGTGGTATCTCATGGAAGATGCCGGCCACTGGCCGCAGTTCGAGAAGCCAGCCGAATTCAATGAGCTGGTTCGGGCGTTCTTGCGCCGCGTCGGGGAGGATCGAGCTGCGGTGTCGGCGACGGGGACAGGTTAGACGTGGCGCAGTTGATTGCCGGCTACGGGACGTCGCACACCGGGATGACGATCCGGAAATACGATCCAGCCATTCCCGCCCAGGCGCGTGTCCATGCGGCCTTCGACCGGCTCCGCGAGGAACTGGAGGCGTTGGCTCCGGACCTGATCGTGATGGTCAGCAGCGAGCATCTCAATAGCTTCTTTTATGACAGCTATCCGCAGATTTGCGTGGGCCTTGGCAATCAAAGCATCGGCTGGGGCGATGCCGGCGTGGCCTCGCGCACCGTGCCGATCGCGGGCGACTTCGCGGCGCATGTAGTGAA
>NZ_JBHTIK010000013.1:0-3030 GCF_042676985.1 Sphingosinicella xenopeptidilytica | reverse complement strand
CGACCGATGCCGCCGGTACTGCTGATCCGGCAACGGCGGCCGAAGCATCCGGCACCCAACAGGGTTTCGGCGACCCTTCCGAGACGGGCGGCCTCGCCGAAATCGTCGTGACGGCCCAGAAGAGCAGCGAGAACCTTCAGAAAACGGCCGCTGCAGTCACTTCGGTCAGCGGCGACGCCCTGGTCGCGAGCGGCATCACCGATATCCGCGCAGCGCAGGTGCTGATCCCATCGGTGCGTTTTCAGCAGCAGAATACGGCGACCGAAGTCTATATCCGTGGAGTAGGCTCAACGCTCGACTATCCGCAGGTCGAGCCCTCGGCCTCGTTCAACTTCAACGGTGTCTATATTCCGCGCGAGGCTGCGGCGGTACCGCTGTTCGATATTGACCGCCTGGAGGTCCTTCCGGGACCGCAGGGGACGCTTTATGGCCGCAGTTCGCTAGGCGGGGCGATCAACGTCACCCTCAGACGACCAACGCGCGACTATGAAACCAATCTTCTTGTCGAGGTCGGCAATTTCGGCCTCGCCCACGGGACCGCGGTGCAGAATGTGCCGGTCAGCGATAAATTGGCGCTGCGCGCCGGGGTCGATTACACCTATACCGACGGCTATCAGACATCGGGCGCCGACTCGAAGAACAATCTCGGGCTCCGGCTGTCCGCACTTTACGAGCCTACGCCGACGTTCACCGCCTACCTCTGGGGCTATTATGTCCAGAAGAAAGGGAACTCGCCCAACCTGCTGACGAAGGGCGTCGATCGTGAAACCGGCGGGCTGGCGCCCAACAAGTTCCTTCATGACAATCCCTGGAACGATCGACGGGGGTCGGAAATCCTGGCCTTGCCTTCCAACCCGTTCCTGCCGCCGCCGGTCGCGCCGTTCGCGCGAAAGACGGACTATGAAAACTACACGGTCGGCGCGCAGTTCGATCTGGAACTGGGCGATGCGACGCTGACATATATGCCGTCCTACCTCGATATGGACGTCTCGGCAGATTATTTCCTGGGTGCTTATCCCGGCAACAAGACCGACCATTTCGATCAGCAGACGCATGAGCTGCGGCTGTCGGGCGAAAGCGATCGGCTAAAGTGGATCCTCGGCGCCTATGCCTATCGGGTGAACAGCGATGGCACCTTCTTCTTCACCTTCTTTCCGGTCAGCATCGTCGACCGTCATCGCCTGCAAGGGCTTGCCGCATTCGGCCAGGCAACCTTCAGCGTGACCGACACGCTGCGGCTGATTGGTGGTGGTCGCTTCAGCTATGATGATCGGACCGGGCGCGGACGGGCTGGCGACGGCGTCACCCCCTACAGCTATTCGCGCGACTTCAAGCGGTGGGACTTCAAGGCGGGCGTCGAATATGACGTCGGTCGGCGGGCGATGATCTACGCCACCGTGCAGACCGGATACCAGCCTGGAACGTTCAACGCGTTCCCGAGCTCGCCGGTTGCGAGCAACGAGGTCAAGGAGGCAACGCTGATGGCGTTCCACGCCGGCTTCAAGTCACGGTTCCTAGACAATCGCCTGCAGATCAACAACGAGGCCTTCTTCTACGACTACAAGAACCTGTTCGCATCGGCGTACAACACGGTCCTCAACACCAATCAGACATTCAACGCCAAGCGTGTCGAAATCTACGGCAATCAGCTGGACATCCTCTTTCACCCGACGGCCGATGACCGGCTGAGCTTCTCAGTCGGCTATCTTCACGCCCGCAACAAGAGCTTCGACCTCCCGCCCGGGGCCAGCCTCCCAGGACAGCCGACCAACTTCGACGGCCTGCAGCTGCAATATGCGCCTGACTGGACCTTAAGCGCCGGCTATCACCATGATTTTCAATTGGCCAACGGCTATGTCCGCGTGCAGGTGAACACCCGCTATGAGAGCAGCTTCTTCGCCGACTTCAACCACACGCCCGGCGGCCGCCAGAAGGCTTACACCAAGACCGACGCATCGCTCACCTACTATGCCCAGAGCGGACGGTGGAATGTTGGTGGCTGGATCAAAAACATCGAGAACGAGCCCGTCCAGGCAGCGACGGCCGGCGGCAGCAATCAGCCGTTTCTGCCAACTGCAGCGTCAACCTTTCTCGAGCCGCCGCGGACCTATGGCCTGAGGTTCGGCGCCAATTTCTAGGCTTCGTAGTGCCTGGTGAACGGGCACGCGGTGGAACGCGAACGTGCCGGACCCGTTCGGTAGCGCAGGAGGGTTCGTCCATGAAGCCGATGACCGAGCAGCATCTCGCCGTTCTCCGCAGGCACATGGTCGATCGAAATAATGCGAGATTGTCTTACCAACCGTCGCAGCTTCCGTTGCCGCGTCGCGGGTGATACGCCGACGGGCAAGCTGATGCGGCAGCACTGGATGCCGACGTGCATGAGAGAGGAGGGGGCCGAGCGGGATGGCGCTCCCCTGAAAGTACGGCTGCTTGGCGAGGATATGGTAGTCTTCAGGGACACCGAAGGCCATCTCGGCGCGCTCGATGAGCAGTGTCCCCATCGCCGCGCATCGCTAGCCTTCGGCCGCAACGAAGAATGCGGTCTGCGCTGCCTGTATCACGGCTGGAAGTTCGACGTGAACGGCAATGCCGTCGACTTGTCGTCAGAGCCGGTCGACACGCGGCTGCGGCAAACGATGAAGACCAAGGCTTATCCCGTGCGCGAGGCAGGTGGCTTCGTGTGGGTCTGGATGGGCGACCCGGAAAAGGTTACGCCGTTCGATATGCCAGCCTGGGCACCAACCGATGCGACCAATATCGCGATCGTGAAGATGCACGCAAAGTGCAACTGGGCGCAGGTCCTGGAAGGATCGATCGACTCGGCGCACAGCTCGAGCCTTCACTCATCGAACATGCCGACCGCGACCGACAGCGCCTGGCTGCGCCCATCGGCCGACAAATCGCCAAGGTTTGAGGTCCAGAAAACCAGCTTCGGCTTTCGCTATGCGGCGATCCGCAAGCCGAAACCCTGTTGGGTGCCGGATGCTTCGGCCGCCGTTGCCGGATCAGCAGTACCGGCGGCATCGGTCG
>NZ_JBHTIK010000012.1:0-232252 GCF_042676985.1 Sphingosinicella xenopeptidilytica | reverse complement strand
AACGCCGCCTCCCAAAAGACAGCCTTGAATCAACCTCCGAGTCTCCAGTCAAGCTTTGTCCACGAAACCTAACTCTCACCGCTTCTCACCACGCCGACTTACTCAGCAATAGAACTCCCCCTGAGTCCAGGCCTGAGCACGGCAAGTCAACATTTTGACAACTCCCCCCCGACTTTCGTCCCCTTCCCAACCCGGCTCCCCTTCGCTAAAGCAGCCGCGACTCCGGCGGTTGCTGCGCTGCAATAGGGCGCCTCCGGCCGGGCCGAACGGCAAAGACAAGGGGATCGTGAAGATGACCGCCACCGGACGCGACAGCCTGAACACCCGCCGCACGCTGAATGTCAGCGGCCGCGAATTCGCTTATTATTCGATCCCCGTCGCCGCCGAGCGCTTCGGCGACTTCTCGCAGCTTCCCTTCTCGATGAAGGTGCTGCTGGAAAACATGCTCCGCTTCGAAGACGGCGACACCGTTACCGAGGGTGACGTCGAGGCCTTCCGCGCATTCCTTTCCGCCAATCTCGGCGAGCGCGAGATCCAGTATCGCCCCGCGCGCGTGCTGATGCAGGATTTCACCGGTGTTCCCGCCGTCGTCGACCTCGCTGCCATGCGCGATGCGCTGGCGAAGCTCGGCGCGGACGCGGAGAAGATCAATCCGCTGGTCCCCGTCGATCTTGTCATCGACCACTCGGTGATGGTCGACGAGTTCGGCAACCCCAAGGCCTTCGAGCAGAACGTCGCGCTTGAATACGAGCGCAACATGGAGCGCTACAAGTTCCTGAAATGGGGGGCGCAGGCGTTCCGCAACTTCCGCGTCGTGCCGCCGGGAACGGGCATCTGCCACCAGGTGAACCTCGAATATCTGGCGCAGGCGGTGTGGACCTCCGAAGATGCATCGGGCGCGACGGTCGCGTATCCGGACACGCTCGTCGGCACCGACTCGCACACCACGATGGTGAACGGCCTCGGTGTGCTCGGCTGGGGCGTCGGCGGTATCGAGGCCGAAGCCGCGATGCTCGGCCAGCCTGTCTCCATGCTCATCCCGGAAGTCGTCGGCTTCAAGCTCACCGGCAAGCTGCCGGAAGGCATCACCGCCACCGATCTCGTGCTCACCGTCACGCAGATGCTGCGCAAGAAGGGCGTCGTCGGCCGCTTCGTGGAGTTCTACGGCCCGGGCCTCGATGCGCTCAGCCTCGCCGACCGCGCGACGATCGCCAACATGGCACCAGAGTACGGCGCGACCTGCGGCTTCTTCCCGATCGACGCGGAAACCATCCGCTACATGAAGTTCACCGGCCGCGAAGACTGGCGCTGCGAGATGGTGGAAGCCTATGCGAAGGCGCAGGGCATGTGGCGCGATGCCTCCACGCCCGATCCCGTGTTCACCGACACTCTCGGCCTCGATCTCTCCGAAGTGCGCCCCAGCCTCGCCGGTCCGCGCCGCCCGCAGGACCGCGTGCTCCTCGAAGACCTCTCCGCCGGTTTCGAAGCCGAGCTGGCGAACAGCTTCAAGGTTGGGAACGCCGCGAAGCGCGTTCCGGTTGAAGGCGCGAACTACGATATCGGCCACGGCGACGTGGTGATCGCCGCGATCACGAGCTGCACCAACACCTCGAACCCGGATGTGCTCGTCGCCGCCGGTCTCGTGGCCAAGAAGGCGCGCGCCAAGGGCCTCGACCGCAAGCCGTGGGTGAAGACCTCGCTCGCACCCGGATCGCAGGTCGTCACCGATTATCTCGAAAAGGCCGGGCTGCAGGCCGACCTCGACGCCATCGGCTTCGACCTCGTCGGCTACGGCTGCACCACCTGCATCGGCAACTCGGGTCCGCTGCCCGCGCCGATCTCGAAGGCCGTCAACGACGGCGACATCGTCGCCGCGTCCGTCCTCTCGGGCAACCGCAACTTCGAAGGCCGCGTCTCGCCGGACGTGCGCGCCAACTACCTCGCCTCGCCGCCGCTCGTCGTCGCCTATGCGCTCGCGGGCACGGTGCGCAAGAACCTCGCCAAGGAGCCGATCGGCACGGGTTCGGATGGCCAGCCGGTGTTCCTGAAGGACATCTGGCCGACGAACCACGAGGTTCGCTCCACCGTCGAAGCCTCGCTCGACGCGGACATGTTCAAGGCCCGCTACGCGCACGTCTTCAAGGGCGACGCGCAGTGGCAGGCGATCGACGTAACGGGCGGCCGCACCTACAGCTTCTCGTCGGTCTCCACCTACGTGCAGAACCCGCCGTACTTCGAGGGCCTCTCAATGACGCCGAAGCCGCTTGTCGACATCGTGAACGCCCGCGCGCTCGCCGTGTTCGGCGATTCGATCACCACCGACCACATCTCACCGGCAGGCTCGATCAAGGCCGATTCCCCGGCCGGCACCTACCTCACCGAGCATCAGGTGAGCCGCGCCGACTTCAACTCCTACGGCTCGCGCCGCGGCAACCACGAAGTGATGATGCGCGGCACGTTCGCGAACATCCGCATCAAGAACAAGATGCTCCCCGGCGTCGAGGGCGGTGTCACCAAGCACATCCCGACCGGCGAGCAGCTCGCGATCTATGATGCGGCGATGCGCTACAAGGACGAAGGCACGCCGCTCGTCGTCCTCGCGGGCAAGGAATACGGCACGGGCTCCTCGCGCGATTGGGCCGCGAAGGGCACCACGCTCCTCGGCGTCCGCGCCGTTGTCGCCGAGAGCTACGAACGTATTCACCGCTCGAACCTCGTCGGCATGGGCGTGCTGCCGCTGCAGTTCCAGGGCAGCGACAGCGCGGAGACACTGGGCCTGACAGGCGACGAGCTCTTCAGCATCGACGGTGTCGCAAGCCTCAAGCCGCGTCAGGACGTGACGGTGAACTTCACCCGCGCCGACGGCAGCACGGGTTCGTTCGTCGCGCGCTGCCGCATCGATACGAACAACGAGCTGGAATATTTCCGCAACGGCGGCATCCTGCACTACGTGCTGCGGAACCTCGCCGCTTAAGCGCGGGTTTCGGTCAGGCCCGAAAGGTCAAGCAAGGGCGGGTGCCGAAAGGTTGCCCGCCCTTTCCTTTATTCCCATTCGATCACCTGCCAGCCGCGCAGCTCGGCGAGCGCACGCAGTTTCGGCGTCGGGTTGATCACGAAGCCTTCGTCCGACCAATCAAACATGGGCGCATCGCTGTGATGGTCCGAAAAAAAGCGCACGTGCAGCGTCTCGCGGGACGGCAGTGCCTGCGCCACCATGTCGCGCTTCGCGCCGTCGTAGCAGTTTTCGCCGTCCAGTTTCGCAAGCACCGCGCCCGATGCGTCGCGGTGCGATTTCGTGCCGACTACGTGCTCCACGCCGAGCCGTGCGGCGATGGCGTGGACGTAGAACGTGTAGGATGCCGTGGCGATCACCACGATGCGTCCTTCCGCCTTCTCGGCATCGATCCGCGCCTGCGCGCCCCGGAACGTGCGCCCCGGCACCATCCGGCGCGCGAAGCCCTCGGCGCGTGGCGCGATCCGCGCCATCGGCACGCGCCTGCCCATCAGCAGCCGGTGGTTGATCTCTTTCAGCCGCCCCCGGCTGACGAAGCCCGCGACATAGGCCGCGCCCGCGAGCAGCGACACGGGCAGAAACAGCAGCCGCCACGGTGCCTCGTGCCACGCCCAGTAGACCAGCCAGGGCGAATAGGAGCCGCCCCGCGTGATCGTCCTGTCCATGTCGAAGACGGAATACCGCACCCGCGCGCTCAAACCGCCTCCAGCGCCTGTTTGAAGTCCGCGATCAGGTCGTCGACGTGCTCGACGCCGATCGACACACGCACCAGATTGTCGCTGATCCCCAGCTCCGCCTTGCGCGCGTCCGGCACGGAAAGATGCGTCATCGCCGCCGGATGGCTCGCAAGACTTTCAGTGCCGCCCAGCGAAACGGCGAGCTTCACCAGCTTCAGGTTGTCGAGCAAGCGAAACGCCTCCGCCTCCCCGCCCTTCACGATTACCGAGAAGGTCGAACCCGAACCGGTGCAGTGACGATCGTAGATATCACGCTGGGCACTGCCGGGTTCGAGGAAACCGAGGTAACCGACGCGCTCGATCTTCGGGTGATCGCGCAAGAATGCGCAAAGCGTCCGGGCGTTGCTTTCCGCGCGCTCCATACGAAGCTGCACGGTTTCGAGGCTGCGCAGCAGCATCCACGAGGTGTGCGGATCGGTGATCGTACCGATGGTGTTGCGCAGCGCGAGGATCGGCGCGAGCGCGGCCTTGGTGCCGATACAGGCGCCGCCGACAAGATCGGAATGGCCACCAACATACTTGGTGAGCGAGTAGATCGAGATGTCCGCGCCGTGCCGCGTCGGCGCCTGAAAAACCGGGCCGAGAAACGTGTTGTCACACATGATGACCGGCTTCTCACCCTCCGCGAACACCGCGTCGCGCGCCGCAGCGACCGCCTCGATATCGACGAGGTCGTTCGTGGGATTCGCGGGACTTTCGAGGTAGATCACCGAAACACGGCCCTTGGCCTTCGCCGCGCGCAACGTCTCCTCGATCGCCTCCCGACTCGCCGACGCGCGAAAATCCATCCAGCCAACCGAGAACTTGCCGATCACGGCATCGATCAGCTTCTCGGTCGCGGCGTAGAGCGGCGCGGAGTGCACGATGATGTCACCGGGCCGCACCCACGCCAGCAGCGCCGTGGTGATGGCCGACATACCGGTCGAGAAAACAAGCGCATCTTCAGCGCCTTCCCACAGCGCCAGCCGGTCTTCGAGGATTTCCTGATCGGGGCCGTTGAAGCGGCCATAGACGAGACCCTCGGCACCGCCCGGGCGCCGGCCGATGATACCTTCGAAGAAGCGCTTGCCGTCCGCCGCGCTTTCGAAAACGTAGGTGGAGGTGAGGAAGATCGGCGGCTTCAGCGAGCCTTCAGACAACGCCGGATCATAGCCATAGCCCATCATCAGCGTAGACGGATGGAGCGAACGTCCGCCAAGCTCCAGCGACTGCGGCTTCATCGCGCGGCGGCGCGCCGGCGGCGGTTCTGCATCCGTCATATCCGCAACCTAACCCTCTGCCTCCCTATCTGCAACGAATACGCCCCCAGACAGAGCTGGCGGATTGCCGGACAATAAAAAAAGCCCCCGAGCGGGGGCTTTTCTTGTTGAGAGCGGCAGTGAAGCCGCTCCTAGACTGCAGCGCCTAGAGGTAGCTGCCGCCGAACAGCCAGTCCCAGAAACCCTTCGCGGGCTGAACCGGCTTACGAGTCGCATTCGTACGCATTTTTGTTCCCCAGCATCACAGTAATGGCAAACTGCCATGCCGGTATTTATGCTTAACGAATATGGTTTACAAGCATTAACCGTTAAAATTAACCACTTGCCTTAACCTTGGCGGGATAGTCGATCATCTCCTTGAGGTCGGAATCCTCCATCGGTCGGGCGATGTGGTAGCCCTGACCGCGATCACAGCGGATCTGCGCAAGCGCGAACAGCTGCTCGGGCGTTTCGATCCCTTCCGCGACGACCTCCAGCCCCAGGATATGCGCAAGCTCGATGGTCGACACCATCACCGCGCGATCTGCCGGCCCATTCAGAAGCGCGTTGGTGAAACGGCGATCGATCTTGAGTTCGGTCGCCGGGATTTTGCGCAGATACTCCAGTGTCGACATCCCCGTGCCGTAATCATCGATGGCGATGCCGATGCCGAGCATACGAAGCTCGTTGAGCGTTGCGAGCGCGGCTTCCCCCTCGGCGATCGCAGCCGTCTCTGTGATTTCCAGAACGAGAGCATCCGCAGGGATTTGATAGCGTGCGAGCACGGAGCGCACGACATCCACGATCATGCGGGAAGACAGCTCGCTCGGCGACAGGTTGACCGACATCCGAAACGTCGGATTGCGACGCAGAACATCGCGCGTCACGGCACCGGCGCGATCGAGAACGAAGGCCGTGACCTTCCCGATTCGGCCGTTGCGCTCGGCAATCTCCACGAAATCCATCGGGCTTATGGGGCCGCGCACCGGATGCGTCCAGCGCACCAGCGCTTCCGCGCCGGTGATCACCGCCGTTCTGAGATCAAGCTGCGGCTGGTAGGCGACCCAGATGTGGCCCGCTTCGAGCGCATCATCGAGTTCACCGAGCAGCGACAGCTTCCATTCCTTGGCCTTCGCCGTCGCCGGGTCGTGCACCATCCAGCAGACGCCTTCCTCGCTTGCCGCGTGCGCGGCCGCGAGGGCGCTGGCGAGGCGATGCGACATCGGCATCGCGGTTTCACGATCGAGACCGAAGGCAACGTCTACATCATAGCTGCGCTCGGCGACCTTGATGGGGCTACGGAAGATGAGTTGCATCGCCTTGAATTGGTCCACCACCAGTTCGAGTTCCGAAGCGTTGGTCAGCCAGACGAAATTGCCGTCGTCGCCGTGCCAGAGCTGCGCCCCGGTCGTGCCGATCGACAGGCGTGCCGCGATGAGCTTGGTGAGTTCGTGTTCGAAATCCGGAGGCAGCGTGCTGACGATATCCGCAAAGCGGCGCACGCGCGCGGCGATCAAAAGCTCCGACGAGACGAGATCCTCGCGGCGAAGCATCGCATTGACGGTGGGGAGACCCGAAACGGGATGGACGAGACCAAGCTCCCGCCGACGTTCGAGCACCTGCTGCCACGCGAAAGCGACGAGCGAGCCCGCGGCCAGCAACAGCGCGGGCGCGGCCTCGACGAACACATGCGCGTGTTCGAGGACCAGCGGCAGCACCAGAAGCGCAGCAAGGCCCGGCACGCCGAGCATCCATTTGAGCCGATTGCTGCCGTAAAGCAGCACTGCGGACACGGCGGCAGCCAACAGCCACAAAGGCCACCAACCGAGGACAGCAGGCCGGCCGGCCTTCAGCGTTTCGGCACCGAGGACGGTAACGAAAACACTCGTCGCGTGCCCTTGTCCCGGCATGGCGAGGCGTGTCGAAAGCGTTTTCGAATTGAGCCCGACCACGACCGTACGCCCCTCGACGTCGAGTTCCGATTGTCCGGCGAGAACATCGGCCGCACTCGCGTAGGGGATCGATGCCAGCGTGTAGGAGTAATCGATCGGGAACCGCGCGCCGAGCGGTCCGTCCACACCAGCGATCGCGGTCTCCATCGACCGGCGCACCCGGTCTCCGATCACCTGTCGATAGGCAAGATCGGGGACGCCATTCCAGTAGCGCAGGAACTTCATCGTCGAGACCACCTCGGCGGTGTCGCCAAGGCTCGACGGCTCAAGGACACGCGTCTTTCCATCAGCGGTGTAGTCGTTCGTGCTCGCCAAGAACACGGCGCCCGGATGCCGGTCTATGACCTTCGCAAACGCGCGGTCTCCCTCCGCATCGAGCGGCGGCAGATAGAGATCGAAGAACACTCGGTCGGCACCGGAGGCAAAGAGCCGGTTGGTGAGTGCGGCAAGGCGGTCCCGCTTCCATGGCCAGGGACCCGTCACCGCGATCGACTCGTCGTCGATACCGACCACGGCCACCTCGCCGCTTACCGGCTGGGCGCGAATCTTGTTGCGCAGCGTGAGGAGCGCGAGATCCGCCGGTTCCATGAACGCGGCAATCCCCATGAGACCCGACACGAGCATGAGCCACAGCAAAGGCTTGCGCTTTTGCGCAAGCGCCGTGATCGGCTCGAAGGCACGCGACAGGGGCATGTCGGCATGGTTACTGACCGAACCTTAAGAAAAACTACCAGATGCCCGGCCAGGACGGCAAAAAAGCGCGCAAATCCGGCCTGCGCTCTATTCGCGAAGCTCGGCACCGACTGCGCGCGCCGACGCGACGATCTTTCCGGCGATCGCAGAGATTTCCTCTTCGGTGAAGCTGCGCTCGTTGGGCTGCAACGTCACGTGCACGGCGAGCGAGCGCTTGCCCGGCTCGATGCCCACGCCTTCGAACAAATCGAACAGGCGAACCGCGGCAATGCGCTTCGGCTCCGCCTTTTGCACCGCGCGCAGCAGCACGTCCGCCGCCAGCGCCTTGTCGGCAACGAAGGCGAAATCGCGCGTCACCGCCTGTAGCGCCGGCGGCGAATAGACGGCACGGCCGCGCTTGCCGCGAGGTGCGGGAATGGCGTCGAGGAAGATCTCTGCGACAGCGACGCGGCCTTGCAGATCGAACGCACGGGCAAGGCGCGGATGAAGCTCGCCGAACTCGGCGAGGATCGTCTTGGGGCCAAGGCCGAGCTTCGCTGAGCGGCCCGGATGATACCAGGGGCTCGCACCCGTAAAGGCCTGCACGCGATCAACCGGCGCGCCGGCGGCGGCGAGGAGTGTCAGCACCTCGGCCTTGGCGTCGAACACGTCGAAGCCCTTTGTACCACCTTCGCGCCAGTCCTTTTCCTGCCGCGCCCCGGCAAGCACGAGGCCGAGCGTCAGTCGCTCGCCCTCACCGAGATAGCGGCGGCCAAGTTCGAACAGGCGGATCGAGGTCGCGCCGCGGTCGCTATTGCGCTGCGCGGCGGCGATGAGGCCGGGGAGCAGCGACGGCCGCATCACGGCGAGGTCGGCGGAGATCGGGTTTTCCAGCGTGAACACGCCGCCGCCGAAGCTCTCGGCGTCCTGCGGCGCGATGAAGCTCCACGTCACGGCCTCGTCGAGGCCGCGCGCGGCGGCGGCGCGGCGGAGGGTACGTTCGGTGAGCTGGGCGGGCGTGGCGGTGGGCTTCGCGACGCCTTCAGCGCGCGGGAGCGGCGTGGAAGGGATGGCATCGAAGCCGGAGATGCGGACGACCTCCTCGACGATGTCGGCGGCACCGTCCACGTCGCGGCGCCATGACGGGGCGGTGATGCGCCATGTGTCGCCGGTCTCGACGGCGAAGCCGAGGGCGGCGAGGATGTCCGCCTGCTTCGCCGGGTCGACGGTGACACCGGTGAGGCGCTCGGTGAGGTCGGGCGTGTAATCGACCTGCGGGGCGATCTCGGGGGGCCGGCCGGCGCGGAGCTCGCGGCTGGGGTCGCCGCCGCAGAGATCGAGGACCATGCGGGTGGCGAGCTGGAGGCCACCTTCGAGGAAGGCCGGGTCGACGCCGCGTTCGAAGCGGGCGCGGGCGTCGGAGGTGAGGCCGAGGGCGCGACCGGTACGACCGATACGCTGCGGGTCGAAGTATGCGCACTCGATGAGGATATCGGTCGTCTCGGTCTCGACGCCCGAGTGTTCGCCGCCCATGATGCCGGCGATGTCGTGGACCTCGCGGGCGTCGGCGATGACGGTCATCTCCGGGGTGAGCGCGTAGGTCTTGCCGTTGAGCGCCACGACGCTCTCGCCTTCCGCCGCGCGGCGGGCGACGACGGCGCCGGAGAGCCTGGCGAGATCGTAGACGTGGAGCGGCCGGCCGCGATCGAAGGTGATGTAGTTGGTGATGTCGACCAGCGCCGAGATCGGACGCAGGCCGATCGCCGTGAGACGCCGCTGCAGCCACGCGGGCGACGGGCCGTTCTTCACGCCGCGCACAACGCGCCCGAAGAAGGCGGGGCAGCCTTCGGGGTCGTCGGTGCGGATTTCGACCGGGCAGTCGTAGCCGCCCTCGACGCTTTCTACCGTGCCGGGCTTCAAGGTGCCGAGACCGAGCGCGGCGAGATCGCGCGCGATGCCGCGCACGCCCATGCAATCCTGCCGGTTCGGCGTCACCGAGACCTCGATGACGGGATCATTGAGGCCGAGCACCTCGGCGAAGGGCGTGCCCACGACGGGTTCGCCGGAGAGGTCGATGATGCCCGTGTGCGCGTCGGACAGTTCAAGCTCACGCTCCGAACACATCATGCCGTGCGATTCGACGCCGCGGATCGCCGCGACCTTCAAGGTCACATCGATACCGGGCACATAGGTGCCGGGCGCGGCGAACACGCCGTACAGCCCTGCGCGCGCATTGGGCGCGCCGCAGACGACCTGCAGGGGCTCGCCCGCGCCGGTATCGACCTTCAGGACCTGGAGCTTGTCCGCCTGCGGATGCGGCGCGGCTTCCAGAATCTTCGCGACGCGGAACGGCGCGAGACGGTTCGCAGGGTTGTCGACACCCTCGACCTCAAGCCCGACGCGGGTGAGGCCAAGCACGATGTCTTCAAGCGAAGCGGCGGTGTCGAGGTGGTCCTTCAGCCACGAAAGCGTGAACTTCATGCGCCGACTCCTCCCGAAAGCGTGGGTACGGCGAGCGGCGAGAAACCGTAGTGCTTCAGCCAGCGCACATCGCCATCGAAGAAGGCGCGAAGGTCGGTCATGCCGTATTTCAGCATCGCCAGACGATCGATACCCGCGCCGAAGGCGAAGCCCTGCCACTCGGCGGGATCGAGACCGCAGGCGGCGATGACGCGCGGATGCACCATGCCCGAGCCGAGAATTTCGAGCCACGACGCCTCGCCGCCGATCTTGAGCGTGCCGCCCTCCCACGAGCAGCCGACATCGACCTCGGCCGACGGTTCGGTGAAGGGGAAGTAGCTGGGGCGGAAGCGCAGCGTCACGTCATCGACCTCGAAGAAGGCCTTGATGAATGTTTCCAGCGTCCACTTGAGGTGCCCCATGTGGATGTTCCGGTCGATCACCAGCCCTTCGAGCTGATGGAACATCGGCGTGTGCGTCGCATCCGAATCCGAACGGTAGACGCGGCCCGGCGCGATGATGCGGATCGGCGGCTGCTCGCTCACCATCGTGCGGATCTGCACGGGCGAGGTATGCGTGCGCAGCAGGAACCGGCGACCTTCCCTGGCGAGCTGTTCGGGGAAATAGAAGGTATCGTGCATCGCGCGCGCCGGGTGCGATTCCGGGATGTTGAGCGCGGTGAAATTGTGCCAGTCGTCCTCGATCTCCGGACCGGTCGCGACGGCGAAGCCGAGATCGGCGAAGATTTCGGCAAGCTCGTCCATCACCTGCGAAACCGGATGCACGGTGCCGAGCCGCGCGGGCTCCACGGGAAGCGTGACGTCCACGGCCTCTGCCGCGAGCTTCGTATCGAGTTCGGCCGCTTCAAGCGCTTCCTTGCGCGCCGAGAGCGCACCCGACACCGCTTCGCGCAGCACGTTCAATGCCGCACCCGCGACTTTCCGTGCCTCGGGGTCCATGCCGCCCAGCGCCTTCAGCTGCTGCGTGATCGCCCCCGATTTGCCGAGCGCGGCAACGCGCAGCGCCTCGACAGCGGCAGCATCAGGCGCAGCGGAAATCTTGGCGAGCCATTCGCCCTGCTCTGCGGAAAGGTCGGACATCGTTGAACCCCGGTTCCATAAAAGAAAAAGGCGCGGCCGCTGCCGTGAGCAGCGCCGCGCCTTCCCATTGCTTTGGTTCGCGTTTGTTACGCGGCCTTCGCGAGCGCAGCTTCTGCCTGCTTGACGATGACCTTAAACGCTTCGCCCTCGTGGACGGCGAGATCGGCGAGCACCTTGCGGTCCAGCTCCACGCCGGCCAGCTTCAGGCCGTGCATGAACCGGCCATAGGTGAGGCCTTCTTCGCGGACAGCGGCATTGATGCGCTGAATCCAGAGTGCGCGGAAATTCCGCTTCTTCACCTTCCGGTCGCGATACGCGTACTGGCCGGCCTTCTCGACCGCCTGACGCGCGATGCGGATGGTGTTCTTCCGGCGGCCGTAGTAGCCCTTGGCTGCCTTCAGAATCTTCTTGTGCTTGGCGTGCGTGGTTACGCCGCGTTTGACACGTGCCATGGACTATCCTCCTACTTCAGGCCGTAAGGCGCCCACTGCTTCAAGACCTTCTTGGTCTCGCAGTCGGCCAGCACGTCGGTGCCGCGGTTTTGGCGGATGTACTTGGAATTATGGCTGATCAAACGGTGGCGCTTGCCAGCGACGCCGTGCTTGAGCTTGCCAGTCGCGGTGATTTTCAACCGCTTCTTGACGCCGCTCTTCGTCTTGAGCTTGGGCATTTCCGTCTCCTTGAAACGCTATAAGACCGCCTCGGCAGCCCACACTGGCCGGGCGGTCACGTTTTTCGAAGCGGGGGCTATAGCGGGGCAAAGCGTGGAGAGCAAGCCCGGCAGCGCACATGGGCGGCGCTGTACGGGACTCATCACCTGTTCTAGAAGCCGGATATGACCATCACCCAATCCCTGATCGCCTTCACCGCCGCCGCGACCGTGCTGACGCTGACGCCCGGTGTCGATACGGCGATGGTGTTGCGGAGTGCCGCCACCGGCCCGCGCAGTGCGGCGTTCGCAGCGCTCGGCATCGGGCTCGGCTGCCTGATCTGGGGCGGGGCGGTGTCACTTGGCCTCGGCGCGCTGCTCGCGGCCTCGGAAATGGCCTTCACGATCGTGAAATGGGCGGGCGCGGCCTATCTTCTTTATCTCGGCGTAGGCCTGCTCCTGAAACCGCGCACCGCGCTCGCCGTGGGCAGCGCCGCGAGCGGCGGCGGCGCGCGCGAGGCCTTCACGCGCGGCCTCGTCACCAATCTGCTCAACCCGAAGATCGGGGTTTTCTACATCACCTTCCTGCCGCAGTTCATCCCGACCGGGGTCGATCCTGCAGGGTTTTCGTTCCTTCTTGCAGGCGTGCATGTCGTGCTCGGCACCTTGTGGTTCGCCGTGCTGATCGCCGCGACGGTGCCACTCGGCCGGTTCCTTGCGCGGCCGCGCGTGGTGAAGACGATGGACCGGCTGACCGGCGGCGTCTTCATCGCATTCGGGCTGAAACTCGCGCTTTCCAGGCAGGCTTGAGCCAGAACTATCCGAAAAGTCCGGGCTGAACCGCGGCGACCGGCGCGCGCTCGTGCGCGAGTAACCAGCGCTTGCGTTCGATGCCGCCGCCGAAGCCGGTGAGCGAACCGTCCGCGCCGATCACGCGGTGGCAGGGCACAATGATCGCCACGGGATTCGCGCCGTTCGCCGCGCCGACGGCGCGCACGGCTGCGGGACGCCCGATGGCGACCGCCTGCTCGGCATAAGTGCGTGTTTCGCCGGGCGGGATGCGCCGGAGCGCCGCCCACGCCTCCTTCTGGAAGGCCGTGCCGCCGTGATCGACCTCGATCGCCGCCGTCGCCGCGAAATCACCCTCGAAGTAGGCGGCAAGCGCGCGGGAGACATGCCCGGGCGCAGCTTCCTGCATTTCGAGCACGGTATCCGGCCCCTGATAGCGGGCGAGCAGTGCCTGAAAACGATCGTCCTTATCCGCCCATTCGAGCGCCCGCACGCGGCCGTCCGTGCCCCAGACGCAGAGCATCTCGCCGGTCGGCGTGTCGATTCGCGCGGCGGCAAGAACATGTTTCGGGGAACGCTCGATCATCGCCGCACGTTAGTCTCCCCATGCAGACGCCGTCCATCCGCGAATGGAGCCGGGAATGGGGCCAGTCCGGTCGAGACACCTGGGATCGGTTTCCGAACCCTGTGAAGCTCGCGCTGAAAGCCGTGCTGTGGGTGATCGGCATCCTGTTCCTGCTGTGGCTGATCCTGTTCATCACCAAGGGGCGTTTTCTCGAACGCCCCTTCGAGCGGATCGCGACCAGCATCGTGGGCCGGGAGGTGAGCGTCGGCGGCGATTTCCAGCTTTATTCGAACCCGCACATCAAATTCCGCGCCGAAAGGCTCGTCATCGCCAACCCGGACTGGGCCGAGGGCGAGCGCTTCGTCGATTCGAAGCTCATCGACCTCCGGATCGACATCCTGCGGCTGATCTTCGGCAAGGTGCTGTTCCGGCAGGCAACGCTGCAGGACACGCATTTCGCGCTGGAATGGGACAAGGCGGGCGAGCGCAACAGCTGGACCTTCGGCGACACGCGCGGCGAGCCCTTCCGGCTTCCTGAAATCCGGCACGCGGCGATCACCGGCACGACGCTCGCCTACCGCGACCCGCCCCGGCGGCTCTTCGCAGACCTCGCCTTCGCGCCGATCGCCGCGCGATCGAGCCGGTTCGGCAACGCGATCGGCTTCAAGGGCGGCGGCACCTCCATGGGGGAGGCGTTCCGCGTAACGGGCCGCCTCGAAAGCCCCGACGCGACGGCTGCGGGCGGGCGCAACGACCTCGCGCTCCGCATCGAGGTCGGCGACAGCCGCATCGACGCGGCGGGCACGCTGCCGGGTGCGACCGAGCTGGACGGCGCGGTGCTGAGCGTCCGCGCGCGGGGCGGCAATCTCGCCACGCCCTTCCTGCTGCTCGGCGTCGCCGTGCCGGAAACGCGGGCATTCGACCTCGGCGGCGAGCTGCGGCCGGTGGGGAACGAATGGCGCATGACCAAGATCGCGGGGACGTTCGGCGACAGCGACCTTTCCGGGAGCATGACCGTGCGCACGGGCAGCGCGCGGCTGTTCATCGCGGCGGACCTCGCGAGCCGCGCGCTCGACATCCTCGACGCCGGCCCGTGGATCGGCATTTCGCCCGAACGGCTGGACAGCATGGGCGGCAAGGGCGCGATCACGACCGAGGGCGGGCGCCCGCGCGTGCTGCCGAATGCACCGTTGAATGCCGAGGGGCTGAGCCGTCTCGACGCGCGCATCGCCTATCGCGCCGCGAACGTGCGCACGGGCACGATCCCGCTGCAGAACCTTCGGCTCACGCTGGGGCTCGACAACCGGCTTTTGACCCTGAAGCCCGTGCGGTTCGATTTCGCGGACGGCACACTGACCGGGAACATCGACCTCAATGCCCGCCGTTCGCCGGTGGTCACACGCTATGATATTGATCTCAGCCCCGTGCGGATCGCGGACCTGCTGCGCGGCTTCGACATCGAGAGCACGGGCACGAAGGGCGTTCTGAAAGGCCGGCTGGATCTTACCGGCTACGGCAACGATGTGCGCGAATCGCTGGGCTCGGCGAACGGGCGCATCGCCGTGATCCTGCCGCAGGGCGATTTCTGGCTTCGCAACGCTGAGCTTCTGGAACTCGACATCGGCGACTTCGTGGAGGCCGCACTCGGCGACAAGCTGAAGGAACCCGCGCGCATCCGCTGCGGCCTGATCGCCTTCACGGTGAAGGACGGCGTGGGGCGCGCCGATCCCATCTTCATCGATACGCGCAAGAACGTGATCCGGGGCGGCGGGCGCATCAGCTTCAAGGACGAAAGCCTCGACCTCGCGGTGGAGGCGGACGCCAAGAACCCCAGCCTGTTCTCCGGCCAGTCGCCGATCGGCGTGGGCGGGTGGTTTGCCGCGCCGACGGTCAACCCGATCTCGGGCGAACTCGTGGGGCGCGCGGCGGTGGGCGGCGTGCTCGGCGCGCTCATTTCGCCGCTTGCCGCACTGGTGGCGTTCATCGACCTCGGCGACGAGGAGGACACGAACTGCGCGCCGGTGCTGGCCGGGGCGAACGGCGCAGCGGTGCGGGCGGCGGACAAGGCCGCCGAAAAGAAGAAAGGTTAGCCGATAAGGCGGCGCGAGACTTCGGGGAGCAGCGAGGCATCGCCGAGCGCGATGACGCTGCCGTTGCTGTCGCCGGTAAGGGGGCAGCCTTCCCAGTCCGTCATCGAACCGCCCGCACCGATGACGATGGGCGCGAGCGCGGCGAAATCGTGGAGCTTGAGGTTCGCCTCGACGACGATGTCGATATGGCCCGCCGCGACGAGGCCGTAGTTGTAGCAGTCTCCGCCGTAGACGAGCTGGCCCGCCGCGGCGGCGAGCGCCTCGAAGCGCGCGCGTTCGGGTGTGTGGAAATACTGCGGGCCGGTGGAGGCGATGAGCGCCTTCGACAGTACGGGGCAGCGGCGCGTGGTGATCGCCGCGCCGTTCAGCGTGGTCGCTTCGCCCTCCGCGCCCGCCCAGCGATCCCGCCCGATCGGCTGATCGATGATGCCGAGGACCGGGCGGCCCTCTTCGAGAAGCGCGACCAGCGTGCCGAAAATCGGGCGCCCGGCGATGAAGCTGCGCGTGCCGTCGATGGGATCGAGCACCCAGACGCGGGAGGCGCCGGGATTGGAGACACCAAACTCCTCGCCGACGATGCCGTCCGTGGGCCGCTCGGCCTCGATGAGCGCGCGCATCGCGGTTTCCGCCGCGCGGTCCGCGACCGTGACGGGCGAGGCGTCGCCCTTCGTCTCGACCTCGACACGGGCGCGGAACCACGGCCGGATCGCTTCGCCCGCGGCATCGGCAAGCCGGTGCGCGAAGGCGAGATCGTCGGTGCGGCTCATGGCGCACCCCGCAACGGTTCGGCTTTCCTTGCCGGCGCCGCGCCGCTAGCGTGCGCGAAATTGTTCAGGGAATCATGCATGAAGCTCTACATGTCCTACACCTCGCCCTATGCGCGCAAGGTGCGCGTGTTCGTTCGCGAGCTCGATCTCGAGGACGCCGTCGACGAGGTGCCGGTGGATCCGCTCGCGGACCCCGACGAGCTGGTTTCCGTAAACCCGGTTTCCAAAGTCCCCGCGCTCATCACCGACGACGGCACGGCGGTGCACGACAGCCGCGTCATCCTCGCTTATCTCGCGAGCCTGAAGGAGACCGGCGACCTTTATCCCGCCGCCGGCGATCCCAAGCGCTGGGCAGCGATGACGCTGGCCGCGCATATCGATGCGATCCTCGACGCCGCCGTCGCGTGGCGCATGGAAACGCAGCGCCAGCCGGGCGAGCGATCGATCTATTGGCAAGGCCGCTGGCGCGGAAAGATCGAGCGCGCGCTCGATGCCCTCCCCGCCATGCTGGACGCGGCGCCCGCCTATCGCCGCTATGCCGAGATGCTCTCGGTGATCGCGCTCGAATATATCGATTTCCGGCACCCGACGCTCGACTGGAAGCGCACGCGGCCCGAGCTCACGAAGCTGCACGACGAGTGGGCCTCGCGCTCTTCGATGGTGGAAACACAGTTCCCGGCCGCCTGAACGCCGGCATCGTTCTGGTGCCGGTATAATTTACATTCCGAAAGCGGACGGGCGGCCGCGTAAACGGGAGTCATTCGGATTCCCGTCGATTCCGCTCAACTGGCACAGGCGTTGCTTCATCTTCCTATAATGGGGGGCGCAAAACCGTGAAAAGCGCCCGGACAGTTGGAGGATGACATGAACATTCGCATTCTGGGCAGCGCCGCGACCGCAATTGCACTTCTCGCCAGTATGCCGGCGGACGCCGCATCGATCTCGCTCTCGGCGACGTTGCGCGACTTCTCGGCTTCGCATTCGGACTTCGAGGCCAACCCCATCGCGGGCCACGTTGCCGGTCTTGCCAGCTACACGCTGGACGCTGACGGCAAGCCCACATTCTCTGGCGCGGATGGCACCGGCAATGTTGCGAACGCCGCGTCCTTCGCCCAGTGGTATCGGGATGTGCCGGGCGTCAACACGCCCTACACCATCAACCTGACGCTTGAAGAAACGGCGCCGGGTTCGGGCATCTACAGCTACGCCAATTCTTCGTTCTTCCCGCTCGACGCGATCACCGGCGCGACGGAAGGCAACCCGCACAACTACCACTTCACGCTGGAGCTGGAGACGAGCTTCACCTACCAGGGCGGCGAAGTGTTCAACTTCACGGGCGACGACGACCTGTGGGTGTACATCGACGGCAAGCAGTGCATCGACCTTGGCGGTGTGCACGGCGCAATGTCGGGCGCGTGTAATCTCGACTCGCTCGGCCTCACCGTTGGAGAAGACTACAGCTTCAAGCTGTTCTTCGCAGAGCGTCACACCACGGAATCCAACTTCAAGGTGCAGACGACGATCCTGCTTGAGGACACCTCGATCCCCGAGGTTCCTGAACCGGGGATGCTCGGCCTGCTCGGTCTCGGCCTCGTCGGCATGGGCGCGCTGCGTCGCCGCCGCTGATATCCAGCGACAGACGGACAAAAATCAGGGCGATCCCTTCGGGGGGTCGCCCTTTTTCGTTGGCAAGACCGCCCGGAGACGCGCAGACCATCTGCGCGGGCACGCCGCCCGTGACGGGAGCCAGCGCCATGTACGACCTGCAGACCATCGGCGACACGCTGGCCATCCTTGGACTGCAGGCGGACTATGCGCGCGCCGCCGACAGCTTCGACCCGGCCCGCTATGCGGAGGTCTTCACCGAGGACGGCATTCTGGACGCGAGCCACTGCGGCTTCGCCGTCTCCGTAGGCCGGGCGGACATCGCCGAAACGATGGGCAACGCCTTCCGCCAGCAGACGCACAATATCCACATGACGATGAACCAGCGCGTGCTTTCGGTGGAAGGCGACCGCGCAACCGGTTTCGCCTATTTCTTCCAGCGCAGCATCCTGAAGAACGGCGGACGCACCGAGTTCTGCGGACGCTATGACGACGAGTACGTGCGGACCGCCGAAGGCTGGAAAATCCACCGACGCGTGCTCGTGGAGCTGCTGCCGACGGTGATGGAAGGGTACGACATCGCCTGAACGGGCCGGGTGACAAGCTGGTGTCAGGTCGCTTCAATAGTTGAAGGCAATGCCCCGCAGCATCGAGGTCGTTCCCATGCGCTATGTCAGAATGCCGATCGAGGTCGAATCCCCCGAGGAGTACGGCTACGGCAACATCCGCTACAATCTTTCCGAAAGCTCGATCACCGACCAGACGCTGTCGAGCCTCGGCCTTTCCGTCCCCGATCTCACGCTGCTTTACGGTGAGCATCGCGGCAGCGAGCGGTTGCGCGCGCTGATCGCAGCGGACGCGCCGGGCCTGAAGGCGGACGACGTTCTCGTCTGCGGCGGTGCGGCAACGGCATTGTTCATCATCGCGACCGCACTGCTCGGGCCCGGCGACCACCTCGTCGTCATCCGGCCCAACTATGCGACGAACCTGGAAACGCCGCGCGCGATCGGCTGCGCTATCAGCCTTATCGACCTGAAGTTCGAGGAGGGCTTCCGCATCGACATCGCGCGCATCGCCGCCGCGATCACGCCGCGCACGAAGATCATCAGCGTGACCTGCCCGCACAACCCCACGGGCACGATGCTGAGCGAGGCCGAACTCCGCCAGCTCGTGGATCTCGCGCGCGACAACGGCTGCAAGCTGCTCGTCGACGAGACCTACCGCGACCTTTCCTATGGCGGCACGCTGCCGCTCGCCGCCGCGCTCGGCGATCATGTGATCAGCGTCTCTTCGCTGTCGAAGGCTTACGGCGTGCCCGGCATCCGCATCGGCTGGCTGATCACCACCGACCCGGCGCTGCAGGAACTGTTCCTCGCCGCGAAGGAGCAGATCAGCATCTGCGGCAGCGTGGTCGACGAATGGATCGCCGAGCAGGTGCTTGCCCGCCGCGCCGCGCTGCTGACGCCCACGCTGGAAGAGATGCGGACGCGGCTCGGGCTCGTGAGCGACTGGATGGCGCAGGAGTCGCTTCTGGAATGGGTGAAGCCCTCAGGCGGCGTGGTGTGTTTCCCGCGAATGCGCGAAGTGCCGCCGGGCGGCACGGACGGCTTCTACAAGCGCCTGCTCGAAGCGCACGGCACCTACGTGGGCCCCGGCCACTGGTTCGAGATGCCCGACACGCACTTCCGCCTCGGCTATGGCTGGACGACGCGCGCTGAGCTGGAAGCGGGACTGGACGGCATTTCGAAAGCACTGCGGGACGCCTGAGCGTTCAGGAAAGGCTCTCGATCAGAACATCCTGCGCGCCCTGCCAGAGCGCGCGCTTGCCGAGCGTCGGCAGCTGATCGAGCCCTTCGACGATGGTGAGGAAATGATTGCCCGCGAGCTGACCGAGCTTGCTCGCAAAGCTCACCGCGCCATAGGCCAGCAGGATCTCCGTCTCGCTGTAACCACCGGGGTAGAAGATCATCTGGCCGGGTGCCGGATAGCTGGTCGCGTTCTCGAAGGTGAAGGGAACGGGCACGTCGCCAAGCGGCACCCAGCAGCCTTCACCGCTCCAGCGGACATGCACGAACTGCGTTTTGTACGGCAGCAGCGAGAGGAAATACCGGCACGTCTCCGGCGCCAGCGCGTGTTCGAGACGGGCGAGAAAAACGAGATCGCCAGCCGTGATGCGAATGTCGGTCATGTTGTTCTCCCGGCTCACCGGACGATCACCGGAGGAGGGTCGCTACCGACCGACCCAAGATTGCAACCGGGCGGCCAACTCTTTGATCTAAAAGACTGCGCGTGGTCGGGGAGAGAGGATTCGAACCTCCGGCCCCTGCCTCCCGAAGACAGTGCTCTACCAGGCTGAGCTACTCCCCGACGCGCAGGATTTGCCGCTGTGGGCGGAAGCCCTCGGGACAGCGGACGGCGGCTTATAGCGAGGGGGTCACGCCCCCGCAAGCCTCAGCTTCGCGCCGTCGTCATCATATCGTCGACCGCCACGAATTTCTCGCGCGGGGCGCTGCCGCGCGCCCTTGCGACCTCGGCGGCGTCGATCTTCTGCCAATCGCGGAAGGTGACAATGTCGACGCCCTTTTCGGCCGCGAGCGGATCGAGACCGGCGCGGCCGGGCTTGCCGGCGGGCGTGATCTCGGCAGCGATCAGGTCCGCGATCGCGAAGCCATCCGGCCGGTTCGTGCCGATCGTCCCCGTCGGCCCGCGCCGTGCCCAGCCGACGCAGTAGAGGCCGGGGGATATGCGCCCCTCCTCGTTCACGAAGCGGCCGCCGCGCTCATCATAAGGCACGCCCGCGATCGGGATCGTGCGGTAGCCGATGCAGCTGATCACCATGCCGCAGGGGATATCGAGCATCTCGCCGGTGCCTTCGGCGCGGCCATCGATGAGCCGCGTGCGTTCGAGGCGGAGGGCTTCGACCTTGCCATCCCCCAGCACTTCGACGGGGCGCAGGAAGAAATCGAAGTGAACGCGGACGGGCTTTTCAGGGTCCGGGCCCGCGGCGGCGAAACCGCGCAGCGCCGTGACGACCTTGCGCAGGCCCGGCTCCAGCGCATCGTCTTCCTCCACGGGCGGGAACACGGCTGGATCGACGACGGGCGTTGCACGGGCAAGCTCCCCCATCTCGCCGACCTCCTTCGGCGTGAAGCTCACCTGATGCGGACCGCGGCGGCCGACGATGCGGATGAGCTTCACCTGCGACGCGCCGAGCGCATCGACGGCGTGCTGCACGATGTCCGCGCCTTCGAACTCCTCCGGCAGCTTGGCAATGATGCGCGCGCAATCGATCGCGACATTGCCGTTGCCGATGACGACGACCGACTCGCTGTGGAGCGGCGGCGCGAGATCGGCGAAATCGGGATGGCCATTGTACCAGCCGACGAACGCCGCCGAACCGAGGACGCCGGGCAGACCCTCGCCGGGAATGCCGAGCGGGCGATCGGTCGGCGCGCCGGTCGCGAGCACCACGGCGTCATAGAGGCCGAGGAGTTCATCGATCGAGATGCCGCCTTCGCCGACACTGACATTGCCGGCGAAGCGGACATTGTCGGTAAGCGCGGTCTTCTCGTAGCGGCGCGAGACGGCCTTGATCGACTGGTGATCGGGCGCGACGCCCGCGCGGATAAGGCCGAAGGGTGTGGGCAGCCGGTCGATGATATCGATGCGGACATCGCCGCCGTTCAGCTTCTGGGCGGCCTCTGCCGTGTAGTAACCTGCCGGACCGGAACCCACGATCGCGAGATGAAGCGTCATCAAGCCCTTCCCCACAGGTCGTTTTTTCCGATGCTAAAGGCGCCGGGCGCGATGTAAAGACGCTTTGAGTCGGGGGCCTCGCGTCGTGCTGGTAATGTCGGGAATCGTCATCATCGTGCTGGGCTTCATGGCCCGGCTCAATCCGCTGCTCGTGGTGACGATCGCGGCGCTCGCGACGGGCATCGCCGCCGGGCTTGATCCGATCGCGGTGGTTTCCGCGTTCGGCAAGGCGTTCAACGACAATCGCTACGTGAGCGTGGTGTGGATCGTGCTGCCCGTGATCGGCCTGCTCGAACGCTATGGATTGCAGCAGCGCGCGCGGACGCTGATCGCGGGCCTGAAGGGCGCGACGGTGGGCCGCCTGCTGATCATCTACCTGATCGTGCGCCAGATCGCCGCCGCGCTCGGGCTCACCTCGATCGCCGGACACGCGCAGACCGTGCGGCCACTCGTCGCGCCGATGGCGGAGGCGGCGGCGGAGGCCCAGATGCAGACACCGCGTGCGGGCGATGAAGAGACGCGCGAAGAGGTGAAGGCGATGGCGGCGGCGACCGACAACGTCGGGCTCTTCTTCGGCGAGGACATCTTCATCGCCATCGCCTCGATCCTGCTCATCAAGGGGACGTTCGAGACCTACGGCATCAACCTCGCGCCGCTCGAACTCTCGGTGTGGGCGATTCCGACCGCGATCGCGGCGCTACTCATCCACGGCGCGCGGCTGATGCTGCTCGACCGGCGGCTGGGAGAGCGGAGATGATCGGGCTTCCCGCGCTTTATACCTTCGCAGGGCTGGTGTTCGCGGCCTTCGCGCTCGGCAGCCTCCGCGACCGCAGCAACGCGCGGCGGCTGGGGAACGCGGCGTTCTGGGGGCTGCTGTCGCTGAGCTTCCTTGCGGGCGACCGGCTCGGCGATCTCGGCAACGGTGTGCTGGTGCTGTGCCTCGTCGCGCTCGCGGGCGCAGGCGCGCTCGGCAGCGGGACACCGAAGACGACGCGCCCGGAGGAACGGGCGGCGCTTTCGGGCAAACTCGGCAACCGCCTGTTCCTGCCTGCGCTCATCATTCCGGTGACCGCGCTCGTCGGCACCGTCGCGTTCAAGGCGATCAGCGTGGGCGGCGAACCGCTGTTCGATCCGAAGCAGGTGACGCTGCTGTCCCTCGGTATCGGCGTCGTGCTCGCGCTTGCCGTGTCGATGCTCTGGCTAAAGCCACCGCCGCTCGCGCCGCTGGAGGAAGGGCGGCGCCTGATTGATTCGGTGGGCTGGGCGGCGGTGCTGCCGCAGATGCTCGCCTCGCTCGGCGCAGTGTTCGCGCTCGCGGGGGTCGGCGAGGTGGTGGGCGATATCGCGGGCGCGCTGATCCCGGAGGGCAGCCGCTTCGCGGCGGTCGCGGTGTTCGCGCTCGGGATGGCGGGGTTCACGATGATCATGGGCAATGCCTTCGCCGCCTTCCCCGTGATGGCGGCGGCGATCGGCGTGCCGGTGCTGATCCACGGCATGGGCGGCAACCCCGCGGTGATCGGCGCGGTGGGAATGCTCGCGGGCTTCTGCGGCACACTGATGACGCCGATGGCGGCGAACTTCAACATCGTGCCCGCCGCGCTTCTGGAACTGAAAAACCGGAACGGCGTGATCCGCGCGCAGATCGCGACGGCGCTGCCGCTGCTCGCGGTGAACCTCGTCATCATCTATATATTCGCGTTCCGATGACCCTCGACGCTCCTCTCGCCACCCGCTTCGCGCGCATCGCGCTTGGCCACGTGGGGCAGGAGTATCCGAACAAGATGGACCATGTGCTGGACGGCCCCGCCGATGCGCTGGGGCCGCGCGCGCTGCATCCGGTCTTCTACGGCAGCTACGACTGGCATAGCTGCGTGCACAGCTGGTGGCTGCTGCTGACGATCCGGCGGCTGTTCCCCGATCTGCCGGAGAGCCGCGAGATCGCCGCGCGGGCGGACGCGGTGCTGACGGCGGCGAATGTGGCGGGCGAGGTGGCTTATCTGGCGCGGCCGTCGTCCGCAGGTTTCGAGCGGCCCTACGGCTGGGCATGGCTGTTCGCGCTGCATGGCGAGGCCGCGCGCCATGCGGACAGGGGCTGGGGCGCGGCGCTGGCGCCGCTCGCCCATGCGTTCGCGGCGCGTTTCAAAAACTATTTTCCAAAGCAGCTCTATCCGATCCGCAGCGGCGCGCACGCGAACACGGCGTTCGCCTTCATCCTGTCGCTGGACTGGGCGGATACCCACGACGCGGCGATGGCGGCGCTGATCCGCGAACGGGCGGAGACCTATTTCGGGGCGGATCGCGACTGCCCGGCGTGGGAGCCGGGCGGGGACGAGTTTCTGTCTTCGACGATGGTCGAGGCGTTGTGCATGAAGCGCGTGCTGCCCGCGGCGGAATTCACGGGCTGGCTTTCCGGCTTCCTGCCGCGCCTTGGCGAGGGCGAACCGGCGACGCTGCTGCGGCCCGCCGCCGTGCTCGACCGCAGCGACGGCAAACTCGTCCACCTCGACGGCTTCAACTTCACGCGCGCATGGGGCTGGCGCGAACTCGGCGACGCCGATGCCGCCGCGCGCCACCTCGCCGCGAGCCTGCCGCACATCGAGGAGGACTATATGGGCTCCCACTGGCTGTGCAGCTTCGCGCTGCTCGCCCTGCACCCGGAAGGACGAACATGAGAGCACTCATCCCCCTCTTCTGGCCCCTCGCCTGCCTGCTCGCGGGCTTTGCGCCGCTCTCCTCGCAGGGCGTGATCGATGCCTCGCGGGCGGAGGAGTGGCGGCCGCTTGTCCCCGAGAACACGCTCTACATGGACGTAGGCGGGAGCACGGTGGTGTTCGAGCTTGCGCCCGAGCTGGCGCCGAACACCGTCCGCAATATCCGAACGCTGGTGCGCGAAGGCTATTTCAACGGGCTCAGCATCAACCGCGTGCAGGACAATTACGTGGTGCAGTGGGGCGATCCGGATGCGGAAGACCCGGCCAGGCAGCGCAAGCAGGGCATCCCGCCGACGCTCGCACCCGAGTTCGGCCGCCCGGCGGCGGGCGTCGCCTTCACGCCGATTCCCGGCCCGGACGGCTTCGGCGAGCCCGGCTTCGTGAACGGCTTCGCGGCGACGCGCAGGGACGGCGCGGTGTGGGCGACGCACTGCTACGCGGCGCTCGGCGTCGGGCGCGCGGAGAGCGCGGATAGCGGCAATGGCAGCGAGCTTTACGTCGTGATCGGCCACGCGCCACGCCACCTCGACCGCAACGTGACGATCGTCGGCCGCGTGATTTCGGGGGTCGAAGCGCTCTCAAGCCTGAAGCGCGGCACCGGGCCGATCGGCTTTTATGAAACGGCGGCCGAACGCGTGCCCATCACGCGCATCCGGCTGGGCAGCGACGTGCCCGAGGGCGGGCGCCTCCCCATCGAGATCATGCGCACCGAAAGCGCATCGTTCCGCGACTACGTGGATGCCCGCGCGCACCGGATGCGCGACGGCTGGTTCGCGCGCGACTCGGGGTTCATCGACCTCTGCAATGTGCGCGTGCCGCAGCGGGCACGTGCCCGGCCCTGAGCGCCCGCGCGACAATAGCTCGTCCGGGCGGTCAATCGGTCGCAGGCGATCCGCAAGTGTGGAATTATGGGCGAAAATAATGCTAAGGGCGTGAGCAGAAGCGGGCTTTGACCGGAATCAAGTCCGGCGAATGGAGCAGCGGTTGACCAAAGTTTGCGAGGATTGCGTTGTTCGCGACAGGTCGCTGTGCGGCACGCTCGACGATGCCGCACTGACCGAGATGTCGCGCCTGGGGCGCAGACGCAAGCTCGCCGCGGGCGAGTCGCTGCAGTTCGAGGGCGACGACAACATCCTTTGCGCGAACGTGCTGGGCGGCGTTTTGAAGCTGAGCTCACTCACACCTTCGGGCGACGCGCAGACCGTGGGGCTGCTCTACCCCGCCGACTTCATCGGACGGCCTTACGCCGACACGGTGGACCACGACATCACCGCGCTGACCGAAGCGGAAGTGTGCATCTTCGCGCGCGCGCCGTTCGAGCGGATGATGGCGGAAAACATACAGCTCGAGCGCCAGTTGCTCGAACGCACGCTGAGCGAGCTGGAACGCAGCCGCCGCTGGCTGCTGTTCCTCGGCCGCAAGAGCGCGAGCGCCCGGCTCGCGGGGCTGATCATCGACATCGACCGGCGCATGGCGCAGACGGGCTGCGGCGCCGACCTCGGCATCGGCCAGCTGATCCAGCTGCCGCTCACCCGCACCGAGATGGCGGACGTGCTCGGCCTCACCATCGAGACGGTGAGCCGCGAAATCGGCAAGCTGAAGGACGCGGGCGTGATCGCCACCGAAGGCCGCCGCGGCCTCCGCATCCTGAAACCGGCCGCGCTCAAGGCCATCATGGACAGCGAATAATCGCCTTTATCGAAACATTATTGCCATCAATGGGCATATAGTAATCGGTGAATAATCCGGAGAGAGCGAAATGATAATCGGCTTTCGCTGTGATAAACGCGGGCACAACTTTGCCATTTTACTGCAAAGTAATGGACGATGGCAGGCCGTCATAGACGGAGATGGTGTGGGTTCATATCACCGCCCTGAAGCAGCCCTTAGCGATATGGTCGGAGGCCATACTTCTACGCCCAGTAGTGGGATCGACAGTGGAGATTTTGATTTACCTGACAGTCTTCGTGACTGGAACGTGGTAACAAAAAAGCAAAGCTCGCTGTAAGGCTAATAGCAATTATTCCTGCTTGCGGTAGGTAAGGCGCCCGTCGCCGCGCAGCATCACCAGATCATCGCCTTCGATGAGGAGCGGCTGGTCCTTGAACGGCGGCTGGCCGAGGCTGTTCGGCACGAGGCGGAAGGTGAGGTCGTTGGCCCGCGCGAGATCGACCGGGAACGGCGGCGAGATGAAGCCGAACATGGCGAGGCCGAGCTTCACCGCCGTGATCTTCGTGTCTTCGGGAAGGTTCGGGATATAGCCGTAGGGCTGCGTATAGCCTTCGGTCTCCGTGCCGTCCGCGTATGTCAGCAGCACATCCACGGGCCAGCTCATGCGGTTGCCGTCCGGCCCCGTCACCTGCACGCGCACGGTGAATTCGGGATTCCGTTCCGCCGAGACGGGCTCGAAGGCGGGCGGGGTCCACGCGGGTTCGGTGGTGAGCAGGATGCGATTGCCGTCGCGGACCCAGCGGCCCTCGCCCACCTCGTCGAGCGCACCGTAGGTGAGGCCGTAGCGAAAATGTCCATCGGCGGTGAGTTCGAGGCCCGAAGCGGCCTCGTGAACGCCTTCGAGGCGATAGACACCCTCGACACCCGCGAGGGCTGGCGCGGCAGCAAGGAGCAGCAGGGCCGCGAGGCTTTTCATGTCCGTCTCCCGAAAAGGAAATGCGCTATGAGCGCGACAGCGGCGCCCGCGATCGCGAGCGCGCTGTCCTTGTGCGCATCGAAGACATCGCCCTGCGTGCCGAGATAGGCGATGCCGAGATCGGGCGCGACGACGAGCATCGCGGCCCATTCGAGCAGTTCATAGAATGTCGAAAGCGCCGCGATCCACATCCACGCCGACAGGTGCATCCACCCCCGGCCCGCCTTTGCATAGTGCGCCAGCGTTTCCCGCATGGGGAGCGCGAGCAGCAACCCGAACAGGAAATGCACGAGCCGGTCGTAAGGGTTGCGGACGGTGCCGCCGATCTCTTTCAGCCAGAAGCCGAAAGGCGCTTCCGAATAGGTGTAGTGCGCGCCGTAGACATGCGCGGCGAGGAACAGGAACACCGCCACGGTCGACAGGCGCGAGAAGCCGACGCGGCGATCGAGCCATACGAAGATCGGAAGCCCCGCAAAGACCAGCAGGTTTTCGAGCAGCCAGTCCTCCCGGTAGCTCGGCGCGACGGCGAGCCAGCCCCACCACACGGCGAAACCGCCAACCAGCGGCGCGCGGACCGGGTCGCGAAAAAATCCATACTGAGGGCAAGCGTTCATGCCGCGCGCGAATCAAGCCAGATGATTGTAAAAACAAAGCTTGCACGGGAACGTGCAGGGGTCAAAAGCAGAAAAAAGCTGGCATCAGGCCGGCAAGCGTCGGGGTGCCATGTTCGACACGCACGGCCGCATCAAATGCGGCACGATTTCCGTGCCCGATTTCCAGGGTTCTCTCGCCGACTGGACGACTCTTCTCGGCTATGAATGCGTCGAAACGGGCAAGGTGCCGATCGAGCTGGCGAATGGCTGGAACGCAATCAAGACACTCGGCGCGCGCACGGCGCTGCTGGCCCCGCCCGGCGGCGGCGACACCGGATTCGTTCGGCTGATCGAGCAGCCCGCCGTGCTCGCCTATTTGCCGATGCGGACCTACGGCTGGGTCGGCTACGAACTCACCGTGCGCGACGTGCCCTCGCTCCACGACCGGCTGCGCGGCAGCAGCATCCGCATCCTGACCACGCCCGAACGCACGCCGGACGGCACGGGCTGGACACCGATAGAGGCGACCGGACGCGCGGGCGAGGTGCTGTTCTTCAACGCCGTGACCGACACGCTGCGCGACCTTGAATTCCCGCGCGCGGTCGCCGATGTTGACCGCATCATGGTCGCCATGCTCGCCGCCGCCGACCGCACCGCCGCTGTGCGCTTTCATGTCGACGCATTGGGGTTTTCGGAAGGCGGCACATTCCGGCTACCCTATCCGATCATCAACAATGCTTTCGGGCTTCCGCCCGAAACCGAGAGCGAGGCGACCGTGATCAGCGTTGGCCGGATGCCGGTGTGCGAGATCGACCAGTTCCCGCCGGGAACGACGGAGCGCAAGCAGCTGCTCGGCTACCTGCCGCCCGGGAACGCCGTGGTGAGCTTCGCGGTGCGTTCGCTCGCCGCGATCCGCGCGCCGCTGATCGCGCCCCCGGAGGCGCTTGGCGGGCCGCTTTATGCCGGGCGCCGCACGGCCTGCACGCGCGGCGCGGCTGGCGAACTCATCGAGCTTATCGAAGTCGGCGGCGGGTTCTGATGGACTCCGAGCCTTCGGTCGTCGAGCGCATCCGCCAGTCCCGACGCCGGATACAGAGTGAATCGGAAGACGCGCTGCGCTTCCTCGGGCGCCTGCGCAACGCGCGCATGGTGGGCGCGGTCGCGCCGAGCGGGCCTGCGCTCGCGCGGCGCATCGTTTCGGGGATCGATCCGGCGCGCGGCGCGGTGCTGGAGGTCGGCGCGGGGACCGGCGTGTTCACCGCCGCGCTGCTGGCACGCGGGGTTGAGCCCGGAGCGCTCACGGCCGTGGAGGCCGATCCGGTGTTCGCGGCGCTGCTGCGGGCGCGGTTTCCCGAGGTCGAGATCGTGGAGGGCCGCGCGGAGGACGTGCTCGGCGAAGGCGGCCCGCTTGCCGACCGGCGCTATGCCGATGCCGTCAGCGGCCTGCCGCTCCTCAATTTCCCGCCCGCGCTGAGGCGGCGCATCCTCGAGGCAATCTTCGCACGGCTCGCGGAGGACGGCGCGCTCTACCAGTTCACCTATGGTCCGCGCGCGCCGCTCGGGCGCGGCAGCCTCGCCGCGCTCGGCCTCGTCGCCGAGCCGGCGGGCCGCGTGTGGCGCAACCTGCCGCCCGCGAGCGTCTACAGGATTCGCCGCGCCACCTGACTGTCTTGCGCGATCAAGACAGTGCGCTAGACTCCCGCCATGGCACAGCCTGTCCGCTTCGACATTCCGCACCGCCTCGGCCGCGATGAGGCCCGCCGCCGCATGGACAAGGGCCTCGGCGATCTCGACCGGGCGATGCCGTTCGCCTCGCGCATCGGCAAGACGTGGCAGGGCGACCGGCTGGTGATCGAAGTGACGGCGCTGGGCCAGGTGACGACCGCGAACCTCGACGTCGACGAAGACCGCGTGAGCATCGAACTTGCCCTGCCCGGCCTGCTCGGCATGTTCGGCGAGAAGATCGCCGGCGTTTTCCGCAAGCACACGACCGAACTGCTCACCGACAGCCGGACCGAACGCTGATGCTGGCCGCCCTGCTCCTTTTCGCCGCCGCGGCGGAAACACCGGACGCGATGGCGGCCTACCACGACGCCACACGCGCCGAACGTCCATGCCGCGAGGCGGCGGCGCGCGGCGAGATCATCGTGTGCGCACGGCGCGGCAGCGTCTATCGCCTGCCGTTTCGCGAGCCCGAGCCCGGCAGCCGCAGCGCGCGCGCTGCGAATGTGCCGGCAGAGCGAACGAAACTGCGCGGGCGTGCGGTCGATGCCGGGGGTATCGGGAGTTGCTCTGCCGTGGGGCCGGGCGGCTTCACCGGCTGCACGAAGGGCATCGACCTGATCGCCAGCACCAGAACCGTGCTCCGCGCGGTGGACATTGTCGACTAGGATCGATCCTCATCGCACATCGCTTGCGAACCGCCGCGCGGGAGGGCAAGAGGCAGGGTCTTGTTTCCGGGAAAGGTCGCGTATGTCAGGACGTTCGCTGTTGCATGGAAGCTGTGCCGTCGCCGCAATCGCCGTGGCGGCCCTGCCTGCGATGGCCGAGGATGACGCAGCGAACCCCGCGCTTCCCGAAATCGTCGTCAGCGCGCAGCTTCGCCCGCAGCCGATCGAAACCGTGCCGCTCGCCGTCTCGGCGCTGCTTTCGGGCGAGATCGAGGCGCGCGGCATCGACGAACCGCTCGATGCCCTGCGCGGCATTCCCAGCACGGTCGCGGCGCATGTGCCGGGCTTCGGCAGCGACAATGATTATGTGATCCGCGGGCGCGGCGGCGTCGCCACGGTGATCGACGGCGTTTACGTCGGGCACGGTGCGGCCACGAACTACGGCTTCTTCGATATCGACCGCATCGAGCTGCTGCGCGGCCCGCAGGGGCCGCTCTACGGCCGCGACACGAGCGGCGGCGTGCTCCACATCGTGAACCGCACGCCGGGCGACCGGACGAGCGGATACCTCGACGGTGCATACGGTCGTTTCGGTACTTACCAGTTCCGCGCCGGGCTCGACGTGCCGGTCGGCGAGCGCTTCTCGCTCGGCCTTTCCGGCTACTGGCGCAAGTCGAACGGTTATGTGCGGAACACCACGACCGGCGACCGGCTGAACGAGGACGACGGCTGGGGCCTGCGCGCGGCCGCGCACGCGAAGCTCGCCGACACGCTGACGTGGACGGGATCGATCGCGCGCATGGAAAGCACGGCGCTCTACGCGCCCGATTTCGAATGCGACCCCGCCGCCCCCGCCGATTGCAAGGGCCGCTTCGCTTCGACCGGCTATGCTGAAACGGTAGGCCCGAACCATTTCGGACCGCTCGGCGTGAACGGACGCAAGGCGAGCTTCGGCTTCGGCAATTCAGCGAAAACCTACCTCGCGACCTCGCGCATCGCGTGGGCCCCGAGCGAGGCCGTCACCTTTGAAGCGATCACCGGCTATGTCGACACCAAGCGGCAATACGGCATCGACCTTCGCGACGGGCGCGATGCGCCGACGATCGCAAACCCCGTGCCCGCCACGCGCGGCGATGTTTACGGCGGCTACACGATCCTCGGCGACACGCATTTCAAGCAATTCTCGCAGGAACTGCGCCTCAGCGGCGCACTCGCGGGCGGGTTTGTGAACTATGTCGCGGGCGTTTCCTATGCGGAAGAGGACGGCGACAGCGATCTTGCCGACATCTTCACGTCGACTGGCGGTATCGCGAGCCTTCTCGCCGACCGGCGCGTGTCGACCGAGACGAAATCGAAATCCGCCTACGCACAGTTGGACGTGAACGTCACCGACGCGCTGACGCTGACCGGTGGGCTGCGCTACAACGACGAGGATCTGCGCTTCAGCCTGACCGACAATCGCGCGGGCTGCGCCGTGCTCCCCGACGGCTGCCTTGAGGATGCGCTCATCACGGCGGGTGTGCCCGCGAAGATCGGCGACAGCTTCTGGTCGCCGCGCGTCGCGGCCAGTTTCAAGCCGAACGAGAATGCCATGTTCTTCGTCTCCGCGACGCGCGGATACCGTTCGGCCGGCTGGAGCGATCACGCCGCGACCGCCACCACGATCCGCCCCTATGCGGCGGAAACGATCTGGAGCTACGAGGCTGGCCTCAAATCTTCATGGTTCCAGCGCCGCCTCGCAGTGGACCTTACCGGCTTCTACGCGGACGGCAGCGACGTGCAGATCGTGGACAGCAACGGAGCGATCAGCACGGCAGGCTACCGTAACAAGGGCGTCGAACTGGAAATCGCTGCGGTGCCGCTCACCAACGTTACGGTTCGCGCCGCCGCAGGCTGGCAGGACGCGAAATACAAAGCCGGAAGCGCCGTGCGTGCGCAGCAGGCGGCTTGCGGTGTGGAACTCGCGGCAGGGTTGATCGCGGGTGCGTCCGGCGCGGACAATGCGCTCTCCTGCGGGAGCGGCATCGTCACGGCCGCCGGCGATATCGCCGATCCGATCCGCGCGCCCAAATGGACGTTCTCAGCGGGTGCGGCCTGGGACATCTGGCTACCGCCGGTCTCGGGCTCGATCGTCACGCCATCAGTGGATGTGACTTACCGCTCGGCGATGGAGACGGGCGGTGCAAATGCCTCGCTCTACACCGGCAGCGTGACGGGCCTCAGCACCACCGTCTACCCCGCCAATCCCTATGGCGGCGGCTTCATTACCGGATCGCAGTCCAAATCGCAGCTTCTGGTGAATGCGGGGATCGCGCTGCGCACCGACGACAATTTCTGGCGGGTGAGCCTCGAGTGCGAAAATTGCCTGAATGAGACAACGGTCGATGCGTCGCTGGGCAACGTCTCGTGGCTGAACACGCCGCGCGTCTGGATGCTTCGCGCGCGCCGCCAGTTCTGACGAACCGCGCCGCTTGACTTCCCCCTGTCACATATGCGGGACATGGGTTCCCGCGACATCTTGAGGGGATACCATGCGCGCGTTCATTACCGCCCTGCTGCTCGCCACTGCAACGCCCGCGATCGCCGCGGACATGCCGAAGAACGTGATCGTGATGATCGCCGACGGCTCCGGTCACAACACGCTCGCGGCGACGCGCTTCTGGACCGGGCGGCCGCTCACCATGGACACGGGTCCGTGGGTGCGCGCTTCGATGGCGACATACGGCCTTCGGCTGGACCGCAAGGTGCCCGAAGGCGGCGACCCCTACGCGCAGGATCCGGACGCGGTGTACGATCCTGCGAAGGCTTGGGACACGCGGCCCGTGAAAGGTATGGCGAAGCCGGGCAGCACCTACCCCGCGCTGTTCGCAGGCTATCAATGGCACCGCCGTGTCGCGCCCGACAGCGCCAACACCATGTCCGCGATGATGACGGGCGTGCGCACCTTCGACGGCGCGATCGACGTGGACGGCGCGGAAAAGCCCGTGCAGTCGATCGCCGAGGCCGCGAAGGCGGCGGGCAAGATGACCGGCAGCATCACGAGCGTGCCGTTCAACCACGCGACGCCCGCGGCAGGCGGCGGCGCGCACAATCCCGACCGCGACGACTACCACGGCATCGCGCGCGAGATGCTCTCCGGCTCGCTCGACGTGATCGGCGGCGGCGGCAACCCGGACTATGACCAGGACGGCAAGCCGATCACCGACGAGCACGCCGAGATCCGCTTCAAGTGGATGCCGCCCGAACTCTGGGCGAAATTGAAAGAGCCGGATTCACGCTGGAACCTTGTCGAAACGGCGGGCGACATCCGCGATCTCGCCGAAGGCAAGACGACCTCGGCAAAGCCGCTCGCGATGATCGCTGCGGTGAACCCGACATTGCAGGCGCAGCGCAGCTATCCGGCGAACATCGCGCGCGGCACGGCGGACCCGGGCGCGGTGCCCTTCACGCCCGGCATGGCGAAGCTCGACGAGATGGCGATCGCAGCGCTGAAGCACGTCGGCACGGACCCCAACGGCTTCTTCATGATGATCGAGGGCGGCGCGGTCGACTGGGCGATGCACGCGAACGATTTTCCGCGCATGATCGAGGAATATATGGCGTTCGACGACGCCGTACGCGCGGTGGTGGCATGGATCGAGAGCCCGGAAAGCGCCGCGAGCTGGGACGACACGCTGCTCGTCGTCACCGCCGATCACGACCATCTCCTGTACGGCCCCAATCTCGACGAGCCGTTCCAGCGCGTGACCAACAACGGCGCGGGCAAGCTGCCCGGCTATTCCTGGGCGTGGAGCTCGCACTCCAACCACCTCGTCCCCTTCTTCGCGCGCGGCAAAGGCGCGGAACTGCTCAAGGCCGAAGCCGACCAGATCGACGAATATACCGACAGGCAGGGCCGCAAATTCGGCTACGGCCGCTACCTCACGCAGCCGGAACTCGGCGCGTTCCTGCTGAAGACGCAGGAGAAGTAAGAGGTATCGAGGGGGAGAATGGTGGGCGCGGCAAGGATTGAACTTGCGACCCCTGCGATGTCAACACAGTGCTCTACCACTGAGCTACGCGCCCACGCGGCGTGCCTTCTAGGCGAGCGCCGGGCGCGGCGCAAGCCGCTTATTCGCCTTCGAAGATGCGGTCGATTTCGGCGACGAGATCGCGCAGGTGGAACGGCTTCGAGAGCACCTTGGCGTCGCTCGGCGCGCCGGAGCCGCGGCTGAGCGCCACGGCGGCAAAGCCGGTGATGAACATGACCCGCATCGTGGGCGCGAGCTGTGCGGCGCGCTGGGCGAGTTCAATACCGTCCATTTCCGGCATGACGATGTCGGTGAGCAGCAGCCCGAAGCTTCCCGTGGCGATGTGGGGCAGCGCCGCTGTGCCGCGATCGACCGCAACGACTTCATAACCCGCGCGGGTAATCGCGCGTTCCAGGAAAAGACGCATCGAGTCGTCATCTTCCGCGAGCAGGATGCGGCCCGTGATGCGGCCTTCGGGTTGTGTCGTCATGGTCGTGTCCGCCGCTTCTTACGGCTGAGGACTTAACATTTCCTGTCGTGGGCTTGCCAGCCCGAAACCTGCGGCAGCCCCTCTTTTGCTTTCGTTTCGCCGGGGTTAGGCTGTTGCCATGCCACAGGGGAACCATCACCGTTGAGCGCCGAGCCCTCCGTCTCCGCGCTGACGCCCGGCCACTTCGTTTCGGGCCCGCGCGGCGCGCCCGCGCCGCTGGTGCTCGCCTCGCCGCACAGCGGCCGCGCGCTGCCGCCGGGGTTTCTCTCCACCGCCGCGCTCGACATGGATGGGCTGCGGCGCGCCGAGGATGCCTATGTCGACGAACTGCTCGCGCCCGCGGCCGAATCGGGCGCGCCGCTGATCACCGCGCGCTGGGCGCGCGCCTATGTCGATCTCAACCGCGACCCGCAGGAGATCGATCTTTCGATGCTGAGCGACCCGGCAGCGGCGGGGCCGGTGAAAACCACCGACCGTGTCCGCTCCGGACTCGGCGTGCTGCCGCGGCTCACCGGGCCGGGGCTTCACATCTACCGCGACCGGATCAGCAGCGCAGCGGCGTTGCAGCGAATCGCGGCGGTGCACGCGCCCTATCACCAGCGGCTCGCATCGCTGATCGAAGACGCCGCCACCTGCCATGGCTATGCGCTGCTCATCGACGGCCACTCGATGCCGCCGCTCTCGCTTCCCGCGCGGCAACGGCCTGAGATCGTGATCGGCGACGCGGGCGGCACGTCCGCACCCGAATCAGTCGTACGCCATGTGGAGGCCCACTTCCGCCGGGCAGGCCTGCGCGTCGCGCGCAACACGCCCTACGCGGGCGGGTACACAACGCGCTTCCACGCCGCGCCCGCACGCGGCCGATTCGCGATTCAGATCGAGATCGACCGCACGCTCTACATGGACCCGGACACGCTGGAACGGCACGCCGGCTTCAATGACGTCGCGGAAACGCTGAAAAACCTGGTGGCGGAGCTTCTGGGCTGGCTTCCGCAAATGTTCGGAAGACCGCAGGCCATCGCGGCCGAATAAAGCTGTCTGAAAGAAAAAAGGTCACTTCGACAATGTCGAAGTGACCAGGGTTCAGGGAGGACGTGGCATCATCCTCGTCAGATGATGCTACGCAGGCGTGCCGCGCAAAAGGGGGGGAACGCAGCGCCGCCCAAAATCAAGATGGGCCGGAATTGTTAAGTTTTCAAGCGTCTGCCCGATTTTTTCGCAAAAAAGGCAACATTCTCGCCAGAACGTCGTCGCGATCGAGGAAATGGTGCTTCAAAGCGCCCAGAACGTGCAGAACAACGAGCACGAGCGCCAGGAACGCGGCGGGCCCATGCAGCGCATGGAAGAAACCACGGCCGGCCTTCCCCAGCGGTGAATCGGGAATCGGAATAAGATCGAACCACACGAGCGGCCGCTCGGGGCTTGCAGCAAACGCCCAGCCGCTCAGCGGCAGCAGGAGCAGCAATACGTAGAAGCCGATGTGCGTGAGGCGGGCGAGAAAGATCTCCCACCCCTTCATGTGTGCGGGCAGCGCGAGGAAGCCCGCCTTCAGCCGCATCACGAGCCGCCATACCGTGAGCGCGAGGACGGTGATGCCGATCGATTTGTGAATGCCCATGACGGCGCCGCGCTCCGCATCCGGGAGCCCTTCGGCGTAGACCGCGCCGACGATATTGCCGAGAACGAGAACGGCGATCAGCCAGTGAAGCGTGATCGCCGTTTTCGAATAGCTGCTGTGAACCGTTGCCATGAGGCCCCTTCCTGCGATTGCCCTGCACGTACGGGGAGTCTAGGGCGAATCCCCTGCGGTGCAAGACAGCGCGGGAAAGCGATCAGGCTTCCGTTTTTTCCGCCGCGTTTTTCGCCGCGCCCTGCGAGAACAGGTCGGTGACGTAGGACAGCGAGAAGAGGTGCGCGTATATCAGCGGCAACATGCCGTTCTGGATGAGCTTGCGCGCCTGATCGCCGCGCAGGTCACGGATCTTGTCCTGCGAGATCATCTTGAAGCCGCGGTAGATCGCGGGCTGCGCCATGCCATCCATCTGGATGGAAACCTCGCCGTCCATCAGGAATTCGCCCTTTTCGAGCTCCTGCACGAACGCCTGCGTCTTGCGCATCGAGTTTTCGAACTGCTCGCAGAATTCGAGGACGTTCTTCACGACATCGGTCGCCTCGCCATCCTTGAACAGCGGATCGCCTTCGTCGGCGCCGAGATCCTCGGAGGTCTCGTCGAAGCAGAGCGTCAGTTCCTCGGACTGCGGATTGATCCGCGCGAGGAGGAACGGATAGCGGCGCACATAGGCAGGCACATAGGTGCCGGCGCGCCAGTTGCCCGCTTCGTCGACGAACAGGTTCTGGCCTTCGCTGAGCGAGGTGAGCGCGAGCGGCACGGGCGTCTGGCCCGCCGCGAAGACGATCGGGTAGTGGCGCTGCACGAGGTGGAACTCGTCGACCGTGATCGGGATCGCGTGCAGCCCGCGCGCGAAGGGCGCACCCGTACGGGACTTCAGCCCGAGCGCCTGATGCACCGTCGAGGAGAGCGGCGCGAGCGCGTTGTAGAGCGGCGGCAACTGGGCGGCTTGCGGATTGGTGGCCATTGTGTTCCTTCAGGCGCAGGTACGGAGTTGAAATTTGGCCGACCGTTTAGGCGGTCTGCCGCTTCGCGGCAAGCGAAGAGCAGGAACGGAAAAGCGCGAACACGATGGAATCTGCCAGCCTTATCGAACATGACACGGGACAGGACGCCCGTGAGATCGCGCTTGTCGATCCCGCCGGCTTCGAAGCGTGGCGGGACGCGCTGCCGGCACGTGCGCGCGCCGCAGTGGAAGCCGCGCAGTTCAAGGGCGCGGCCGGTACGCGGGTGATCCTTCCGGGGAGCGAGGCGGAAAGCTGGAGCGCCGCCTTCGGCGCTCCAGCCACGCTCGGGCCGTGGGACCTTGCCGGTGCCGTGAAAGCCCTGCCCGCCGGGCGTTACAGGCTCGCGGCGGGCCGCGAAGGGGGCGCGGCTACGCTCGGCTGGATGCTCGCGCACTATACGTTCACGCGCTACCTTTCCGAACCCAAGCCCCTCGAGCCGCGGACGCTGCTGGTCCCGAAATCGGTCGACATCGCAGCGCTCGCGCGGCTTGCGGACGCGCAGGTTCTGATCCGCGATCTCGTCAACACGCCTGCCGAGGACATGGGGCCCGAGGCGCTGGAGGCGGCCGTGCGCGATGTCGCGCGCCACCACGGCGCCGAGGTGAAGGTCACCACCGGCGACGATCTGCTGACGGCGAACTTCCCGACGATCCACGCGGTTGGCCGCGCCGCCGGCGCGGGCCGTGAACCCCGGCTGATCGACATGAGCTGGGGCCGCAAGGGCGACCCGAAGCTGACGCTCATCGGCAAGGGCGTGTGCTTCGATTCGGGCGGGCTCGACATCAAGAGCGCGGGCAACATGCTGCTGATGAAGAAGGACATGGGCGGCGCGGCGCACGCGCTTGCGCTCGCAGGGCTGGTGATGGGCGCGAAGCTGCGCGTGCGGCTGCGCCTCCTCATTCCGGCGGTCGAGAACGCCATAGACGGCGGCGCGTTCCGGCCAGGCGACATCATCAAGACGCGCAAGGGCCTCTCCGTCGAGATCGGCAACACCGATGCCGAGGGGCGGCTCGTGCTGTGCGACGCACTCGCACTCGCGGGCGAGGACAGCCCGGAGATGATCCTCGACTTCGCGACATTGACCGGCGCAGCGCGCGTGGCGCTCGGCCCCGATCTCCCCGCGCTCTTCGCCAACGACGAGGCGCTTGCCGAGGGGCTGCTCGAAGGCGCCGGGGCGAGCGGCGACCCGCTGTGGCGGATGCCGCTGTGGAAACCCTATGCGGAAATGCTGAAGTCCGACGTGGCGGACATCAACAACAGCGCTTCGGGCGCGTTCGCCGGGGCGATCACCGCAGCGCTCTACCTCGAAAAATTCGTCGATCCGAAAACGCCGTGGGCGCACCTTGATACGTTCGCGTGGATGCCGACGGCGAAACCGGGCCGCCCGAAAGGCGGGGAAGCGCTGGGTCTACGGGCGTTTTGGGCGTATATTGAGAAACGTTACGGCAATCATCGCGCCGAATGAACGCTTCAACGGGTTAACCCAAATTATCAACACATCATTAACTCCCGTTAAAATATGGTGACCCGAAACGACATAACGGGTGAAACAGCCATGACCCTCTCAGGCCTAGACGACCGGATTGATGCGCTCCTCAGCCCCTGGATGCAGACGGTCATTGCCTATGTGCAATCGAACCGTCCGGATCTTACCAACCGGCAGATGGCGCTGCTGCTGCTCGTCTACCTGACACAGGGACCGCATACGGTACGCGGCCTTGCGGCCAAGCTCCGGGTTTCGAAACCCGTAATCACGCGGGCACTCAACACGCTCGGCGCCTTCGGCTATATCCGCCGCCAGAAGGACGAGAGTGACCTGCGCAACATCTTCGTCGAGCGGACAGCGCAGGGCCACGAATTCCTCGAGACCTTCGCAGGAATGATCGAGACGACGCAGGGCCATGCCAACCGCAGCACCGAACGCGAGGATCGCGCCTACCTCTAACCCCGACCCACGCATCCATGCGTGGCGGGACGATCTCGCCGATGCTGCGCTGGAGGGTGTTGTCGATGTGCCGCGCTTCGCAGCGCCCGTTCGCCATCGGCTGACCGCGCCGCAAGCGCCCATCCGCAAGGCGTCGGAATTGGATGCCGTCGCAGTGAGCGAGCTGCTTTCGGGGGAGGCGTTCGACGTGCTCGACGTGTCGGGCGGCGTCGCATGGGGCTACAGCGTTCACGACCATTATGTCGGCTATGTCGATGCCGCGCTGCTTGCCGAAGGCACCGAGGCGCCGACGCACCGGATTGCTGCGCCGACCGCGCTCGTTTTCGCGAAGCCCGACATCAAATCCACCGTGATCGGCGCGCTGCCGATGGGGGCGCTGACCCGCGCCGTGGAGCATGACGAGAAATTCGTGTCCGCCGCCGGGGGCTATGTTCACAGGCGCCACATCGCCGCGATCGATGACCGCGCCGCTGATCCGGTGGCGATTGCCGAACTGTTCCTCGGCACGCCCTACAAGTGGGGCGGGCGCACGCGCGGCGGGCTCGACTGCTCGGGCCTCGTGCAGGTCGCGCTCGATGCGTGCGGCATCGGCTGCCCCCGCGACAGCGACATGCAGGCGGCGCTTGGGTCAGAGGTCGAGGATCGGCGCTATCGGCGCGGGGACCTCGTGTTCTTCCCCGGCCATGTCGGCTTCATGTTCGACGAGACGCGGCTGCTCCACGCCAACGCCTTCTTCATGTCCACGGTGATCGAGCCGCTCGACGACGTGGTGGGTCGCCTGTTGCCGCAGTACGACGCGCCGGTGACGGCGGTGCGAAGGCTATAGCTCGCCGCGTTCCCGGCGGATCGCCCGCCACTTCACGACATTGGCGTTATGCTCGGCAAGCGTGCGCGCGAACACGTGACCGCCGGTGCCGTCCGCCACGAAATAGAGCGCGTCGGTGGTTTCGGGATCGAGCACGGCCTCGATCGACGCGCGCCCCGGATTGGCGATCGGCCCCGTTGGAAGCCCCGCCTTCGCATAGGTATTGTAGCCGTTGTCGGCGCGCAGTTCCGACTGGCGGATGCGACGGCCGAGCGGCTTGCCCTTCGTGATCGGGTAGATCACCGTGGGATCTGCCTGCAGCATCATGCCGATGCGGATGCGGTTCGAATAGACGCCCGCGATCGTGCGGCGTTCCTCCGCCTTCGCGGTTTCCTTCTCGACGATGGCGGCAAGGTTCACGGCCTCCTCGGGCGTCTTGACGACGGACGAGGATTTGCGCGCGGGCCAGAGCTCGGCGAGCGTCTTCGCCATCGCATCCTGCATCCGCTTCAGCACGGCGGCGCGCGGCTCGCCACGCTCGAAACTGTAGCCGCCCGGGAGCACCGAGCCTTCCGCCGGAACCTCCACGTCGCCGGTGAGCAGATCTTCGGCCATCAGTCTTTCATGGACGAGGATCGACGGCAGGCCTTCGGGCACGACGATCAGCCGCTGGAGCGGTTCGCCATGCTGGAGGATGCGCAGGATCGCCGCCGCGCTGCTGCCAGCCGGGATGCGGAACTCGCCCGCCTTGATAGGCGCGCCGGAGCCGAGCACGCGCGCCATCAGCCGGAACGCGTCCGACGAGCGGATCGCGCCTGCCTTTTCGAGCTGGACGGCGGTGGCGGCGAGCGACGCGCCGCGCGGCACGATGATGTCCGCGTCCTTCGCGAGCGGGCCGCTGGCGGTCCACTGGAAAGCAAGCACGGCAGCCGCCGCCAGCGCCGCGATGACGATGGCGACCAGCAGCTTTTTCATACAGTCAGAGTGCCTTGACGATCAGCGAGGCGTTGGTGCCGCCGAAACCGAAGCTGTTGTTGAGCGCGGCCTTGATCTTGCGCTCACGCGCGACGAGCGGGACGAGGTCGACACCCGCGCAGCCATCGCTCGGGTTTTCGAGGTTGATCGTCGGCGGGGCGATCTGGTCGCGGATGGCGAGCAGGCAGAAGATCGTTTCGACCGCGCCGGCGCCGCCCAGAAGGTGCCCGATCGCGCTCTTCGTCGACGACATCGACACCGTATCCATCGCACTGCCGAACAGACGGCGGACGGCGCCGAGTTCGATCTCGTCGCCGAGCGGTGTCGAGGTGCCGTGGGCGTTGATGTAGTCGATGTCGGCGGGGTTCATGCCCGCCTTCTTCAGCGCCATCTGCATCGAACGGAAACCGCCGAAGCCTTCGGGATGCGGCGCGGTGACGTGGTAGGCGTCGCCGGTGAGACCGTAGCCGACGACCTCGCCATAAATCTTCGCGCCGCGCTTCTTCGCATGTTCATACTCTTCGAGCACGACGACGCCCGCGCCTTCGCCCATCACGAAGCCGTCGCGGTCCTTGTCGTAGGGGCGGCTGGCGCGTTCCGGCTGGTCGTTGAACGCCGTGGAGAGCGCGCGGGCCTGTGCGAAACCGGCGATGCCGAGCGGGCAGATCGCGCTTTCGGCGCCACCCGCCAGCATGATGTCTGCATCATCGAGCGCGATCATGCGCGCGGCATCGCCGATCGAGTGCGCGCCCGTGGAGCAGGCGGTGACGACGGCGTGGTTCGGGCCCATCAGGCCGTACTTGATCGAGACCTGGCCCGACACGAGGTTGATGAGGCGGCCGTGCACGAAGTGCGGGCTGACGCGGCGCGGGCCCTTTTCATGGAGCACGATCGATTCGGATTCGATGCCCGGCAGACCGCCGATGCCCGAGCCGATCGAGCAGCCCGCACGCAGCTTCTGCTCGTCGGTGAGGTTTGCGAGGCCCGCGTCCTCGATTGCCTGGCCGGCGGCATCGATGCCGAACTGGATGAACAGGTCGACCTGGCGCTGGACCTTGTGATCGACACGCTTCGAGACATCCCAGCCATCCTCGCGGCCGTCCATCTTCACTTCGCACGCGATGGTGCAGGCCTGATCCGACGGGTCGAACCGGGTGATGCGCGCAGCGCCCGACTTCGAGGCAAGGATATTGCGCCAGCTGGATTCAACGTCCCCGCCAAGCGGTGTGACAAGACCCAGTCCGGTGACGACGACGCGGCGCATTCGGTTCTCCCGTGTCCTGATAACAAGCGAGCGGCCCTCCGGCTTTTCCGGGGAGCCGCTCGCGATTCCGTGCCGTTCGGTCCGGCAAGCGTCCCCGTGTCAGGCGGCGCTGTTTTCCTCGATGTAGCCGATGGCGTCCTTCACGGTGAGGATCTTCTCGGCCGCATCGTCAGGGATCTCGACGCCGAACTCTTCCTCGAACGCCATCACCAGCTCGACCGTGTCGAGGCTGTCCGCGCCGAGATCGTCGATGAAGCTCGCGTCCTCGGTCACCTTGTCCGGCTCGACGCCGAGGTGTTCGACGACGATCTTCTTCACGCGTTCTGCGACATCGCTCATATAATGGTCCCCTCAGAAGAACAGGATTACGTTTGATTTGGCAGTAGCCGGGTGGCCGTGGCCTTGCAAGTCCCCGTGTAGCTCAGATCATCGCCATTCCGCCATTCACATGAAGTGTCTGGCCGGTAACATAGCCGGCTTCACGGCTGGCGAGATAGACGACCGCACCCGCCACGTCGCTGCCTTCGCCGAGGCGACCGGCCGGAATCCGGCCCGTGAGCGCCTCTTTCTGGGCATCTGGCAGCGCATCCGTCATCGCCGAGAGGATGAAGCCCGGCGCGACACAGTTCACGGTGATGTTGCGGCTGGCGACTTCCTGCGCGAGCGCCTTCGACATGCCGACGAGGCCCGCCTTCGAGGCGGCGTAGTTCATCTGGCCCGGATTGCCGGTGGCGCCGACGACCGACGTGATCGAAATGATGCGCCCGAAACGCGCCTTCATCATGGGCTTGAGCGCGGCGCGCGAGAGGCGGAAGGCGGCCTCGAGGTTGATGCGGATCACGTCCGTCCACTCCTCGTCCTTCATGCGCATGGCGAGATTGTCGCGGGTGACGCCTGCGTTATTGACGAGGATGTCGATGCCGCCCATCGCCTCGACCGCCTGCCCGACGAGCGCGTCGACCGCGGCGCTGTCCGAAAGGTTGCAGGGCAGGATGTGCGTGGTGCCGCCGATTTCGGCCGCGACCGCCTTCAGGGCCTCCTCGCGGGTGCCGGACAGCGCGACCGTCGCGCCCTGCTCGCCAAGCGCCTTCGCGATCGCCGAACCGATACCGCCGCTCGCGCCCGTGACGAGCGCCTTCATGCCGGTGAGATCGAACATGTCTTGCCTCCCCTAGAGTGTCTTCGCCGCCGCTTCGATGTCGTCCATCGAAACGAGGCTGAGCGTTGCCGCATCGGGCGCGATGCGCTTGATCATCGGGCCGAGCACCTTGCCGCCGAACTCGACGAAGCCGTCGACGCCGAGGTCTGCCATCGCAAGGACGCTTTCGCGCCAGCGCACCGTGCCGGTGACCTGCTCCACCAGAAGCCGGCGAATTTCAGCGGGATCGGTGACGGGCGCAGCGGTGACGTTGGCGACGACGGGCACGAAGGGCGCCGCGATGTTTGCGCCTGCCAGCGCTTCCGCCATCTTTTCGGCGGCGGGTGCCATCAGCGAACAATGGAAGGGCGCAGATACCGGCAGCAACATGCCGCGCTTCGCGCCGAGTCCCTTGGCGATCTCGATGGCGCGCTCGACGGCGGCCTTGTGGCCCGAAATGACGACCTGCCCCGGCGCGTTGTCGTTCGCGGCCTGGCAGACTTCACCCTGAGCACCTTCCGCGGCGGCCTTCACGGCGGCTTCGAAATCGAGGCCGAGCAGCGCGGCCATCGCGCCCTCGCCCACCGGCACGGCCGCCTGCATCGCCTGACCACGCAGCTTCAGGAGCCGCGCTGTCTCGGCAAGCCCAAGACTGCCGGCCGCGCACAGCGCCGTGTACTCGCCGAGGCTGTGACCCGCCACGTAGGCGGCCTTGTCTGCAAGCAGCAGTCCGCCTTCCTTTTCGAGCACGCGGAGCGCCGCAATGGCGTTCGCCATGATCGCGGGCTGGGCGTTCTCGGTGAGCGTGAGGTCGGCCTCCGGGCCTTCGAACATCAGCTTCGAGAGGTTCTGCCCGAGTGCGTCGTCGACCTCCTGAAACACCTCGCGCGCGGCCGCGCTCGCAAGGCTGAGCGCCTGCCCCATGCCGACCGACTGGCTGCCCTGCCCCGGAAAAATGAATGCGCGTGCCATAGGGGCCGCCCCTTCTTCGTTGGTTACGATGCCTGCGGCAGGCGCTTAGTGATGTCCGTGCGCACGCGCAAGCGACAGAGGAATGTTGCGATTCGGCTCCGAATCGGTAAGGTTCGCGCGGTTTTCATTCGCCGTGATGAATGGCCCGTTCAGATGCAGGCCATCATTGCCGTGTAATAAAGCATGGTCAAAGGCTTGAAGCGGAGGACCCTCTTCAGGCGTTAATGTGCCTTGATTCGGCACGCTGGACCCGAAACTGGGAGTGGAAGGATTACGATGACGTTTGTTTCCCGCTTGACGATGGCTGCCGCGCTGGCGCTCGCGGTTCCCGCAGCCCTTTCGGCCCCGGCCGTGGCACAGGCGCTCTCGCCGGGTGTCGGCAAACCGCTGCAGGAAGCCTCGAACCTCGCGAAAGCCGGTAACCTCGCCGCCGCAACGGCGCGCGTGAATGCCGCCCGTAGCGCTGCGAGCACTGCGACCGAACGCCGCAAGGTCGCCGAAATGGCCGCCTTCGTGCACACCAAGGCTGGTCGCTGGGGTGCCGCCGCGCAGGAGCTCGAAAGCATCGGGGCACCCGCCTCGCAGCTCGCGCCGCTCTATTACCGCGCCGGCCAGCTCGACAAGGCCGTCGCGCTCGGCAAGAAGACCGGCGGCGTGCAGGGCCAGACGATCGTCGCCCAGTCGTATTTCCGTCAGGGCAACTTCAAGGGCGCTGCCGACGTCTACCAGAACCTCATCAAGCAGAACGGTGCTCGTGAAGGCTGGCTGCAGAGCCTCGCCAACGCCCAGTACAAGATGGACGACAAGAAGGGCTACCTCGCCACGACCGAGCGGCTCATCAAGATCGATCCGTCGCCGGCGCGCTGGCGTGCGCTCCTCGTCGACATGAAGAACGGGCAGATGCCCCGCGAAGCAAAGCTCGCGCTCTTCGAGCTGATGGAGCAGACGGGCAACATCACGAAACCTGAAGATTATCAGGAATATGCGAAGCTCGCGATCGTCGCGAACCAGCCCGCCGTCGCCAAGCGCGTGCTCGAAGCCGGCATGAAGTCGGGCGCCGTCGCTTCGACCGACACGATGAACGTCAAGCTGCTCGAGGCCGCCTCCAAGCGGGCTGCGGCTGCGGCTGCGGGCGCTTCGAAACTGCCGAAGGACGCCGGGGGCCAATTGCAGGCCGCCAACATTGCGTTCGGCGCGGGCGATTATGCCAAGGCTTCCTCGCTTTACGGCGCGGCCGCGAAGGCGGGCGGCGCCACCGGCGATCAGGCGAAGGTGCTGGGCGGCATCAGCCAGCTGCGTGCGGGCAACCGCTCGGCCGCATCGGCGACGTTCAAGAGCGTGCCTGAGGCAAGCGGCTTCAACGGCGTTGCGGCGCTGTGGGCGCTCTACGCATCGACGAACGCGGCCTAAGCTGCACTTGCCTTTCCGGCGCTTTTGCGCCATAGGGCCGTCACCAGCGGCGGGGAGCCAAGCTTCCCGCCGCTTGTTTTTGTATCCCGTAGCCAGCCGGAGGGGCGGCGGATTGCCCGTCGTCAGCGATCGGTATTTGAGGAGAAGATAGGACCATGCCCTCTTACGAGCATGTTTTCCTGGCGCGCCAGGACCTGTCCACCGCGCAGGTGGATAGCCTTGCCGAAACGTTCACGAAGATCATCGAGGACGGTGCAGGCAAGGTTGCAAAGACCGAATATTGGGGCCTGAAGAGCCTCGCCTACCGCATCAAGAAGAATCGCAAGGCGCACTACGTGCTGCTCAACATCGAGGCCCCGGCCCCGGCGGTGCACGAGCTGGAGCGCAACATCGCGATCAACGAAGATGTGATCCGCTACCAGACGATCCGCGTCGACGAGCTTGAAAAAGAGCCTTCGGCGATGATGCGCAAGAGCGATCGCGGCGACCGCGACTCGCGTGGACCGCGCGGTGATCGTGGGGATCGCGGCGACCGTGGAGATCGCGGTGGCGATCGTGACCGCGGCCCGCGCCGCGAGCGTGAAGGAGAATAACGATGGCACGCCCGTTTTTCCGTCGTCGCAAGACCTGCCCGTTCAGCCGGGCCGATGCGCCGAAGATCGATTACAAGGACGTGCGCCTGCTGCAGGGCTTCGTCTCCGAACGCGGCAAGATCGTGCCGAGCCGCATCACCGCGGTTTCGGCCAAGAAGCAGCGTGAGCTGGCCAAGGCGATCAAGCGCGCCCGCCACCTCGGCCTGCTGCCGTTCCTCGTTCGCTAAGGAAGGATAAGACCCATGGCTATGGACATCATCCTGCTTGAGCGCGTCGAGAACCTCGGCAGCATCGGCGACGTGGTTTCGGTTAAGCCCGGCTACGCCCGCAACTTCCTGCTGCCGCGCGGCAAGGCGCTTCGCGCCAACGACGCCAACAAGGCGAAGTTCGAAGCGAACCGCGAGCGCATCGAGAAGGAAAACGCCGAGAAGCGCTCGGGCGCCGAGACGGACTCGAAGAAGCTGAATGGCGCGAAGATCGTGCTGATTCGCGCCGCTTCGGACGCCGGTCACCTCTACGGCTCCGTCGCCGCGCGCGACATCGCCGAGGCGCTGACCGAAGCAAACGGCATCGCCGTCCACAAGAACCAGGTGGTGCTGAATACGCCGATCAAGGCGCTCGGCATTCACAAGGTCCGCGTGGCGCTGCACCCGGAAGTCAGCATCGAGATCGAGGCGAACGTCGCCCGCTCGAACGACGAGGCCGATCTGCAGGCGCAGGGCGTCGACGTGCTGGCCGACATGTTCGAAAAGGACGTGAGCGGCTTCACCGAAGAGCGCGACCCGAACCTCGAGCCGGGCGAGTTCGCCGCCGAGGCCGAGGTTGAGGCCGAAGGCGAAGCGAACGCCTGACATCAGGCTTCGTGACGAAAAAGGAGCGGCGCGGGGCAACCTGCGCCGCTCTTTTTTGTGGTCAGCGCCTGCGGAAGATGAGCGACAGGTTGTTCGCGGGCATCTCTACAAACCCTTCAAAGCCGAGGCCGTTTGCTTCGGCCTCGGCCCGTACATCCTCCAGCATTCTGAGGCCCCAGCGTGCGTCGCGGCCTTTCAGATCGGCATCGAAGGCTTCGTTGCTGAGCGCGGTCGGCGTATCAGCGCGGCGGAACGGCCCGTAGATGTAGAGGAGCCCGCCGGGGGTGAGGCGCTTGCCTGCACCCTTCATCAGCCCCTGCGTGGCCGCCCACGGGCTGATGTGCAGCATGTTGATGCAGACCGCGGCATCGAAATTGTCCACGGGCCAGTCTTCCGCCGCCGCGTCGAGCGCGAGCGGCGCGCGCACGTTCGGCAAGCCCTCGGCCTCAGCCCATGCGGCGATCGATTCGCGCGCCTCCTGCGACGGATCGCTCGGCTGCCAGACGAGACCGGGCCGCGCCTGCGCGAAGTGCACGACGTGCTCGCCGGTTCCGCTCGCGACTTCGAGCACCAGCCCCGATTCGGGCAGCAGCGGCCCCAGAACGTCCAGAATCGGATCGCGGTTGCGCGCAGTTGCGGGGGCGAAGCGACGGCGAGGCGGCGACATGTTCGGCATCGCCTGCTGATAACAGAAAAAGCGGATCAGCGCCGCGCGGCGTTTTCCTCGGCGAGGCGCAGGACGCGGAGTACGTTGCCGCTCCAGATCTTCTCGATGTCGGCGTCCGAGAAACCTTCGGCGCGCAGGCGCTCGGTGACCTTGGGAAGGCCGCCGATATCCTCGAGGCCTTTCACGCCGCCGCCGCCATCCCAGTCCGCGCCGATGCCGACGTGGTCGACGCCCGCCATCTTGATGATGTGGAGCAGGCTTTTCATGAAAGCTTCGAAGTCGGTGTTCTGAAGCGGCATCACCGCATCGAGCGCGCGCGTTTCACGCGTCAGCTTCGCCTGTTCCTCCGGCGTCATCGTGCCGATGTGTTCGAGCTGCGCGAAGAGCGCGTTGCGTTCCGGCGTGAAGTTCATCGGGGCGAGAAATACGGTGGTGACGCAGATCACGCCGCCCGCCTCGGCGAGCTTGCGAATGCGCGCGTCATCGAGATTGCGGGGCTGGTCCGAGATCGTCTTCGAACCCGAATGCGACAGAATGAGCGGTGTCTTCGACAGCGCCAGCATCTGATCGAACGCGGCATCCGACGAATGGCTGCCATCGATCACGATGCCGAGACGGTTCATCTCGGCAACCCACTGCCGCCCGAGCGGGCTGAGGCCGTTCCACTGCGGCGTATCGGTCGCGGAATCGGCGAACTGGTTGTTCTTGCCGTGCACCGGCCCTGCCAGACGCACGCCGAGATCGTAGAACGTCTTCAGCAGCGAAAGGTCTTCGCCGAGCGGGTAGGAATTCTCGATGCTGAGCCAGCCGAAGCGTTTGCCTGCGGCATCCATCCGTTTCGCGTCGGCGGCGGTCGAGATGAGCGCGATGCGATCCGGGAACTTCGCCAGCGTCGTGCGAATGAGATCGGCGCGGCCGAGCGCAAACGCCTTTGCCTTCGCGAAGCCTTCCGCCGTCACCGGACCCTGTTCGGTGTAAATCACGAAGAAGCCGCCATCGAGATCGCCTTCGTCCATGCGGCCCATGTCCACCTGAACGAGATCGGTGTCGTAGCTGTGCTTGTCGCCGAAGCTCCACTCCTGGCGCGCGAAGTGCATCGGCGTATCGAGGTGCGTATCGAGCGTCAGCGTACGCTGGTGCAGCGTTTCGGCGTGCGCCGGCACCGCGGCGGCGAGGAGGACGGCAAGGATACGCTTCATTTCAAATCTCCTTTTCACCGCGAACGGCTTGCCGGTCGATCGGGTCCGATAACATCGTCCCGGATCGACCGGCACACGCTCGCCGAGTTTCGAATCCCGAGGCCCTGGGACAGCGACGGGTTATCGCCCTCGGCGATCGCGATGGGTTTCAGCCCGGTCTCACGCGCTCACATCGGCCGGCGATCCGCCCTTGACGACCCGGTAGAGGCCGATCGTCATGAGCGGGACCACGAACAGGGCGAGAAAGACGAAGGCAAGGATGCGGTAGCCGTTCGCAATGAGCGCAACGAGACCGAAGTGATCGGCAACGAAGATGCAGCCGATCAGCAGCACCGTGGCGATGAGCGCGCGAGGGCGCGTGCCGAGATCCGTTCCCCGCCGCGCGCGCCACACACCCGCAATCCGTTCGTTGATCGCATGAACCGAACCCGTGCCGCTTTCGAGAAGCGCAGTGAAGATCATGAACTGGAACAGCAGGTGGAAGAGCGGCATTTCGAGGTGCCGAAGCATGAAATCGGACGGCAGCTCTTCGTGCTGGATGCCGGGATAGAAGGCGATCATGCACACGAAGAACAGGATCGCGGGCGCCATCGCGAGCGGCCCGGCGATCAACCCCGAGACGACGGCATCGCGCTGGCTGTGAAGATGGCGCAGCACCGGCAGGATCACCACCGCGCCGACGATGTTGTAGGAGGCATAAGTAATGCCGCCGAGCATCCACCCGTCGCTGGACGCGGGGATCGCGAAATTGGCCGCGATCTTGTCGCCGAAGGTGCCGAGCGCGAGGACGAGGAACAGCGCGTAGACGCCGTAGAGAAGAAACGAGACATACTTGAACAGCTCTTCGACCGAGCTGTTGCCGAACGCCGCGAAGCCCGCGATCGACCCGGCGAGGATCAGCGTGCCGACGATCGGCGGCAGGCCGAACATCGCCGCGCCGATCGCGCCCGCAGCCGCGCCGAACACCGACAGGATCAGGATCACGAACAGCACGTAGGCGATCTCGAACACGATCCAGCCCGGCCCGAGAAGGCGCGCGAAGAAAGTGCGATAGTCGAGCGCCCCGACCTTCCGCGCGAAGGCAAAGGTGGTGGCGGCGATAATGCTCCAGAGCACCGTCGCGAGCAGCATTGCGGCAAGCCCGCCCCACGGCCCGCTCGGCATGAAGAATTCGGCGAGTTCACGCCCGGTGGCGTAACCGCCCCCGATCACCACGGCCTTGAATGCGAAACCCGGCAACAGAAATCTCTGGAACCAGCTCGACGTTGTCCCCTCCCCCACGCAGTCTATCCTATGCAGTTATCGACGAGTTTCTGAAAAGCCGCGCCGCCGCGGATTGGGTCCGCGACAGGAAGGCCGAGGCGCTTGCTTTCGGCTTCCATAAGCGCGTCGGCCTCGGCGGCATCCATGCCGCTGGTGTTGAATGCGATGCCCGCGCAGCGGATCGCCGGATTGGTACGCCGCCCCAGCAGCAGGTTGAGCTCGATCGTCTCTTCAAGGCTCGGGATCGCGTAGCCCGGCGCACCGATGATCTCCGCGCGCCCCGGCTGGTGGCACACCACGATCACGTCGGGCTGGCTGCCGTGCAGAAGGCCGAGCGAAACCGCTGCATAGGCCGGGTGGAACAGCGAGCCCTGCCCTTCGATCACGTCCCAATGATCGGGTGCTGCGTCCGGGCTCAGCACTTCAGCGGCGCCTGCCTCGAAGTCCGAAACCACCGCGTCCATCGGGATGCCGCCGCCCGCGATCATGATGCCGGTTTGCCCGGTGGCGCGGAAATCGGCGTCCACGCCGCGTTCCGCGAACGCGTTTGCCAGTGACAGAGCCGTGTATTTCTTGCCGAGCGCGCAATCCGTTCCCACCGTCAGCAGGCGCTTGCCCGTCCGCTTGCGGCCGGTGCCCACCGGCAGACCCGCCGGCGGAACGCGCACGTCGATCAGGCGCCGGCCGTGCTTCGCCGCCGCCTCGGCAAGCTCGGGGACATCCCCGAGCCGGACGTGCATACCACTGATGAGATCAAGGCCCGCCTCGAGCGCTTCCACGAGCGCGGGCACCCACGACGGCGCAATGCCACCGCCGCCGGGCGCAACGCCGATCACCATCGACCGCGCACCCCGCGCATAGCCTTCCGCAGGCGTCAGTTCAGCCAGACCCGCCGTCACTGTTCCCGCTGCAAGCCGGTACTCCCCCACGCACTTGTCGCCCGCCCAGTCGCGAAGACCAAACGCCGTCTTCGCGTAACCACTCTCTACAGTGTCCCCGAGAAACAGCAAATACGGGGTCGGAAGCCGAAGCTGGGCATTACCGGGGAAAGACGACATGTGCATGGGGACCAGTCTGTTCTCTTGGCTAGAATGAAAGATCGAGTGCAACACCGACGGTTCGGGGCTGCAGCGGGGTTAGACCGATGACGTAGGCGCTACCGAGACCATCCGTGAGAATGTCACGCGTGATCGCAGCCTGCTTGTCGGTAACGTTGCGCGCATAGGCGCGGATCGTGATGCTCTCATCAAGCGTTAGGGCAGCGTTGAGATCGATCGCCGTATAGCGCTTCGCCCAGATAGCATTGGGATCGCTCGCCACCGCCGACAAGCGCCTGCCAGTATGGCGCAGGCCGCCACCAATCCGCAACGACGCTGTATCGTCGATGTCGAAGCTGTAGTCGACGGTCAGCGACCCGCTCCACTTCGGGATGCGGGGAAGGCGGTCGCCATCGAAGCCGCCAACCGACGGCGGTGTATCAGACGTGAGCTTCGCATCCGTATAGGCACCGGTCGCACCGAGCGTGAGACCAGGGGCGGGACGCCACTGAAGCGACGCCTCAAGACCCTGGCTACGTGCACTACCTGCGTTCGCGAGCCCGCTTACACCATCGAAGTCAACCGAGAGCTGGATATCCTTCCAGTCCATGTAAAAGGCTGCGAGGTCCAGCGTCACCGCACGATCGAACAGGATCGATTTAAGCCCTACCTCGTAGTTGACGAGCGAGTCCGACCCGACGGTTGGCTCGACACCCGGGAATGTGATGTTTGGCCCGCCGGGACGGTAGCCGCTTGCCACGCGGCCATAGATCATCGTGTCGTCGTTCACATGGAACTGCGGACTGATGCTGTAGGTGAGCACGCTTTCCGAGGAACGGCCAGGATCATTGGCAGTCGGTATGATTGCGCCTTCGCTGATCTGCCGGAACTTCTGTTTGTTCTTCGCCCAACGAAGACCGCCGGTAATGTCGAAGGAGTCGCTGAACCGGTATGTGACGTTACCGAACACTGCATATTCGCGGTACTTGCTCGGCAGCTCGGCGATCGCAAGCGGATCAAGGCCTGGGATCGAAGTGCCATCCATGAAATAGGAATTGACGAGCTGCTTGTTGTCGCTGTTCTCGTATGTGTAGAAGCCACCAACCATCCATTCGAAATTGCCGCTGCTCGGCGAGGTCAGACGAACTTCCTGCGTCCATTTCTTGAGATTCAGGCGCAGCGTAAAAGGCGCAAGCCCAGGCTCAGGGAGACCGAAAAGCGGGAACAACGTGCCGTAGAGGCGGCTCGCATCCTGAATCTGCAGGGTCTTCATGCGGCTGTATGTTGTTGCCGATGTCAACGTTGCAAAATCGAAATCATAGTCGATTGTCGAGGCGTAATACTGGACCTTCTTGCGGAACTTTTCATCAAGATAGTTCCAGTTCGACATGCCGTCACCGAGACGCTCGCCGGTTACGAGATCCTCGCGAACGTTCGCATTGCCGTCCGCGTCGATCGTCTGCCACATGCCTGAAAGGCGGACGGAAAGCGCTTCGTCCGGCTGCCACAACAGGCTGACACGCGCGCCTTCCTGCCAATAGCTGTTCTGGTCTTTCTTGCCGGTCTGGATGTTATCCACGTAACCCGGCGTATCGCGATAGGCGTAGCTGGCGCTGATGCCGAGCTTACCGGGAACGATTGCAGCATTGACCATACCCTGCACAGCGTAACCGACATCATTCGCATGATCGATTGTGAATACCTCTCCGCCAACTTTGCCGGAGAAACCGTCAAGGCTCGGCGTGATCGTCACGTACTTCAGAAGACCACCGATCGAGCTTGCACCGTAAAGCGTTCCCTGCGGACCACGCAGGACTTCAAGGCGCTGGATATCATAGGGTAGCAGGTCGAGCGCGAACACAGCGCTTCGCGCATAGAGGCTGCTCGATCCCACGGGTGCATCGTCGAGATAGGTACCAACTGTCTGGCTCGGGCCGACCGGAGCCACACCGCGCAGCGAGATCGTCGACTGGCCGGGAGTGCCGGAGCTATCGACTTGCAGACCGGGTGTGTACGCGCCAAAATCAACGAGTTGCACAGCGCCCGATTGTTGCAGTTTTTCGCCCGAAACAACGCTGATCGAGATCGGCACATCCTGCAGATTCTCGGTGCGCTTCTGCGCGGTCACAATGATTTCACCGGCTTCGGCATCGGCCTCCTGAGCCGACGCGAATGATGCCGAAAAGACAAGCCCCATGGCTGTCGTGGCGGTAAGTATGCCGCGCATATGTGTTGTCATTGTCCCAGTCCCTTTCCCTGATTTATCGCCTGAGCTTTATGCCCAGGTCGCTCCCAACAACCGCCGGAAGTTCCCCCCCAGGATGGCGGTGATGTTCTCGTTCGAATATTTGCGGCGGATGAGTTCCTCGGCGAGATCGTAGGTCTTCATCGGATGATCGAAACCGTCCGTGTCGATCTTGTCGCGGAACGCGTAGCTCGATTTGTAGCCGGCCTTCAGCATCGCATACTGATCGGCGGGCATGTCGTCGTAGCCGTTGAGATCCGCATCCGAACCGACGCCGACGTGATCGACGCCGATCAGCTTCACGACGTGATCGATGTGATCGACCATGTTCGCGATCGTCGTCGGTTCCTTTTCGCTCACGAACATGCGCACACCGGTGATGCCCATCACGCCACCCTTCGCGCCGAGCGCCTTGATCGCCTCGTCGGTCTTGACGCGCGGGTGATTGACAAGCGCACGGCAATTGCTGTGCGTGATCGCGATCGGCTTGGGTGAAATGGCGATGGCGTCGAGCGTCGTGCGGTCGCCGCAATGCGACACATCAACAAGCATTCCAACCTTGTTCATCGCCTCGATGATCGCGGCGCCGAAATCGGTGACGCCGCCGTCGACGCGCTCCGTGCTGCCCGAGCCGAGCAGGTTCTGGCTGTTGTACGTGAGCTGCGAGCAGCGCTGGCCGATCTCGTAGAAAGCCTTCACATCTTCCACCTTGCGGAAGTGCTCGGAATTCTGGACGCCCATGATGACGGCGCACTTGCCTTCACGCTTGGCGCGATCAAGATCCTCGGCCTTGCCGACGAGCGAGAACACGTGCGCATTGCGGCCCGCGAAACCCTGCCACGCAGCGATCCAGCCCAGCGTTTCGGCATAGGCATCCGGACCGCCCGTGCCGACGGCATTGTGGAAGCCGGTGATCCCGCTCGCGCGGAAATCGGCGGCATCCTTCTCGCTGAGCGGGTTGGCATAATATTCGGAGCGGAAATCGATCTTGAGCGGCGCAAGCATATCGATGACGAGCGATTGCTTGACGAGGTCCACAGCGCGCTTCGAATAGGCCTTCGTCGCCGCGGCGTGGGCGCGGAACATGCCCGAGTTGATCATGGGAAACCCGGTCACAGTGGCTGCTGCAACCGCGCCGCCGATCAGCTGACGCCGCGAAACCCCGGGCAATGTAGCCATCGCCTCTCTCCCTGCCTGAGTATTTATCCTGATCAGGATTATTAGTCCTGATCAGAAAATTGTCAATCAGGGATCACACGGCCGTCACTGAACAGGCTTGGCGACCGCCCCGCCCTTCATAACAAACGCCGTGGTTTCCAGCGCCCGAATGTTGGTGAGCGGATCGCCTTTCACGGCGACGATATCCGCCGCCTTGCCGGGCGCGAGCGTGCCGATCTCGCTGGTGAGACCGGCATGGTCCGCCGCCGAGACCGTCGCCGCGCGGATCGCTTCGAGCGGGGTGAGACCCGCTTCCACCATCAGCGCGAACTCCTGCGCGTTGTCGCCGTGGGCGGAGACGCCGGAATCGGTGCCGAACGCGATCTTCACGCCCGCCTTGTGCGCGCGGCGCAGCGCATCGATCATCAGCGGCCCGACCTGACGCGCCTTGGCGCGCACCGGCGCGGGCATCCATTCCGCCGTCTCGGCGCGCTTCTTCACCGTGTCGCCGGCGAGCAGCGTCGGCACGAGATAGCTGCCCTTCGCCTTGAAGAGCTTGATCGATTCAGCATCGAGGTAGGTGCCGTGCTCGACCGAATCGACCCCCGCACGGAGCGCCGCATTGACGCCGTCCGTACCATGCGCGTGCGCCGCCACCTTGCGGCCGAGCCGGTGTGCGGTTTCCACCAGCGAGGTGAGTTCCGCGTCGCTCATCTGTTGGCCAAGGCCAGCGGCGGTGTTGGACATGACGCCGCCCGTAGAAGCCGTCTTGATGACATCGGCGCCGCTCTGCACGGCCTGACGCACCGCGCGCGCGCAGTCGTCCGCACCCGAGCACAACGTCGGCGAGCGATAGAGATCGAGGATCTCCTGACGGTAGCCGTGAATATCGCCGTGGCCGCCATGCGCGGCGACGCCGCCTGCCGCAAGAATGCGGGGTCCCTCGACCTTGCCCGCAGCGATGGCATTGCGAAGCCCGTAGATGGCCTGCGGCTCGCCGCCGAGATCGATCACGGTCGTGAACCCGGCGCGCAGCGTGCGCCCGGCGTAGACGACACCGTCGAAGGCCGCATCCGTCGCCGATTTCGCGAGCGCGTCGTTGCGCTCGTTCGGCCCGGACTCGCCGGTGATGTGGACGTGACTGTCGATAAAGCCCGGCATCACGAACGCGTCGCGCAGATCGACGACTTTGCCCTCGCCCACATAGCCGTCGCGGATTTCGGCAATACGCCCATCCTTGACGACAATGGTTTTCGCCGTCTCGACCCGGCCGGTGCCGGGGTCGGCGAGCAGGCGACCCGCCTGAATGTAGGTTGCAGGGCTATCGGCCGCGGCCAGCGCCGGAGCCGTCGCGGTTGCAAGCAGCAGCCCGCAAAGAACAGACTTCATGATCTTCCCCCTCCAATCGGCTGCGTTCAGGCGTCCCGGCCCCAGACACTGTCCGGGCAGCGCACGTATCCGTCCTCGTAAACGACCCCCGGCTCGCGATCTTTCGCAAGGAAGATCGGCCCATCGAGATCGACGACATCGCAAAGCTGGCCGACGACGTAGGCGGGCGCCATCGCAAGGCTGGTGCTCACCATGTTGCCGACCATGACGCCGAGCCCGAGTTCGCGGGCCTTACGCGCCATCGCCAGACCTTCCGTAAGCCCGCCGCACTTGTCGAGCTTGATGTTGACGACGTTGAAGCGGCCGACGAGGCTGGGGACGTCGGCAAGCGTCAACACGCTTTCATCCGCGGCAATCGGGATCAGGCACGAGAAACCGTCGAGATCGGCCTCAGCGCCGCGGCGAAGGGGCTGCTCGAGCAGCTTCACGTCAGCCTCGACAAGCACCTCGACGAGCGCCGGGAGATCGGCAATGCCGAAGCCCTGATTGGCATCGACGCCGATCCAGCAATCGGGCCGCGCCGCACGCACGGCGCGAACACGGGCGATATCGTCTTCAAGGTCGCCGGTGAGCTTCAGTTTCAGGGCGCGGGCCTGCGCGTATCCAACCGTGGCCCCCTCCGCCATGACTTCGGGCGTATCCGCGCCAAGCGTCATGGTGGTGAGCAGCGGGCGCGAGGTTTCGAACCCCGCGATATCCCACACGCTGCGGCCCGTCTGCTTGGCTTCGAGCTCCCAGAGCGCGCAGTCGAGCGCATTGCGCGCGCCGCCTGCGGGCATCAGCGTCTGGAGACCGGCGCGGTCGATGCCGCGTTCGATCTCCGGACGGACGGCTTCGATGGCCTGCAGCATCTCAGGCACGTTATCATTGAGATAGTAGACGCCGGAAGCCTCTCCCCGTCCCGAATGGACGCCGTCGGAAAGCGTGACGACGACCAGATCGGAGTGGGTGAAGACGTGCCCCGAGATCCTGAACGGCTTCGCCAGGGGCAGGGATTCGACAGCAACTTCAAGAGAAAGGCTTCCGGCAACCGACATTAGAACTGAACTCCAAAGCTGATGAGATGGAAGGCGAACGCGGCCCACAGGATCACGACCGCGGCGATAAGGACAAGAATGCTCCACAGCTTAGAGAACCAGCCGCGACGACCCGTCCAGACGAGGAGCAGGTTCCATGCCGCGACGGCGACCATGCCGATGAAGCCAATCGTGCCGACGATCTGCAGCAGATAGACCGCCCAGTCCATAGCACCGCCAAGCAGACTGAAGTCCGACATCATCGAGGCGATCGTTGCCGCCCAGCCGATGAGCACCAGCGTCACCACCGCGGCGAAACCGCGAACGAGACGGAATGCCTTCAGCTCCTTGCCGGCAAGGGCCAGCTTTGCGCCGTAACGGCGGCGCACAATGGCGCCGATCGGCCACGACAGCGCGGTGAGGCCGAGGATCGCGAGACCCGCGAGCACGCCGGGTGTCAACCAGCCGGGCGAGGCATACCACACCGGGCGCTGCAGCATCATGATCGCCGAGATGGCATCGATGCTGACCCAATCGACCTTGCCGTCCACGAGTTTTGCGGCAAGGCGTCCGTGGCCACCGACCTCTTCCCAGACGAAGGGCGCGGTTTCCACCCACTTCGAATCCTCGCCGCCGATGTTCTTGAACGGCAGGACGAGATTGCCCTTGTCGTCGACGCCGATCTTCATGCCACCCGCAAGGTCGAGCGCCTTCATGAAGCTCGATTCCGGCCGGCGCGAGCTGATGTATGTGCCCGCCAGCATCTTGGCATGCTCGGCCGCGGTCTTTTCATCGACGCCAGCCTTGATCGTGCGCTCCATCGGGAAATACCGATCGGCGAAACCTTCGAACAGCGTGCTGCGGATTGGGCTCGTCACCCCCTCCTTGCCTGAGCTGTTCATCGAAATGTAGATGCCCACGTTCTCTTTCGGGAACAGCATCAGATCGGAATGGAACCACTGCGTATCGCCGCCGTGGCCGATCGCCATCTGCCCATTGATCTGCTGTTCGTAGAAGCCGAGCGCCATGCGGTTGAGCGGCGGCAGGATGGTGAGCGTCGTGGTGTGCATCAGCTTCGCGGTTTCGGGCGAAAGCAGCGGTCCGCCGTTCGCGAGGTGCGCGATCATGAACTTGCCCATGTCCGCGCCGGTCGAAGCGAGGCTACCGGCCGGTGCAGCATCAATAACTTCGTACGGCTTCGGATCGCCAGAGGCGGTCGCATAGCCTTTCGACATCAGCGGCTTCAGCTTTTCCGGAAGCGGCTGGCGGAAGCTGGAATGCTCCATGCCGATCCGGCCGAAGATGTTCTGGTCGATGTAGTCATCGAACGACATACCCGACGTTCGCTCCACGATGTACCCGGCGAGCGCGGTGGCATAGTTGGAATAGGCGGGCGTCGTGCCCGGTGCGAAGATGCGGTGCGGCGTCCACCGCTTCAGCGTTTCGCCGAGAGGCGCGCCTTTCTCTTTGGCAGAGATCAACCCACGCACCGCCTCTTCGAAGCCGGCCGTATGCGTCATGATGTTGCGCAGCGTCACCGGCTTGCCTTCATAGGCCGGGATCTTGAAATCGAGGTAGGTGTTGACGTCGGCGTCGAGGTCGAGCTTGCCCTCCTGGACGAGCTGCATCACCGCCGTCCACGTGAACAGCTTCGACACCGAACCCGGACGGAACATCGTCTTTTCCGGGTCGACCGGCGTGCGCTTCGCGACATCCGAATAGCCATAGCCGCGCTGCGTGAGGACCTGGCCGTCCTTCACGACGACGACGACAGCACCCGCGACGGCACCGCGTGCCAGCGCATAAGGCATGTAGCCATCGAGCCATGCATCGACATCGGCCTTGGTAAGCGCCGGCGCGCTCGGCACCGGGATCGGCACGGCGGGCGCCGAAGCCGTCACCGGCAAGGGATTGACGGGTACGGGCGCAGGCGCGGGCTGCGCCAGCGCGGGCTGGGCGATCAGGGCGACCGCTCCTGCAAACAGAGATTTCAGTGAACCTCGCATATTCCCCCTCCAGAACTCATGTTGCCGCAGAGCAGCATGTTGGATTGCGTGTTCAACGCGGACGAGATACCGTGCGCGCGAACACGTTGTTTTGTCCCATGCAGGCAATAATGATCCTATTTAGAGAATTGTCAAACGGCATGATGCGAGAGAAACCGTCGCGCAGCGCGGGAGTGCCGGCATGAAACCGGATAAACCGACCCTCGGCACGCTGCTGCGCGGCCTGCGCACCCGCAACGACTGGACGCTGAAGGAAATGAGCGAGCGGAGCGGCATCCCCGTCTCCACGCTCTCCAAGGTCGAACACGACCGCCTGACGCTGACCTACGACAAGCTCCTGCAGCTCAGTCAGCGCCTCAACATCCGCATGTCGGAGCTGTTTGCCGAGGAAGACCCGCAGGAGGCCGCCGCCGTCACCGGGCGGCGCAGCATCGGCAGCCAGGACCGCGCGATCCGCGTGAAGACGAACAACTACGACTACTTCTACCTGTGCACCGAGCTCCGGCGGAAGCGGATGATCCCGCTGGTGACGCGTATCCGGGCCAAATCCGTGAAGGAGTTCGGCGAGTTGGTGCGGCACCCCGGCGAGGAGTTCGTCTACGTCATCGAAGGCCGCATGGTCGTCCACACCGAGTATTACGACCCGATCGTGATCGAGGCCGGCGAATCGATCTACCTCGATTCGAGCATGGGCCATGCCTACGTCGTCGGCGAAGGCTGCGAAGAGGCGCTTACCATCGGCGTCTGCTCGGCCGCCGAGGGCGACCTCATGGATTCGCTGATGAGCCTGCATGGCGAGGAACCGGGCGGCATCCACAAGCTCTGAGGCGCAAAGGAACTTTCCGGCGCCTTCACCCATATAGCGGGTATGGCAATCCGCTTTTCATGGATCGAAGCCCACCCGACAGGCATTTATCTGCCCTCGGCGGACGCATGGATCGATCCCGCCACCCCCGTCGACCGGGCGATCATCACCCACGGCCATTCGGATCATGCGCGCGGCGGCCACCGCGCCGTGCTCGCGACACGCGAGACGCTCGCGATCATGGAATGCCGCTATGGACCCCAATCGGGCCAAGGACTCGGCTACGGTGAAGTCATTCGCATCGGCGACGTCGACCTGCGGCTTGTGCCCGCTGGACACGTGCTGGGATCGGCGCAGGCGGTGCTGGAGCGCCGCGGGGAACGTGTGGTTGTCTCCGGCGACTACAAGCGCCGCCCCGATCCCACATGCGTGCCCTTCGAGCCCGTACCCTGCGACGTGTTCGTTACCGAGGCGACCTTCGCGCTGCCCGTGTTCCGACACCCCCCGATCGGCGGCGAGATCGCCAGGCTGCTCGCGGCGCAACAGGCGCAACCGGACCGGGCGGTCCTGATCGGCGCCTATGCGCTCGGCAAGGCGCAGCGCGTGATTGCGGAGCTGAGGCGCCACGGCCACGATCGCCCGCTGTTCATCCACGGTGCTCTCCAGCGCCTGTGCGACCTCTATCGGGAACTCGGCGTCACGCTCGGCGAGCTTCTTCCCATTTCCGGCTTGAAGCCCGCTGCGCTTGCGGGCGAGATCGTTCTTGCACCGCCCTCGGCGCTGAACGACCGCTGGTCGCGGCGGCTGCCCGATCCCATCACGGCCATGGCGAGCGGGTGGATGCGCGTGCGTCAGCGCGCGCGGCAGCGGGGCGTCGAGATGCCGCTCGTGATTTCCGACCATGCCGATTGGGACGAGCTGACCACAACGATCCGCGAGATCGCGCCGCGCGAGGTCTGGGTAACGCACGGCCGGGAGGATGCGCTCGTTCACTGGTGCCGCGAGCAGCAGATCCCCGCGCGCGAACTCGCGCTCATCGGCCGCGAGGACGAAGACGACTGATGCAGGCGTTCTCGCAGCTGCTCGACAGCCTCATCTACACGCGTTCGCGAAACGCCAAGCTCGATCTGATCGGCGCTTACCTCAAGGCGGCACCGGACCCGGATCGCGGCTGGGCACTCGCCGCGCTTACGGGCGATCTCTCGCTCCCTGCCGTGCAGCCCAGCATCATCCGCGCGCTGGTCTCCGAGCGTGTCGACCCGGTGCTCTTCGGGCTCAGCTACGACTATGTCGGCGATCTCGCGGAAACCGTGGCGCTGATCTGGCCGGGCGCGGACATGCCGGACGCTGCGCCGCCGCGGCTTTCCGAGGTGGTGAACGAACTGCAGCTTCTGACACGCGCGCAGGCGCCCGCGGTGATGACGCGGCTGCTCGATCGTCTCGACGCCAACGCGCGCTTCGCGCTGCTCAAACTCGCGACCGGCGGGATGCGCGTCGGCGTCTCGGCGCGGCTGGCCAAGACCGCATTTGCCGAAGCCTTCGCGCTCGATGCCGATGATGTGGAGGAGGTCTGGCACGCCGTCTCGCCGCCCTACACCGCTCTGTTCGCCTGGGCGGACGGCAACGGCCCGCGCCCCGCGCCCGAAGACGCGCCGGTGTTCCGTCCGTTCATGCTCGCCCACCCGCTCGAAGACCGGGACGTCGACCTCTCGGACTATGCCGCCGAATGGAAGTGGGACGGTATCCGCGTGCAGCTCGTGCACGTCGGCGGCGAAACGCGGCTCTACAGCCGTGCGGGCGACGACATCACGCGAAGCTTCCCCGATGTCGCGGAAAGCTACCGGACACCGGGGGTGCTTGACGGCGAACTGCTCGTGCGCGGAGACGTTCAGGGCGGCGATGCCGCGAGCTTCAACGCACTGCAGCAACGGCTCGGCCGCAAGACCGTCTCACCCGCAATGCTGAGGGACTTCCCCGCCTTCGTCCGGCTCTATGACATCCTCTTCGACGGCGCCGAAGACCAGCGCCCGCAGCCGTGGACGCAGCGGCGTATCCGGCTGGAAACCTTCATGTCGCGGCTGGACCGCGACCGTTTCGATCTGTCGCCGCTCGTCGACGTCCCCGATTTCGCTGCGCTCGAAGAGCTGCGCCTCGGCGCACGCGATGCCGCGATCGAAGGCCTGATGCTGAAGCGGCGGGATAGCCCCTATGTCTCCGGTCGCCGCGTCGGGCTCTGGTACAAGTGGAAGCGCGATCCGCTCGTCGCGGACTGCGTGATGATGTACGCGCAGCGGGGGCACGGAAAGCGATCGAGCTATTATTCCGACTACACGTTCGGCTGCTGGACCGAGGACGGCGAGTTGCTGCCGGTCGGCAAGGCCTATTCAGGCTTCACCGACGAGGAGCTGATCATGCTCGACCGCTTCGTGCGCAACAACACCGTCGCACGCTTCGGACCCGTGCGCGAGGTGGAGAAGACACTGGTTCTGGAGGTCGCCTTCGATTCGATCCACGCCTCGAAGCGACACAAGTCCGGCCTCGCCATGCGGTTCCCCCGCATCAGCCGCATACGCACCGATAAGCCCGCCGCCGAAGCCGACCGCATCGAAACACTGCGCCGCATGGTGCGCTGAGCCGCCGCCTCAGCTTTCCAAAGCCTCCAGCGCGCGGATCGTGTCGTCGCACCATGCGATCTGCGTGCGGGCGCCGCGAATGCCGAAATCGAGCGGCGCAAGCAGGTAGATCAGCGTTCTGCCGGTGCGCCCGGCGCGGATCGCATCGTCGTAGCCCGCGCGGAACGCCTCGAAAGTGGCGAGTTCCCGGGCAAGCTGACGCCGGTAATCCGCAAGGTGCGCGATGCTCACATCGGGCGCGACATGGCGGCCGAAGAACAGCTTCAGCAGATATTCGTTGCGGATGCCCGCACTTGAAACAGGCGCTGCGAGCCAGTCCTTCAAGGCTTCTTGGCCGGTTTCGGTGATCGCGTACTTGCGACTCTGCCGCCGTCCACGACCTTCCGCGCCCACGCAGGCCACCAGTCCCTCGGCCTCCAGCTTCTGCAGGATCGGGTAGATCTGGCCGAAGCTCTCGTTCCAGAAATAGCTGGTGCTGCGCCCGATCGCCTTCTTGATGTCGTAGCCCGAACGCGGCCCGCCCGCGAGAAAGCCGAGCACGGCGAAGGCCGATCGGTTCTTGCCCAGGCGCTTTGCGGCGTTCGTCATCTTGCGGGACGTCTCCGGTTATTTGACGCAGGTCAAGGTATTGCCGGTCAAACAGGACCATGGCAGCCTCAGAACTGCGGCATTCATGCCGACAAAACGGCGGGGACCGGTTATGGAATCACTTACTTTCAAGGCCTTCGGCTGGCTGGGTGCAGCGCTTGTCGCGATCATCGCGATCGCACTTTCGGCCGATCAGGGATTTGCGATCCACATGGCGATCGTCGCGGCGGCGGCCCTGCTTGCGCTCGCGGCGACGCTGTCGGGTGCGGACTATGCGTCCGCCGCGCGCGGTATCCTGAAGACACCGGTCGACACCGGCCGGTACGACGACGATCCCATCCGCTGGGGTGTGATCGCGACGGTATTCTGGGGCGTGGTCGGCTTCCTCGCCGGCCTCTACATCGCGCTCCAGCTCGCCTTCCCGGTCCTCAATCTCGGTTTTGAATACACCACGTTCGGCCGGTTGCGGCCGCTGCACACATCGGCGGTGATCTTCGCGTTCGGCGGCAACGCCCTGATCGCGACGAGCTTCTACGTCGTGCAGCGTACCTGCCGCGCCCGGCTGGCGCTGCCCGGCCTCGCCCGCTTCGTGTTCTGGGGCTACCAGCTCTTCATTGTGCTCGCCGCCACCGGCTACGTGCTCGGCATCACCGAGGCGCGCGAGTACGCCGAGCCGGAATGGTACGTCGACCTGTGGCTCACGATCGTCTGGGTCGCCTATCTCGCGGTGTTCGTCGGCACGATCCTGAAGCGCCGCGAACCGCACATCTACGTGGCGAACTGGTTCTACCTCGCCTTCATCATCACCATCGCGATGCTGCACATCGTAAACAATCTGTCGATGCCGGTCAGCCTGTTCGGTTCCAAGAGCTACAGCGCCTTCGCGGGCGTGCAGGATGCGCTCACCCAGTGGTGGTACGGCCACAACGCGGTGGGCTTCTTCCTCACTGCCGGCTTCCTCGCGATGATGTACTACTTCGTGCCGAAGCAGGCGGAACGGCCGGTCTATTCCTACCGGCTTTCCATCATCCACTTCTGGTCGCTCATTTTCCTCTACATCTGGGCGGGTCCGCACCACCTCCATTACACGGCGCTGCCCGACTGGGCGCAGACGCTGGGCATGGTCTTCTCGATCATGCTGTGGATGCCGAGCTGGGGCGGCATGATCAACGGCCTGATGACGCTGAACGGCGCCTGGGACAAGATCCGCACTGACCCGATCATCCGCATGATGGTGATGGCGCTCGCCTTCTACGGCATGAGCACCTTCGAAGGCCCGATGCTGTCCATCAAGGCGGTGAACAGCCTGTCGCACTACACAGACTGGACCATCGGCCACGTCCACTCCGGCGCGCTCGGCTGGAACGGCATGATCACCTTCGCGGCGATCTACTACCTGACGCCGCGCCTGTGGAACCGCCAGCGGCTCTATTCGCTGCGCATGGTCAACTGGCACTTCTGGCTCGCGACCGTGGGCATCGTGCTCTACGCCTCGTCGATGTGGGTCGCCGGCATCATGCAGGGCCTGATGTGGCGCGAATACGGTGACGACGGTTACCTCGTGTACGCCTTCTCCGAGGTCACCGCGGCAATGCTGCCGATGTACCTGATCCGCGCCGCCGGCGGCATCCTCTACCTCGCCGGTTCGCTGGTCATGGTCTGGAACGTCTGGCTGACCATCGCCGGCAAGCTCCGCGAGGAGAAGCCGATGACCGAAACCCCGTATGACGCCGCGGCGGACCGTCCGCTCGCCCCGCAGCCCGCAGAGTAAGGACGCGCGCAATGGCATCCCGTTTCTTCGATCACAAACGCCTCGAAAAGAACGTCACCCTGCTCGGCGTCGGCGCGCTCATCGTCGTCGCCATCGGCGGCATCGTGGAGATCGCACCGCTCTTCTGGATCGACTCCACGATCGAGAAGGTGGAGGGCGTGCGTCCCTACACGCCGCTCGAGCTTGCGGGCCGCAACATCTACATCCGCGAGGGCTGCTACAACTGCCACAGCCAGATGGTGCGCCCGTTCCGCGACGAGGTGGAGCGCTACGGCCACTACAGCCTCGCGGCGGAAAGCATGTACGACCACCCGTTCCAGTGGGGCTCCAAGCGCACGGGGCCGGACCTCGCGCGCGTCGGCGGACGCTATTCGGACGAGTGGCACGTGCAGCACCTCGTCGATCCGCGCTCGGTGGTGCCGGAATCGATCATGCCGCCCTACGCGTTCCTGAAGGAGCGCCCGCTGAAGGCCGGCGACATGACGAAGCACCTCACTGCGCTCAGCCGTGTCGGCGTTCCCTACAGCGAAGAGGCGATCAAGGCCGCGAACGACGATCTCAAGCTCCAGACGGACGAGTTCGGCGATCTCGAAGCCTTCAGCAAGCGCTACCCCAAGGCGCAGGTCCGCGATTTCGACGGCAATCCCAAGCAGATCACCGAGATGGACGCGCTTGTCGCCTATCTGCAGATGCTCGGCACGCTGGTCGACTTCCAGGCCGCCGCGCCGCAGGAGCAGCCGCGATGAATTACGACACGCTCCGCCACCTCGCGGACAGCTGGGGCCTCGTCTTCATGGGCGTGACGTTCCTGGTCCTCGTCGGCTGGACCTTCCGCCCGAAGGCGCGGGACAATCACAAGCGCGCCGCCAACATGATTTTCGATCAGGACGACCACAATGTCTGACAACAAGCGCATCGACGAGCCGACCGGCACCGAAACCGTCGGCCACGAATGGGACGGCATCGAGGAACTCGATACCCCGCTTCCCCGCTGGTGGCTGTGGACCTTCTACATCACGATCGTGTGGGCGCTGATCTACACGATCCTGTTCCCGGCATGGCCGCTTGTGGAGCGCGCCACGGCGGGCGTGCTCGGCTGGTCGAGCCACGGTGAGCTCAACAAGGAGCTCGCCGCCGCCGACGCCAAGCTGCTGCCGATCCGCGAGGCGATCGGCCGCACGCCGGTGGAAAACATCCCGAACGATCCCGAACTGCTGCGGGCGGCCGTCGCGGGCGGGCAATCGACCTTCAAGGTCTATTGCGTGCAGTGCCACGGCTCCGGCGCGGCAGGCGGCAAGGGCTACCCGAACCTCAACGACGACGACTGGCTGTGGGGCGGCGACATCAACGCCATCCACTACACGATCGAGCACGGCATCCGGAATCCGGACCACGACGAGACGCGGCTGTCGATGATGCCCGCGTTCGGCCGCGACGGCATCCTGACGCCCGCGCAGATCAGCAACGTCGTCAGCTACGTGCAACTCCTCTCCGGGGAGGGCAAGGCATCGAACGCGACCGCGCGCGGTGCGCAAATCTACGCCGAAAACTGCGTGAGCTGCCACGGCGCCGAAGGCAAGGGTGACCGCGTGCAGGGCGCGCCCGACCTCACCGACGCGATCTGGCTCTATGGCGGCGACCGCGACACGCTCATCGCGACCGTCACCAACAGCCGTCAGGGCGTGATGCCGCGCTGGGGCAATCGCCTCGACCCGGCAACCGTGAAGATGCTCGCCACCTACGTGCATTCGCTGGGCGGCGGCGAGGCCACCGTGGTTGCGGCGGCAGAGCCCGCGCCGGCCGCGGGCGGAGCGGAAAATGTCGCACCCTGAAGACCTGAAGAGCCTCAAGCCTTCGCTCTACGAGGCTCGGAAGGGCGTCTACCCCAAGGCGGTCGACGGCACCTTCCGGCGCCTCAAATGGGCGATCATGGCGATCACGCTCACGATCTACTACGTGACGCCGTGGCTGCGCTGGGATCGCGGGCCCTACGCCCCCGATCAGGCCGTGCTCGTCGATCTCGCGCACCGCCGTTTCTACATGTTCTCGATCGAGATCTGGCCGCACGAATTCTACTACGTCGCGGGCCTGCTCATCATGGCCGGCATCGGCCTGTTCCTCGTCACGTCCACGGTCGGCCGCGCGTGGTGCGGCTATGCCTGTCCGCAGACGGTGTGGACCGATCTTTTCCTCCACGTCGAGCGCTTCATCGATGGCGACCGCAATGCACAGATCCGCCTGAAGAAGGCGCCGATGGGCGCGACCAAGCTCGGCAAGCGCACCGCGAAATATGCGATCTGGCTGGCGATCGCGATGGCGACCGGCGGCGCGTGGATTTTCTATTTCGCCGATGCGCCAACACTGCTGCGCGACCTGTTCACCGGCGATGCGCCATACGTCGCCTATGCGACCATCGGCGTCCTCACCGCCACCACCTTCATTTTCGGCGGCTTCATGCGCGAGCAGGTGTGCATCTACATGTGCCCGTGGCCGCGTATCCAGACCGCGCTGATGGACGAGAAATCGCTCACCGTCACCTACAAGGACTGGCGCGGCGAACCGCGCACGCACGGCATCAAGAAGGCGCAGGCCGAGATCGCCGATTTCGACAAGATCGGCGATTGCATCGATTGCGAACAGTGCGTCTCCGTGTGTCCCACCGGTATCGACATCCGCGAAGGGCCGCAGATCGGCTGCATCACCTGCGCGCTCTGCATCGACGCGTGCGACAAGGTGATGACGCAGATCGGACGGCCCCGAGGCCTCATCGACTACGTCACCGAGGAAAGCGCCGATCTGGAGAAGGCGGGCAAGCCGCCGAAACCCGTGATCCGCACGCTGCTTCGCCCGCGCACGATCGCCTATTTCATGCTGTGGGGCAGCATCGGCCTTGCCATGCTGTTCGTGCTCGGCCAGCGCACGCGCATCGACATCAGCGCGCAGCAGGATCGCAACCCGCTGTTCGTGCGCCTCTCCGACGGGCACATCCGCAATGCCTATACGGTCAAGGTCCGCAACATGGAAAACCGGCCGCGCGAGGTCGAGATCGGCCTTGAAGGCCTGCCGGACGCGATCATGTGGACGGCGGAAGGCACACGCGATACCGGCAGCCGCACGGTGACGGTTGCGACGCCCGCCGATGCTGTCGCGAAGACCCGCATCTTCGTCGCCGCGCCCGCCGCGGGCGAGCCGCGCAAGGACATCGTGTTCACCGTCCGCGGCCTTGACGCCAAGGGCGGCGAGGACAAGACGCAGGTGTTCTTCGACCGGGAGGCCGCACAATGAATGATCGCCCCGTCAGACGCTTCACCGGCCGCCACATGTGGCTGATCATGATCGCCTTCTTCGGCACGGTGATCGCCGTGAACGTGACGATGGCGATGTTCGCAACGGGCACGTTCGGGGGCACGGTCGTCGACAATTCCTATGTCGCCAGCCAGAAGTTCAACGGCTGGCTGGAAGAAGCCCGCGCACAGGAAAAGCTCGGCTGGTCGCTGGGGCTGACGATGGCTGAAGACCGTCATCCGATAATCGCGGCCGCCGCCGGCGAGACCCCGCTTGCCGGCGCTGTCGTCACCGCAACCGCGAAACACCCCGTGGGCCGCGCGCCCGATATCGCGCTCACCTTTACGGAAGTGGCCCCCGGGCAGTTCCGCGCGGCGCAGCCGCTCCCCGCCGGGCGCTGGAACATCCACATGGAAGCCGCTCGTGACGGCGCCGTGCTGCGCCGGATCGCCAGCCTTTCATGAAGCACGAAACGCCCGTTCCGGCCGCCGGTGCAGCGATGCCGATGAAGACCTCGGTCTTCGCCGTGCCGGGTATGCGCTGCGCGGGCTGCATCTCCAAGCTGGAGAAGGGGCTTTCAGGCGTCGAGGGCATTGCCGCGGCACGCGTCAATTTCGGCGCGAAGCGCGTCACGCTCACGCATGATCCGGCGTTCGACGAACCGGCGCTCAAAGCCGTGATCGGCAAGGTCGGCTTCGATGCTGAGCCGCTGCCCAACGATCTCGTGGAAACCGGAGACAGCGAAAGCCGCATGTTGCTGCGCGCGATGGCGGTCGCCGGGTTCGCGGCGATGAACATCATGCTGCTGTCGGTTTCCGTGTGGTCGGGCGCCGAAGGGGCGACGCGCGACATGTTCCACTGGCTGTCTGCGCTGATCGCGATCCCCACGATCGCCTATTCGGGCCGGCCCTTCTTCCGCTCCGCACTCGGCGCACTTCGGCGCGGGCGCACCAACATGGACGTGCCGATCTCGATCGGCGTGCTGCTCGCCACCGGGCTCAGCCTGTTCGAAACCGCGATCAGCGGCCCCCACGCCTATTTCGACGGCGCGGTGATGCTGCTGTTCTTCCTGCTCACCGGCCGCTGGCTCGACAGCGTGATGCGCGACCGCGCACGCGGCGGCGTCACGCAGCTTCTCCGGCAGACGGCGCCCGGCGCCTATGTGATCGGCGAGGACGGCCGCCATCGCTGGTGCGAGGCGCGGGCGCTCGCGCCCGGGATGCGGATGCACGTCGCCGCGGGTGAGCGCCTCGCCGCGGACGGCATCATCGAAGACGGCACCAGCGCATTCGACCTCTCGCTGCTGACGGGCGAAAGCGCGCCGCAGACGCGCAGCACGGGCGACGCCGTGCTTGCGGGCACGCTCAATCTCGGCGCACCCGTCGTGGTGCGCGCCAGCGCCGTGGGCGCCGACACCGCCATCGCCGACATTGCGCGGCTGATGGAAAGCGCGGGCCAGTCCCGTTCGCGCTACGTGCGCGTCGCGGACCGGGCCGCCCGCTGGTATGCGCCCGCCGTGCACACGCTCGCCGCGCTCTCCTTCGCGGGCTGGATGCTCGCGGGCGCGGGCTGGCACCATTCGCTCGTCATCGCGGTTGCCGTGCTCATCATCACCTGCCCCTGCGCGCTCGGCCTTGCCGTGCCCGCCGCGCAGATCGTCGCGTCCGGCGCGCTGATGCGGCGCGGCGTGCTGGTGAAGGACGGCAGCGCGCTCGAGCGCCTGTCCGAAGTCACCACCGCCGCCTTCGACAAAACGGGCACGCTGACGCTCGGCCGCCCGGTGCTGGTCAACCCCGATGTCGTGCGCGAGGCCGATGCGCCCGTGCTGCTGGCACTCGCCTCCGCAAGCCGCCACCCGCTCGCCGACGCCGTCCGCAGGCATTTCGAGGGAACCGGTATCGTTCCCGCCGTGCTCACCGATGTAACCGAGACGCCGGGCGAAGGCGTCACCGGCCGCTATCGCGGGCACGACGCACGACTCGTCCGCCCCTCGGCCTCCGGCGACACCGGCATGGCGAGCCGTTTCACCATCGGGGCCGGCACCGACGTGCTGCTCCGCTTCGAGGACGCACTGCGCCCCGATGCACGCGCCACGATCCATCAGCTCGGCGCGCTCGGCATTGATTCCTCGATCCTTTCCGGCGACCGCACCGAAGCCGTCGCGGACACGGCGGCGGCGATCGGGATCGGCGCCGTGGCGGCGCTGACACCGGCAGGCAAGCTCGGCCTCATCCGCGCGATGACCGAGGAAGGCGACAAGGTCCTGATGGTCGGCGACGGCCTCAACGACGGCCCCGCACTCGCCGCCGGCCACGTCTCTATGGCGCCCGGCTCGGCGAGCGATGTCGGCCAGAACGCCGCCGACGCCGTGTTCCTCGGGGACAGCCTCGCCCCCGTCGCCGCCGCGATCCGCGCTGCGCGGCGGACGATGGCGGTGGTTCGGCAGAACTTCGCGCTCGCGATCGGCTACAACGTCATCGCCGTGCCGCTCGCCGTGATGGGCCACGTGACGCCGCTGATCGCCGCGCTCGCCATGTCGGGCTCGTCGGTCATCGTCATCGCCAATGCGCTCAGGCTTCGGAACGCGGCGGAATGAACGGCCTCGTCGTCCTCATTCCCGTCGCGCTCGGGCTCGGGCTTGCCGGACTCGCGGCCTTCTTCTGGTCGGTGCGTTCCGGTCAGTTCGAGGATCTGGACGGCGCTGCCGTGCGCGTGCTCCTCGATGACGACGAGGAGGAGGCAGAGTGATGCGCGGCCTGATGCCCATGCTGCTCGCCGCGTTCGCGATGGCCGCGCCCGATGCGGCGCTCGGTTCGCAGCGGATGATGGAAATCTGCAGCAGCAATGGCGCCCGCAAGATCATCGTCGTCGAGGGCGATCCATCCGCGCCACAGAATACGCCGCATTGCGATCGCAAGGCCTGCCACGCTGCGTGCCAGCGAAAGCTCTTCGGGCAGCGCTGATTGCCGGTAGCGCGTAGCGCCGCCCCAGCCTATCATGCGACCGTCGTTCGCATCCATCATGACAGCGAGAACGAATGCCGCTCGCGCGCCTGCTTGCTCTCCTCATCTGCCTTGCGGCCTGCACGGGCATCGGCATCGAATTCCAGAACCTTCTCGGCAAAGGCCAGTCGCTTGCCGGCGCAGTCTGGTCGCTCGCGGGTTATTTCACGATCCTGACGAACGCGATCGTCGCGGGCGTGTTCGGCGCAATCACCGCCGCAGCGGGCGGCACGCAAAAGCCGCGGACGCTTGCCGGGATCGCCGCCGCGATTGCGCTTGTCGGCGTCGTCTTCGCGTTGCTGCTCGAAGGGACACGGCCGCTCGGCGGCTCTGTCGCCGTGTCGGACTTCCTGCTGCACAAGTTCACACCTGTAGCCGTTCCGCTCTACTGGCTGCTGTTCACGCGCAAGGGCGCGCTGTCGTGGCGCGATCCGCTGCTGTGGGCGCTCTACCCACTCGCCTATCTCGGCTATGCGCTGGCGCGCGGGTTGTCGGAGGGGCGCTTCGCCTATCCGTTCATCGATGTCGGTGCGATCGGCTGGATGCAGGCCGCAATCAACGCGGCGGCCATCGGTGCCGCATTCGTCGTCGCGGGGCAGGTCATGGTCTTCGCCGACCGGCTGCTTGCTCGGCGCTGAACGCAAAAGAAAGCCCCTCCCCGGCATGATACCGAGGAGGGGTTTTCGTACCTGTCAGGCGGATCAGAAGCGGAAGCCGACGCCCGCGCCGACGACGATCGGATCGATATTGATCTTCACGCGCTGGGTTCCCGCCGCGGTCGTGTCGAGACGCGCGGTGGTATCCATGTCGATGTATTTGACGTCGAGGTTCAGGAACATCTTCTTGTTGAGATCGATGTCAAGGCCGGCCTGAACAGCCCAGCCGAAGCTGTCCTTCAGCCGTACGCGCGTTTCGCCGACGGCGCCTTCGAGCGCGTTCGATGCCTTGTCGTTGTAGAACATCGTGTAGTTGACGCCCGCGCCGACATACGGCCGCACCTTGCCTTCGGGCAGGAAGTGATACTGCGCCGTCAGCGTCGGCGGCAGCACCCACGTGGACGCGAGCTTGCCGATGGTTCCGGTCGTGCCCGTCTTGCCGCTCGCCGTGTGCTTGGTCGTGGCGGCGATCAATTCGAAGCCGATGTTGTTTGTCGCCATATAGGTGAAATCTACCTCGGGCGTCACGGCATTGTCGAGGCTGACCCCCTCACCCGGAAACGCGGGCAGCACGCTGCCGCTCTTCTCGTTCGGCGCGACGACGATGCCGCGCAGGCGCACGAGGAAATCACCCGCCGCGGCGTGAGCCAAATTCGGCGAAATTGTGGCCGCTGCGGCAATGCCCATCAGCATGGCGGCCTTGATACGGGTCATCAGGAATCCCCTTCAACGTGTTTGACCCCTCGGCCATACGCCCCCTGCGATCCATCACTTTGATCTGCCGCAAACATCGGCGATTTCTAGAACCGATGTGGTTATATTGCGCTGCTGAACCGCTGCGCATCTGGGTGCCGGTAGGCATCGAAGCACGCAGCGATCGCCCGCGCGTAGGGCAGCGCATCATCCTTCAGCGAAATCGCGTTCTCGCCCACGCTGCAAAGCCCTCGATCGACGAAAGGCTGCAGGCGCCCGCGCGTGTCGGCATCGGGCGGATGCCCCTCGAAAGGTGCCCAGCCGCCGCACAGGATCGCCTCGATGATCGCGCCCCGCCGCCTGTCGTCGTCGGTGCGGCAGACGCCGAGCGCGCCGGTGAGCTTCCCGTCGCCCGCGAGCCCGCGGTAACGGCCGACGTTCTTCTCGTTCTGCACGAAGCGATCGGAAAAGCTGCTGATCGCGGTGGCGCCGAGGCCAAGAAGGACCGCGCTCTCATCGTCCGTGAAGCCCTGAAAATTCCGCCGCAACCGGCCGTTTGCCGCCGCGCGCGCCATGCTGTCGTCCGGCAGCGCGAAATGATCGAAGCCGATCGGCTGGTATCCGGCGGCGACGAGCATCTCGTAACCCCGCTCCGCCATGCGGAAGCGCGCCTCGGCGCCGGGCAGATGCGTGCCGTCGATCCGGCGCTGGCGCGGAATGCGCGAAGGCAGATGCGCGTAGCCGAACAGCGCGATGCGATCGGGGGCCAGCCGGATGGCGTCCTCCAGCGTCGCGGCGAGGTCGTCGTCGGTCTGTTCGGGAAGCCCGTACATCAGATCGAAGTTCAGCGAACGGACACCCGCACCGCGCAGCGAGTCCACAGTGCGCTTTATCTCGTCCAGCGGCTGCACGCGACCGATCGCGGCCTGCACGTGCGGCGCGAACGTCTGCACGCCGAGGCTGACACGGCGAAACGGCGCCATCGCGACAATCCGCTCCCATTCCGGCGTGTAGCTGCGCGGATCGAGCTCGATCGCCATCTCGGCATCAAGCGCGCGGAAAGCCAATGTCAGCCGCTCCAGCAGGCGCACGAAGGCGATCGGCGGCACCGCATTCGGGCTGCCGCCGCCGAACGCGATGCTGCGCACGCGGCCGCGCCCCTGCAGCGTCCGCGCGACCGTGCCGATCTCCCGATCCAGCGCCTGCATGTAGGCGCCGAGCCGCTGGCGGTGCCCTGCAGCGCCCGTGTTGCAGCCACAATACCAGCAGATCGCATCGCAATAGGGGATATGGAGATAGAGCGAGAGCGCGGTTTCCGCCGCGATGCCGCTGAAGCCTTCCGCATGGAAGCCCGCCTCCACCGGGCGGAATTCCGCAGCGGTCGGATAGCTTGTGTAGCGCGGCACGGCGCTGCTCAGCAGTTCGGGGTAATACCTCCACATGCTGGCACTTTTCCCTCGCGCGCGCCGGGGGTCATTGACGCAGGTCAATCGACGCTGCGCGCGACAAAGCCGAATTGAAATTGTTCATAAGGCCCGGCGGCGCTACACCGCCCGGCATGAGGGACGATCGCCTGGCCGACATCATCGCGGCGCACAGCCACCGCGAGGGCGCGCTGCTGCCCATCCTGAACGACGTGCAGGCGACGTTCGGCTGCGTGGACGAGGACGCGGTGCGCAGCATTGCCGCCGCGCTCAACCTCAGCCGCGCCGAGGTGCACGGCGTCGTCAGCTTCTACCACGACTACAAGGCGAAGGCCGATCCGCGCCCCGTCCTCAAGCTCTGCCGCGCCGAGGCGTGTCAGGCGCGCGGCGTGGACGCTCTGGCCGCGCACGCGGAAAAAGCAGCGGGTGAGCGCGTGCACATCGAAACCGTCTATTGCCTCGGCCTCTGCTCCGTCGGCCCAGCCGCGATGACGAACGGCGACGTGCACGCAAGGCTGGATGCTGCCCGTCTCAGCACATTGATCGAGGCGCTCTAGGCCATGCAGATACGCATTTCCGACGATGCGGCGGCGCTTGCCTGCGGTGCAGACGCGGTCGCCGAGGCGTTCACGAAGGCGGGACATGCGCCGCAGCGCGTATCCAGCTGGGGGATGCACTGGCTGGAACCGCTCGTCGAGGTGGACGGCATCGGCTACGGCCTCGTGACGCCGGACCGCGTGGGCGACATCCTCGCGGGCCGGGCGGAAGACCTTCGCATCGGCGCCGTCGCCGACCACCCGTTCATCAAGGGCCAGCAGCGCCTCACCTTCGCGCGCTTCGGCAAGACGCGGCCGCTCAGCCTCGAAGACTATGCCGCGACCGGCGGCTGGAAGGGCCTCGAGCGCGCCCGCGCGCTCGGGCCGGACGATACCATCGCCGAAGTGCTCGCCTCGGGCCTGCGCGGGCGCGGCGGCGCGGGCTTCCCGGCGGGCATCAAGTGGCGGACGGTGGCGGAGGCCAAGGGACCGCGCAAGTTCATCGTCTGCAACGCCGACGAGGGCGACAGCGGCACCTTCGCCGACCGCATGGTGATGGAGGGCGATCCCTTCATGCTGATCGAGGGGCTCGCCATCGCGGGCCTCGCCGTCGGCGCGAACAAGGCCTACGTCTACATCCGCAGCGAATACCCGCACGCCATCGCCAAGATGGAGGCCGCCGCCGCGCTCGCCGCGCCCGCGATCGCACCGTTCGAGGTCGAAATCCGCACCGGCGCGGGTGCCTACGTGTGCGGCGAGGAAACCTCGCTCCTCAACAGCCTCGAAGGGAGGCGCGGCGAGGTCCGCGCCAAGCCGCCGCTCCCCGCGCATGAGGGCCTGTTCGGCTGCCCCACCGTCATCAACAACGTGCTGACGCTCGCCGCCATCCCGTTCGTGCTCGGCGAGGGCGCGAAGGCCTACGCGGAGTACGGCATGGGCCGGTCGCGCGGCACCATGCCCGTGCAGCTTGCCGGGAACATCAGGTATGGCGGCCTCTACGAGACGGCGTTCGGCATCACGCTCGGCAGCCTCGTGAACGAGATCGGCGGCGGCACCGCAAGCGGCCGCCCGGTGCGCGCCGTGCAGGTCGGCGGGCCGCTCGGCGCCTACATTCCGCGCACGCAGTTCGACCTGCCGTTCGATTACGAGGCGTTCGCGGCGGCGGACGGCCTCATCGGCCACGGCGGCATCGTGGTGTTCGACGATACCGTCGACATGCTGCGGCAGGCGCGCTTCGCCATGCAGTTCTGCGCAGCGGAAAGCTGCGGAAAATGCACGCCCTGCCGCATCGGCGCGGTGCGCGGCGTCGAGACGATCGACCGCATCGTCGCGGGCGGACGGCGGGCCGGCGCGGTCGAGACCCTGCCGCAGATCCACAACGCCCCGCGCCGCGCACGCTCGGCATCTGACGAGATCGCGCTGCTCCGCGACCTCTGCGAAACCATGAAGTTCGGCTCGCTCTGCGCGCTCGGCGGCTTCACGCCCTACCCCGTGCTTTCGGCGCTCAATCACTTTCCCGAGGATTTTGTGGTAGAGTCCGCCGCTGAAGGAAACGCAGCATGACCTACGTTCGCCAGAGCGATTTCGGCACGCCCGCCTCGTCCGCGGACGAAACCGTCACGCTCAGCATCGACGGGCGCAGCGTCACCGTGCCCGCCGGCACCACCGTGATGCGCGCCGCCGCCGAAATCGGCACCGCGATTCCGAAGCTGTGCGCAACCGACAACCTCAAGCAGTTCGGCTCCTGCCGCCTCTGCCTCGTCGAGATCGACGGCGCCCGCGGCACGCCCGCTTCCTGCACCACCCCTGTCGCAAGCGGCATGGTGGTGCACACGGAGACACCACGCCTGCAGAAGCTGCGGCGGGGCGTGATGGAGCTTTACATCTCCGATCACCCGCTCGACTGCCTCACATGCAGCGCCAACAACGACTGCGAGCTTCAGGACCAGGCCGCCGCCGTGGGCCTGCGCGACGTGCGCTACGGCTATGAGGGTGAGAACCACCTCGCGCTCGATCTCGATACGTCGAACCCCTATTTCGATTTCGACCCGTCGAAATGCATCGCCTGCTCGCGCTGCGTGCGCGCCTGCGACGAGGTGCAGGGCACGTTCGCGCTGACCATCGAGGGGCGCGGCTTCGACTCCAAGGTCTCGGCGGGCCTTGGCTCCGACGACTTCCTCGGCTCCGAATGCGTCTCCTGCGGCGCCTGCGTGCAGGCCTGCCCCACGGCGACGCTTCAGGAAAAGTCGGTGAAGGAGATCGGCCTACCCGACCGCAGCGTCGTCACCACCTGCGCCTATTGCGGCGTCGGCTGCACCTTCCGCGCCGAGATGCGCGGCGAGCAGCTCGTGCGCATGGTGCCGTGGAAGGACGGCAAGGCCAATCGCGGCCACAGCTGCGTCAAGGGCCGCTTCGCGTGGGGCTATGCGCAGCACGCCGACCGCATCCTGAAGCCGATGATCCGCGCCAGCATCGACCAGCCGTGGCGCGAGGTCGAATGGGACGAAGCCTTCGCTTACGCCGCCTCCGAGCTGAAGCGCATCGCCGCGAAGTACGGCGACAAGGCGCTCGGCGGCATCACCTCGTCGCGCTGCACGAACGAGGAGACCTTCCTCGTGCAAAAACTGATCCGCGCCGGCTTCGGCAACAACAATGTCGATACGTGCGCGCGCGTCTGCCACTCGCCGACAGGCTACGGCCTCAAGACCACGTTCGGCACATCGGCGGGCACGCAGGATTTCGACAGCGTCGAACACAGCGATGTCATGCTCGTCATCGGCGCGAACCCCACCGACGGGCATCCCGTGTTCGCCAGCCGCATGAAACGCCGCTTGCGGCAGGGCGCGAAGCTGATCGTCATCGATCCGCGCCGTACCGATCTCGTCCGCTCGCCGCATATCGAGGCCGCACATCACCTGCCGCTGCGCCCCGGTACCAACGTGGCGGTGATGACAGCAATGGCGCATGTCATCGTCACCGAAGGCCTCGCCAATGAAGCCTTCATCCGCGAGCGCTGCGACTGGGACGAGTATCAGGACTGGGCAGCGTTCGTATCAGAGGCGAAGCACTCGCCCGAAACGCTCGCCGCCGTCACCGGCGTCGATCCCGCCGAACTTCGCGCAGCCGCACGCCTCTATGCAACCGGGGGCAACGCCGCGATCTATTACGGCCTCGGCGTCACCGAACACAGCCAGGGCTCTTCCACCGTCATGGCCATCGCCAACCTCGCGATGGTCACGGGCAACATCGGCCGTCCGGGCGTCGGCGTGAATCCCCTCCGCGGCCAGAACAACGTGCAGGGCGCCTGCGACATGGGAAGCTTCCCGCACGAGCTTTCCGGCTATCGCCACATCTCGGACGCCGCCGCGCGCAAGCTGTTCGAGGATGACTGGGGCGTCCCCCTCGATCCCGAACCCGGTCTCCGCATTCCAAACATGCTCGACGCCGCCGTCGACGGCACGTTCAAGGCGCTCTACGTGCAGGGCGAAGATATTCTCCAGTCCGACCCGGACACCAAGCACGTCGCCGCCGGTCTTGCCGCGATGGAATGCGTGATCGTCCACGACCTGTTTTTGAACGAGACCGCGAACTACGCGCACATCTTCCTGCCCGGCTCCACCTTCCTCGAAAAGGACGGCACGTTCACCAACGCCGAACGCCGCATCCAGCCGGTGCGCAAGGTGATGTCGCCGCTCAATGGCTATTCCGACTGGGAGGTGACGCAGCGGCTCGCGCAGGCGCTAGGCCTCGACTGGCATTACACGCACCCGTCCGAAATCATGGACGAGATCGCCCGCCTGACGCCGAGCTTCGCGGGCGTCAGCTTCGACCGCCTTGATGCCGAAGGCTCGATGCAGTGGCCGGTGAACGATGCCGCACCGGACGGCACGCCCATCATGCACATCGATGGTTTCGTCCGCGGGCGCGGCAAGTTCGTCGTCACCGACTATGTGCCGACCGACGAGCGCACGGGCCCGCGCTTTCCGCTGTTGCTCACCACCGGCCGCATCCTCTCGCACTACAACGTCGGCGCGCAGACGCGGCGAACAGCGAACGTCGCGTGGCACCCGGAAGATCTACTCGAGATTCATCCCACAGACGCCGAAAATCGCGGCCTCAATGACGGCGACTGGGTGAAGCTCGCCAGCCGCTCGGGTGAGACGACGCTGCGCGCGCTGGTGACGGACCGCGTGGCGCCGGGCGTCGTCTACACCACCTTCCACCATCCGATGACGCAGGCGAACGTCGTCACCACCGATTATTCGGACTGGGCCACCAACTGCCCCGAATACAAGGTAACGGCGGTGCAGGTGAGTGCCTCCAACGGGCCGACGGATTGGCAGGAGGATTATTCGCGCCATAGCGAACGCGCGCGCCGGATCGAAGGAATCGCGGCAGAATGAGTCCTGCGGAAAAGCTCGTCTACATGGCGAACCAGATCGCCCGGAACCTCGAAACCGCAGGGCCGGAGCACGCCGCCCGGCAGACGGCGGAGCACATCATCGCGTTCTGGGACCCGCGCATGAAAGACATGATCCTCCGCCACTTCGACGCTGGCGGAAACGGCCTTTCCGATATCGCGCGCGCCGCGATCGCCGAGGTCCGCGCGAACGTCGATGCCTGACACGTCCGCGCGGCAAACGCGGTTCACGGAAATCTTCACGTCCGGCAACGACACCGAAATCACGCGCGACATTCCAGTCGAAGTCCCTGTCGCGCTCGAATTCAACGGCATCGCCTATGCGGTGATGATGGCGACCCCCACGGACCTTGCCGATTTCGTCACCGGCTTCGCGATCACCGAACGGCTCGTGAAGCAAGCAAACGAAGTCGGCGGCATCGACATCGCGGAAACAGACAAAGGCTGGATCGTCCGCATTCAGCTTCCCGCCGAGGTCGCCGAACCCGTGATGGAACGCGCGCGCCGTCGCGTTTCGGAGAGCAGCTGCGGCCTTTGCGGTATCGAAAATCTCGAACAGATCGCCCGCCCCTTGCCGCGCATCGCCGCGCCACTCGCGATAGACCCGCAGGTGATATTCGCCGCGCTCGGTGCACTGCGCGACCACCAGCTGCTCGGCCGCCGCACCGCCGCCGTCCACGCCGCCGCCTTCTGCGACAGCACCGGCACCATCCTCGCCGCCCGCGAGGACGTCGGCCGCCACAACGCGCTCGACAAGCTGATCGGTGCGCTCGCTATCGCGGGCATCGCGGCGAGCGACGGATTCTTCCTGCTCACCGCCCGGTGCAGCTACGAGCTTGTCGAGAAAACCGTCGTCGCGGGCGGCCGCGCGCTCGCCACCATCTCCGCGCCGACAACCCTCGCCATAGACCGCGCAAAAGCCGCGGGACTGGCACTGCATGTACTGACAAGAGAAGATTCACTCTTGCGCGTCATGTAGCGATTGCGTTTCAGGGGGATATGGCGATGGAATCCAGCAACATCTGCACGTTGACGCTGTCGTGCGCCGACAAGCCGGGCCTCGTCGCGGCGGTCGCCACGCGGCTTGCCGAAAGTGGCGGCAACATCCTCGATGCGCAGCAGTTCAACGATCAGCTCACCGACCGCTTCTTCATGCGCGTCGTCTTCGATCTCGACGCATCGGCGCAGGCGGGCTTCAAGGCGCGCTTCGCGGCGCTCGCCGCGGCGCACGCCATGGACTGGCGCGTGCGCTCTGCCGCCGAGAAGATGCGCGTGCTGCTGCTCGTCTCGAAGTTCGATCACTGCCTCACCGATCTGCTCTACCGCCAGCGCATCGGCGAGCTTGAGATGGACGTCGTCGGCATCGTCTCCAACCATCCGAAGGACCCGATCGCGCCGATCAACGGCGGTATCCCCTTCCACCACCTGCCGATCACGAAGGACACGAAGGCAGCGCAGGAAGCCGCAATCAAGCGCATCGTGGACGAAAGCGGCGCAGAACTCGTGGTCCTCGCCCGCTACATGCAGATCCTGTCGGATGATCTCGCGGCGTTCCTCACGGGACGCTGCATCAACATCCACCACAGCTTCCTGCCCGGTTTCAAGGGCGCCAAGCCCTATCACCAGGCGCACGCGCGTGGCGTGAAGATCATCGGCGCGACCGCGCATTACGTGACCGCCGATCTCGACGAAGGCCCGATCATCGCGCAGGACGTCGAGCACATCAGCCACACGGACACGCCCGACGACCTCGTCCGCAAGGGCCGCGACATCGAGCGCCGCGTGCTCGCCCGCGCCGTCCGCTACCACCTGCAGGACCGGGTGCTGCTGAACGGCGCCACCACGGTGGTTTTCCGCGACTAGGCTCGGTGGACTCACCGCCCGAATCTGCATAGCCTCGCTGTTCTTCCGTAAACAGGAGCAGGCCATGAAGATCGATCGCAAGGGTTCCGCGCACTGGGAAGGCGGCCTCAAGGACGGCCGGGGCACCATCTCCACACAGAGCGGCGCGCTCGACGAACGGCCCTACGGCTTCGCCATGCGCTTCGAGGGCGTGCCCGGTACCAACCCCGAAGAGCTGATCGGCGCGGCGCACGCAGGCTGCTTCACGATGGCGCTGTCGCTGATTCTCGGCGAGGCCGGGCTCACCGCCGACAGCCTCGACACCACGGCCACTGTGACGCTGGAGAAACTGGAGACCGGCTTCACAATCACCGCGATCCACCTGAAACTGGAAGCGAAGGTTCCGGGAACGGATGATGCCGCTTTCCAGGAGCTTGCCGCCAAGGCCAAGGCAAACTGCCCGGTTTCGAAGCTGCTGAACGCAAACATCACGCTCGACGCGGCACTCGTCTGACTCTTAAAGGGCAGGCGTGAGCGACAGCCTGCCCATTCATGCCGTTCTGCCCGCGCTGCTTGCGGCGCTACGCGAAAACGCGTCCGCCGTGCTTGTCGCGCCGCCGGGTGCGGGCAAGACCACGGCGGTTGCGCCCGCGCTGCTTGGAGAGGCGTGGGTAGCATCAGGGCAAATCCTGCTGCTCTCGCCCCGCCGCCTCGCCGCACGCGCCGCCGCCGAACGCATGGCGGAGCTTGCGGGCGAACCCGTCGGCAAGACCATCGGCTATGCCACGCGGCTCGACAGCAAGCACGGCAAGGACACGCGCATCCTCGTGCTCACCGAGGGCATTTTCCGCAATCGCATCCAGGCCGACCCCGAACTCCCGGGTGTTTCCGCCGTGCTGTTCGATGAGATCCACGAGCGCAGCCTCGACAGCGATTTCGGCCTCGCGCTCGCACTTGACGCTCAGGCCGCTCTCCGCCCCGACCTCCGCATCCTGCCGATGTCGGCGACGCTCGACGGCGCGCGCTTCTCGAAGCTGCTGGACGGCGCGCCCGTCATCGAGAGCGAGGGCCGCAGCTATCCGCTCGATATCCGTTATCTTGGCCGCAGCGCCGAGCAGCGCATCGAAGATTCGATGGCCCCGGCCATTCGCCGCGCGCTCGGCGAGACCGATGGCGACCTCCTCGCCTTCCTGCCCGGCGTCGCCGAGATCGAGCGAACCGCCGAGCGGTTGGAAGGGCTCCCCGGCATCGCGCTGCACCGCCTGCACGGCAGTCTCGATCCCGCCGCGCAGCGTGCCGCGATCCGCAAGGGCGCGCCCGGCACGCGCAAGATCGTGCTCGCGACCAGCATCGCCGAGACCAGCCTCACCATCGACGGCGTCCGCATCGTCGTCGATTCGGGCCTCGCGCGCCGTGCCCGCTACGATCGCAGCGGCGGCATGACACGCCTCGTCACCGAACGCGCCAGCCAGGCCGCCGTCACGCAGCGGGCGGGCCGCGCCGCGCGGCAGGGGCCGGGCGTGTGCTACCGGCTGTGGGAAGAAGCCGCGACGGCGGGGATGCCGCCGTTCGATCCACCGGAAATCCTCGAAGCCGATCTCTCCGCGCTGGTCCTCGACTGCGCGATCTGGGGTGCCGCCGATCCCGGCACGCTGCGCTGGCTCGACCCGCCGCCCGACGCCGCCGTAGCGGAAGCACGCGAGCGACTACAGTTGCTGGACGCGCTCGACGCGGAGAACCGCCCGACGCCGCACGGCCGCCGCATCGCCGAGCTGCCGCTGCCCCCGCGCCTCGCACATATGATCCTCGCGGCGTCCGAACGCGGCTGGGGCCACACTGCGGCAGAGGTCGCCGTGCTGCTTTCGGAGCGAGGCCTCGGCGGGAATGACGCCGATCTCGAACAACGCCTCGCCCGCTGGCGCCGCGAGCGCGGCACGCGCGCCGACGCCGCGCGCGGCCTTGCCGGGCGGTGGCAGCGCATGGCGGGCGGTGATGGCGAAGGCCCGGTCGCGGCGTGCATCGCGCTCGCTTTCCCGGACCGGATCGCGAAGCGGCGCGGAAACAACGGCGAGGACTGGGCCTCCTCCGGCGGGCGCGGCTTCCGGCTCGATCCCGCCTCGCCGCTTGCCGCGCAGACGTACCTCGCCGTCGCCGACGTGCAGGGCGCGGCCTCCGGCGCGCGCATCCTTGCCGCCGCCGCCATTGCGCCCGACCTCATCGAATCGCTGTTCGCGGACCGCATCGAGACCGTGCGCCGCGTCCGTGCCGACGGCGCGGGCGGCATCCTCGCGACACGCGAACGCCGCCTCGGCAGCCTCGCCCTGTCGTCCGGGCAGGACGACAGCCCCGATCCCGCCGCCATCGCCGCCGCGCTTCTCGAAGCCGCGCGCAAGGCCGGTGTCGCGGCACTGCCCTTTTCCGAACACGCCCGCGCGCTGCAACGCCGCGCCACCTTCGCCCGCCGCGTCGATCCCGCGATCCCGGACATCGGCGACGAGGCGCTCGCTGCCGACATGGAAGACTGGCTGCCGCCGCTCCTCGACGGCAAAAGGTCGCTCGGCGCCATCAGCGCATCAGCGCTCACGCAGATGCTGGAAGCGCGCCTCGGCTGGGCGGGCAAGACCGCCGTCGATCGCCTCGCCCCCGAGGCCTTCGTGTCGCCGCTCGGCAGCCACCATGCCATCGATTATGCGGCGGAGGGCGGCCCGGCGGTCGAGCTTCGCGTGCAGGCGCTGTTCGGCCTCGCCGCGCATCCCGTGGTCGCCGGAAACGTGCCGCTCGTGCTCCGCCTCACCTCGCCCGCAGGGCGCCCGATCCAGACCACGAAAGACCTGCCCGGCTTCTGGTCGGGAAGCTGGGCGGCGGTCGCGAAGGAGATGCGCGGCCGCTATCCGAAGCATCCGTGGCCCGATGATCCGGCGGCCGCCGCGCCGACGCTCCGCACCAAGCGCGCTTCAGGTTGAAGCGGCAGCCCTTCGCCAGTCCCGCGGCGAAAGGCCGGTATGCGCACGGAACGCCGCCGAGAAGTGGCTCGGTGTCGAAAAGCCCACCGAAAGCGCGATTTCCGTCACGTTTTCGCGCGTATCCGCGAGCAGACGCTTGGCGCGGTCTATCCGGCGGCGGATCACATATTGATGCGGAGACATGCCGAACGCCGTGCGGAAGGCCGCGAGGAATTCGTGCACGCCCATCTGCGCCACCCCGGCGAGTTCCGCCAGTGTGTGCGGCGCATCGGGCGCCGCCTCGATCCGATCGACGAGCGCGCGTCTCGCCGCCGGTGCGAGCGAGCGCTTCCGCTGGGCGCGCCGGATGCCGATCGTCTGCATCACATGCAGCCGGATGCCCTCGGCCAGCGTATCGGAGAGGAGCAGCGACAGGGCATCGTCGGGATCGATCGCCGCCATTCGCTCTGCCGCATGATGCAGGAACGGATCGCGCACCGCGAGCCGGGCGGAGGGCGCCCTGTCGCCGAGCAACGCGGCCGGGATCGCCACTTCGCAGTAATCGACCGTGCCGCCCCGCGCCAGCGCCGCATAACGCGCGCCCGCGGGGATGATCCAGATGTCGCCGACCTCCGGCAGCACATGCGCCGCAGGGCCGTTTTCGAACACGGTTTCCATCCGGTTCAGCCGCCCGGCGCGATGGATGACGAAGACGTGGTCGTCGCTGGCGATGCGCCAGTCCGTGGGTTTGCCGATATCTTCGCGCGCGAAGGTGAAACCGATCCCGCGCGCCTTGAACGCATGCCGCGCCAGCACCGTGCGCTGCGCTTCCACCTGTTCCTCGCCCGACGCCATAACCGACACCTCGCTGCCGTAAGCGTAACGCAGGCCGTGGCTTCGGAGAATTCGAAAGTCTGCAACGAATCCGAAAGTTCGCGCCTTCGCCGCCCGCTATCGTGGCCACGTTTCAATCGGGAGAAGACCATGGCCGACCACAGCATCACAGGAAAGCGCGTGCTCATTGCGGGCGGCGCGAAGAATCTCGGCGGCCTCATCGCCCGCGATCTCGCCGCGCACGGTGCATCAGCGGTCGCGGTGCACTACAACAGCGACGCCACGCGCGGTGCGGCAGAGGAGACGGCAGCGGTGGTGGAAGCCGCGGGCGCGAAGGTGGCGCTGCTTCAGGCCGACCTCACCACGGCGGCGGCGGTGGAAAAGCTCTTCACCGACACGGTCGCGGCGCTCGGCGGCGTCGACATCGCCATCAACACCACGGGCATGGTGCTGAAGAAGCCGTTCGCGGAGATCACCGAGGACGAATACGACACGATGTTCGCGATCAACGCGAAGGCGGCGTTCTTCTTCATCAAGGAAGCGGGCAGGCATCTTTCCGACAACGGCAAGCTGATGACGCTCGTCACCTCGCTGCTCGGCGCCTTCACGCCCTTCTATTCCGCCTACGCCGGTGCGAAAGCGCCCGTCGAGCACTTCACCCGCGCGGCCTCCAAGGAGTTCGGTGCACGCGGCATATCGGTGACGGCGGTTGGCCCGGGGCCGATGGACACGCCGTTCTTCTATGGCCAGGAGGCGGCGGACGCGGTCGCCTATCACAAGTCCGCCGCTTCGCTTTCGTCGTTCAGCAAGACCGGCCTCACCGATATCGAGGATATCGTGCCGCTCGTGCGCTTCCTCGTTTCCGAAGGCTGGTGGATCACCGGGCAGACGATCCTCGCCAACGGCGGCTACACGACGAAGTAGGACCTCAGAACGGTGCCGCTGTCCCGAGGCCCAGCTTTTTCGCTTCCTCGAAGACGTGCCAGCCCGCCGCGAGGTCCTGCACGATGTGGCCGAGCGACTTGTAGATGGTGATTTCGTCGTCACGGCTGCGCCCCGCGAGCGTCCCACCGAAGACCTCGCCGATCTCGCCCACGACATGCGCATCGTCCACCACGCCCGCCGCCTTCGCGTTCAGGAATTCTGACCCCTGCGCGAGCACGCCTGGTCGGTAGTCGGCGATGAAGCGTGATGCCGCGACGAGATCGTTCGCGATCTCGGCGGGCCCGGCGCGACTGGACCCCACGACATTGATGTGCGTGCCCGGCTTCACGTCGGCAAGCACGAGGATGGGTTCGGCGGCGGCGGTCGTCGTGCAGATGATGTCCGCATCGCGAACGGCGCTCGCCACATCGGGTGCGGCTTCGGCATCAAGGCCCAGTTCCTCGCGCACGCGCAGCGCGAACCGCTCCGCCTGTTCCACCGAGCGCCCCCACACGGTGAGGCCGGTGATCGGCCGCACATAGCGCACCGCCGCGGCGTGCCGCCACGCCTGCTCGCCGTAGCCGAGGATCGCGAGCCGCGACGGGCCCGGCCGTGCGAGCGCATCGGTCGCCGCGGCAGATGCCGCCGCCGTGCGGATCGCCGTGACGATACTGCCGTCGATGATCGCGACGGGCGCGCCGCCCTCCGGCTCGAACAGCACGACGATGCCCTGATGCGAATGCTTGCCGAGCGCGAAATTGCCCGGATAGACACTGACGATCTTGGCGCCGAACGTGCCGCCCAGCATCGCCCCCGGCATCACGCCGAACGCATTGCCGCCATTCAGGTCAACGATATTGCGGAGCGGCTGGCGCGTCTCCCCGCGCGAGAGCGCCGCCATGGCCTCGCGCACCAGACGGATACAATCTTCGTAGCCGAGCAGGCGTTCGGTGTCGGCCGCGCCGACGATCATCAGCGGCGCGCTCACGCGGCGGCACCGATCCGCCGCCGGAACCAGCGGACGAGCAGCAGGGCGTTCACGATCATGGCAACTCCGTAGATATTCTGGGTAACGGCGAGCGACAGGCTGTCGAGCACCGTCAATGTCAGGAAGGTCGCGAGCGTCACGTTGTGCACGCCGACCTCGATGGAGAGCGTCATCGCGTCGCGCGGCTTCGCGCCGATCACCGCCGCGAGCAGCAGCCCCGCCGCCATCGCGACAACGTTAAGCACCCAGATCGCGGGGCCGGCGCTCACGATGTTCGCCAGCACCATTTCGAGGCTGACACCGACCGCGAAGGCAATGACACCGATCAGCACGATCATCGATACGGGACGCAGGCGGCGGCTGAGCGGTTCCGCCACATCCGGCCAGAAGCGGCGCACGATCATGCCGACACCGAGCGGCAGGATGGTCATCTTCACGAGCTGGAGCATCGTGTCCGGCACCGAAAGCGCGGGCACCGTGCCTTCCAGCCCGAAATGCCGCAGCCCCCACTGGAGCAGCAGCGGGATCGAGAACACGGTGATGAGGCTGGAAAGCGCCGTCAGGATCACCGCGAGCGCGACGTTGCCGCGCCCGATAAAGGTGATCGCGTTCGAAGTCGTCCCCGCCGGACAAATGCCGAGGATGAACAGGCCGAAGGCAAGCTCCGGCGGCAGGCGGAACAGGACGCCGATGGCGAGCGCCAGAAACGGCATGATGATGAGCTGGCCGAAAAGACCGGTCAGCACGATCTTCCGGTTCGAAAGCACCATGCCGAAATCGCCGAGCTTCAAGGTCAGCCCCATGCTGAACATGATCAGCATCAGGCCCACAGGCACGAACGCCGTGTTGATGAAAGCGATCATCGCGTCAGACATGGAATTCCCCCTCGCGCCTCTTTATGCGCCCCAGACGGTCTTTGCATAGGCGACGAAATTCGCACCGAGAATCTTCTCGATGCGCGCATCCGAATGGCCGCGCCGGCGCAGCCGGTCGGCAAGATCATGAAATTGCGACGGCCCGCGCAGATCAAGCACGAAAGGCAGCGTATCGGGGTTCTCGCCCTTCGCGCCGATGCCCGCCGCACGCCGGTCCGCGATCTCCTTGGCGATCTTCGCCCTGTAGGCGCCGAGATCGTCGATCGTGGTGATGCCGCCGTCGGTGCCGATGCCGACGTGATCCTCGCCGCAGACCTTCACGGCGTGCTCGATGTGCGCCACCACGTCGTCGGCGGTCGCCTTGCTCGTGGGGGTGAGGAACGGCATGAAATAGATGCCGACGAACCCGCCCCGCTCCGCGACAAGCCGCAGTTCGGCATCGGTCTTGTTGCGCGGCAGATCGGTGAGCGCGCGGCAGCCGGTGTGGTTGATCGAGATCGGCTGCTTCGAAATCCTTGCGGCTTCAAGGCAGGTCTTCTCGCCGCTGTGCGACAGGTCGACCATCACGCGGTTCGCATTCAGCCGCTCCACGACCTCGCGCCCGAACGGTGTCAGGCCCCGGTTCTCCGGTGCCATCGACCCGTCGCCGACAGCATTCGCGGGGTTGTAGGTCAGCTGAATGATCCGCACGCCGAGATTGGCGAACACGTCGGCACGGCTCGCGTCGCTGCCCAGCATCGTCGTGTTCTGGAAACCGTAGATGAGGCCGACGCGGTTTTCGCGTTTCGCGCGCAGGATGTCGTCCGCGCTTTCGATCTTCAGGAGATCGTTCGGATAGCGGCGCGCCACCGCGTCCCAGTGCGCGATCTCGCGTACGGTCTGCTCGAACGGTTCGTTGGGGCCGAATACATGGCCGATGGTGATGTTGACGGCGGTGAGGCCGGATGCGCGCGCGTCGTCGATTACGCGCCGGTCGATTACCGCGTCGGTCGAGGTCCAACCGGAAGCCTCTTTGCGCTCAGGCGGTTCGACATTGGGATTGGAAAGCCCGCCGAGCGCGTTCACGACGATCGCGCCTGACGGCACGCCCTTCTGCGCGGCAAACGCCGGACCGGTGGCGAGCAGCGCGGCCCCCGCACCGCCGAGAGCGAGCAGCTCGCGCCGGTTGAAATTCGAACCCATGTCGCGCCCCCTTCATGCTCTTATCCGATAGAGCATGGCGCGCCCGGCGCGTAAAGCGTTACGGGATCAGTAGGCGGGCGGGTCGCTGGCCGGGAAGGACTCGTCGACCGCCTGATCGACCTTATCCCACTTGCGCTTCGGCGTGTCGCGCATCGCCTCGTGCCCGGCAGAGCGCGTCTGGTCGAAGTTTTCCGGTTCAGCCTCGCCCGGCGCGAACGCAGCGGCCCCGGTCGCGGTCTTGCGGGACCGGAAGAACTGCCAACCGGCGATCGCGGCGGCCGTCGCACCAAGCCCCGCGATGAGCCCGATCACGCCTGCCTTGCCACGCGTAGCGTCGCGTACTGCGGTTCCGTACATGCTGGTCCTCCATTCTGGCTGTGTCCGTGAAAACGAACCAGTACGGCAGGCGTTCCGTGTGCACTCAGCGCATGAGGTCGGCAGACCCGATCACGCCGCGCTCCGTGATGAAGCCCGTCACGAGGCGTGCGGGCGTCACATCGAAGGCCGGGTTGTAGGCGGGCGAGGCCGTCACGCGCACGGTGGCGTGCCCTTCCGCAGCGGGGCCGGTGAGCAGTGCGAGCTCGTCAGGGTGGCGCTCCTCGATGGGCACATCCGCGCCGGTCGGCGTCGCCGGATCGAAGGTCGTGTAGGGTAGCGCCACGTAGAAGGGCACCCCGTTGTCGTGCGCCGCGAGCGCCTTCAGATAGGTGCCGATCTTGTTGCAGACGTCGCCGTTCGCGGTGACGCGGTCCGTGCCGACGACGACGAGATCGACCTCGCCGCGCTGCATCAAGAGCCCGCCCGTGTTGTCCGCGATCACCGTGTGCGCCACGCCGTGCCCGGCGAGTTCGAACGCAGTGAGCAGCGCGCCCTGGTTGCGCGGCCGTGTTTCGTCCACCCATACATGCACGGGCAGCCCCTCGTCCTGCGCCAGATAGATGGGCGCGGTCGCGGTGCCGTAATCGACAGTGGCGAGCCAGCCGGGATTGCAGTGGGTGAGGATGTTGAGGGTGCGGCCCGGATTGCGCTGGTGCAGATCGCGCAGCAGTTCGAGCCCATGCGCGCCGATCGCCCGGTTGAGCGCCACGTCCTCGTCGCAGATCGCGTCGGCACGCGCAAACGCCGCTTCACCGCGCATCGGCGCGGGCAACGGGCGCACGGCCTTCGCCACTTCATCGAGCGCCCAGCGCAGATTCACCGCCGTCGGCCGCGCCTCGGCAAGCAGGTGATAAGCCGCGTCCAGCGCAGCATCCGATCCGTCCTCGGCAAGCGCCATCGCAAGGCCGTAGGCGGCGGTCGCACCGATCAGCGGCGCCCCGCGCGTCCACATCTCGCGGATCGCGCGTTCGGCATCGGCGGCGGTGCGCAACTCCACCCATACGATCTCCCAAGGCAGGCGGCGCTGATCGAGGATGCGCGCGCCCTTGCCGTCCGCGGTGCGCGCGATCGAGCGGCGGTGTTCGCCTTCCAGCCTCACAGGGTGATCTCCGCGAACGAAGCCGCATCGCCCGCTCCCGCTTCCCGGTCGACGAGGCAGGTCTTGAGGCCAGCCCCGCGCGCCGCTTCAATCTCGGGCACGCTGTCGGAGAGGAACAGGATTTCCTGCACCGCCAGGCCGATTTCAGCCGCGATGCGGCTGTACGACTCGGCCTCCTTCTTCGGCCCGGTCGTGGTGTCGAAATAGCCGGAAAAGAGCGGCGTCAGATCGCCCGCATTGCTGTGCCCGAAGATCAGTTTCTGCGCCGCCACCGATCCCGAAGAATAGACGTAGAGGTTAAGGCCGTCCGCGTGCCAGCGCCGCAACGCCTCGGCCGCGTCGGGATAGACGTGCCCTTCGAGCGTGCCGTCCGCGTAGCCTTCCGCCCAGATCAGCCCCTGCAGCGTCTTGAGCGCGGTTTCCTTGCGATCCTCGTCGATCCAGCGCGTCAGCGTCTCTACCGGGTTGCCGGGCACGTCCTTCAGGATCGGCGCGGCGTCCTCGGGGTGCGCCGCGATCCAGTCCGCCAGCCGTGCCCGCGCATAGGGAAACAGCGTGTCGGTGACGAAGGCGATGCTGCTTGTGGTGCCTTCGATGTCGGTGAGAACCGCTTTCACCATTCAGGCGAGCGCCGGTTCGTGGCGCGGAAAGCGCTCGGCAATGTCGTCGCCCGTGAATTGTGCCACCCAGCCGTCGGGATTTATGAACAGCCGGATCGCGGTGAAGCGCGGGCTCGGCCCCATGTCGAACCAGTGCCGCATCCCGGCGGGCACGGCGATGAGGTCGCCCTTCGTGCAGAGCATGTTGAACACGCGGCCGTCCTCGTGGAGCGTGAACAGCCCTTCGCCGTCCACGAAGAAGCGCACCTCGTCCTCCATGTGGCGATGCTCCGAGAGGAACTTTTGCCGGAACACGGCGCGATCGGGGTGGTCGGGTACCATGCTCACCACATCGACCGCCTGATAGCCGCCGATCACCTTCAGCCGCTCGATCTCCTCAGCATAGGCCGCGAGCGTATCGCCACCCGGCACGTCGCGCGTCGGCCAGCGCTCGAAGCGCACGCCGATCCCCTCCAGCGCCTCCGCGATCCCGGCGGCATCGGCGGTTTCCAGAAGCGGACGCTCCGGCGCGTTCTCTGCGTAGACGGTAAGGTGGCTCATGCTTCCCTCCTCATGCTGCGTTCGGCGACCTCGCACGCGGCGAGCCATTCCGCCGCCTCGATCACGCGCTCGGCCTCGGCAATGTCGCGGCCCCAGCCGTAGAGTCCGTGCCCGCGGATGAGATAGGCGGGCGGCGGCGTTTCGCGGGCCAGATACGGTGCGATCGCCGCCTCGATCTCACGCATGTCCTGGCTGTTCTCGACGACCGGCAGGACGATCTCCGCCGTGTGCGTGGTCACGCCGGGAAACGCCTTCACAAGCTCGTGTCCCCGGATCGCCCAGTCCCCGCCAAAGACGCGCGACAGCGCCACCGCCTGCGCCGAATGGCTGTGCAGCACCGCGCCCACCTCGCGAAAGCGGCGGTAGAGCGACAAATGCAGCGCCGTCTCCGCGCTCGGGCGCTTGCCGTCGAGCGATGCCCCGCCCGCATCCACGCGCATCACACCGTCCGGGGTCAGGCGTCCCTTGTGCCACCCGGAAACCGTCACGGCGAAGCTGCCGTCGTCCAGCCGCACCGAATAATTCCCGCTCGTCGCGGGTGCCCAGCCCCGCGCGTCGAATGCGCGTCCCACGGCAACGATGGCTTCCGCAGCCTCGGCGAATGTGCTTGCAACCATGATGTTTCCTTAACCATCACCGCGGTGCTGGCGAAGCGGTTTCCGCTCTCCTATGACTCCTTCTCATGAATCCGCTCTACGCCAACCTGCCGACCACGATCTTCGAGAAGATGTCGGCGCTTGCCCGCGAAACGGGCGCCATCAACCTCGGGCAAGGCTTCCCCGACGCGGGCTGGCCGCGCGACGTGCTGGAAGCCGGCGCCCGCGCGCTCACCGAAGGCTACAACCAGTATCCGCCGATGCCCGGCATCGCAGCGCTTCGACAGGCGGTCGCCGATCACTACCGCCGCCATCAGGGCATCGATCTCGATTGGCAGCGCGAGATCACCGTCACCTCCGGCGCAACCGAGGCGCTCGCCGCGTCGATCCTTGCGCTCGTCAGCCCCGGCGACGAGGTGCTGATGATCCAGCCGATGTACGACGCCTACCTGCCGATGGTTCGCCAGGCAGGCGGCGTGCCGAAGCTGATTCGCCTCGAACCGCCCGAATGGCGGCTCACGGAAGCGGCGCTTGCCGAGGCCTTCACGCCCCGCACGCGCGTCGTTCTCCTCAACAACCCGCTCAATCCCACGGCGACGATGTTCTCCGACGCCGAACTCGCGCTCCTCGCCCGCTTCGTCGTCGCGCACGACGCCGTCGTCATCAGCGACGAGGTGTGGGAGCATGTCGTGTTCGATGGCCGCGCCCATTCGCCGATCATGGCGCAGCCGGGAATGCGCGAGCGGACGGTGAAGATCGGCTCGGGCGGCAAGATCTTCTCGCTCACCGGCTGGAAGGTCGGCTGGATGTGCGCCGCGCCGAAGCTCACGCACGCACTCGCCCGCGCGCACCAGTTCCTCACCTTCACGACACCGCCGAACCTGCAGGCGGCCGTCGCCTACGGGCTCGGCAAGGCGGACGATTATTTCACCACGATGCGCGCCGATTTCACCCGATCGCGCGACCGGCTGGCAAGCGGCCTCGAAGCCGCGGGCTGGAAAACGCTGCCGAGCGCAGGCACCTATTTCCTCTCGGTCGACCTTGCCGCCACCGGCATCGCGCTCGATGACGTGAGCTTCTGCGACCGGCTGGCGCGCGAGGGCGATGTCGTCGCGATTCCGGTGTCAGCGTTCTATGCCGAAACACCCGTCACATCGGTGGTGCGCTTCTGCTTCGCCAAGGCCGACACGACGATCGACGCAGCGCTGGAGCGCATGGCCCGCGCGCGATCGCTCTTCGGATAAGACCTAGCCCGCGAGTTCCGCGATCATGGTTTCGCGCATCACGAACTTCTGCACCTTGCCCGTCACCGTCATCGGGAAGGTTTCCACGATCCGCACATAGCGCGGCACCTTGTAGTGCGCGATGCGGCCGCGGCAGTGATCGCGCACCTCCTCCTCGGAGAGTACGATGCCGCCGCGCGTCATCACCCAAGCGCACAGCTCCTCGCCGAACCGGTCGTCGGGCACGCCGATCACCTGCGCGTCCGCGATGTGCGGGTGGGTGAGCAGGAACTCCTCGATCTCGCGCGGATAGATGTTCTCGCCGCCGCGGATCACCATGTCCTTGATGCGGCCCGTGATGCGGCAATAGCCCTTCTCGTCGATCGTCGCGACGTCGCCGGTGTGCATCCAGCCGTCTTCGTCGATCGCTTCGGCCGTGCGTACGGCATCGTCCCAATAGCCCTGCATCACCGAATAGCCGCGCGTGCAGAGCTCGCCTGCCCCGCCACGCGGCAGCGTCTCGCCTTCCGGCCCGACGATCTTCACCTCGAGATGCGGCTGCACGCGGCCCACCGTGGAGACGCGCTCCTCGATGGGATCGTCCATCGCGCTCTGGAAGCTCACCGGGCTCGTCTCGGTCATGCCGTAAGCGATCGTTACTTCGCTCATCCCAAGCCGGTCGATCACCTCGCGCATCGTCGCGATCGGACACGGCGAGCCCGCCATAATACCGGTGCGCAGCGAGGATACATCGAAACTCTCGAACTCCGGCCGCCCCAGCACGGCGATGAACATGGTCGGCACGCCGTAAAGCGCCGTGCAGCGCTCCGCCGAAACCGTCTCCAAAACCGCCAACGGATCGAAGCTCTCCGCCGGGTAGACCATCGTCGCCCCGTGCGCGAGGCAGGCAAGGTTGCCCATCACCATGCCGAAGCAGTGGTAGAGCGGCACCGGGATGCACACCCTGTCTGCCTTCGAAAGCCCGATGGCCGCGCCGACGAAATAGCCGTTGTTGAGGATGTTGCGATGCGTCAGCGTCGCACCCTTGGGGAAGCCCGTGGTGCCGCTGGTGAACTGGATGTTCACGGCATCGTTCGCATCAATCGGGATCGCGGCGAGCCGCGCAGTATCAATCTCAGCTTCGAGCGCATCGAAGTGCAGGCAGCCCGCGTGGGCCTCCTCGCCGATCGTCACGACAAGTCTGAGGTCCGGCAGCGCCCGTGCACGCAGCGTTCCGGGCGTCGCTTCCGCCAGCTCCGGCATCAGTTCGCGCAGCATGGCGACATAGTCGCTCGTCTTGTGCCGCACCGCCGTCACCAGCGCGCGGCAACCGACCTTCTTCAGCGCATATTCGACCTCGCTGGTGCGATAGGCCGGATTGATGTTCACGAGGATGATGCCGGCACACGCGGTTGCGAATTGCAGGATCGTCCATTCCGCACAGTTCGGCGCCCAGATGCCCACGCGATCGCCGGGGCGGACGCCCGCATCCAGCAGCCCGCAGGCCACGGCTTCGCTGCGCCGTTTCAGCTCCGCCCACGTCAGCCGCACGCCCTGATGCCGGACGACAAGCGCCTCGCCATCCGGGTCACGCGCCGCAGCCTCCGCCAGCATCGCGCCGATCGGCTTCTCGATCAGCGGCGGTTCGCCTGCGCCCGTGACGTGGCTCAAGCCCAAATGACTCAAGCCTTGCGATTCTCCCCGGACCATTCCTGCTCCCTCAATTCCTTGCGCCGGATTTTGCCGCTCACTGTCTTGGGCAGCGATGCGACGAATTCGATCTTGCGCGGATACTTATAGGGCGCCGTCGTGGATTTTACATGCGTTTGCAAGGCCTCAACGAGCGCATCCGAAGCGGCGTGCCCGGCCGCGAGCACCACGAACGCCTTCACCACCTCGCCGCGCGTCGGATCGGGGCTCGCCACGACGGCGCTTTCGGCGACCGCCGGATGCTCGAACAGCGCGCTTTCCACCTCGAACGGCCCGATCCGGTATACCGCCGACAGGATCACGTCATCGGCGCGGCCGACGAACCAGAAGAAGCCGTCCGCATCCACAAAGGCGCGGTCTCCGGTCAGATACCAGCCGTCGCGGAACACGCTCGCCGTGCGTTCGTCGTCGTCGCGGTAGCCAAGAAAGAGCCCCGGCGGGCGCCCCTCCGCAACGCGCAGCGCGATGTCGCCTTCCTCAGCCGGCGGCAGGCGCTCGCCGCCCTCGCCGATCACGGCAAGGTCGATGCCGGGTGCGGGCCTTCCCATCGCGCCCTGCCGCTCCGCACCCTCGCGGTTGCAGCACAGCATCACCGTTTCGGTCTGGCCGTAGCCGTCGTGGATCGAAAGCCCGGTCGCCGCGCGCCACAGGTCGATCACCTCGGGATTGAGCGGTTCGCCCGCGCTCACGCAGCGCCGCAGCGTCTCGAAGCGCCGCGTGCCGAGATCGGAGCGCACGAACATGCGGTACGCGGTCGGCGGCGCGCACAGTGTCGTCACCGGATATCTGGCAAGGAGGCCAAGCACCGCCTCCGCATCGAAGCCCGGCGCATGATAGGCGAAGATACCCGCGCCCATCATCCACGGCGCGAACAGGCTGGACCACGCCGCCTTCGCCCAGCCCGTGTCGGACACGTTCCACATCAGGTCGCCGGGACCGAGATCGAGCCAGTAGCGCGCCGTGATCTCGTGCGCGAGCGGATAGCCCGCGCCGTGGATCGTCATCTTCGGGTTTCCGGTGGTGCCGCTGGTGAAATAGCAGAGAGCGGGATCATCGAATGCCGTGTCGGCGATCTCCGTGAGCGGCTCCGCCTTCGCGGCAAGCGCCGAATAGTCGCCCCAGCCCGAACGCGGCCCGCCGATATGGAGCTTCGCGATTGCATCATCGCCAAGCGCGGCATCGACGCGGTCTGCGATATCCGCACCCGCGATCACGCACACGGCCTGCGCCGCCGTGCGGCGGTAGGCGATGTCCTTGGGCATCAGCTGCACCGTGCCGGGCGAGGCGATGGCGCCAAGCCGGAGGCAACCGAGCATCAGCTCCCACCATTCGAGTTCGCGCGCCAGCAGGATCAGCACGGTATCGCCGCGCTTCACCCCCGCGTTTTTCAGAACGGCAGCGGCCCGCGCCGCCCGTTCGTCAAGCGCGGCAAAGCTGATGTCCTCGACGCGGCCGCCCGCATCGACCCACAGCAGGGCACGATCGGTTCCGCGCTCGCGCGCAAGACGCTGCATCCGGTCCCGCGCGAAATTGGTTCGCGCGGGCGGATTCCACTCGAAAGGCACGGTCATCGCGCTTCGTTGATGATCTGCACCTGCGTGAATTCGTGCAGGCCTTCCTCGGCGAATTCGACGCCGATGCCGGATTGCTTGGCGCCGCCGAAGGGGATGTTCGGCCCGAAATCGAGGTGCTTGTTGATCCACACCGTGCCCGAATCCATGCGCGTCGCGATGTCGTAGGCCGTGTCGCGGTCCTTGCCCCACACCGAGCCGCCAAGGCCCCACGGCGAGGCATTGGCGCGTTCGAGCGCTTCTTCCGCATCATCGTAGCGAATGACCGGCAGAATGGGTCCGAACTGTTCCTCGTCCACGATGCGCGTGCCGTCCGAAACATCGCGTACGATCGTCGGTCGGATGAAGTAGCCGGGCCGATCCACGGTCTCGCCGCCCGCGATGATATTGCCGGACGCGCGCGCGTCGTCGAGGAAACCCTTCACCTTCTCGTACTGCATCTTGTTCTGCAGCGGGCCGATCTGCGCGCCCTGCGCGAGCCCATCGTCCACGATCGCCGCGTCCGCCAGCTTCGCGAGCTCGGCACAAAGATCCTCATAGATGGAAGAATGGGCGTAGACGCGCTTCACGGCGAGGCACACCTGCCCCGCGTTCATCATCGCTGCGCCGAAGATGCCGGGCGCGATCGTCTTGGGGTCGGCATCGGGCAGCACGATCGCTGCATCGTTGCCGCCGAGTTCGAGCGTGATGCGCTTGATGCTGGAGGCCGCGCTCGCCATCACCTTCTTGCCCGTCTCGGTGGAGCCGGTGAACGAGATCTTGGCGATATCCGGGTGCGTCGTCAGCTTGCCGCCGAGATCGTTCTGATCGGTCACGATGTTGATGACACCCGCCGGGAAAATCTCCGCGCAGAGTTCACCCAGTTTCAGCGTCGTGAGCGGCGTCGTCGGCGCGGGCTTGATAACGATGGTGTTGCCGGCGAGCAGCGCCATCGGCATCTTGAAGGCGACAATCAGCACCGGGAAATTCCACGGAATGATCGCGCCGACCACGCCCAGCGGCTTCCGCCGCATCTCGACGCGGCGGGTATCGTTGTCCTCGATCAGTCTGCTTTCGAGTTCAAGTGACGCGAGGTAACGCATGAACGCCGCCGTATAGGCGATTTCCGCTGTCGATTCGGAGAGCGGCTTGCCCTGTTCCTGCGTCAGCAGCCGGGCGAAGCTATCCACCTTCGCCTCGATCGCGTCGGCGAGTTTCAGGAGGAGATCACGGCGTTCCTGCATGGAACGCCGCGACCATGCGGGGAAGGCAGCCTTCGCGGCGGCAACCGCAGCATCGAGCTGGGCCTCCGATCCGCGCGGACAAACGGCGAGCACCTCTTCCGTCGCCGGGTTGATGACATCCATTGTCATATCGCCCGGCACCAGCGCGCCGCCGATCAGCAGCCGATAGTCGTCCATAACCGATCCTTCCCCAGTATCGTCGTCTTTAGAACTTGTAACCGACCGTCACGCCGTAAGTGCGCGGCGCGCCGATGTGATTGTAATCGAAACCGAAGCCCGCGAGCAGATCGACGCGCGAGGTGAAGTAGAACTCGTTGCCGAGGTTCTTGCCCCAGAGCGACGCGTTCCACCGGCCATCGGCACTTTCGTAGTCGATATGCGCGCTGAGCAGCGCATAGGCGCCCTGCTGCAGACGCGGCACGTTCAGCACTTCGAAATACTGGCTCGAAGCGTAGCTCACGTCGCCGTGCAGGCTCAGCTTGCCGGTATCCGAGTCCATCACGGTGAAGTCGAAACCGCCGTTGAAGGTCAGTGACGGCGCGTTCGAGAGTTCGTTCCCCGAAACGTCGACGCCGCTCACCGTGCCCTTCTTGATCTTGGAGTCCAGAATACCGACGCCCGCGCGCAGGCCGAGCATATCGCTTGCCCGGATGCTGAGTTCGGCCTCGCCGCCCATGATCCGCGATTTCGGAATGTTGAGCAGCGTTTGCGCTGCCGAGAGTGAATCGACGTTGATGAACTGCTGGTTGCGATAATCGTAGTAGAACGCTGCGAGATTGAGCGTCACGGCCCGGTCCGCGAACTGGGTCTTGGCGCCGATCTCGTATGCGTTCACCTTTTCCGGCTTCGCGATGGAAAGCTCGGACGGATCGAAGAACGCCTGCGCGTTGAAGCTGCTCGCGCGGTAGCCCCGGCTGAAGTGCGCGTAGATGAGATCGCCGTCCGCGAGCTTGAAGTCTACGCCGATCTTCCCGGAAATATTGTCGGTGCTGTATTTCAGGTTCGACGGCGGAATGAGGTTCACCACCAGAACTTCATCCGGGCCGTAGGCATTCGATTCGAAATCGGTCTGCCGCCCCGTGTCGTGCGTGTAGCGGAGGCCGCCGCGCAGCGTGATCGAGTCGGTGATATCGTAGTTCATGTCGGTATAGAGCGCGAAGCTCTTCTTCACCTGATCGAAGCTGTTGCGCGTCAGGCAGCCGACCGGAAGTCCGATCGCGCAGTCATCGGCGGTCACGCCCGGCAGGCCGTCGGAATCGATGTCCTTGCCGATTTCAAACGTGGTACGGTTGAACACTTTCTCGCGGTTGAAAATGGGCGCCGAGGATGAAGTCGAAGGGCCCGCCCGTATTGCTTGTCAGGCGCAGGTCCTGCGCGAACTGGTTCGCCTTGTCGTAATAGGGGATTTCCAGAAGCTCGCTCGCCGTGCCGTCCGTATCCTCGTAGAAGAACAGCTTGCCCTTGTCCCACGAGGTGATGCTGGTGACGGTGAGCGTGTCCGACACGTCGATGTTGCCGGTGAGCGCGAGCGAGTAGGTTCGCGCCTGGCGGCGTTCGGTGACGTTCGCCTCGATCTCGCGCTTGCTCAGCCCCGGCCGGACCGTCTCGGCGGGCTGCGCGTAAATGCCGTAGTTGCGCGGGTTCTGGTAGCTCGTCGAGCCGCGCAGGATGAAGCGCGCACCGTCGGTCGGTTCCAGCAGAACGGAAGCGCGCACCGCATATTCGCGCACGCCCGCAAGGTCGGGCTCGCCCGGCAGCTGGTTCTTGAACCAGCCGTCAGCGCGGGCGAAGGTGAAGGCGACACGCGCCGCCGCCTTGTCGCCCATCGGTACGTTGATCGCGCCGCTTGCGTCCATGCGGTTGTAATTGCCGTAGCCGAGATTGAGATAGCCGCTCGTCTCGCCGAGTTCCGGCGCGCGGCTGATGAGGTTCACCGCGCCGCCCGTGGTGTTCTTGCCGTAGAGCGTACCCTGCGGCCCGCGCAGCACCTCGACGCGCTCAAGATCGTACATCGCGACGCCGAGGAACGCGAAATTGCCCTTGTAGACCTCGTCGTAATAAGTCGCGACCGGGCTCGACTGGTTGAGGCTGTAGTCCGACATCGAAACGCCGCGCAGCGCGAAGATCGGCGTGTTGTCGCCGACGATGCTGGTGAGCTGCAGGTTCGCGACCTTGGTGACAAGTTCGTCGGCGTTCGTCACGCGTGATTTCGAAAGCTGGTCGCCGCCGATCGCAGAGACCGAGATCGGCACGTCCTGAAGCCGCTCGGCGCGCTTCGTCGCGGTGATGACGATTTCCGTGTCTGCCGGGGCAGCCTCGGTATTTTCCTGCGCGTTCGCGATCCCGGCGGTACCCGCCAGCAGAATCGGCACGACGGCAGCGAACGCGGCCGTCCTTCCTGAAATGGTCTTGGTCATGACTTCCCCTTTTTTGTTTTCCCTGAACTCTATGAGTCACCGCCCTCCGCAAGAGCGTTTATCTTTGCCATAAGCGCGGCCCGCACGACAGGTGCCTCGGTCCGCAGCGGAGCCCTGCGCAGCTTCCCCACTTCCGCTGCCGTATAGGGTTTGAAGTCCGCGGGCACATGCGCGCCGTCGAAGCGGTAGAGCGTCCAGTTCAGCAAGTCCGCGAGCTCAGCGTCGCCGACCGGTGCGGTCGCCACCCCCGGCACGCGCCCCAGATACTCGCGCCCGCCCGGCACATGCAGGAACTTCGCCACCACGCCCGCCATCGCGGGCGTCGTCTGGGCCGTGCCGGTGGCGTCGGGCCGGTGGCAGCCCTGGCATTTCAGGATCCAGTTCTGCCGCGCGAGCGCCGGATTGGAAACGCCCGTCTCGCGGGTGACACCCTGCGCCGCAAGCCCCGCACCGGCAACGCCGGCGAGAGCGGCAAGCGCGAGGATGCCGCGCAGCATCACTTGATCGCGGCCTTCAGTTCGGCGACCTGACGCGGGGTCAGCGCCGCGCCGCCCTTGCGGATACCGCCCACTTCGTCGGCACTGAAGCGCGTGACCTTCTTGTCGGCCGCAGCGATCGTGTCGAGCACATGGTTCAGAACCGCCGCGACCTCGTCGTCCTTCATCGGCTGCGCGGGCATGACGCCGCGATAGGTCTTGCCGTCGACGACGAGCGGCCCGGAGAGGCCGCGCGTCAACGCCAGCACCAGGAAACGCCGCCCGTCCGGCTTTGCCGCGAGCGCCGCGGGTTCCACCTTCAGCGAAGGGAACGCGCCCGGCACACCCGCACCGGTGGCGAGGTGGCACGCCGCGCAGCGCTTGTAGAGCGCCGGCCCATCTGCGGCCTCGGCCGCCGCGGGCAGCGCCATCAGCAGCATCGCGGCCGCGATACGCAGCATCGTCATTTCTCCAGCGCCACGCCGAGGATAACGGCGGTCGAGCAATTGTAGATCGCGCTCGACGTGCCAAGGCACCAGTTGATGTCGTTGTTCTCCTGCGGCCGCACCATCGGCCGGTCGCCCTCGTTGCGGTTGCACAGGCACCGCCCGCACGAGGATTTGCCGCAGCAGTCGTTGTAGCTGATGATGTAGGAGCGGTTGTCCGCCGGGTTGAGGCAGGTACCGATCCACGTGATCGGCGACATCTCCGTGCCCGGCGGGCAGGTGCTCGCCGTGCCCCCGCAGCATGAGCACAGGAAGCCGTCGATCGCGCAGTAGCGCCAGTAGTCGCAACTCGCCTGATCGCCCGGATCCTGCGGATTGCCCGTCGGCTGCGGCCCGATGCTGCCGCCGCCGCCGCCGTGCGCGGGGTTCGCCGCCGCATAGGCGCGCGAGACGGGCAGCACGGGGAACGCCGCAGCGCCGGTGATCGCGCCGCCGATCAGCGTCAGGATGCTGCGGCGCGAGGTGGTTTTCGCCACCCGGCGGGTGAGCGCTTCGGTGATCTTGTCGATGGCCATGGCTGCTTCCCCCTATCGTTTCGCAAGAAAGTCCTGGAGCGAGGCGACGCCGCGCTCCTTGGCTTCGAACAGGCTTTCAAGATGCTCGCGCGTGTTGACGAGGCCGAGCGAGGCGATCTTGCCGTCCTCGCCGATCAGCACCGCGTACGGCAGCTTCGACACGCCGAAGCGACGCCCCAGATCCTCGGAGAGGACGTAGGGGAAGCCCGCCAGCCCTTCGGCCATCATCAGGCGCCGGTGCGCGGCTTCATCGCCGTCGCTCGCGAGGATCGCATCGAGCCAGCCGCGCTCGGCGGCGGCGGCCGACTTGAACACGGGCAGCAGCGTCTTGCAGATGGGGCAGTCAGGCGAAAGGAAGAAGACCAGCTGGCTGCGGCCACGCGCGCCGCCGATCACGACAGCGTCGCCGCTCAGCGACTTCACATGCATTTCCGGGGCGACGTCACCGACCTTCACGCCCTGGTGGAGCGTCAGCGCGCCCGCGGGAGCGATCCGTTCGTGGAGCACGCCCACCTGCCGCGCGAGCGCCGCGACGAGCACGCCGAGCACGGCAACGGTGATCCAGAGCAGCACCTGTGAGACGACGATCATGCTCATGCGTGCCTCCAATGGGGTTGAGGGATGGACGCCAGTTCACCGGCGGCGGACTGCAGGCTGAAAAGCGCGAGCGCCGCAAACAGCGGCTCCGGCGAACCCGCGCCCGCGGGCAGCAGCGCTGCCGCACCGGCAAGGCCTGCGAAAAAGATGGCGCGCGCCGGAGCAAAGACCCGGGGAGCCGCGGTGTGCGCGCCAAAAGTGCAACCACAATCGAAAGCCTCGCCGCGGCGCCGTACCAGCAGCACCGCGTAGGTAAGCCAGAGCCCTGCGGCAATGGCGGCGCCGGCTGGCCGCGTTGCGGCGAACAGCAGGGCGATCGCCGCGAGAAGTTCGGTCGCGCCGGCCGCCGCGGCCAGCGCCTTGCCGAAGCCCGCGTTCGTGCCTGCAAGCCGCGCCGCCGCGCCCGCCATGCGTTCGGGCTGGAAGGCCTTGTGGGCCGCCGCCGACAGCAGGACGAGCGCGAGAAACAGCGCGATGCTGTCGCCCGCGAAGCTCATTTGCCCGACGCCGTCATGGTCATCGGATCGTTCGTAGCATCGACCACGGTGTGGAGGAAATCGCCGCTGTTCGCATCATAGACATCGAGGCTGCCGCTGGGCAGCGCGGCAACGAGATATGGCTTCGCGCCGGCCGTCACTTCGATCGAAAGCGTGTGGTTTTTCATCGCGATCTTGCGTGCGACCGTCTTCTTCGCCGTGTCCGCCACCCACACCTCGGTGCCGCCATTCTTGTGGCTGCCCGGCGCACCGTTCGGATCCATCAGCACATAGATGCGTCCGGCCGCGTCTGAGGAGGCGATCTGCCAGCCACCGGGACGATAGCCCTTCTCTGCATCTCCGGGGACCATCGCAAAACCGCCGAGATCGCGCGGCTTGTCGCCGGAAAAGTCGAACCCGCGCAGCTTGCCCTTGAAGCTGACGAACCACGCCGTCCGGCCCACCATCGCGGGGGTCATGAACCACGGGTCGTTGTCGATGTCGTTCACCGCCTTGCCCGCGCTCGTCGATTTCGCCTTGCCGGCCTCGTCGAGCAGCACCGTCATCATGGTGCCGTCCGCGCACAGCGAACTGAACCCGCGCGCGCCAGTCGGATACATTAGCGAACAGCCGGGCATGTCGATGTCGCCAAGGATCTTCCGTGCTTCAAGATCGACGACGGTGACCGAAGACCCCGGCGTGAAATTGAAGACGAGCATCCACTTCTCGCCGTTCGTGAACTGCATCGCGTTCCGCAGCGTCACGAATTGGCCGCGCTTGCCGCCCGGCAGCACGATCTCGCCCTTGGGCGCCAGCGTCGCCTTGTCCCAGATCGTGATCACGTCGGTGCGTTCCCCGCGCGTCAGCCGGGGATAGAACGTCTCACCCGTGTAGATTTCGCTGCCGGTCGTCGTCGGCAGAATCGTGCCGAACTGCGCGATCGACACATGCCCCTTCACCGAAGAGGACGGGCTCGACACGTCGACGATCGCCGCACGGCCATCGAGCAGGGCCTTGAAATGAAAATCATGCACATAGACGTAGCTGTCCGGATAGCGTTCGGGCAGCGTCGCGACCGACGGAATCGGTTCTTCGGGCAGCGGCTGCGGGAAGGCCTGCTGCGCATGGGCACTGATGGTGGCGGCGCTGCTCACGGCAAGCAGCAGCGTGGCGGCCAGAATCCCGGCGCGTCGTGACATGATTCCCTCCCTCAGCATCGCCATTCGACGAGTCGCACTTCCCTAAAGTGCGGAAATGATTTAGGTCTTGCGTCCAATTTTTGTCAAGCGTACTAATTTGTGGGTGCAAAATCAGCGCGCTAGAGCATCGCGCGGAAAAGTGGGAACCGGTTTTCCGCAAAAGCGATGCGGGCAAAAGAGATAGAGCAACCTGCGCGATTCCGGAATCGCGCAGGTTGCTCTAGACGCTCCGGCGAGAGTCGAAGGAGTCCCGTGTTGCCTGAGTTCATTGTTCCCGATCTGAAGGTCGTGCCACGCGAGGGCGGTTACGCGCGCGGACAGGATGGCATGGAGCAGATCCTGCGCGCGGCACTCACGATCATGGTCGAGCAGGGCTATAGCGCCGTGACGATGCGGGCGATCGCCAAGGCCTGCGACATGAAGCTCGGCAACATCACTTATTACTTCCCGACGCGCGACGAGCTCCTCCGCGCGCTCTTCGATGCCGTCATCAGCAGCTACGAGGAAGCGTTCGACGCGATCAGCCACGACGAGGGCGCCAGCGTGGAGGAACGCTTCGAAGGCCTCATCCGGCTGATCCTCGAAGACATCACCACCAAGAAGACGACGCGCTTCTTCCCGGAAATCTGGGCGCTCGCCAATCACGATCCGTTCGTTTCCGAACGCGTCGACGAGGTCTATCGCCGCGCGCGCGCCGTGCTCAACGAGCTGCTCGCGGAACTCAACCCGTCGCTGCCCGAGGACGAGCGCGAAACGGTCGCCCTGTTCATTTCCGCCTCGCTCGAAGGCACGACGATATTCGCGGGTCACGAAAAGCCGTGGCGGCACCGCATGGACTGGCTGGAAACCATCGCCTGCCGCGCCTACGTGCCGTTCGTCAAATCGCTGAAACCGGGCGATATCCGCAAGCCAACGCGCTGAAAGCGGAGTGCCCCGGCGCAGCGCCGGAGCACTCCTCGTGCCTCACAGCGTGTAGAGGAACGCAACCAGATCCTTCTTCTCGTCCGCCGTCAGTTTCGTCTGCAGCACGATGTTGAAGAACTCGACCGCGTCGTCGAGCGTCATCAGCCGGTTGTCGTGCAGATAGGGCGGCGAATCCTTGATGCCGCGCAGCGGGAAGGTCTTGATCGGCCCGTCCATCGCCGCGTAGCGCCCGTTGATCATCTTCGGCTTGAAGAAGCGTTCGGTCTTCAGATTGTGCATCAGATTGTCCGTGAAATACGGGCCGGAATGACACACCGAACATTGTCCCTTGCCGTTGAACAGCACCTCGCCGCGCAGCTCGGCTGCCGTCGCCTTCGCGGGATCGAGCTTGCCGAGCACATTCAGCTTGGGCGCCGGCGGGAAGTCCAGAAGCTCCTGGAACTCCGCCATGGCGTGCACCTGATCGGCGCGGTTCAGCGTGTTCACACCCTTCTTCGCGGCGGTCGTCGGGTCGCCGTCGAAATAGGCGGCGCGCTGTTCGAATTCGGTGAAGTCCTCCACCGTCTTCAGCGCGCGCTGCGATCCGAACAGCCGCTGGATGTTCACGCCGCGTAGCGAGGGCGTGTCGATCCGGTGGCGAAATTCGTTGGGCCGGATGTCGCCCACCGTATGCGTCGCATTGTTGGTGTGCCCGTTCGCATGGCAATCGAAGCAGGAAACGCCGAGGCTCGGCTCCAGGCTCCGGCGATCGTCGGTGTTGTTGAACTGCTGCTGCGGGAACGGCGTCACCAGCAGGCGCAAACCATCGAGCTGCTTGGGATTGAGCGCGTCCTTGAACAGATCGTAGTAGTTCTGCGTCGTCACCAGCTGCCCGCGCGACACGTCGCCAAGGTCCGGCCGCGTCGTCAGGTAGATCGGCGCCGGGAATTCCGCGAGCATGTGTTCAGGCAGGTCGAAATCGAGGTCGAAGCGCGAGATGTCGCGCCCCGCATCCTTCTTCGTCCGGTCGATCACGTGCTTGGGAAAGATCATGCCGCCCGCTTCGTGGTGCGGGTGCGGCAGCGGATAGAAGCCCTCGGGCCACAGCGCCTTGTCGCGAACTTCATCCGGAGACATGGCCGCGAGCTGGTCCCACGTCGTGCCGGCCGGCAGCTTCACGCGCACGCCCGCTTGTACGGGCTTGCCGCCTGACATGGTGACACCGGCTGCGGGTCGATTGGCAAGATCGTAGCGCGCGGAGAGCAAGTCCTGCTGTCGTTTTGCAAACTTGGGCTTCTCGGCCTGAAGTTGTTTCACAAGATCGGCGAATGTCATGGGATTGGCGGCAAATGTTGCAGCGCCGCAAAACAGGACCACGGCAGATGACAAGGCACCTGCGAGCAACCTCTTCTTCATGAAAACCTCCCCGTTTTTGAAGAATCGGACGTCAACGCTCACACTGTCCGGGAAATAACATACGCCCGGTTCGGCTTTTCCTTTCGGGCATAATTTCAATCAGCCAGATCGAATTTGTCGATAACGCGCCCGCCGGCCTCGCGATTCTCAAAATTGAAACTTGCTCATTTATATATCGTTCGTATATTGAGTATAAGAGATCAGAAACGGCGGGGAGACCGGCGGAGTGTCAGTTGCAAGCCTGGGCGTCCGCCGCGCCCCTGTCCGCTGCGATGCCAGCCTCGGTTTCGGCGAAGCCCCCCTGCGCCCCCGCGCACTGCTCGTCGACTGGGACGGCTGCCTCGCGATCGGCAACCGCCTCCAGCCCGGCGCAGCGTCTCTGTTGTCTTGCTGGCAGGGCCGCGTCGTTATCGTCTCGAACAACAGCACGCATCTCCCCCACCAGATCGCCCGCATCCTCGACGACGCCGGCCTCGCCATTCCAGCAGACCGCATCCTCCTCGCCGGCTACGAGACGATCCGCATCGCCGCCGAGAGTTCATGGCGCCGGGCGATGATCCTCGGCGATCCGCGCCTGCGCGCCGCCGCCCGCGCGCTCGGCATCAGCGTCGCGCGCGAGGCGCCGGAGGTCGTCGTGCTGCTGCGCGACACGCGCTTCACCTTCCGCCAGCTCGAGCGCGCCGCGAACGCGATCCTGCGCGGCGCGGCGCTGCTGGTCTCGAACGCCGATCTCAATCACCCCGGCCCCGGCGGCGAGGTCGTGCCCGAAACCGGCGCGCTGCTCGCGGCGCTGCTCGCGGCGACAGGCAAGCGGCCACTCGACTACCAGCTCGTCGGCAAGCCCTCCCCGCGCCTCTTCATGCGCGCGTGCGACCTCCTCGATATCCCGCCCGAGGATGCGCTGATGATCGGCGACAACCCGGACACGGATGTCGCAGGCGCGGCCGCCGTGGGTATGCCTTGCGTCACCATCGGCGGCGCGGCGGGGCGCACACTCGAATCGGTGGCGGCAAGCCTCAGAACCGCTTGATCGAGAGGATGTCAAAGGTCCGCCGCAGCGTGTCCGTCGCGCGGTCGTAGTCGGCGAGCGCGAGCGCGGCGATCAGCGCGTCGATCACGCACAGCTGCGCGATGCGGCTCGCCATCGCCTCGGTACGGAAACGCGTTTCGCGCGCCATCGTGTAGAGCAGGATGTCAGCGTGGCTCTGGATCGGCGAGCGCGCATAGTTGGTGATCACCACCGTCTTCGCACCCGCCTCGTGCGCAAGGCGCGTCGCGGTGAGCGTTTCGTGCGTGGCACCGGTATGCGAGATCGTCAGCACCGCCACGTCCGGCCCCGTGCGCGAGGCGCTGATCGCCTGGATATGGCTGTCCGTCATCGCGCGCGCGTCGAGGCCGATTCGCAGCATCCGGTAGTGCGCATCCTCGGCGATCGGCGCCGAGGAGCCGATGCCGTAGATCTCGATCCGTTTCGCCGCGCGCATCGCCGCCACCGCCTGCCCAAGCGCCTGCGGATCGAGCACCGAATGCGTGTCGCGCAGGGCCTGGATGCCGGAATGGAACACCTTGCGGCACACGGTTTCGAGGTCGTCGTCCTTCTCCAGATCCTCGTGGATGAACTGCACCGGGCGCACGATCTCTTGCGCGAGGCTGAGCTTCAGGTGCTGGAATCCCGTGAGGCCGAGGCTGCGGCAGAAATTGATGACGCTGCCTTCGCTGGCCCCCGTCGCCTCCGAAAGCTCGGTCACCGACATACGGACAACGCGCTCAGGCTCGGCGAGCACGAAGTCGGCGATTCGCCCGGCACCCTTGGGCATGGTGGGCCGTGCGATGCGGATTCGCGCCAGCGCATTTTCCACCGGCATCTGATCCCGCGCACCGCCCTGCGTCATTGAACACCCTTCGCCTGCAACGATTCCATCCCCACGACTGAGGAAAGCTCAGCCGAGCGGCAGCGTCAAGCAAAGCACCTCCGAAAATTCTGGCTCAATTTTTATTCATTCATGAAATGAGTATTTTTCACAAAGCTGTCATGAGCGACCCCTATGGCCGTGGCGAGCGCCGCCGGGGCCTCGCGAATCGGATGAGGGGAAGCCCCTCGCCGCTCACGGGCCGAGGCGCGCGTCAACGCGCTTCAACAAGGGGATTCTTCCGTGACGCCGACCCTCTCCCGTGCCGCCCTCCTTGGCTTCGTCCTCACCGGCTGCGCTCTGCCCGCGCTTGCCGCGGCCGATATGGCCGCCGCCGATCCGGGCGACGCCGCCGACAATGCCGAGACGATCATCGTCACCGGCCGTCAGCTCGAACAGCCGAGCGAACTCGCCGCCGGCGTCATCGAATTCGGCAACTCGGTCCAGATCGTCACCTCCGAGCAGATCGCGATGAGCGGCGCCACCAACTTCGCCGAGCTCGCGCAGTTCCTCATCAAGGGCGCCAACATCGGCTACTCGCCCGACGAGGGCGAATACACGATCCGCCTCGATGGCGGCGGCGATCGCGATACGCTCGTCGTGCTCGACGGCGTGCCGCTCTACGACCGCGGCCCGGCGCTCGAAGACATCTGGGGCTCGACCACGATCGACCCACACATGATCGAGCGCGCCGAGGTGTTCCGCGGCGGCAACAGCCTGTTCTTCGGATCGAACGGCGGCATCGGCGTCATCAGCCTCGTCACCAAGCGCCCGGACGGCACCAAGAAGTTCGAGCTCGGCGCCAACTACGGCTCCTTCAACACACGCGAAATCTGGGGCAATGCCTCCTTCCCGATCGATTCCGAAGGCCGCCACAGCATCATGGTCTACGGCGGCACGGTGCAAACCGATGGCCCGCGCATCTTCAGCCCGGAGTCTTATGTAGACAACGTCGCGGCCGCGGGCGGCATCCAGGAGTATCCGCTCAACCGCAGCAATATCGGCATCAAGTATCTCTGGAAGATCGACGACAAATCCGAATTCCGCCTGAACGGCCAGTACACGCAGATCGAATTCCACGATCCGTTCCCCGACAACGAAACCTATTCGCCGAACCGCGTGCGCTACCCGATCGTCGACTTCTCGCTCGATCGCCGCTGGTCGGACGCGCTCTACACCGAACTTACCGGTTACTGGAGCAATCCCAAGCTCAACAACACCGAAACCTACGCCGAGATCTGCCGCATCCCCACGGGCTGCATCAATCCCGACACGCGTACGCCGGTGGCGTTCGGCAAGGCGACCGGCCGATCGATCCCCTATGCCAACAAGGGCTTCGGCGACGCGTCCAAGGTCGGCGGCTTCCGCGAGCTCGGCCTCAATTTCCGCAACACGCTGACGCTGAAGGATATCGTCGAGGTCGTCGGCGGCGTGCAGGTCGTCTCCTACAAGAACGACTCCGATCCGGTGTTCCCGGTCGGCGACGCCTCCACCACGATTACCGGCCTCTATGCCGATCTGCGTCCGACGATCCCGTTCAGCCCCGATACGAAAATCTCGCTCGCCGCGCGTATCGATTTCGCGAAGGCGTTCAGCTCGAAAACGATCTGGAAGTTCGGCGTGCGTCAGCCGATCGGGGATTTCTACCTCCGCGCCAACGGCGGCACGTCCTACAGCACGCCGCGCAACACCGAGCTCTTCAACGAAAGCCCCACGCTCGTCGGCAACCCCGATCTCAAGACCGAAGAAACCAAGACCTACAACGCCGCCGCCGGCTACAGCCACGCCTTCGGCAACCTGCAGGTGAGCGCCGAACTCGGCTGGTTCACCACCGACATCACCAACCGCATCCAGACCACCTCCGGCCTCACGCCGAACACCTATTTCAACAACGACCGCGTCACCGAAATTCGCGGCCTCACCGCCGAACTCAATCTCGCGCTCGGCCAGAGCTGGACGGCGAACGTCAGCTACACCAAGCAGCAGGCGCGGCTCGACGGCACCACGCTCCAGATCAACGAGACGCCCGAATACATGATCCAGGGTACGGCCGCGTGGCACAGCCCGGACCAGCGCTTCCACATCACGCTCTACCCGCGCTATCAGGGCCCGGAATACGCGACCGGCGGCGTCGGCAATGCGCTTCGGCACAATTTCGGCAACTACTTCGTGATGAACGCCTCCCTCGGCCTCTGGCTCGGCGAGGAGCGCGACCACCGCTTCACGGTCCGCGTCGTCAACGTCTTCGATAAATATTATGCGGAGCGTTACGGCTACGGCAACATGCGCTTCAGCGAAGCCTTCGTCCGCGGAGAGATGACGACGAGCAGCCCCGAATACTACTACGGCTATCCGTTCGAGGGCAAACCGCGCAGCGTCTACGTCTCCTACAGCACGACGTTCTGAGGGAGGATGCGGGCCCGCTTCCCCGGGTCAGCGCGGGCCCGCATCACACACCTGTCATACGCGAATTCTAGGGACTCCGTTTTCGAAGAACCGATGGAGACTCGAATGAGACACTGGCTGACGGCGACACTCGCGACCCTCATCGGCATCGCATCGCCCGCGCTTGCGCAAACGGCGACGAAGCCGCTCTCGGTCGTGCTCATCCCCGCCGACGGCGGCACCGAAAGCGGCACGATCGCGGACTATCAGCCGGTGTTCAACGCGATCACGCGCAGCACCGGGGTGCGCTTCGATCTCAAGGTCGCGCAGAGCTACGGCGCCGTTGTCGAGGCGATGTGCGGCGGCCGTGCCGATGTCGCCTTCATGGGGCCGGTCACCTATCTTCAGGCACAGAAGCGCGGCTGCGCGAAGCTGCTCGCGGTCGGCGTGGAAAACGGCCAGTCCGTCTATTACGCGGGTTTCTTCGCGCGCAAGGAAGCGCCCTTCAAGAGCGTGAAGGATCTGCGCGGCAAACGCGTCGCGTTCGGTGACGTGAATTCGGCCTCGTCCTTCGTGTTCCCGATGGCGATGGTCATCGAGGCCGGGCTCGATCCCGTCCGCGATCTCGGCGAGATCCGCATGGCGGGCAGCCACGTGAACAGCCTGGCCGCACTGGTGCAGGGCCGTGTCGATGCGGCCGCGCTCTCATTCGATTCTTACGAGAAAGCCGTGCGACAGGGCGCGGTCGATCCGAAGAAGTTCAAAGTGATCGCGAAGAGCAGCCCGATCCCCTATCCGCCGATCGCCGTGAACAGCCGTATGGCACCGAAGCTTCAGGCGAAACTCCGCGCCGCCTTCGCCGACATCGCGCACGCGCCGGGCATGACGCCCGAGATGATCCGCGGCTATGGCGGCAAACGCATCGACGGCTACGACGTGAAATTCCCGGCATCGAAATTCAACGTCGCGGCATCGCGCATGGCGCTCGTCGACGACGATCTCAAAAGCCGCATCCTCACCAAGTCGGCGAGCCGCTGAGAATGGACGCGCCCGCCATCAGCTTCCGCAACATCGGCAAGCGCTACCCGGACGGCACGCGCGCGCTCGACGATGTATCGCTCGATGTGCCGCGTGGCCAGTTCTGCGTCCTCCTCGGTCCGTCGGGCGCGGGCAAGTCGACGCTGCTGCGCATGGCGAACCGCCTCGCCGAGCCGACCGAAGGCCGTGTCCTCATCGAAGGCCGCGATCTCACGCTCCGCACGGTGAAACCCATCCGCCGCCGGATCGGCATGATCCACCAGAGCTTCAATCTCGTCGGGCGCCTCAGCGTCGCATCCAATATCATGACGGGCGCACTCCCGGCGCTCGGCCCGACGCGCGTGCTTACCGGTCTCTTCCCGGAAACGCTGAAAACGAAGGCGTGTATGCTCGCGGCCTCCGTCGGCCTTGGTCCCCCGCACATGAGCCGCCGGGCGGACAGTCTCTCGGGCGGTCAGCAGCAGCGCGTCGGCATCGCGCGCGCATTCATGCTGGACCCCGCGATCGTGCTTGCCGACGAACCCGTCGCCAGCCTCGATCCGCGCATCAGCACCGATATCCTCGGCCTCATCCGCGATCAGGCGCGCGTGCGCGGTGCGACCGTGCTGTGCAGCCTCCACCAGATCGAACTCGCACGCGCCTTCGCGGACCGCATCGTCGCGCTGCGTCACGGGCGGCTGGTCTTCGACGGCACCCCCGCCGATCTCGACCGCAGTGCCATCCGCGCGATCTATGGCGAGGCGGGGCCGGTCCCCATCGCCAGCGGAGGGCTCGCGGCATGAACAGCACCGCCGCATGGCATTACCCGAGCCCGTTCGGAACGCGCACCGTCGCCATTGTTATCGCAGCCCTCGCGCTGCTCTGGATCACCGGCCAGCGCGTCGAGATCGGGCGCATGATCTCGATGACCGGAGAGGCCGCGCTCGCTGCTGTCGGGCTCATCCCCGAATCCGAAGTCGCGGACGGCTTCAGCGCGGTCGCGGGCAAGCTGTTTCCGCTCCAGATCTCCACAAGCACCGAGGTGAGCCGGATAGAGAATTTCGATCCCGCAAACCTGCCTCTGTTCGCGCATATCGAAACGGTAGAAACCACCACGCAGGCCCTCAACCCCGACACGCTCGAAATGGAACCGCGCGCCGAACGCACCACGGTTCTCGTCGAGCCGGTCGGCTATCTCGTCCACGTCGCCGCGAAGATGCTGGAGACGCTGGAGATCGCCCTGTGGGGCACAGTAATCGCGATCCTCATCGGCTTTCCGCTCGCGCTCGGCGCTGCGCGCAATATCACGCATTCGCCCGCGCTGCGCGGCCTCGCAGGCGCGGCGATCAGCCTGCTGCGCTCGATCCCGGAGATGATCAGCGCATTGTTCCTCGTCATCGCCTACGGCTTCGGGCCGATCGCGGGCATCCTCGCGCTCGCCTTCTACGGCGCGGGTTATCTCGGAAAGGTCTACGGCGAGGATATGGAGGGGCTGGACCCGCGCCCGCAGGAGGCGCTCGCGGCGGGCGGTGCCACCATGCTCGCGCAGCTCCGCTGGGCCGTGCTGCCGCAGGCGATGCCGCGCTTCATCGCCGCCGCGCTCTATGTGCTTGATCGCAACATGCGCATGGCGACCGTCATCGGTATCGTCGGCGCGGGCGGCATCGGGCAGGAACTCAAAGGCCGTTACGACATGTACGATTACGGCCATGTCGGCACGATCCTCGTTGTCATTTTTCTCGTGGTTTTCCTCCTCGACCGGGCGGCCGCGCACCTGCGCCGCGCGGCGCTCTAACTCTTAAAATGAAAGGCGCACGATGACCGACACCAGCCGCCGGAATTTCCTCCGCACCGCCGCAGCCGGTGCCGCGCTCTCCGCGTTTCCGGCCAGCATCGCACGCGCCATGGCGATCGCTCCCGCGCGCGTCACGGGCACGATCGAGGACGTGAAGCACATCATCATTCTGATGCAAGAAAATCGCTCGTTCGATCATTATTTCGGAACGATGCGCGGCGTGCGCGGCTTCGGCGACCGCCACCCGATCCCGATGCGCGGCGACCGCACCGTCTGGCAGCAATCGGACGGCAAACGCGAACTGCCGCCCTATCATCTCGACACCAAAACCACCGACGCGCTCAAGGTACCCGGCACGCCGCACAGTTTCTCGGACGCGCAGGCCGCGTGGAGCCAGGGGCGCTTCGGCGAATGGCCGCGCTACAAGAACCCCTATTCGATGGGTTATTACCGGCGCGAGGATGTTCCTTTCCAGTTCGCGCTCGCGGAGAATTTCACGATCTGCGACGCCTATCACTGCTCGGTCACCTCCGGCACCGATCCCAACCGCATCGTGTTCTGGACCGGATCGAATTTCGATCCCGCGGCGGTCGCGAAAGGCGAGAATTGCACCGATGTGAATTCGGAGCCGAACAATCTGCGCTGCTGGGTGAAGGGCGCGCTGCCCTCGCCCGGCTACACCTATCAGGGCAATGCGCTGACGTGGCCGACGATCCCCGACGTGCTGCAAGCGGCGGGCATCGACTGGCGCATCTATCAGGATCCGAACGACAACTGGACCGGCGCGATGCATGGCTGCCTCGGCTCGCAGAGCTTCCGCGACGCGAAGCCGGGTTCGGAACTCTATAAGCGCGGCATGAGCGAATACACGCTGCTCCAGCTTGCGGACGATGTGAAGGCCGGCACGCTTCCCTCCGTCTCATGGGTGTTGCCGCCCAAGGAATGGTCGGAGCATCCGAGCGCATCGACGCCGCTGCAAGGCGCCGAATTCACCGCGATGGTTCTCGATGCGCTGACCGCCAATCCCGATGTGTGGGCGAAGACCGCCTTCTTCCTCACCTTCGACGAAAACGACGGCCAGTTCGATCACCTGCCGCCCGCCGCGCCGCCCTCTTACGATCGCGAAGGCAATCTCTGCGGTAAGACGACGATGCCGATCGCCGGGCATTATTTCCACGATACCGCCGGCAAATACACCGACCCCACCGACGACGTCAGCGGCAATGTGCGCCCGTGGGCGATGGGGCCGCGCGTACCGATGTACGTCGTCTCGCCGTGGAGCCGCGGCGGCTGGGTTTCATCCGAGGTGATGGACCACACCTCGATCGGCCAGTTCCTCGAAAAGCGCTTCGGCGTCACCATCCCCGCGATCAGCCCGTGGCACCGCGCGGTGAGCGGCGATCTCACCTCGGCGTTCGATTTCGCCGCGCCGTCGGACCCGAGCTTCCCGCCGCTGCCGCCGGTGACGGGCGCCTCTGGCATCGTCCTCGCGCACATGCAGCGCCCGAAGATCATGCCGCCGGAAACCCCGCAACCGCTCTGGCAGGAAGCGGGCACCCGCCCCTCGCGCGCGCTACCTTACGAACTCCACGCCGACATGCGCGTCGATCCGAAGCGCCGCGCCGTCACCGTCGATTTCGTGAACACCGGCACCGCGGGCGCGGTGTTCCACGTCTACGACAAGCTGAACCTCGATCGCATCCCGCGCCGCTACACGGTGGAAGCGGGCAAGCGCCTTTCGGGCGACTGGGCAGTGGAACCGGACGGCGCGTTCGATCTCTGGCTGATCGGCCCCAACGGCTTCGTCCGCGCGATCAAGGGCTCGCTCGCCGAAAACGACACGCCGCCCATCGTGACGGCACGCTACGACCGCAAGGGCCCGGCGCTCAAACTCACCTCACGCGGCAATGCGGAAGTTCGCAGCGAGCATTACGGCGCGCGCGCAGAGGCGCTGAAAGCCAGCCACGTCTGGCCCGCGAAGGATAGCCAGGGCTGGTACGATCTCACCGTCACCGCCCCCGGCTTCGAGCAGCGCTTCGCGGGCCGCATCGAAACCGGGCGTCACGGCATCAGCGATCCCGCCTAGAGGAACAGTTCCGCCGCAGCCTCCACGATCGCATCGGCATCGAGGCGATACGCGCGGTAAAGATCGGGGAGGTTGCCGGTCTGCCCGAAGCGGTCGGTGCCGAGCGGGCTGACACGGTGACCGAGAACACCCCCGAGCCACGACAGCGCCGCCGGAGACCCGTCGAGCACCGTCACCAGCCCCGCGCTGGGCGCCAGCGCGCCAAGCAGCGTTTCGATGTGCGACGTCTCCCGCGCCCGGCCCTGCCAGCGCGCGGCGCGCGCCGCGCTCCAGTCGCGGTGAAGCAGCGTCGGCGAGGTGACGGCGAGGAGGCCGAGCCCCGGCAGGTCCGCCTCCAGCAGTTCCCACGCCGCGATCGCCTCGGGCATCACCGCGCCCATCGCGACGACCGCCGCCTCGCTGCCCTCAGCGGGTTTGCGCAGCCAGTACGCGCCCTTCAGCGCATCCGCCTGCCACGCATCGTCCTCGCGCCACGCCTGCAGGATGCTGCGCGTGGTGAGGCGCAGGTAGATCGATCCGCCGTCCGCCGCCTGCATGTGGCGGAAGCCGTGCTCCATCATCAGCGCGAGTTCATCCGCGAACGCGGGTTCGTAGTGCGTGAGGCCCGGCTGGCCCATCGCGATCAGCGGCGGGTTGATCGACTGGTGTGCACCGCCCTCCGGCCCGAGCGTGACGCCCGACGGCGTCGCCACCAGCATGAAGCGCGCGTCCTGATAGCAGGCGTAATTGAGTGCATCGAGCCCGCGCGCGATAAACGGATCGTACACGGTGCCGACCGGCATCAGCTGCTCGCCGAAGATGTCGCCCGCAAGGCCGAGCGCGGCGAGCATCACGAACAGGTTGTTCTCCGCGATGCCGAGTTCGATGTGCTGCCCGGCGGGCGCGCCCGACCATTTCTGCGCCGAGGGAATCTTCGCCTTCTGGAACACGTCGGTGAGATCCTGCCGCCGGAACAGCCCGCGCTGGTTCACCCAGCCGCCGAGGTTCGTGGAAACCGTCACGTCCGGCGAGGTCGTCACGATCCGCGCGGCGAGCGGATGCCCGGACTTCGCCAGCTCGAACAGGATCTTGCCGAACGCCGCCTGCGTCGATTGCTCGGCGTCGCGCGGCGCTTCCAGCGGCGGCACGTCAATCGAATCGACCGGCCGGTATTCTTTCTTCAGCCGGATCGGCGCGGCCTCCGCCATCGCCTTTGCGGCGGCAGCGGCATTGCTGCCGAGCCCCGCCCACGGCTCCCACTCCTCGCCTTCCGCGATGCCGAGGCCGGTGCGCAGCTCGCTCACCTGCCCCGGCGTCATCAGCCCGGCGTGATTGTCCTTGTGCCCGGCGAGCGGCAGGCCGAAGCCCTTGATCGTGTAGGCGATGAACAATGTCGGTCGATCATCCTTCGCGCCCTCGAACGCCTCCGTCAGCGATTCGAGGCAATGCCCGCCAAGGTTGGTCATCAGCTCGGCGAGCGCCGCATCGTCGCGCTTGCCGAGCAGCGCCTTCACCCCGCGCACGCCGCCGATGTCCGTCTCCAGCCGCGCGCGCCACGCCGCGCCGCCCTGATAGGTGAGCGCCGCGTATTCCGCGTTCGGGCAATTGTCGATCCAGTCGGCGAGCGCCTGCCCGCCCTGTTCCTTGAACGCCGCGCGCTGGTGCCGCCCGTGCTTCAGCGTCACGACGCGCCAGCCGCAGGTTTCGAAGATGTCGTCGAAGCGGCGGAACATCCGGTCCGCGGTGGTCGCATCCAGCGACTGCCGATTGTAGTCCACGATCCACCAGCAGTTGCGGATGTCGTGCTTGTAGGCCTCGATCAGGCACTCGTAGATATTGCCCTCGTCGAGTTCCGCGTCGCCCATCAGCGCGATCATGCGGCCGGTATCGGCGTCCGCCATCAGCCCGTGCGCGACCATGTAGTCCTGCACGAGGCTGGCGAACGCCGTGATCGCCACACCGAGCCCCACCGAACCCGTCGAGAAATCCACCGGGATCACGTCCTTCGTGCGCGATGGGTAGGACTGCACGCCGCCCAGCCCCCGGAACGCCTTCAATTTATCGAGGCTCTCATTCCCCAGCATGTAGTGGATCGCGTGCAGCAGCGGCCCCGCGTGCGGCTTCACCGCCACGCGGTCGTTCGGCCCCAGCGCATGGAAATAGAGCGCCGCCATGATCGCGCTCATCGAGGCGCAGCTCGCCTGATGCCCGCCGACCTTCACCCCGTCCACGTTCTCGCGGATGTGATTGGCGTTGTGGATCGTCCACGCGGCAAGCCAGCGCAGCCGCGCCTCGAGGTCTTCGAGCGTGCTCACCGTATCGGGACTGGAAACCGTCACTGCCATCTGTCTGCTCCGCGCTTGTGCGAGCCGTCCATATAGAACGCCCGCCCGCGCGCGGTCCTTGCGAAATAGGCTCGACAGAGCAGGCGTTTTGGCAGAAACGATTACCTGAAACCTTCAGGAAGCAATTTTATGCCAACCCAGCCGCTCGACGCGCTCGATGTCAAAATCCTTGAGTGCCTGCAGGCGGACGGCCGCATCACCAATCAGGAGCTTTCCGAGAAGGTCGGCCTGTCGCCGAGCCCGTGCCTCCGCCGCGTGCGCCAGCTGGAGGCGGACGGCATCATCACCGGCTATGTCGCGCTGGTCAGCCCCGATCAGGTCGGCCTCACGATCAGCGCCTTCGTGCGCGTGCGCCTCAACCAGCAGGACGAAAAGCACCTCGACATCTTCGAAACCGCCGTCGCCGCCTTCCCGGAGGTGATGGAATGCTACCTGATGACCGGCGAAGCCGACTACCAGCTCCGCGTCCTCGTCCCCTCACTCTCGGATTTCGAGGACGTGCTGCGGAGACTCACGCGCATCGAGGGCGTGGCGCAGGTGACGACGAGCTTTGCGCTACGGCCGATCGTTTACAAGACGGCGGTGCCGGTTTGAGGGGTTATGAGGGGAGAGCCAATCATCAACTCTTTTTAGATCACTAGAAACCTTTAGCTTGCAAAAGCAGCTCTCAAGGTAATAGTTCTCGACCTATAAATTAGTGCTCCGGAAGTATAAATCTGCAATTGGGGGTACAAATGGCAAGTGCTGCACCGGATGTGAATGTGAAGGGCGAAGCTCTAGAGCGCGTCTACGGTAATTTCGTTGACCGTCGCTACGTTGTCAACCGCCGCTATCAGCGCAAGCTGATATGGACGATGGAAGAAAAGTAGAATTTTATTGATTCCATTATACGCGGCTTCCCTGTTCCAATCGTTTTGTTAGCAGAGACAGCACGCCGTGAGGATAATTTCCTAGAAATAATTGATGGAATGCAACGGTTAGATGCTATCGTTTCATTTATATCTAATAAGTATAGCGTGGAAGGACATTATTTCGATCTGAACGCTATTGCCGTTTCAAAAAGTCTGCTCGATAAAGGCGAATTGACGCAACGAGAACCTATAATGGAACGCGGTCAATGCGTAAGGATTGCGTCATATCCTCTACCACTTTCGATTTACGAATTTGCTGACGATAACGCTGTGGATACGGTTTTCCGTCGGATTAATTCTGGTGGTCGTCAGTTATCTAGGCAAGAACTTCGATCAGCAGGGTCAACAGGGGCGTTCGCTACGGCGGTTCGGCGCATTTCGGCCAAGGTCAGAGGAGATGATTCAGCGAATGATATTCTTCGTCTAAACGAAATGCAGGCGATCAGTATCACCAATAAAGATCTTGATTACGGCATCGCGATTGAGGACGTTTTTTGGGTGAAGCATGGTGTATTATCGCGCGATAACGTTAGGCAAAGTCGTGACGAGGAACTGGTCGCGGATTTGCTAGCCTATATGATAAACGATGATCCGGTACCGTCTCGCACAGAATACCTTGACGAGTATTTTGGCATAAGCCCTGACGAGCAGGAATCTGATCGCTATAAGATGATCGAACAGTTGATCGAGAAACGGTCGCCGTCACTTGCTGTGAATGATTTTCAGCGTACACTAGACCAGATTAAGCTGACCTTGGATTCCTCCGGACAAACTTTCACGCAGCTAATTTTTAGCAATCCCGTAGCACCTTCACCTCGATACTTCCAAGTCGTTTTTCTGGCCTTTCACGATTTAGTTGTTAAGAAAAACTATGAGATTTCAGATTACTCGGCACTAATTTCTGGTCTCAAGAATTTCGGCGATACCTTCAACATTCAGGAGGGAGGTCGATGGGGCGCAGAGAATCGTCAGCGCAATGTCGATTCAGTCGTCGGTATCATTCAGAAAGCGTTCACGGCTTCGAGCACCATTGACCCTGCTCAGATTCATTGGGTCACACAATTCGAAAACCTCCTCCAGCAATCTTATACTGAGCAGGCAGCATACGACTTCAAGCAAGGCTTTCTGACGCTTGAAAATAGTCCAAAATTTGATGAAGATTCATTCACGAAAATACTCAAGACTTGTGCTGGAATTGCCAACATTTCCCCAGGTCACAAAGGGTACATTTTGGTAGGCGTCGCCGAAAATGAAGGAACGGCTGAACGAATAAAAATTCTATTCGGAGAACAGCCGCGAATATATAGCCGATTTTACATCGGTGGCGTTGAACACGAAGCAAATTTCTTGAAAAAGAGCTTAGATGATCTTTTTATAGATGTGGTCAATCGTGTAAGTAACAGCGATATCTCTGAGCCTCTGCGCTCATATATCACCGCACATTTAAAATGTGTTCGTTATTACGACAAGACAGTTTTTGTATTTCAAATATGTGGGCAAGAAAATCCGAGTCTTTATGGGTCGCAGTACTTTGAACGATGCGGACCTCAACTTAAAGAGGTTGCGCCGGAGGATTTCGCTAACCTCTTCGCCCGCTACAAAGCGTGATGCTTGAAGAGCCGCAGATTCGAAACCCAATCCCTCATCCCTCCCAAGGCGGCACAGGCCCATATAGCCCTTCAAGAAATTCCGTGAACGCGCGCGCCGCAGGCGCAATTTCGCTGCGGCGCGGCGAGACGGCGTAGATGCCGACGTCCGCCGATCCCTCGCAGTCCGGCAGGATGCGCACCAGCCGCCCGGCGGCGAGGTCGGCGCTTACGTCCCATAGCGATCTCAGCGCGATGCCGACCCCGGCGATGCACAGCTCGCGGACGACCTCGCTCGAATTGGTGCGCACGCGGCTGGTGCCGTCGATGGAAACCGTGCGCGCGCCTGCGCTCACGCCCGCACCCGTCAGCCGCCACGGGAACTGGCCGGTCGCCGCGAGCAGCCGGTGCCGCCGCCCATCGCCGAGCGCCACCGTATCCTCCGGCGCGCCGTGTTCGGCGATATAGGCGGGGGCCGCGCAGAGGATGCGGCGGTTGGTCGCCAGCCGCCGTGCGCTCACGCCGCCGCCGACCGTGGGCGTGATCCGTACGGCGACGTCGATGCGGTCCGCCATCAGGTCCACGAACCCGTCCGAAAGATCGAGATCGAGCGTGATGCGCGGATACGCATCCAGAAACCGCTTCAGGTGCGGCGCGATGTGCAGCCGCCCGAACGAGGTGGGCGCCGACACGCGCAGCAGGCCCGCCGGGCCGTCCTTCTCCCCGCCGACGCGTGCTTCCGCCTCTGCCACCGCCTTCAGGATCGCCAGCACGTCGCGGTGGAAACGCTCGCCCGTTTCGGTGAGCGCGAGCCGCCGCGTCGTGCGGTTGACGAGCGCCGCGCCGAGCCGCACTTCCAGCCGCGCCAGCCGCTTCGAAACCATCGCGGGGGAAAGCCCCACCGCACGCCCCGCCGCCGAAAGGCTGCCGCTTTCGATGATCTTGGCGAACAGCGCGTAGTCGGCGTCCATCAGGCGGCATCCATCGGATTTATTCCTGAAACGAAAAGCTGCTTTAATTTTCGTTCGTCTACCGCACGAGTTCGCACTCGTCTATGAACGGTTTGCCGCCGCCATCTGGAGAACCCATGGGTTATATCAGCCTCGATCAGGCCAGAACGATCATCGCCGCCGCGCTTGCGCACGGCGGGCAGCTCGGGCTGAAGCCGCTCAGCGTCGCCGTGCTGGACAGCGGGAGCCATTTGATCGCCTTCGAACGGCAGGACGGCAGCTCCACACTTCGTGCGCAGATCGCCACCGGCAAGGCGGCCGGCGCGCTCGCGCTTGGCCTATCCAGCCGCAGGATCGGCGAAATGGCCGCAGAGCGCCCGAGCTTCGTCGCGTCTCTCGGAACGATTGCACCCGCCGGCCTCATTCCGGCGGCGGGCGGCGTGATCGTCGTCGACGAGGCAGGGCGGGCCATCGGTGCCGTCGGCGTCACCGGCGACACTTCGGACAACGACGAGCTTTGCGCGCTGGCAGGAATAGCAGCGGCGAAACTCAAGGCGCAGAACGCCTGACAGGGGAAATGACAATGACCGACATGATCGAGAAGAACGGCCTCCAGATCGCGGACGAACTCGTCCGCTTCATCGAAGACAGGGCGCTGCCCGGCACGGGCGTAGAGGCCGATGCCTTCTGGGCGGGCGTTGCCGACATCTACGCCCGCTTCGCGCCCGAGAATGCCGCGCTCCTCAAGACCCGCGACGATCTTCAGGCGCGCATCGACGCGTGGCACACGGCGCGCGCCGGAAAGCCGCTGGACGCCGCCGAGTATCAGGCGTTCCTGCGCGAGATCGGCTATCTGGTGCCGGAGCCCGCGCCGTTCACTGTCACCACCGAAAACGTCGATGCCGAGCTTGCGACGCTCGCCGGGCCGCAGCTCGTCGTGCCCATCCTGAACGCGCGCTTCGTGCTCAACGCCGCCAACGCGCGCTGGGGCAGCCTTTATGACGCGCTCTACGGCACCGATGCGATTCCGGGCGCCGCCGCAGGGAAGGGTTATGACCCCGTGCGCGGCGCGGAGGTGATCGCGTGGGCGAAGGCGTTCCTCGATCGCGCGGTGCCACTCGCGAGCGGATCGTGGACGGGCTGGACGGGCGGCACGCCCGCGCTTGCCGATCCGGCGCAGCTCGTCGGCCGCGCAGGCGACAATCTGCTGCTCCGCCACAACGGCATCCACATCGAACTCGTGATCGATCGCGCGCACCCGATCGGCAAGGACGATCCGGCGGGCCTCGCCGATGTCGTTCTCGAATCCGCGCTCTCCACGATCGTCGACCTCGAAGACTCGGTCGCCGCCGTGGACGCGGAGGACAAGGTCGCCGCCTATGCGAACTGGCTCGGCCTGATGAAGGGCGATCTTGAGGACACGTTCGAGAAGGGCGGCAAGCCGATGACGCGCCGCCTGAATGCCGATCGCAGCTACACCGCGCCGGACGGCACGGCGTTCACGCTCCCCGGCCGCAGCCTCCTCTTCGTGCGCAACGTCGGCCACCTGATGACGACGCCCGCCGTGCGTCTGCCGGGCGGATCGGAAGCGCCCGAGGGCATTCTCGACGGCATCGTCACCAGTCTCATCGCCGTTCACGACCTGAAGCGTCAGGGCCGTTTCGTGAACAGCCGCTCGGGTTCGATCTATATCGTGAAGCCGAAGATGCACGGGCCTGATGAGGCCGCGTTCACGAACCGCCTGTTCGACGCGATCGAGGATCTGCTCGGCCTTGCGCGCTACACGATCAAGGTGGGCGTGATGGACGAGGAGCGGCGCACGTCCGCGAACCTCGCGGTGTGCATCGCGGCGGTGAAGAACCGCATCGTTTTCATCAACACCGGCTTCCTCGACCGCACGGGCGACGAGATTCACACCTCGATGCGCGCGGGCGCAATGATCCGCAAGGGCGACATGAAGACCTCCGCGTGGATCACCGCCTACGAGAACCGCAACGTGCAGATCGGCCTCGCCTGCGGGCTTTCCGGCCGCGCGCAGATCGGCAAGGGCATGTGGGCGGCGCCGGACCGGATGGCGGACATGCTGGAGCAGAAGATCGGCCACCCCAAGACGGGCGCGAACACCGCGTGGGTGCCCTCGCCCACCGCCGCCACGCTGCACGCGACGCACTATCACGCCGTCGATGTGTTCGCACGGCAGGCGGAGCGCCGCGCGGAGGGCATCGACAGCCTCGGCGCGCTGCTCACCCTCCCGCTCGCCGCCGGGCACAACTGGTCCCCCGAAGAGATCGGGCAGGAGCTCGACAACAACGCGCAGGGCATTCTCGGCTACGTCGTGCGCTGGGTCGATCAGGGCGTCGGCTGCTCGAAGGTTCCGGACATTCACGACATCGGGCTGATGGAGGACCGCGCAACGCTGCGCATTTCCTCGCAGCACATGGCGAACTGGCTGCTGCACGGCGTCTGCACGGCGGCGGACGTCGACGCCGCCTTCGCGCGCATGGCCGCGAAAGTGGACGCGCAGAACGCAGGCGACCCGCTCTACCGGCCAATGTCCGGCAACGAAGCCACCAGCCTCGCCTATCAGGCGGCGCGCGCGCTGGTGTTCGAAGGCGTGGCCCAGCCGAGCGGCTACACCGAGCCGCTGCTTCACGCCTTCCGCGCGAAGGTGAAGGCGGCAGACGTCCCCGCGCCGCACTGAGGCCGTTTCCCTTTCCCCTGCGACGAATCTGACACTTCGCTGACGACGCGCGTCAGCGACATGCCAGCGAAGGGCTGCTATGGGCAGCGTGCGGTGCCGGCCCCGGCGCTCCGGTTGCATACCCAAAAGGGGAATTTATGACGTACACGTTCCATTTTCTGCGTGGATGGCGCCTGCCTGTCTGCGCGTCGTTGTTGCTTGGAAGCGCGCTGGCGCCCGTGTCCGCGCAGGCCGCTCCGGCCGACGACATCGCCGAGCTGAAGGCCGCCGTCGAGGCACTCCGCGCCGAACAGACGCGCGCGAAGGCGCGCATCGCCGAGCTTGAAGGCGCGCTCGCAAAGCAGCGCGAAACGCCCGTCGCCGTCGCGGCTGCGCCCGCCCCTGCGCCGAGCGCCATCGTCACGACCGCCGCGCCCGTCAGCAGCGCGCCCTCGCGCCTCAGCCTCTCCGGCGACATGCGCGTGCGCTACGAGTCCAACTTCGGCATCGCCGGTGCGCGCGACCGTGATCGTGGCGTGCTCCGCGCGCGCCTGCGTGCCGCCTATGCGGTGAACGACTGGCTCACCGTCGGCGGCCAGCTCGCCACGGGCGATCTGGACGATCCCAACTCCACCGACATGACGCTGTCGAACTTCGACGACGACCTCCAGGTCAGCCTCGATCAGGCCTATATCCGCCTCACCCCCGGCGACCTTCAGGTCCACCTCGGCAAGATCCCGCAGCCGTTCGTGCGCACCGAGCTTGTGTGGGACGGCGACGTCTCCCCGCAGGGCGCGTCCGCCGCGTACAGCGCCGATTTCGGCGGCGTGAAGGTGAAGGCGAGCGGGCTCTATTTCCTCGTCGACGAATCCGTCGCAGGGCCGGACAGCCGCATGATCGGCGGCCAGCTCTCGGTGCAGACGCCGTCGGCGCCCATTCAGGCCGAACTCGCGGTCGGTTACTACGACTACTCGCTCCGCAGCCTCGCAGGCGGTGACGCGGGCGACTTCCGTTCAAACCTGTTCGCGGGCGGGCGCTATCTCTCCGACTTCAACCTGCTCGACGTGATCGCCGCGCTCACCTGGAACGGCCTCGGCGAGAAGTGGCCGGTGCGCATCGTCGGCGATTATGTGCACAACTACGGCGCGGCGACCGATGCCGACACCGGCTTCGGCGTCGACCTCCTCGTCGGCCGCGCGAGCAAGCCCGGCGACTGGCGCTTCACCTACGGCTACGCCGAGGCGGAGACGGACGCGGTGCTGGCGGCGTTCAGCCAGGACAACACCAACATCGGCACGAACTACATGCAGCACACGCTCGCGATCGATTTCGTGCCGAAGCACAACCTCGTGCTCAACGCCACCTACTACCACTACCGGCAGAAGGACGGCGTCATCGGCCCAGTCGATTGGCAGAACCGCCTGCGCCTGAACTTCCTCGTCAACTTCTAGGATGCAGCAAGCACCGGCCACGCGAGGCGGACTTCAAGGCCGCCGAGCGGGCCGGTGCCGAGCGCCATGGTGCCGTCCGTCGCGCTCACCAGATCGCTGACGATGGCAAGCCCGAAACCGTGGCCCGGCCCGGCCTCGTCGAGACGCCCGCCGCGCACCAGCGCCGTCGCCGCGCGCGCATCGGCGATGCCGGGGCCATCGTCCCCGACGCTGATCCGAACCTCGTCACCCGCGACAACGCCGGAGACAGCCACCCGCCGCCGGGCGAAACGCGCGGCATTCTCCATCAGCGCGCCGAGGATTTCGGCAAGATCCGAAGCCGCGAACGGCAATTCCAGATCCTCCGGCACGTCGATCTCGAACACGATGCGCTCGCCCGCCTCGGTGCGCTCGATGACGGCGGCGACGGCTTCCGCCGCGTCGAGCACGTTCGCACGTTCGGACGCCTGCGCCTCGCGCGCCACCGCCGATCGCGAGCGCGCGAGTTCCGCCTCCAGCGCCGCACCCGCCGCCGCGATGGCGCGGTCGAGCCCGTCCGCCGCTTCATGCGCTCCCGCCTCACGCGCGCGGCGGCTCTGCGCGGCGAGCGCGGCAAGCGGCGTCTTCAGGCTGTGCGCGAGATCGGCAGCGCGGCGGCGCGCACGATCGACATCTCCCGCCCGCGCATCGGCGAGCGAATTGATCGCGTTCGCCAGTGGATCGATTTCGGTCGGATGGTCCGCCGATAGCCGCGCGCCCGGATTGCGCCGCATCCGGTCGAGCTCGTCGCGGATGCGCGCCAGCGGCTTCAGCCCCAGCACCACCTGGCCGTAGGCGGCGCCGATCAGCACCAGCCACAGCAGCACAAGCGAGCCGATCATTTCCCGGCCGAATTCGCGCTGCGCGTCGAGGAGCGCGCCGTCGTCGGTCGCCACCTGCACCAGAACCGGGCGGCCGCTCTGGTCGGGCCGCACCATCCGCTCGATCACCAGCAATCCCTGCTCGAACGGTCCCGGTATGCGCCGCACGCGCCAGTGATCACGGGGCGTTTCCATTGCAGCGGGAAGCGACTGGTCCCAGAGCGAAGGCGAATGCTCCTGCCCGGCCGCCGTCGTGACCTGCCAGTAAAGCCCCCCCGCAGGTTCATTGAAGCGGTTGTCGGAGGGCAGCGTATCAACGAATGGCTTGCCGCTCCCATCGAGCCTCAGCGCGCCGAGCAGTTCCCTTGCCTTCGCCTCCATCGACAGCGCCTCGCGGCGTTCGATATGGCGCTCGAACAGGAAGTTGAGCCCGAAGCCCGCAAGCGCGAGCGCAAGGAAAATCGCGGCGGCGGCGCTCGCCAGCAGCCGAAGCCGCAGCGAACGCAGCGCCATCAGCTCTCCTCCGAGAGGAAGTAGCCGAAGCCGCGCCGCGTCTCGACGATGCCCGGCCCGGTCTTGCGGCGCAGCCGGGTGACGAGCGCCTCGATGGCGTTGGTGTCGCCCGAATCGGCGGTGCCGTAGAGATGCTCTGCAATGTCGTGCGCGGCAGCGACGCTGCCCTGCTGGTGCGCGAGGAATTCGAGGAAGCGGTATTCGAGCGGCGACAGCCGGATCGCGCGCGCGTCGACATGCGCGGACATACGGCTGGTATCGAGCGTCAGGCGCCCGACACGGATCAGCGGCGACCCATGCCCGGCCGCACGGCGCAGCAGCGCCCGTACCCGCGCCACCAGTTCGCCCATCGCGAAGGGCTTCGCGAGATAATCGTCGGCACCGGCATCGATGCCCTCGACCTTCTCGGTCCATTCGCTGCGCGCGGTGAGGATCAGCACGGGGAAATTGCGCCCCGCACTCCGCCAGCGCCTGAGGACGCTGAGCCCGTCGAGGCGCGGCAGGCCGAGGTCGAGGATGACGGCGGCATAGTTCTCGGTATCGCCGCGATACCACGCATCGTCGCCGGTCACGGCAAGATCGACGACGAAGCCCGCTTCACCCAGCGCGCGGACGAGGTCGTCCCCCACATCGGGATCGTCCTCCACCACCAGCAGGCGCATCAATCATCCTCGATCTTGATGAGCGCGCCCGTGCGGGCATCGAGTTCGACTTCGCGCACACGACCCTTCTTGGTCAGAATCTTGACCTCATAGCTGAGCACGCCGTCGTCCTGCTCGAGTTCGATCTTCAGCACTTCCCCTTTTACGCGCGCCTGTGCAAGCGCGAGAATACGGGGCAGCGGCAGAATATCGCCGCGCTCGACGGCGGCGCGGATCGAAGTCGCCGCTTCCGCCTTCTTGACCTGTTTGTCCTTTGCCGGGGCGCCGCCCGCGATGGTCAGCACCGCCACGGCCGCGAGCGCAACCGGCAAAGCCCGGCGGAGGCGCAAGGATGGAAATGGAGTCATACGCATGTCCGGTCGCTATCACGTCTCCGCTGACGCTTGGCTGACGACCCGCGCTGGGCGCGCGTCAGCGGCGATTCGCTAGGCATCTCTCCACAAACCCAAGGAGATCCGACCATGAAACGAATCATTCTGCCCGCCGTCCTGCTCGTTGCCGCGGCAACGCCGTTCATCGCGAACGCGGCGGCGCCCGCCGCGAAGACCATGTCGCTCGATGCCGTCGAGAAGCGCGCCGCCGCGCTCGGCGTTCGCGCGCACGAAATCGAGGTGAAGGGCGCCGCGGTGAAGGTGGAAGGCCGCGATGCGCAGAACCGGGAAGTGGAACTGCTGATCGATCGCCGGACCGGTGAAGTGCTTGACCGGCGCTTCGACGACTAGACCGCGATCGTTTCAGGCCTTTACGGCCTGAAACGTGAATCAGTCTCTCGTCGAACGGCGGGAACCGGTCAAATGATCCGCCCCCCTTTCAAATGACCGGTTCCCTAGCCGCTCGATGCGGCTAAGCATCCCCGAACTGGATACGGGGAGACGCACATGGCCTACGAACACATCCTGCTCGAAGAACAGGATGGCATTGCGACGCTGACGATCAATCGGCCGCAGGTGCTGAACGGTCTCAGCACGCACACGGTGGCCGAGATGATCCACGCGGTCGATTCCGTGCGCGATCGCGGCACCGCGCGCGTGCTGCTGATGACGGGCGCGGGCCGCGGCTTTTCCTCGGGCGCCGACCTCTCGGGCGGCAATGCAGGCGCCGCTCCGGACAGCAGCGGGCTCCCCGCAGGCCCGATGGATGCGGGCAAAGTGCTCGAAACCCATTTCAATCCGCTGCTCGAACGGCTGATGGACCTGCCCCTACCCTTCGTCACCGCGGTGAACGGCCCCGCGGCAGGCGCGGGCGCATCGATCGCGCTGGCGGGGGACATCGTCATCGCCGCCCGCTCCGCCTATTTCCTGCAGGCCTTCGTCAACATCGGCCTCGTGCCCGATGTCGGCTCGACATGGATTCTGCCCCGCCTCGCGGGCCGCGCCCGGGCGCAGGCGATGATGATGCTCGGTGAGAAGGTGCCCGCCGCGCAGGCGTTCGATTGGGGCATGATCTACAAGGTGGTCGACGACGACGCGCTGATGGCCGAGGCCCACGCGCTCGCCGCGCGGCTGGCGAAGGGGCCGACGCGCGCCTATGCGCTGATCCGTCAGGGCCTGCGCCAATGCCTCGACAAGCCGCTCAGCGAAGGGCTGATGGTCGAGCGTCGCAACCAGCGGCTCGCCGGTCTCACGGAAGATTTCGCGGAGGGCGTTACCGCCTTCCTGCAAAAGCGCCCCGCGAACTTCAAGGGGCGCTAGTCAGCCCGCCTGCGAACGCCCCCGATCGAGAACGGCGCTGCGGCGCGCCTCGACCGCTGCGGCGCCGATCGCGCTATTGCCCGCAGACCGCTCCGTTTCCAGCGCCATCGCCTCACCGAAGGGGAGCGCGAAGCCGTCGTCGATGAGCGCCTTCAGCGCCTTCAGCATCCCCGGATCGGCGGAGAGCATATCCTCCGCGAAGCGCCGCGCCGTGGGCATCAGTTCGGCGGGCGCGACGACCCGGTTCACAAGGCCCCAGCGTTCCGCCGTCGCAGCGTCGATGAAATTGCCGGTCAGTGACATTTCCTTGGCGCGGAAGATACCAATGGTGCGGCTCAGCCGCTGGCTGAGGCCCCAGCCTGGCATCACGCCGATGCGCGCGTGCGTGTCGGCGAAGCGCGCGGTTTCGGACGCGATCAGTACGTCGCAGGCGAGCGCCAGTTCGAAGCCGCCGGTGATCGCGACACCATTGATCGCGCCGATCACAGGCCCCGAGAAACGGCCGAGCGCACTTACGGGGTCTTCCTTTTCCACGGCGTCGGCAAGGCTCGTCGCGCCTGATCCCAGTTCCTTGAGGTCGAGCCCGGCGGTGAACGCCCGGTCGCCCGCGGCGGTCAGGATGACGGCGCGGATATCGGGGTCGGCCTCCAGCGCGTCGAAGGTGCGGGCGAGTTCGCTGCGAAGCGCCTTCGAAAGCGCGTTCATCGCCTCCGGGCGGTTCATCGTGACAACAGCGTAACCTCCGCAACGCTCAACTTCGACAACCGCCATCAGCCTTCCTTCCGGTAGCGGCCGACGAACGCACGCGCGAACGCCTCCAGCCGCCCCTCCGCGATGGCCTGTCGGAGCCCTGCCATCAACTGCTGATAAAAAGAGAGGTTGTGCTCCGTCATCAGCATCGCGCCAAGGATTTCGCCCGATCGGATCAGGTGGTGGATATAGGCGCGGCTCCAACCGTGGCAGACCGCGCAGGCACAATCGGGATCGAGCGGCCCCGTATCCTCGGCGAAGCGGGCGTTCCGAAGGTTGATCGGCCCATCGTGCGTGAACGCCTGCCCGTTGCGGCCCGATCGCGTCGGCAGCACGCAGTCGAACATGTCGATGCCGCGCTCGACCGCGCCCACGATGTCGTCGGGCTTGCCGACGCCCATCAGGTAGCGCGGCCGGTCCTCCGGCAGCAGCCCCGGCGCATAATCGAGCACCTCGAACATCTGCGGCTGACCCTCGCCCACCGCAAGGCCGCCGATCGCGTAGCCGTCGAAACCGATCTCCGTCAGCGCCTGCGAGGAGGCGCGGCGCAGGTCTTCGAACATCGAGCCCTGCTGGATGCCGAACAGCGCCGCGCGACCCGCGTGCTCATGCCCGTCGAAGCCGTCCCGCGAACGCTTCGCCCAGCGCATCGACATTTCCATCGATTTCGCAGCAACGCCGTGCGGCGCGGGAAACGCGGTACACTCGTCGAACGCCATCACGATGTCGCTGCCGAGGTTGCGCTGGATTTCCATCGAGCGTTCCGGCGTCAGCAGGTGCCGCGAGCCGTCGAGGTGCGAGGCGAAGCGCACGCCCTCTTCCGTCACCTTGGTGAGGTCGGAAAGGCTCATCACCTGATACCCGCCCGAATCGGTGAGGATCGGCCGGTCCCAGCCCATGAAGCGGTGCAGCCCGCCGAGGCGCGCCATGCGCTCGTCGCCGGGGCGCAGCATCAGGTGATAGGTGTTGCCGAGGATGATGTCGGCGCCCGTGGCGCGCACGTCCGCGGGCTTCATCGCCTTCACGGTCGCGGCGGTGCCGACCGGCATGAACGCGGGCGTACGAATCTCGCCGCGCATCATATGGATCGTGCCGGTGCGCGCCCTGCCGTCGCGCGCGTGGATGGAAAAGTCGAAACGCGTCATGGCGCGCCGCATAGAGCGAAGCGCGCGCGCAGGAAACCTCTATCCGCTGACGACGTGGATGCTGCCCTTCGCCCCCGCCGCGCCGTCCACCGTCTCGTCGACGAGTTCGACGACGAACGCATCGCCGTCACTCGTCTCGCCAGTCAGCGTGTCGCCCTCGCGTTCGAAGGCGATACCCTTCTGCGTGAAGCGCCGCGCGAACCAGCCCGCCACGGTCTTCGCGTCGGCAGGCGCGGTGAAGCCGACATCCACCGCGGCGTCGCCTTTCTTGTCCTTGGAGCCGGCATCGACCCGGATCTCCCCGATCGTCGAACCGGGGTAGAGCTTCACGCCGTCGATATCGAAATCGTCTGCCCCGAGCGCCACCTTGGGCAGCTTGAGGTTGAGGTCGAAGCCCGGCGTCGTCACCGTCACCGCGCCCGTCTTGCCGTCCGCTGCGGCCTCGAACACGCGCTTGCCCTGTTCGTTCGCCGCGACGATGGCGACGTCCGCGCCCTTCTCGGGCTGATCGGCGGGCGCGTCGCACGCGGCAAGGCCGAGCATGGCGAGAGCGGGAATCATCAGCTTCATCATGAGCACCTCATTAACCGTATTATATGAATAATACAGCAGAGGCCTGATCACGGCAAGAGCAGGCTCGAATCACCGTAGGAGTAGAAGCGGTATCCGCCCCCGATCGCGTGCGCATAGGCGCCGCGCATCGTCTCCAGCCCCATCAACGCGCTCACCAGCATGAAGAGCGTCGAGCGCGGCAGATGGAAGTTGGTCATCAGGCCCTGCACCGTGCGGAAGCGGTAGCCGGGCGTGATGAAGATGTCGGTATCGCCCCTGAACGGTACGATTTCGCCATCCTCGCGCGCCGCGCTTTCAAGGAGGCGCAGCGAGGTAGTGCCGACGGCGATGATGCGCCCGCCCGCCTTGCGCGCGGCATTGAGCCGCGCCGCCGCCTCGGCGCTCACCTCGCCCCACTCGGCGTGCATCCGGTGGTCGCGCGTGTCGTCCACCTTCACGGGCAGGAACGTCCCCGCACCAACGTGCAGCGTCAGTGTCTCGCGCCCCACGCCCCGCGCGTCCAGCGCCGCGATCAGTTCGGGCGTGAAGTGCAGCGCGGCCGTGGGCGCGGCGACCGCACCCTCGCGCGCGGCGAACATCGTCTGATAGTCCTCGGCGTCGCGCGCATCCGCCGGGCGCTTGCCCGCAATGTACGGCGGCAGCGGCATCGTGCCCGCCGCGTGCAGTGCAGCCTCCAAAGGCCCCTCGCATTCGAAGCGCCACAGGATGCTGCCGTCCGCCGCCTTCTCGGTGACAATGCCTTCCAGCCCCGCGCCGAAATCGACGCGGTCGCCCGCCTTCAGCCGCTTGGCGTTGCGAACGAACGCCCGCCAGTCATACGGCCCCTCGCGCTTGTGGAGCGTAACACCGATCTTCGCCTCACCCTTGCGGCCGAAAAGCTGCGCGGGGATGACGCGCGTGTCGTTGAAGACAAGAACGTCGCCCGGTTCCAGCAGCCCCGGCAGATCGCGCACCACCCGGTCTTCGAGGCGGCCGGGGCGCACGACGAGCATCCGCGCCGCATCGCGCGGGCTGGCCGGGCGAAGCGCGATCAGGTCCTGCGGCAGCTCGAAATCGAAATCGTCGACGCGCAAGTCAGTTCTGCGGCGGCGGTGCCTGAGCGGCCGCCTGCAGCACGGCGGGCGCGGCTTCAGGCGCCGCGATCGCAGGCGGTGGCGGCGGCACGTTATCGGCTGCGATCGAAGCCTTGAGGATGCGGGAGGGGTTCGCGGGCGGCTCGCCGCGCGCGATCTTGTCCACGAACTCCATGCCCGAGATCACGCGGCCCCAGCCCGTATAGTTGCCGTCCATCGTGCCGGTCATCGGCATGAACATGATGAAGAACTGGCTGTTCGCGCTGTCCGGCGCCTGCGTGCGCGCCATCGAGGCGGTGCCGCGCAGGTGCGGCAGCGAATTGAACTCGGCCTTGAGGTCGGGAAGGTCGGAGCCGCCCTGCCCGGTGCCCTGCGGATCGCCGGTCTGCGCCATGAAGCCTTCGATGACGCGGTGGAAGATGATGCCGTCGTAGAAGCCGCGGCGCACCAGCGTCTTGATGCGCTCGATATGGTTCGGCGCCATGTCCGGCCGCATCAGGATGGCAACGCGCCCGCCCGTCGAAAGGTCGAGATAGAGGATATTCTCCGGGTCCTGTGCGGTTGGCGCGGCAACCGGCGCAGGCGCCGTTGTAGCCTCCTGCTGCACCTTCATCGCCTGTTCCGGCGACATCTTGCTCGCCTCCTGCGCGGATGCGGGCGACGCCATCGCGACCGCCAGCATTGCAAACAGCGCAGTCCATACTCGTTTCATGCCGAACCCTCGATTTCCAACGTGCTGCACGCCATAGCCCGGAAAGGCTGCATCCGTGCTGAATATCATGATCTGTTCGCGGCAACCTTCGTCTTCACCGCCGCCGCCACCGCCGGCGTCACGAACTTGCCGATCTCGCCCCCGAATATGGCGATTTCCTTCACCAGTCGCGAGGCGATCGGCTGCAGCGCCACGTCCGCCATCAGGAACACCGTCTCGATCTCGCTGTTCAGCTGCTGGTTCATGCCCGCCATCTGATACTCGTATTCGAAATCGGCGACCGCGCGCAGGCCGCGCACGATCATGCTGGCGCCCTGGCTCGCGGCGAAATCCATCAGCAGCGCGTTGAACGAGACGACTTCGATCGTGCCGTTCGCGATACCTGCGATTTCGCGGCGCACCTGATCGAGCCGTTCCTCCAATGTGAACATCGGCGACTTCGACGGGTTCGTCGACACGCCGATGATCAGCTTGTCGACGAGCTTGGCGCCGCGCCGAATGATATCGATATGGCCGAGCGTGATCGGGTCGAACGTGCCCGGATAAACGCCGATGCGCATGACGTATTCCCCTGCTTGCTGGTCTAGCGGTCGCGTTCGATCGCGAAGCGCGCGATGGCGCGCAAGAGATCGGCGGACTGGCCGAAGCCGTGCAGATGCCCGATCGCCTGATCGATCAGCATTTCCGCCTGCTTGCGCGCGCGTTCGATGCCGAGCAGCGACACGAAGGTCGCCTTGCCGGCGCCTTCGTCCTTGCGCACGGCCTTGCCCGTGCGGCGGCTGTCGCCCTCCACGTCGAGCAGATCGTCGGCGATCTGGAACGCGAGGCCGAGGTCGCGCGCATAGCCGCGCAATTTCACCCGGTTGTCCGCGCTCGCCTTGCCCATGATCGCGCCCGCCTCGATCGCGAAGCCGATGAGCGCGCCCGTCTTCAGCTGCTGCAGTCGCGTCGTCGTTGGCAGGTCGAACGTCTCCGCCTCGGCCACCAGATCCATCATCTGTCCGCCCGCCATGCCTGTGGGGCCGCTGGCCCGCGCGAGTTCGAGCACCAGCTCGGCGCGCACATAGGGGTCTTCGTGAGTGGCCTCGTCGGCGAGAACCTCGAAGGCGAGCGCCTGCAGCGCGTCGCCCGCGAGCACCGCCGTCGCCTCGTCGAACGCTTTGTGCAGCGTCGGCTTGCCGCGCCGCGTGTCGTCGTCGTCCATGCAGGGCAGGTCGTCGTGGACGAGGCTGTAGACATGCACGCATTCGGTGGCGATCGCGGTGCGCAGTGCGCGTTCCTTGTCGACATGGAACAGGTCGCACGAGGCGACCACGAGCAGCGGCCGCATCCGCTTGCCGCCGCCCATCGCCGCATAGCGCATCGCCTCCACGAGGCGCCGGCGCGGATCGGCGGGGATCGGCAGCAATTTGTCGAAACGCTGATCGATCGCGGTTCCGATGGCATCGAGCGCGGGCTTCAGGCTGAGCGAAGCGTACACCGCGGCGCCTATTCGGTATCGAAGGGTCGCGTGCCCTTCGGTTCGCCGTCGGGGCCGATCTGGATAAGCTCGATGCGCGCCTGCGCCGCCTTCAGCTTTGCTTCGCAATAGGCCTTCAGCTGCTGGCCCTGTTCGTAAAGGCCGATCGAGGCTTCGAGATCGACTTCACCGGCCTCGAGCTGGTGCACGATCTTCTCCAGCCGCGCGAGCGCAGCCTCAAAGCTCAGCCCTTCCAGCGATGCCGTATCCGCGCCGGTCATCTCACTCCCCGTACACTTTCGGTGTACGGCGTTTTGGACGGGCGATGCGCGGCGGTCAACAGGGCTTTGGGCTGGCAGCTTGCACGGCGCACCGAAACGCCGCAGCATCCGGCGACAGGACACAGAGCTGGCACAGAGCTGGCACAGAGCTGGCACGGGGCGGGCACGGCACATTGATGCAGACGGTCTTCGACATCGCGAACACGCGCTACGAGGAATGGGTCTTCTTCGCGATCCCGCTCGCACTGTTCGCGCTGGCGGCCATCGGGCGCTGGCGGAGCAAGACGCAGCGCTGGTCGAAAGTGCTGCTGGTGTTCGCCGCGCTCACCTTCCTGATCATGCTCATCCCGCTGTGGGACTATCACGCCCTGCAGCGCGTGATGGCCGAAGGCCGCGAGATCAAGGTCGCCGAGGGCGTCGTCAGCGATGCCTGGACACAGGAACGCCGCGAAGCCCGCCGCCCGGGCGACATCGGCTATCGTTACCGTACGTGGGAGGGTTTCACCGTCGGCGGCGTCACCTTCGGCTACTGGCGCGGCTTCCAGCCTTCGGGTGCCAGCTTCACGAACCGCGGCGATCCGCCCATTCCCATCCAGAACGGGATGCGCGCCCGCGTCACCTACCACGAACAGTGGGACGACAAGCGCATCCTCAAGTTCGAACTCGGCCCGGCTGCGGGCTCCGCTGCGAGCATAGGCGGTATCGCCCCCGGCGCGGTCGCATCGTTCGCGCCGGACTGGACCCGCTTCGCCACCGCCGCCGCCACAGGCGACGCCGCGACCGTCAAGGCGCTGACCCGCTTCCCGTTCCTGTTCGAAGGCCGGGAACTCGCTGCCGATCGCTTCGATTCGATCTGGATGGGCCTGTTCACCCCTGCGGTGCGCGAATGCATGGGCCGGGCGCAGCCGCAGACCGAAGAGAATCGCTTCGTCGTGTTCTGTGCGCCCTATGTCTTCTACTTCGATCAAGCTGCCGAAGGCTGGCGCTTCAGCGAATTCACCGCCGACCCCGAAGGTTAGGCAAACGCCATCAGGAACGCGCGTCCCCTCTCGGTAGACGCGGCAAACAGAATCACCGCCTGCACAGCCACAAGCGCGCGGAAGCACGTCTGAAAAGACGCCTTGCGCGTCTTGTGACGAACCAGCCGCATGGCCGCCCACGCGCCTGGCGAACCGCCGACGAGGGCAAGGCCGAGCAGCGTGCTTTCCGAAATCCGGCGCCCGCCCGTTTCGGCGAAATGCTTGTCGCAAACATAGGCGGCGAAGGCGGCGAGGTTCACCGCGATCAGATAGTAAGCGATCGTTCCCATCGCCGCCGTCTTGCCATGTGCGCGCTTAACAGGCCGTGCGCCTACTCCGCCGCGATGCTTTCCGGCACCCAGCTCAGCACGGGCTTCCGCGCCGCCAGCGTCTCGTCGAGGCGGCGACGCGGTGCGAGGTGCGGCGCGGCCTTGAAGTGCTCCACTTCGCCCGCCTTCGCGCGCGCCACGAGATGGCGCAACGTCGCAATGAACTGGTCGAGCGTCGCCTTGCTCTCGGTTTCCGTCGGCTCGATCAGCATCGCGCCGTGGACGACGAGCGGGAAGTACATCGTCATCGGGTGATAGCCCTCGTCGATCAGCGCCTTGGCGATGTCGATCGTGGTGACGCCGGTGCCTTCGAGGAAATGATCGTCGAACAGCGCCTCGTGCATACAGGGGCCTGATGTGCCGAACGGCGCGGTCATCACGTCGTCGAGGCTGCGCAGCACGTAGTTCGCGTTCAGCACAGCGTCCTCGGCGACCTGTCGCAGGCCGTCGGCGCCGTGGCTCATGATGTAGCTGAGCGCGCGCACGAACATGCCCATCTGGCCGTGGAAGGCGACCATGCGGCCGAAGCTCCGCGCGTGCGCGTCGCCCCGTCCATGCGCCTGCTCTTCCTCGACCAGCTCGAAATGCGTACCCGTGTGACGCACGAACGGCAGCGGCGCGAACGGCGCCAGCGCCGCCGAGAACACCACCGGCCCCGCGCCCGGCCCGCCGCCGCCATGCGGCGTCGAGAAGGTCTTGTGGAGGTTGATGTGCATCGCATCAACGCCGAGGTCGCCGGGGCGGACGCGCCCGACGATGGCGTTGAAGTTTGCGCCGTCGCAATAGACGTAGGCGCCCGCCGCGTGTGTCGCCTCGGAGATCGCAATCATGTCCGGCTCGAACAGGCCGCACGTGTTCGGATTGGTGATCATCACCGCCGCGACATCGGCGCCGAGGCGCGCCTTCAATGCCGCGAGATCGACACGACCCGCCGGCGTCGCCGGGATGTTCTCCACCTCATAGCCGCAGAAGGCAGCGGTCGCCGGGTTGGTGCCGTGCGCCGATTCGGGCACCAGAACCACCTTGCGCGCTTCGCCGCGCGCCTCGTGCGCCGCGCGGATCGCGAGCATCCCGCAAAGCTCGCCGTGCGCGCCCGCCTTCGGGCTCATGGCGACTTCGGGCATCCCGGTCAGCGTTTTCAGCCAGTGCGCAAGGCTGTCGATGAGTTCGAGCGCGCCCTGCACGCTGTCGACCGGCTGCAGCGGGTGGATGTCCGAGAAACCGGGCAGGCGCGCCATCTTCTCGTTGAGACGCGGGTTGTGCTTCATCGTGCATGAGCCGAGCGGGAACAGGCCCATGTCGATCGCGAAGTTCTGGCGGCTGAGGCGCGTGTAGTGCCGCACCGCTTCCGGCTCGGAAAGGCCCGGCAGCCCGATCGGCTCACGCTCCAGCCCGCCGAGGCGCGAGGCGACCTTCGGCGGCGCGAGCAGGTCGACGCCGGTGCGTTCGCTGTCGCCGATCTCGAAGATCAAGGGTTCTTCGAGCGCAAGGCCCCGGTTGCCGGTGAAGGTCTCGATCTCGCCGGTCTCGATGGCGCCCGGCGCCGTTTCGCGTCCCTGACGGTTCAGCATGACACGGCCTCCTCATACGCGGCGACAAGTCTGTCGATATCCTCGTCGGTCTGCGTTTCCGTCACGGCGACGACGACGCCGTTCGCGAGGCTCGCCTCACCCGGATAGAGCCGCCCGAGCGCGACGCCGCCGAGCACGCCCGCGTCCGCCATGCGCCGGATCGCGGGCCGCGCCTCGACGGAAAGCCGCAGCGTGAACTCATTGAAGAACGGCCCGTTCAGCAGGTCGACGCCCGGAATTGCCGCCAACCGCTCCGCCACCTGCACCGCGCGGGCGTGGTTGAGCGCCGCAAGGTCGCGCAAGCCCTTCTCGCCGAGCAGGCTCATGTGGATCGTGAACGCAAGGCTGATGAGCCCGGAGTTGGTGCAGATGTTCGAGGTCGCCTTCTCGCGGCGGATATGCTGCTCGCGCGTCGAGAGCGTCAGCACGAAGCCGCGCCGCCCTTCCGCGTCCACCGTCTCGCCGCAGAGCCGCCCCGGCATCTGGCGGACGTGCTTGTGGTTGCAGGCGAAGAGGCCAAGGTACGGCCCGCCGAAGCTGAGCCCGCCGCCGATCGACTGGCCCTCGCCCACCACGATATCCGCCCCCATCGCGCCCGGCGAACGGACCGCGCCGAAGGCAACGGCTTCCGTCACCACGGCGATCAGCAGCGCCCCCTTCTCGTGGCAGCGCGCCGCCAGTTCCGAAAGGTCGGCGACATGGCCGAAGAGGTTCGGGTTCTGCACGACAACGCAGCTCGTCTCGTCGTCGATCGCGGCGATGAGCGCGGCAATATCGTCGCCCGGCGCGCCCTCGTTGAGCACCGGAACCGAAGCCACCACTTCGTCATCGGTGAAATGCGTCAGCGTCTTCGCAACCGAGACATAGTGCGGGTGCAGCCCCGCCGAGAGCAGCGCCTTCGCGCGCCGCGTCACCCGCCGCGCCATGAAGATCGCTTCCACGCACGCCGTAGACCCATCGTACATCGAGGCGTTCGCCACATCCATGCCGGTCAGGCGCGCGACCTGCGTCTGGAACTCGAACAGATACTGCAGCGTGCCCTGCGCGATTTCCGGCTGATAGGGCGTGTAGCTCGTCAGGAACTCGCCGCGCTGGATCAGGTGATCGACGCTGGCGGGAACGTGATGCTTGTAGGCGCCGCAGCCGAGGAAGAAGGGCACGTGTGTCGCGGTCAGGTTCTTCCGCGCCATCGCGGAGAGCGCGCGCTCCACCTCCATCTCGCTCATGTGGAGCGGCAGGCCCTCCACCGGGCCGGAAAGCCGCGCGGCGGCAGGCACGTCGCGGAACAGGTCGTCGACGCTGGGTGCGCCGATACGCCCGAGCATCGCGGCACGGTCGTCGGCAGTGAGGGGCAGGTATCGCATTCGCTACTCCGGTTTTGTGGCCGCGAAGCGCAGCCGCACGTAATCCGCCATCCAGTTGCCGTCCGCATCGCAGAGGATGGGACGGAGAAGTTCGACGGTTTCGTCGATCACCGCCTGCCGGTCACTGTCCGTGACCTTCAGCGCATCGAGGAAGCCCGTGCGAAACGTCGTGAGCCACGCCGCCATGCCGCTGGCGAGCGGCGTCTGGCGCGGGATGATATCGCAGGCCTCGACCCTGAACCCGGCAGCCTCCAGCGCGCCCCGCGCCTGCAACGCGGTCATGTAGACCTGGTCCTCGCGGCCCGGCACGGCATAACCGCGCGCCTTCAGCACGCCGCGCAGCCCGGCGCGGATCGCGGCGATGTTGCCGAAGCCGCCGCACTCGGCGACGAAACGCCCGCCCGGCCTCAAGGCCCGGTGCACGCCCGCGAACACCGCCGCCGTATTCGGCATCCAGTGCAGCGCGGCGTTCGAGAACACAGCGTCGAAGCCGCCGTCGAAGGTCAGGCGCTGGCCGTCCATCACTTCGGCGTCGAGCCCCTTGGCGCGCGCGGCCGCCACCATCGCCGGATCGGCATCGGTGCCGAGCACGCTCGCCCCCGCCTCGACCAGCTTCAGCGTCAGCACGCCGTCGCCGCAGCCGAGATCGAGAATCCGCTCGCCGGCCTTCGGCGCAAGCAGACCCAGCACGGCAGCCCCGAGCGCGGGCACGAACGCCGCGTGGGCGGCGTACGCGGCCGGATCGAAATTGTGCTGCCGCGCCATCGAAGCCCTAGAGGTCCGCGCAGAACGCCGCGTAGGCGTCCGCGTCCATCAGGCCGGAAAGCTCGGCGGCATTGCCGATGCTCATCTTGAAGAACCAGCCATCGGTTTCCGCTGCGCTGTTGACGAGCGACGGATCGGCTTCAAGCGCATCGTTCACTTCGCTGACGCTGCCCGAGATCGGCGCATAGACCTCGCTCGCGGCCTTCACCGATTCGACGACGGCGGCATCCTTACCCTGCACCAGCGCCTTGCCGGCGGCGGGAAGCTCCACGAACACCACGTCGCCAAGCTGGCTCTGCGCATAGTCGGTGATGCCCACAGTGGCGGTATCGCCCTCGACACGGACCCACTCGTGCTCTTTCGAATAATAGACGGTCATCACTGGCCTCCCTGTCTGACATAACGGTGCGGAACGAACGGCATGGGCGCAACGACGGCGGCGATCCGCCGTCCGCGAACATCGATTTCAAGCGCGGTGCCGTCCGCGGCGTGGCTCGCCGAGACGAAGCCCATCGCGATCGGCGCGCCCACCGTGGGCGCGAACCCGCCCGAGGTAATGACGCCGACCTTTTCGGTCCCGGCGAAAATCTCCGCACCCTCGCGCGCGGGCAGCTTGCCCTCGATGCGAAGCCCGATGCGCTTCACCGGCGCACCGTTCAGAAGCTGGCCGAGCACGCGCTCGGCGCCCGGAAACCCGCCTTCGAGCTTGCGGCGCTTGGAAATCGCGAAACCGAGATCGGCCTCGATCGGCGTCGAGGCTGTGGAGAGGTCGTGCCCATAGAGCGGCAGCCCCGCCTCCAGCCGCAGCGAATCGCGCGCGCCGAGCCCGATCGGCTTCACCTCCGGCTGCGCGAGCAGCGCACTGGCGACGGTTTCGGCCTTGTCTGCGGGCACGGAAATCTCGAACCCGTCCTCGCCCGTGTAGCCCGAGCGGCTCACCCACACGTCGACGCCCTCGATGCGGAACGCCCCCGCCTTCATGAACACCAACGTCGAGACCTCGCCCGCGACACGCGCCAGCGCATCCGCCGCCTTCGGCCCCTGCAGCGCGAGCAATGCGAGATCGGTGCGGTGAACGAGCGAAACCCCGCCCGCAAGCCGTGCCGAGATGTGCGCAATGTCGCCGTGCTTGGTGGCGCCGTTGACGACGACGTAGAAATGATCGCCGCGGTTCGTCACCATCAGGTCGTCGATGATGCCGCCATTGTCGTCGAGCAGCAGCGAATAGCGCATCCGGTTTTCGCGCAGCGCCAGGAAATCGCCCGGCATCAGGCTTTCGAGCGCCTCCGCGACGCCCTGCCCGCGGAATTCGAGCTGGCCCATGTGGCTCACATCGAAAAGGCCGGCGCTCTCGCGCGTCCAGTTGTGCTCGGCCATGATGCCTTCGAACTGCACGGGCATGGCATAGCCCGCGAACGGCACCATGCGGCCGCCAAGGGCGCGGTGCAGGGCGTCCAGCGGCAGCGCCAGCGCGGTTTCATCAGCTTCAGACATCGAGGCTCCGTTCGTGACACAGATTCCCGGCGCAAAGCCGCGCCGGGCCGCCCCCATCTGTCACGGAACCTGAGAGTTTCGCGCCGCTCGATCTGCTCGAACCTGCGCTTACCCCGTCGGTGGGATGCGCCCGAAGCCGCATCCGCTTTCCAGAGCGCCGTACGAGGTGGCCGCGCGGTCCTTGGGCCTGAGAGATTCCGGGGGCGGTTGCTCCTTCGGCGCCGCATCCCGAAGAATGCGGACTCTCCCGCGCGTCACCGGTGCCGGGGCACCGACGGCCCGGCCTCCATGCGGGGCGGCAGGGATTCTGTCAACGGGGGATAGGGCCCGCGGGCGCTACTTCCCGACGTTGTAGGCTAGCGCCGCGTCGTCGAGCTGGAAGCCGACCAGCAGTTCGAAGCTGGCGTTCTTCAGCGCGCTTCGCGCTTCCGGCGCGGCGAGCGGGTCGATCGCGGCGTCGGCGTCGCCGGGCTTGCGCTCGCGGGTCAGCTCGCGCGCGATGTTTTCAGGCAGTGCGGCGGCGGCGCGGCTGATGTCGCTGCGCGCATAACCGGTCGCGCGCGCGCGCAGCTGGCCGTCCTCGAAGCGCAGCGTCACGCTGCCGAGCTGCTTCGAGAGCAGCTGGTCGCCCGCGCGCAGCACCACGGCGAAATAGGGCAGCGTCACGTCGCGCGCGCCGCTGGCGTTCGCGCGCTGCGCCACGACGTCGAACGAAAGCTGGCTGTTCAGCCGCTCCGTCGATTCGGCGCAGGTGGCGCGCACGTTGGTGATCGTGGCGGTCACGTCGATGGCGTTCGCGTCGCGGCTCGTCTCCGGCGAGAACAGGGTCACCTCGCTCGCGTACTGGAGCGTGCCGGCCGCGGGGCAGGGGCTGCGCGTGATCTTCAGCGGATTGCCGCCGCCGCAGGCCGCCAGCATGAGGAGCGCAGGCACAACAACGAAAAACTGGCGCACGTGTGACGGTCCTTCCCGCATCGGGCTCAAGACGCCCTTTGGCGCCCCTGTCGCCCGCCTCTATAGGAAGCGGCTTTTGAAGCGGCAAGCAATCGCGTAGAGGGGGCGCCGTCATGGCCGACATCGATCCAGAACTGAAGCGCCCGCTCCGCGTGCTCGTCGCAGGCCCGCGCGGCTTCTGCGCGGGCGTCGACCGCGCCATCCGCATCGTCGAGCTTGCGCTCGAAAAGTGGGGCGCCCCCGTCTACGTGCGTCACGAAATCGTCCACAACCGCTTCGTCGTCGATAGCCTGCGCGCCAAGGGCGCCGTGTTCGTCGAGGAGCTGGACGAGGTGCCGGAAGACGTGCCGGTGATCTTCTCGGCCCACGGCGTTCCGAAAAGCGTGCCGAAGGCCGCCGAGGCCCGCAAGATGGTCTATGTCGACGCGACCTGCCCGCTGGTGTCGAAGGTGCACCGGCAGGCCGAGCGGCTGATCGAACAGGGGCGGCACATCATCTTCGTCGGCCATGCCGGGCACCCGGAGGTGATCGGCACGTTCGGGCAGGTGCCGCAGGGTGCGATGACGCTGGTGGAAACGGTCGAAGACGCCGAAACCATCGCCGTCGCCGATCCTTCGGGTATCGCCTTCCTCACGCAGACGACGCTTTCGGTGGATGATACCCACGCCATCGTCGAGACGCTGCGTCGCCGTTTCCCGGAGATTCAGGCGCCGCGCGGCGAGGATATCTGCTACGCCACCTCGAACCGGCAGGATGCCGTGAAGGCCATCGCCACGCAGTGCGATGTCGTGTTCGTGATCGGCGCGCCCAACTCGTCGAACTCGCTGCGGCTGCGCGAGGTCGCGGAGCGCTGCGGTGCCCGCGCCCATCTGGTGCAGCGCGCCAGCGAGCTCGACTGGGCATGGCTTGCCGACGCGGAAACAGTGGGCATCAGCGCCGGCGCCTCCGCGCCCGAAGTGCTGGTGCAGGAGCTTTTGGACGCGCTCGCCGCGCGCCGCCAGCTCAGCGTCGAGCAGATCTCGACCGCCGTCGAGGATGTCGCCTTCAAACTTCCGCGCGTGCTCACGGAATAACCCATGGCCGTCTACACCCATGTTCCCGCGGAGGATCTGTCCGCGTTCGTCGCGCGCTACGACATCGGCGCGCTCGTTGCGGCGAAGGGCATTGCCGAGGGCGTCGAGAATTCGAACTACCTGATCGATACGACGCGCGGGCGCTACATCCTGACGCTCTACGAAAAGCGCGTCGACACCGCCGATCTCCCCTATTTCCTCGCGCTGATGCGCCATGCCGCGGACGGGGGCCTGCCCGTGCCGAGGCCGATCGAGGACAAGGCCGGCGAACCCTTGCAGGAACTTTCCGGCCGCCCGGCGTGCGTGATCGAGTTCCTGACCGGCATATCGGTTACCGAACCCACCCCCGCGCTCTGCCATGCCGCCGGGGAAGCGCTTGGGCGTCTCCACGCGGCAACCGCCGATTTCGGCGGCGTGCGCGCCAATGCGCTCGGTCATGAGGGGCGGCTGGAGCTTGCCGCGAAGTGTCTGCCGCGCGCCGGCGAGATCGACCCCGCCCTCGCGGCGCTGATCGAGACCGAGATGGCGTTCCAGAAAGCGCACTGGCGCGCCGACCTGCCGCAGGGGACGATCCACGCCGATCTGTTCCCGGACAATGTGCTCGCGCTCGACGACACCGTCACCGGCATCATCGATTTCTATTTCGCCTGCACCGATGCGCGCGCCTACGACCTTGCCGTGATGCACGGCGCGTGGTGCTTCAGCAACGACGGCGCGGTTTTCTATTCGCAGCGCGCCGAAGCGCTCGAGGCTGGCTACCGCGCCGCGCACCCGATCACGGCGGCGGAAGCGGCAGCCATGCCCGTGCTGCGCCGCGCCTCTGCGCTGCGCTTCCTGCTGACGCGCGCGTGGGATTGGCTGAACACGCCTCCCGGCGCGCTCGTCACTCGCAAGGATCCGATGGCGTTCGCACGGCGGCTCCTCCACTACCGCGAGGCCGAATGAGCGCCGCTTCCGACGTCGAAGTGTTCACGGACGGCGCCTGCAAGGGCAACCCCGGCCCGGGCGGCTGGGGCGCCATCCTCCGGGCGAAGGGCCAGGAGCGGGAGCTGAGGGGCGCGGAGCCGCTGACCACCAACAATCGCATGGAACTCACGGCGGCGATCGAGGCGCTGAAGGCGTTGAAACGCCCGTGCAGCGTGAAGCTCACCACCGATTCGGTCTACGTGCGGGACGGCATCACCAAATGGGTGCACGGCTGGCAGCGGAACGGCTGGCGCACCGCCGACAAGAAGCCGGTGAAGAACGCCGATCTGTGGCAGGCCCTGATCGCCGCGGCGGCGCCCCACCGTGTCGAATGGCACTGGGTGAAGGGCCACAACGGCCATGCCGAGAACGAACGCGCCGACGAACTCGCCAATCTTGCGGTCGCAGAGCTCTCGAGCGCATAACGTCGGCAGATTTTACATACGCATCCGCAACAATCGCGGCGTGTATTGAATCCAAAGCCTTTTTCTTGTCTGGTACATAAATTGCTTGGGAGTGCGCGGATGTGCTTCGGCGCAGGGCGTTCGTACAGGGGATTGATTGTGAGCAGGTCGAATTCAAGCCGCGCAGTGCTGGGCGCGCTCGCGCTTTCCGCAGCGGCGCTGGCGTCATCGCCCGCCTTCGCGGTCGCCATCGGCAGCCTCGATCTCAGCGGCGGCTGCTCGGTCAACTGCGGCATCGACGGCCCCGACGGCAACGCCCGCACCTTCACCACCACCGCATCGGACGGCAGCATCGTCAACGTGCGCGCCACGGCATGGACGATCAAGGGCGGCACCTGGAACAGCGGCGATCACGACCAGGCGTTCCTCGGCTATTATGACGGCGGCCTCGGCGTCACGGCGGCAGGTTCGGTCAGCAGCGGCGGCGACGGCAATGCCGCCTCCGGCAACAACGCGGGCGGCGCGCAGGGACGCCACACGACCGACAATGCGGGCTCCAAGGACTATATCGTCCTGCAGTTCGACCAGCTCGTTTCGCCCTCGGCGGTCGTCCTCAATGCCTACGACATGTACAGCGGCGGCAACTGGACCAAGGACAATGACGCGACGATCCTGATCGGCACCGTCGGCACCGGCTGGAACCAGTTCCTCGATGTCGAGGCGGCATTCCCGGACCTCTCGACTGATCTGCACGAGATCCAGATCAAGACGACGCCGTCCAGCCCCTATGTCGGCTTCGATGCCGGCGGCCACTACGGCAACGTCATCATCATCGCGGCCGACCTCTATTACGCCGGCCTGAAGGGCGACAGCCCGGATTCGTTCAAACTCGCGATGATGAACTTCTACACGAGCGACGTGCCCGAACCGGCGATGCTCGGCCTCTTCGGCCTTGGCCTCCTCGGCATCGGCGCCGCACGCCGCCGCCGCCGGGCCTGATTTTCAACTGAACCGCTTGGGGGAATAGCGTTCGGGGTCGACCCCGGGCGCGCTCCACGCCGCGCCCGTGATCAGTGCCGCCGCCATCGCCCCCGCTGCAGGCGATGTCTGCACCCCAAACCCGCCCTGTCCCGCGCACCAGAAGAAGCCGGGTGCGTCCGACGCAAAACCGTACACCGGAAGCCGATCCGGCGCGAAGCTCCGCAGCCCCGCCCAGGATCGCACCACCCGACGCACCGTCGCGGTCGTCGCGGTCTCGAACCGGTCCACGGCAATCGCAACGTCCAGCTCCTCAGGCTGCACATCACTCGCCGGCACGGGCGTTTCGTCATGGGGGCTCACCCACATCATCCCGGCATCAGGCTTGAAGTAAAAGCTGCCCGCCGCATCCAGCACGACCGGCAGATCAGGCTCCACAGGCCCGCCAAGATCAGCCACGATCATCGTCCGCCTGAGCGGCTGCACGCCCAGCGGCCGCGCACCCGCCAGCACTGCGACCTGATCCGCCCACGCGCCCGCCGCATTCACCACGACATCGGCTTCAAAGCACCCCGCCCCGGTTTCGATCCGCCAACGCCCGCCGCTGCGATCAAGGCCGCGTGCGCGGGCATCGGTAACAAGCACGGCCCCACGCCGCCGCGCGCCGGCGAGAAACGCCTGGTGCAACCGCGCGACCTCGATATCGCTGCACCCCGGCTCCCAGAGCCCGCACTGCCGCCACGCGGCGGAGAGCAGCGGCGCCCGCGCGGCCGTCCCATCGGCATCGAGGCGTTCGATCGCAACACCCGAGGCCCGGAACGCGCTTTCCATATGATCGAGCGCACCGTGCGCATCCGGCCCGGCGATATGAAGCGCGCCGCGCTGCGTCACCAGAAGGCCATCCGCGAAAGCCTCCGGAGGCTGGAGCAGGAAGGCCTTCGATGCGGTGGTCAGCGGCTGCACGCCCGGCCCACCATAGGTCTCGGCAAAGAACGCGGCCGAGCGGCCAGTGCTGTGCAGGCCCGGATGCGCTTCGGCCTCGATGAGCAGCACGGAGGCCCGTTCGCTCAAAAACCATGCGAGGCTCGCGCCGCCGATGCCCGCCCCCACGACAACAACGTCGTACCGACCCGTCATAACGCCACCAACCCGTCAACCGCCGCAAGCACGCCGTCCTGCACCGCGCTCCGCTCGCGCAGCAATTCATGCGCGGCGCCCGCAATGACGTGCAGACGCCCATCGGGCAACCGCTGAACGAGCCGCCGCGCCGCCGCTGCGTCCACCAAGCGCTCGTTGTCGCCGATGAACACGTCGATAGGCAGCGTGATCGCCTCGGGCACGCCGGGCGCGGCCAGTACGCCGCACGATGCCGATGCCTCGAACACCCAGCGCCAGCTTGCCCCGCCGAAGGCAAGCGCGGCATTTCCGTCGATCCACCAAGCTTCGTCTGCGAACCGCTCCGGATCGCCGGTCAGGATGCGCTGGCGGTGCACGCCGCGCGAGCGCTCCCCGTACGGCCCCTGCAGCGGCGGATAGGTATCGCCCGCGCCCGCGTTCACGTAGGCCCGCGCCAGCCACGATAGCACGCGCGGCGGCACTCCCTGTGCGGCGATGCCCGCCATCGGTGCGAACAGCACGGCGCGGCTGTAGCGGGATGTGCCACCGGCCGCGAGATGCCGGAGCGCGAGATGCCCGCCCATGCTGTGTCCCGCCAGCACCATCGGCCCGCCAAGCAATGTCGCCGTATGGGTGCTAAGCCCCTCAAGATCGGCGAGCCACGCGCCGAAATATCCTTCGGCACCAGCCGGGAAACGTCCCGAAGCCCCCTGCCCGCGCCAATCGAAGGTGAAGAGACCATAGCCCCGGTCCCGCCAGTGCCAGTAGCTCTCCGAATACTTCTCGATGAAATCTGCGCGCCCGTTCAGGAACAGGATCGATGGCTTGCCCGCTATTGGCGCCCAGCTCACCGTGCGGATGCGCCAGCTGTCGGCGGCGATCCAGTCCGCCCACCGGGCCTCCGGGGGCAGCGAGCGGCGGCGGGTCAGGGTATCGTCGGAGAGCGGGTCGGGCGTCACGGGCGCATGGTTACGTTTTTTTCAGTCATGACGTCTAGGACCGGTCGACATGGCCGGGGCTCTTCAGATCATCAGCGTCGCAGTGCTTTTCGCGCTGCTCGCCTATGTCATTTACAGTGACGTAACCCGGCGTATCATTCCGAACATCGTCAATGCGGCCGTCGCGCTGCTCGCCGTTCCCTTCTGGCTGGGATCGGGCGAGGCGCTGTGGCCGCTTGTTGGCTGGCAGCTCTTGCTGGCCGTTGGCGTGTTCGCCGTTTTCGCCGGAATCTTCGCATTGGGTGCCATGGGCGGCGGTGACGTCAAGCTGCTCACCGCGCTCGCGCTCTGGCTGCCCGCCATCCCATATCTGCGGATGCTCGTGCTCATGTCGATCATCGGCGGCGTCCTCACGCTCGCCTACCTCGTCTGGCACCGCAAGCGCGGAAAAGCGGGCAATCCGGAGATTCCATACGGGTGCGCAATCTGCCTCGCGACCTTCGTCGCGCTTGGCGAACCGATTGTTAAGCAATTGGCTGGATAGTGCACGCAGGGGTTTTCGCCTGGAGGCTACAGGGGTCATGGACGTAAAGAAGATCATATTGCTGGTCGGCGCGCTCGTTATAGCGGGTATCTCGGCCTTCTTCGTGCGCGCGCTTGTCAGCGACAGCGGCACACAGCAGGTGCAGGCTGGCGAGGTCGAGCAGAAGGGCCCGAAGGTGCTCGTCGCCACCAAGCCGCTGCCGCTCGGCACGATCCTCACGCAGGAGATGTTCAAGCTCCAGCCGTGGCCGAAGGATCTCGTCGAGAACGTCTACTTCCTTGAAGGCGAGACCAATCTCGAGAGCCTGAACGGCAAGGTTGTGCGCGTTTCGGTCCCGGCCGGACAGCCGCTCACCAAGGGTTCGATCGTCGGGCCGGGCGAGCGTGGCTTCCTTGCCGCGGCGCTGACGCCCGGTATGCGCGCGGTCACCGTTTCGACCAACGCTGAGAGCGGCGTCGCCGGTTTCGTGTTCCCTGGTGACCGCGTGGACATGGTGCTGACGCACGGCGTCAGCTATCAGGGGGATACCGAGGAAGGTACGCCTGCCCCGGCACTGCGCGTTTCCGAAACCATCATGCGCAACGTGCGCGTGCTCGCCATCGATCAGCGCACCAACGAGCTCGGCGGTGAAGGTTCCGGTCCCAAGACCGGCCGTACCGTGACGTTCGAAGTGCCGCCGAAGTTCGTCGAGAAGATCGCGGTCGCGCAGACCCTCGGCCAAATCTCGCTCAGCCTGCGCCCGATCGCGGAGAACACGCAGGAGCTGGAGCAGATGATCGCGACCGGCGAGGTGGAGGTCAGCGATGACCTGAACACCACGCAGGAAAAGCGCCTGCAGATTGCACTCCAGACGCAGCCGAACGATCGCAATCCGTCGTTCACGACTGGCGGCGAAGTCTCGCGCTTCGCATCCAACCTCGATCCACGCCCGGTGGCGGTGAAGTCCGGCAAGCCGGCGGGTCCGAGCGTCCGCGTGTTCCGCGGCAACAAGGCCACTGAAGTTTCCGTGGGGGCAGAATAACATGAAGCTCAAGGCAATCCTGTGCGGCTGCGCCGCCGCACTGTCGCTGGCCGCCATGGCCACGCCGGCGACGCAGGCGCAGGACACGACGATCACGTCGGCATCGTCCTCGCTCAACGTCGGCGTCAACAAGGGCACGTTGATCCGGCTGGAACGGTCGATGAGCGATGTGTTCGTCGCCAACCAGAAGATCGCCGACGTGCAGGTCCGGTCCGACCGCCTGCTCTACGTCTACGGCGTGGGCGCCGGTGAAACGACGATCTACGCGACGGACGGCGCCGGGCGCATCGTCTATTCCGCGAACGTCCGCGTCGCGCAGAACATCGATCAGATCCGCACTATGCTGGGCCTTGCGATGCCGGGCGCCGCGATCACGGTCAATTCGATGAACGGCATGACTCTGCTCACGGGCACCGTCGCCAATCCCGAAGAGGTCGAAGAGGCGACACGCCTCGTCAAGACCTTCGTCGGCGAAGGTCAGGCCATCATCAACAAGCTGCAGACCGCAACGCCGGCGCAGGTGAACCTCCGCGTGAAATTCGCCGAGGTAAGCCGCAGTCTGGTGAAGGAGCTCGGTCTCAATCTCCAGGCATTCGGCACCAATGCTGGAGGCATAAACTTCTTCCTTGGCCGCGGCCGTGATTTCATCACCGAAGGCACGAACGGCAATGTGCTGATCTCACGTCCCGACGCGACCAGCATCTTCGGTGATGCGCGTTTCCTCGGCATGGATGTGTTCGGCATGATCGACGCGCTGGAGCAGGACGGTCTGGTCTCGCTGCTCGCGGAACCGAACCTCACAGCACTTTCGGGTGAAACCGCGAGCTTCCTCGCAGGCGGCGAGTTCCCGATCGCGGTGACCGACGGCAACGGCGGCATCAGCGTCGAGTTCAAGGAATATGGTGTCGGCATCGCCTTCACCCCCACCGTGCTCGACGGCAGCCGCATCAGCCTTCGCGTCCGCCCGGAAGTTTCCGAGCTTTCCGAAGCCGGTGCAATCCGTCTCGACAACATCTCGATCCCGGCGCTCACCACGCGCAGGGCCGAAACCTCGGTTGAGCTGGGCTCGGGCCAGAGCTTCATGATCGCCGGCCTGCTCAGGAACCGCGTCGGCACGACACAGGACAAGACGCCGCTGCTTGGCAATCTTCCGATCCTCGGCGCGCTGTTCAAGTCGGACCGCTATGCGCGAGACGAATCGGAACTGGTGATCATCGTGACACCATATCTGGTGAAGCCGTCGAACACCCGCCTCGCTCTGCCGACCGACGGCCTTGCTATCCCGAACGATGCGGAACGCTGGCTTCTGGGCAAGACGTTCAAGGGCGCCAAGGCGCCGGTCGCCGAAGCGAAAACAGCCGGACCGCCAACGGTCGCCGGCTCGGCTGCGCCCGGCTTCTCGAACAATTGATGGAGAGCGGCACAATGACCATGAAGATCATCACCGTGCGCCGCCTCGCAGCGGGCACCCTTCTCGCCTCGTCCCTCGCGCTCAGCGCCTGCGGCGGCAGCGCTCCCAATCCGGGCATGGCCTCGGCGAAGGCTGCGGTCGTTGCACAGACGATCCTCGTTCACGATCTCGGCTATGCCGGAACGGACGGGCTTTCGAGCGACCAGCGCAAGTCGCTCGCGGAATGGTTCGAGGGCATCGGCATTCGCTACGGCGACCGCGTCAGTGTCGACGACAGCGGCAGTGGCTCGGGCGCACGCCGTGCGGCGATTGCTTCGGTTCTGGCTGGATACGGGCTGCTTCTGAACGATCAGGTGCCGGTCACGGTCGGTGCAGGCAATGCCGGCGCACGCGTGGTCGTGATGCGCGCAACTGCCAGCGTCCCGGGCTGCCCGGATTGGTCGCGTCCGTCGCAGCTCGAATTCGAAGCCTCGACGATGAGCAACTACGGATGCGCGAGTGAGAGCAACCTCGCCGCGATGGTCGTCGACGCGAACGACCTCGTATCGGGCAAGCCTCACACGGGCACCGACGCGCTCACCACCGTGAAGGCGATCGAAACCTACCGCGGCAAGGCCGGCGAAGGCACCAGCAAGGTCAAGAGCACCGTCGGCCAGGCCGGCAGCAATTAAACGAGGGGATGCAGGTATGAACGCGCCTTGGAATCCGAAAACCGGTGTCGGTGCACGCGACGCCTTCAACGCCTTCGTCTGCGACGACGAGACGGCTGATGCCGTCAAGGTCGTAGCCGCCGAGCTCGGCTGGGCGGTCGAGAAGGTCAACAAGGGCGGCCTTCGCAACGCCGTGCAGACCCTTTCGGTCTCGTCGAGCCCGATGGTGCTGCTCGTCGATCTGTCGGAATCGGGCGATCCGCTGAACGACATCAACGCACTTGCCGAAGTCTGCGAGCCGGGCACAATCGTGATCGCGGTCGGCATGATCAACGATGTGAAGCTCTACCGCGATCTCGTGGCGAGCGGCCTGCAGGACTATCTGCTGAAGCCGCTTTCCGCCGACGCGATGCGCGAAGCGTTCATGCACGCGCAGGTCACACTGCAGGGGCCGAAGCATGTCGAGGCCGATACCAGCGACCGACCGCGCACGACGATCGCAGTGATCGGCACGCGCGGCGGCGTCGGCGCATCGACCGTTGCAAGCTCGCTCGCGTGGCTCTCGGCAGAGAGTCAGGGGCGTTCCACGGCGCTTCTCGATCTCGATGTCCAGTTCGGCACCGGCGCGCTCTCGTTCGATCTCGAACCGGGCCGCGGCCTCACCGACGCACTCGAGAACCCGAGCCGCATCGACGGCCTTTTCATCGAACGCGCGATGGTGCGCGTGGGTGAAAAGCTCGCCGTGCTTTCGGCCGAAGCGCCGATCAGCCAGCCGCTGATTGCTGACGGCAGTGCGCTGTTCCAGCTTCAGGAAGAGATGCGCAATGCCTTCGAAACCGTGATCGTGGATCTGCCGCGCACCGTTGCCGTCCAGCACCCGCACCTGCTCAGCGACGTCAACCACGTCGTCGTGGTGACCGAACAGACGCTGGCCTCGACGCGCGATGCGATCCGCCTGCTCGGCTTCCTGAAAGCGAATGCGCCGCACGCAAAGGTGACGATGGTCGCCAACCGCGTCGGCACGAATCCGCCGCCCGAAGTTGCGCGCAAGGATTTCGAGGCGTCGATCGAACGCAAGCTCGATATCGTCATTCCGCTCGACGTCAAGCAGGCCGTGGGCGCCGCGAAGCAGGGCCGTGCCCTCGCTGCGGTCGCGAACGGCAAGGTCGGCGGCGCTTTCAGCGCGCTCGCTGTCCAGCTCGCCGGCGAAATCGCCGCCGAGGTCGAAGCGAAAACGCTGATGAGCAAAGTTCGCAGCCTGTTGCCCCAGAAGGGCACCGCCAAGGCTTCAGGCAAGAAGTAATGCTTCCCGGCCGAGTGAACCGGCCGGGCGCACGCGCGTAAACGGGGTAAGGTATGCAGCCCAAAGGGTTCGGAAAACGAAGCGGCGCAGGATTGCAGGTTGTTGGCGACGGTTTCGGACAGAATTCCGCCGCCAGCACCGGCAGGCGGCCGCTTGTTGCCGATTCCGGGGATTTTGGCCTTTCGAAGCCCGTTGAAACGCCGCGCGGGCGCAGCACCGAAAACTGTGTGTGGGAACTGCACGCGATCCTCTCGCCGCAGCTTTCCGAACTGTTTCCGCCTGCGAAGACGCGCACGCGCCGCCGTGGCGAACTCGCCGCGCAGATAGAAGACACCGTCAAGCGTCTCGCCGATATTCAGGGTATGACGATCGATGACGGGCAGGTGCGCGACACCGTCACCGTTCTTCTCAACGAACTCATCAACCTCGTCGGCGGCTTGAAGCCATCCGCCGCTACGGAGACGGCCGAGCGGACCGCGCGCGCCGCGAGCGCGAGCACCCAGAGCGTGCTCGCCGCCAAGGAACGTGTCCACCCGATCCTGATGGAACGGATCGACGCGAGCGTCATCGCAGACCTCTCGCGCGGCGAGCTTGCCGAGCAGATCTCCGACGTCATCTCCGAGATTCTCGTTCAGGAGAAGATTGGCCTGAACCAGCGTGAGCAGCGCGATCTCGTTACGCTGCTCCTCAACGACATGCTCGGCCTCGGGCCGCTCGAACCGCTGCTGAACGACGACGAAGTCAGCGAAATCATGGTCAACGGACCGAACATCGTCTACGCTGAGCGCAAGGGCAAACTCGCGCAGACCGAGGTCAAGTTCCGCGACGACGCGCACCTGCTCAACATCGCGCAGCGCATCGTCAGCGCGGTCGGCCGCCGCGTCGACGAAACCTCGCCGATCTGCGATGCGCGCCTTCTCGACGGCAGCCGCGTCAACGTTGTGATCCCGCCGCTCGCCATCGACGGCACGTCGATCTCAATTCGGAAATTCTCGAAGATCAAGCTGACGCTCGACCGCATGATGGAAGGCGGATCGATGTCGCCGGCCATGTGCAAGTTCCTCAATATCGCCGGCCGCTGCCGTCTCAACATCCTGATCTCCGGCGGCACGGGCTCGGGCAAGACGACGATGCTTAACGCGATTTCGCGCAACATCGATCCGGGCGAGCGCATCGTCACCATCGAGGACGCGGCCGAGCTGCAATTGCAGCAGCCGCACGTTGTGCGTCTCGAAACGCGCCCCGCGAACCTCGAAGGCAACGGCCAGGTCACGATGCGCGACCTGGTGAAGAACGCACTGCGTATGCGTCCCGATCGCATCATCCTCGGCGAGGTTCGCGGACCCGAGGCGTTCGATCTGCTCGCCGCCATGAACACGGGCCACGACGGCTCGTTCGGCACGCTGCACGCAAACCGCCCGCGCGAGGCGCTGACGCGTCTTGAAAACATGATCAACATGGCCGGGCTCAATCTCAGCCCGAACGCCATCCGCCAGCAGATTTCCGACGCGCTCAATCTCGTCGTGCAGATCAGCCGTATGCGTGACGGCGGCCGCCGCATCACGCATATCTCGGAAGTGGTCGGCATGGAAGGCGACGTCATCACCATGCAGGACCTGTTCCTCTACCGCTACAACGGCGAGGACGAGACCGGGAAGCTGAAGGGCGAATACATCAGCACGGGCCTGCGCCCGAATTGCTACGAACGCGCGGAATACTTCGGCCTTGGCCGCGCCTTGATGGAGTGCATGGGATGAGCCGTGACCTGATGATCGCCGTGATCTTCGGCTGTGTCTTCCTGATGCTGGCGCTGATCATTCTGATGAGCGGCGATGGCAATGCGAAGCGCGGCGCGAAGCGGCTGGAGCAGCTCCGCGAGCGGCATTCGTCCTCGCGAGAAGTGCTTGCGCAGGTGCAGATGCGCCGCATCCTCGCCTCGCGCGAGAGCAGGCTCGACAACATGTTCCAGGGCCTGATCCCGAACCGCGCGCTGCTTCGCCAGCGGCTGGAGCGTACAGGCAAATCCTGGTCGCTTGGGCAGTATGCGGTTGCGAGCCTCGGCATTCTTGCGCTCACCTTCATCGCCATTTCGGGCGCCGGCGCGCCGATGGCGCTCGCGGCTCTCGCCGGCGTGTTCTTCGGCCTGTTCCTGCCGCACATGGTGGTCAGCTTCTTCATCAAGAAGCGCATCAAGAATTTCAACGACCGCTTCCCGGATGCGATCGATCTTCTCGTGCGCGGTCTCCGGTCCGGTCTGCCGATCTCCGAATCGATCGGCGTTGTCGGCAAGGAAATCCTGGACCCGGTCGGATACGAATTCCGTCAGGTCTCCGACAAGATCCGCATCGGCCGCACGATGGAGCAGGCGCTTCAGGAAACGGCGAACCGCCTGACGACGCCCGAATTCCAGTTCTTCGTCATCACGCTGTCGATCCAGCGGGAGACCGGCGGCAATCTTGCCGAAACGCTGAACAATCTTGGCGAGGTGCTGCGCAAGCGTGCGCAGATGAAGTTGAAGATCCGGGCGATGTCGTCTGAATCGAAAGCGTCAGCCTACATCGTCGGCTCACTGCCATTCATCGTGTTCACGCTGGTGTACACGATGAACCCCTCTTACCTCGCGCCGTTCTTCACCGATCCGCGCCTGATGGTGGCGGGCGTCGGCGGCCTTATCTGGATGTCAATCGGCGCCTTTATCATGGCCAAGATGGTGAGCTTCGAAATCTGATGGAAGAGAAAACCCTCCTTCTCGGCATGACCGGGACCGATCTCGCCACGCTGCTCGCAGCGCTCGGTGTCTTCGCCATGATGGTCGCGATCTGGTCGGTGGCGACCGTCCGCGATCCGATGCGCGGCCGCGTGAAAGCGCTTCAGGACCGCCGCGAACAGCTGAAGGCCGGCATCGTCGCACCGCGGCGACGCTCAAGCCTCGCGGCGAAGACCGAAGCCACCGATTTCATGCGCGGCATCCTCAAGAAGATGTCGGTCATGCAGGACGAGCAGACGAAGCTCGCCGAAGCGAAACTCGTGCAGGCCGGCATCCGTTCCAAGGACGCGGTCGTCGTGTTCCTGTTCGGCCGCCTGATCGCGCCGTTCGCACTCGGCGCACTCGTCGCCTTCTACATCTACGGCCTCGGCGGGTTTCCGGATTACGCCTCCTCGACGAAGGCGATGATCGTGGGCGGCGCGCTGCTGCTCGGCTACAAGGCGCCCGACATCTATGTGAAGAACCTGATCACGAAGCGTTCGGATGCGATCCGCAAGGGCCTTCCCGATGCGCTCGATCTGCTCGTGATCTGCGCCGAAGCCGGTCTCACTGTCGACGCCGCGTTCAACCGCGTCGCGAAGGAACTCGGCAACGGCTATCCCGAACTCGCCGACGAGTTCGCGCTCACCGCGATCGAGCTCGGCTTCCTCACCGATCGCCGCCAGGCGTTCGAGAACCTCGCGAACCGCGTCGATCTCGAAGCGCTGCGCGGTGTCGTGACGACCATGATCCAGACCGAGAAATACGGTACGCCTCTCGCCTCCAGCTTGCGCGTGCTCTCGGCCGAATTCCGCAACGAGCGCATGATGCGCGCCGAGGAAAAGGCCGCGCGGCTTCCGGCGATCATGACCGTGCCGCTCATCCTGTTTATTCTGCCCGTGCTGTTCGTCGTAATCCTCGGGCCGGCGGCCTGCGCGATCGCCGACAACTTCACGAGCTGATCGGCTCTCAGGCGCGGGCGTTCGTTTCGACGACGCCCGCCGCCACCAGCGCCTCGATCTCCGCATCGGAAACACCTGCGGCGCGCAGCACGTCCGCGCTGTCCGCACCGAGTTCCGGCGGTGCCTTCGCATAGTCGGGCGGGGTCTTCGAAAAGCGCATCGGCTGCGCCATCGTGCGCACCGTACCCGCAAGCGGGTGCGCCTGCTCGATCACGAGGCCCCGCGCCTTTGTCTGTTCTTCGGCAAAGGCCTGCGCGAGATCGTTGACCGGCCCGGCGGGAACCCCCGCCGCGTCGAGCGCGGCAAGCCAGTGCTCGGCAGGCTCACGCACGAGCGCAGCCTCGATCTCCGCAACGAGCGCCTCGCGATTGGCGACGCGGGCCGGGGAAGACGCATAACGTTCGTCCGTGCCCCATTCGGGCCGCCCCAGCACCTTCGCAAACGCCCGGAACTGGCCGTTGTTGCCCACGGCGACCGCAATGCGGCGCGTCGCCGTGGGGAAATCCTGATAGGGCACGATATTGGGATGCGCGTTCCCCATCGGCCGCGGCACCTTGCCCGAGACGAGATAGTTCATCGCCTGGTTCGCCATCCAGCCGAGCGTGGTGTCGAACAGCGCCATGTCGATGTGCTGCCCCTCGCCGGTCGCGTCGCGGTGGCGGATCGCGGCGAGGATGGCGATGGTCGCGTAAAGCCCCGTCGTGATGTCGGCGATGGCGACACCCGCCTTGGTCGGCTGGCCGCCGGCGGCGCCGGTGATGCTCATCAGCCCCGCCATCGCCTGGATGACGAAGTCATATCCGGGCCGCTCGGCATTCGGCCCGTCCTGCCCGAAGCCGGTGATCGAGCAATAGACGATGTCGGGCTTCACGGCGGCGAGCCCCGCATAGTCGAGCCCGTAGCGCGCGAGCCCGCCCGCCTTGAAGTTCTCGACGACCACGTCCGCGCTTTCCGCGAGCGTCCGCACGAGCGCCGCACCGCGCGGATCGGCGATGTCGATGGCGAGGCTCTTCTTGTTGCGGTTCGCCGCGAGATAGTAGGCGGCGTCGCCCTGCGTCCCGTCCGCGCCCGCGATGAACGGCGGCCCCCAGCTTCGCGTGTCGTCGCCCGCGCCGGGCCGCTCCACCTTCACCACCTCGGCACCGAGATCGGCGAGAATCTGTGTCGCCCATGGCCCCGCGAGCACGCGCGAGAGATCGAGAACCTTGAGCCCGGAAAGCGGTCCCATCGCGATTGTCTCCTTGGATTCGGCGGCGACCGCGCTATCAGTTTGGAAGAGCGTCGCCAAGCAAGGACAGGATCATGGCCATCGACATCACCGCGCTGCTGACATTCGGCCTGCCCGGCCTTGTCATCGGGCTCGCGCTCGGCTGGGCGCTGTTCCGCGGCACGACGAAGCTGGAGCTGCTGCAAGCCGAACACGATCAGGCTGCCTCGCGGCTGGCAAGCGCCGGCGCGGAGATCGCGCGGCTGGAAAAGGACCTTGCGAGCGCCCGCGACCAGGTGAAGCCGCTTGCCGACGAGGTCGATCGGCTGCGCCGCGAGAAGGCCGCGCGCAAGGCCGAAAGCGCGGGCGCTCCGCCGCCCGCAGACAGTGCGCCGAGCACGGTGCCGCTCCCCGGAATCGGCTGGAAACCAGGCCGGAAGCTGCCGACCTTTCTCGAAGCGCCGATCGGCCCCACCGACGATCTCTCGCTCCTGAAAGGCGTCGGCCCGCGCCTCGCCGCGCGGCTTCGCGAGATCGGCGTTTTCTATTTCGCGCAGATCGCAGACTGGAGCCCCGAAGAGGTGAAGCTCGTCGATGCGAAGCTCGACAACTTCCGCGGCCGCATCGAAAAGGACCACCTGATCGAGCAGGCGAAGCTGCTCGCGAGCGGCCGCCTCACCGAATACGAAGCCCGCTTCGGCAAGCTCGGCAGCGACTGATGCGCACCGCTCTCATTGCATTTCTCACCACCCTCGCGGCGTGCGGCAGTGCACCCGAGTCCGCACCTGCAGAAAAGACAGTCGCGACAACGGAAACGCCGCAGGCCCCAGCCGAACCCGCTGTGCAGTTGCCGCCACCGCCACGCTACGTGGGTCGCTGGGCGGAAACCGCCGATCAGTGCACCGAGGGCTGGTGGCGCTTCTGGAACGATGAACTGCTCACCAAGACCAGCCTGCGCTGCGACATTCTTCCGCCCGATGCCGCGAGCACCGACGAGAAGCGCCGCATGGTCTGTCAGTCGCAAGGCAAGTGGTCGCGCGAGGAATGGGCGCTCGCCTATCCGGCAGCAGACACGATGACCGTGTCGCGCGATGGCGGCGCCCCGATCACCTTGAGGAAATGCTGATCGCATGAAGCTGTGGCACTGCGCGGGCGCGCGCTCCTTCCGGCCGCTCTGGTGCCTGGAAGAGATGGGGCTTGCCTACGACCTCCGCCTGATGGCGTTCCCACCGCGCTTCACCGAGCCCGATTATCTGGAGCTCAACCCCTTCGGCACGGTGCCGACCTTCACCGACGACGATACGCTGATGACCGAATCCACCGGCATCTGCCACTATCTCGCGGAGCGCTACGGCCCCACGTCGCTCGCGGTGCGGCCGAATGAGCCCGGTTACGGCCGCTATCTCAACTGGCTCTACCAGTCCGACGCGACGCTTACCTTCCCGCAGACGCTCGTGCTCCGCTACGGCGTGTTCGAGCCCGAAGAGCGCCGGCTGCCGCAGGCCGTGGAAGACTACACACGCTGGTTCTTCTCGCGCCTGAAGGGCACCGCGAAGCTGCTGGGCGATAGAGACTATGTCGCGGCGGAACGTTTCACGATCGCCGACATCGGCTTTGCCTACGCGCTGCGGCTTGCCGACATCCTGAAGCTCGGCGCCTTCCCCGAAAACGTCGCAGCCTACTGGGCGCGGATGCAGGCGCGGGACGGCTACCGGCGCGCGATCGCGAAGGAAGCCGGCGCGGCACTCTTCATTTCCTGACTAAGCCGGCGCGCAGGTGCTGCGGCGGCGGAGCGTATCGATGCTTGCGAGGTCTTTCGCGTCGGTCACGAGGATGCGGATAAGGGCGATGCCCTTGCCCCCCGGCACGGCAAGTGATCCATTCGTGCCCCCCTTCGAGAGCATGAGCGCATAGCGCCCGCCCTTTACCGCACGATCGTTCACCGAGAAGATGTTGTCGGTGTTCGCATCGAAGACCGAAAGCGACCAGTAGCGCTGAGGCGGCACGAACGCGTCGATCGCGACTCGCCCCTCCGCCAGATCGAACACGCAGACGCTGTAGGCGAGATCGGGGCTGGGGCGAACGATCCAGCGGTTCTCGGCGGTCGGCAGTCCCTGATGCCGCATCACGTTGATGCCGTCCGCGCCGAGCTTGTCCATCGCCTTCGCCATGATGCCATAGGGCGTCGCCCACAGCGTCGCCGCATACGTACCCACGGCAACGAGCGCGGCGAGCAGGACCGGGCCAAGCCACCTCATGCGCACGAGACCTTTTCGATTCTCGGCAGATGTGCGCGGTCCGGCCGGCCGATGATCGCGGGATCGGGATTATAGGCGCGCAGCGTGAGCGCGAAGTGCGCCTGCCCGCCGGTCGGCAGCCAGCCATCGCCCTCGCCCGACGGTGCGACATCGAAGGCGAACCCGCCATTGCCCGTGCGCGGCACGTTCCGCATGTGGAAACTGAAACGCTGTGCCGGGTTCGTGACGAGGAAATGGTCCGCGCCGTAGAGCGTGAGGCTCCACCAGCGCGCTTTCGGATCGCTGCCGGTCACACGGTAGCGGCACCGCCCGTCGAGCGGCGCGCCCGCGCTGTCCTCCTCGGCGTTGAAGTAGATCGCCTCCTTCGCGGAGAGCGCAAGCAGCCCGGCGATGGCAACGGTTGCACGTGTGCGCAGATCGGCATCGGTGGAGCCGGTGAGGGAGGACGTCACCCACGGCCCCGATTTCGTCGCCCCGGCGCCAAGCCCGGCGCGCAAGGAGAGCCACGCGCCGCCAGACCCGATCACGATGCCCGCGATAACCGCCAGCAGCCAGATGCCCCACCGCCTCATGCCGCGAAGCATGACATGCGGCGGGGCGATGCCAACTCGCTCATTTGTTGGCCCGAAGCGCCGCCTGCGCCGCCGCGAGCCGCGCGATCGGAACGCGGTAGGGCGAACAGCTCACGTAATCGAGCCCGGTCTTCTCGCAGAACGCGATCGAAGCCGGGTCGCCGCCATGCTCGCCGCAGATCCCGAGCTTCAGCCCGTCGCGCGCCGCACGGCCGCGCTCTGCAGCGAGGCTCACGAGCTGACCGACGCCGTCCACGTCGATGCTGACGAACGGGTCTTTCGGCAGCACACCCTTGTCGACATAGGCCGAGAGGAACTTGCCCGCGTCGTCGCGGCTGATGCCGAGCGTCGTCTGCGTGAGATCGTTGGTGCCGAACGAGAAGAACTCGGCTTGCCCCGCGATTTCGCCCGCCATCAGCGCCGCGCGCGGCAGCTCGATCATCGTGCCGACGAGATAGTCGAGCCGTTTGCCCTTGTCCGCGAACACGGCTTCGGCAGCCTTGTCGACGACGGCCTTCATCAGTTCGAACTCGCGCGTCGTCATCACGAGCGGGATCATGATCTCGGGCACCACGGCTTCGCCGGTCTCGTCCGCGACAGCGAGCGCCGCCTCGATGATGGCACGCGCCTGCATCTCGTAAATCTCGGGGTAGGTGATCCCGAGACGGCAGCCGCGATGGCCGAGCATCGGGTTGAACTCGTGCAGCTCACCCACACGCCGCTTCAGCACGTCGATGGAGACGCCGGAGGCCTGTGCCACCTCCTGATAGTCCTCCTCGCGGTGCGGCAGGAACTCGTGGAGTGGCGGATCGAGCAGACGGATCGTCACCGGCAGGCCCGACATGATGCGGAAGATTTCCACGAAGTCGCTGCGCTGCTCGGGGAGCAGCCGGTCGAGCGCGGCGCGGCGGCCCTTCTCATTTTCCGACAGGATCATCTGGCGCACCGCCGTGATGCGCGCGGGATCGAAGAACATGTGCTCGGTGCGGCAGAGCCCGATGCCCTCTGCGCCGAACTCGCGCGCCACTGCGCAGTCGGCCGGGGTTTCGGCGTTGGTGCGCACCTTCATGCGGCGGCCCTTGTCCGCCCACACCATCAGCGTGCCGAAATCGCCCGCGAGCTGCGGCTGGATCGTGGCGACCTTGCCCGCCATCACTTCGCCGGTGCCGCCGTCGATGGTGAGCGTGTCGCCTTCGTTGAAGCTGCGCCCGCCGATGCGCATCACGCGCTCTTGCATGTTGATGCTGAGCGCACCCGCGCCGGAAACGCAAGGGCGGCCCATGCCGCGCGCAACGACCGCCGCATGGCTGGTCATGCCGCCGCGTGCGGTGAGAATCCCGCGCGCCGCGTGCATCCCGTGAATGTCCTCGGGCGACGTCTCGACGCGCACGAGGATCACGTCCTCGCCAAGCGCGGCGAGCCGCTCCGCCTCATCCGCATCGAAGGCGATGATGCCGGAAGCCGCGCCGGGGCTCGCCGGAAGGCCCGTGGTCACCACGTCGCGTACCGCGGCGGGGTCGAGCGTCGGGTGCAGAAGCTGATCGAGCGCGCCCGGCTCGACGCGGAGGATCGCCTCTTCCTGCGTGATGAGGCCCTCTTCGGCCATGTCGACCGCGATCTTCAGCGCCGCCTTCGCGGTGCGCTTGCCGCTCCGCGTCTGCAGCATCCACAGCTTGCCGCGCTCCACGGTGAACTCGATGTCCTGCATGTCGCGGTAGTGCGTTTCGAGGAGATCGAAGACGCGCGCGAGCTCGGTGTATGTCTCCGGCATCGCCTCTTCCATCGAGGCCGCTGTCGCGCCCGCCGCCTCGCGCGCGGCTTTCGTCAGGTACTGCGGCGTGCGGATGCCCGCGACGACATCCTCGCCCTGCGCGTTGATCAGGTATTCGCCGTAGTAGGCGCGTGTGCCGATCGCGGGGTCGCGCGTGAAGGCCACGCCCGTCGCCGATGTGTCGCCCATGTTGCCGAACACCATCGCCTGCACGTTCACCGCCGTGCCCCAATCGGCCGGGATGTCGTTCAAACGCCGGTAGACCTTGGCACGCTCGGATTGCCACGAGCCGAACACCGCCGCGATCGCGCCCCACAGCTGATCCATCGGGTCCTGCGGGAACGGGCGACCGAGCGCCTCCTCAACCTTCGCCTTGTAGGTGCCGACAAGCCGCTGCCAGTCCTCGGCGCCGAGATCGGTGTCGAGGTTGACGCCCTTATCCTCCTTGGCGATCTCCAGCGCGTCTTCGAAGATGTAATGATCGATGCCGAGCACCACGTCCGAATACATCTGGATGAAGCGGCGATAGCTGTCCCACGCGAAGCGCGCGTCGCCCGACGATGCGGCAAGCCCTTCCACGGTCGTGTCGTTGAGCCCGAGGTTGAGCACCGTATCCATCATGCCCGGCATCGAGACGCGCGCGCCCGAGCGGACCGAGACGAGCAGCGGATCGCCGCTATCTCCGAAGCGCTTGCCGGTGATGCCCTCGATATGCGCGAGGCCCTTCGCGACCTGTTCGCGCAGCGAATCCGGGAAGCTCTCGCCCGCCTCGTAATAATGCGTACACATCGGCGTGGAGATGGTGAAGCCCGGCGGCACCGGCAGGCCGATCGAGGCCATGCCATCCAGATTTGCGCCTTTGCCGCCCAGCAGGTTCTTGTCGCCCTTTCCGCCATCGGAAACGCCGCCGCCGAACCTGTAAACCCACTGCGTCATGTCGCTCGCTTCCTTCAGTTTTTTTCGTCAGCGGATGAACTGCCCGCCGCTACCCCTCAATCCTTGAGAAATCTGCAACGCGGTGCACCGCATCGCGCACGCGCACCAGCAGCGCCAGCCGGAACGCCCGCTTTTCAGGATCGCTGTCGTTGACGGTCACGTCCTCGAAAAACCCGTCAATCGGCGCGCGGAGTGATGCAAGCGCCGCCATCGCCCCCTCGAAATCCTCCGCCGCGACGGCCGCCTCAGCCTTCGGCGCGGCCACGCCCAGCGCCGCGATCAGCGCGGCCTCGGCAGGCTCGGGCGTGTAAGCGGGCGTATCGGGCGCGGAAGGAAGCTCAGCCTTCTTCGCCTCGGCCTTCAGGATATTCGCCGCGCGCTTGTACCCCGCGAGCAGGTTGGTGCCGTCGTCCGTGCCGATGAAGGCCTGCAGCGCCTTCACGCGCGCGAGCAGGCGGACGAGATCGTCCTCCCCACCAAGTGCGAACACGGCATCAATCAGGTCGTGGCGGACACCGGCCTCGCGCTGCTGGACCTTGAGGCGGTCTGCGAAGAAGTCCATGACATCCCACACCCGCATGGCAACAACCACAAACCCCAAACCATCGAGTGATGATTTGTTGCTACCGTAGAACGCATCACGCACCGCTTGCGCGAAGTGTCGAAAATCCCCTTCCTGTACTTCACGGAAGCGTAGGCTCTGAGCAAAAATCAATGCTTCAAGCAGTGGAAGACGTAGATGATTGTCTACGATGAGATTTATCAAGCCAAGCGCCGCTCGCCGAAGAGCGTACGGATCACGAGATCCGGTCGGTGCTTCGTCTTCTGCAAAAAAGCCGCTTAGCGTGTCCAGCTTATCCGCCAGACTCACAGCAACCGTCACCGGCGCAGTCGGCACCTCATCGCCCTGTCCGACCGGCTTGTAGTGATCGCGGATCGCGTCGGCGACGGCATCGGGCAGCCCCTCGGCGCAGGCGTAGTAACCGCCCATCAGACCCTGGAGTTCGGGGAACTCACCGACCATGCCGGTCGTAAGGTCGGCCTTGCAGAGCCGCGCCGCCTGCTCGGCAAGATCGGCGAGAGCCTTCCTTTCCTCGTCATCCCGGCGAAGGCCGGGATCCATGCCCACGGCCCCATGGGCCCCGGCCTTCGCCGGGGTGACGGTGGTGGGCCCGGAGGGACTCGAACCCCCAACAACGCCTTCTTCGACCAGCCAGCGCGCGAGCTTCGCCACGCGCTCCACCTTGTCCGCAACCGTTCCAAGTTTTTCGTGGAACACGATCTCGGAGAGCTTCTCCGCGTGGCTTGCGAGCGTCTTCTTCCTGTCCTGCTCCCAGAAGAAGCGCGCATCCGAAAGCCGCGCGGCGAGCACCTTCTGGTTGCCCGCGACGATGGACGCGCCGCCGTCGCTCGCGACGATGTTCGAGGTGCAGACGAACGCCGGAGCGAGCTTGCCCGCCTTGTCGCGGCAGACGAAATACTTCTGGTTCTTCGCGGCGGTGAGCTGGATCACCTCCGGCGGCACGTCGAGGAACGCCGGATCGAAGCGGCCGAGCAGCGGCACCGGCCATTCGGTGAGGCCAGCATTCTCCTCGGCGAGCGCCGCGTCCGTCACGAGGGCCAGCCCCGCATCCGTCGCAAGGCGCTCGGCGGTGTCCGCGATGATGCCCGCGCGCTCTTCCGACGACACGATCACGTGCGCGGCGCGCAGTTTCGGCGCGTAGTCGTCCGCGTCCGCGATCTCGATCGCGCCGGAGGACATGAAGCGGTGGCCGAGCGTCGTGCGCCCGGAGGCGACGCCCGCGATCTCGAACGGCACCACCTCGCCGCCCAGAAGCGCGACGATGCCCTTCAGCGGCCGAACCCAGCGCAGCGATTCGGTGGAGAGGCTCGCCTCGCCCCAGCGCATCGACTTCGGCCACGGGAAGGCGCGCACCACGGCGGGGACGGCCTCGGCGAGCACGTCCGCCGTCTTGCGACCGGGCTTGCTCAGAACCGCGAAAAACACGCCATCACGCTCTTCGAGCTGGTCCTGCGTCAGGCCGGTCTTGCGAAGAAACCCTTCGAGCGCCTGCGGCGGCGCAGAGGTGCGCGGGCCTTTCAGCTCTTCAGAGACCGCTTCCGTTTCGGCCGGCAGCCCGCGCGCGATGAGCGCCACGCGGCGCGGCGTCACGAAGGTCTCGACAGCGCCCGCCTTCAGCCCCGCGCCCGCGATCTCGGTGGCGAGCAGGCGCGCGAGGTCGGCGGCGGCCTGCCGCTGCATCCGCGCCGGGATTTCCTCGCTGAACAGTTCGAGCAGGAAGTCGGCCATCATGCCGTCTCCAGCCAGTTGTTGACCTTCATCCAGCTTTCGCACGCTCCCTTCGCGAGGTCGCGCACGCGGCCGATGTAGGCCTGACGCTCGGCGACCGAGATGACGCCCCGCGCGTTGAGAAGATTGAAGATATGGCTCGCCTTGATCGCCTGCTCGTAGGCGGGGAGCGGCAGATCCTTCTCAATCAGCGTTTTGCACATGGCCTGCGCGTCGCGGAACTGGCGGAAAAGCGCCTCGGTATCCGCATGTTCGAAGTTGTAGGCGCTCTGCTGCTGTTCGTTCGCGAGGAACACATCGCCATAGGTGACGCCGCGCCCGTTGAAATCGAGGTCGTACACGTTGTCGACGCCCTGAATATACATGGCGAGCCGTTCCAGCCCGTAGGTGATCTCGCCCGCCACCGGCTTGCAGTCGTAGCCGCCGACCTGCTGGAAGTAGGTGAACTGCGTCACCTCCATGCCGTCGCACCAGACCTCCCAGCCGAGGCCCCACGCACCGAGCGTCGGGCTCTCCCAGTCGTCCTCCACGAAGCGAATGTCATGCTTGGCGAGGTCGACGCCGATCTCGCGGAGGCTATCGAGGTACGCCTCCTGAATGTCGGGCGGGCTCGGCTTCAGGATGACCTGAAACTGGTAATAGTGCTGCAGCCTGTTGGGATTCTCGCCATAGCGGCCGTCGGTCGGGCGACGCGAGGGCTGCACATAAGCGGCGTTCCACGGCTTCGGGCCGAGCGCGCGCAGCGTCGTCGCCGGATGGAAGGTGCCCGCGCCCATTTCCATGTCGTAGGGCTGCAGGATCACGCAGCCCCGGTCACCCCAGAAACGCTGAAGCGTAAGGATGATCTCCTGAAAACTGAGTGCCACGCGCGTCCGCCCTTCGCAGGTGCAAAAAAGTCGGGTCGCGTCTAACGGCCGCAGGCCCTTCCGGCAAGCATCACGGTCTTCAGAAGTGCATCGCCAATGACATGGTCAGCGCATCGTTGGCGTAGCCCGAGCCGCCTTCGCGGTCGTAGTTCACGCCAAGCGCCGTGCGCCCGCCGATGTAGTTCGCGCTCGCGCCCGCGCGCCAGCCGCTGTCGAGCGAGGACTTCGATTCGAGGTAGAAGGCCGCGCCCGTCGCCACGAACTGGCCCTTCGTACCGATCACCTGATCGCCGGCGAGGCGGTAGATGTAGGCGCCGCGCATCTCCAGCCACAGCTCGCCGTCGCCGAGCGGGATGCCGTAGCCGAGCGCCAGCTTCGATGTGCCGCGCACGAGGTCGAAAGACACGCTTTCGATATCGAGGTTGAGCGCATCGGCGCCGTCTTCGGTGTAGCCGTCCTGCTTCACCTTCAGGAAATTGATGTTGTTGCTGGGCGTGACCCGCAGCCGCTTGCCGAGCGGCATTTCGTAGCCGACGGTGAGGTTGCCCGAAAGCTGAGAGCCCGAGAACTTCGCCTCCGCCTCGCGGTCCAACCCGCCGAAGGTGATGACGCGGCGGCTGCGATAGTCGTTCATCGCATAGCCCGCGGTCGCATCCACGAACACGCGGCCGAACCGGATCGTCGTGTAGATGTCGCCCTGCAGGTTCTTCACGACGAGCGGGCTGTCCGAAAGCCCGTCCGGATCGATCTCGCTCGAAATGTAGCTGAGACCGACGCCGACCGCCGCCTTTTCGCCCATGAGAAGGTCGCCGCCGACGGTGAGGCCGTAGGAGTTGCCGTCGAAGGCCGGATCGTTGTCCCGCTCCTTCTTGCTGAAGAAGTTGCCGGTCTGCTGGATCCACACGCCGAAGCGTGCTCGCTCCACCGCGTCGATGCCGCCGCCGTGGAACGACTGGCGGATCGTCTGCATCCGGTGGCCGAGCACGCCGAAGCCGGCGTCCTGATTGGCGATCAGCACGCGCGCCGCGGCGCTGCCGAACGTCGTCGGCGTCATCTGGCGTACAGCAGCCTGCACGGAGGCTTCGTCGCGAAGCGCATTCACCGCGCTCGTCAGCGCCTGCTCCTCGGCAAGCGCGCCGATCGAAGCTTCGTAGATCTTGCTGTATTCGCTGCTGAGGCCCAACTCGCTGCCGCCCTTGCGCCGCAGATCGATGCTGATCGAGTCCGCGTCCACGGTCACGTCGTCGACGGCGTAGATATAGGGCACGCTGTCGGCGGTGAGAATCGTGCCCGGGTGGTCGGTGGTGAGGCCGCCGCCGGCACTGACAACATTGATCGTCCGCTCGCCCGCCAGAAGATCGGTGATGTTGAGCTGGATCGTGCTCGTGCCCGTGAAGCTCGCCGCGCCCGCAACGTCGATGCCGGTGAAATCCGTGCCGACGTCGAGGATGATCTTCGAAGCGCCGGATGCGTTCAGGCTCTGGAGCGCAAGGTTGTCCTGCCCCGTAAGGTCGAGCGTGCCGCCGGTCATGCCGAGCGCAAGCGTGCCGCCGGTCGCGGAGAGGCCGCCGGAAACCGTGCCGCCGCTGATGTTGAGCGCGTTGGTGCCGCCGCCGAAGCTGATGGCGCCGGTGATCGTCCCGCCCGTGACGTTCATCGTGTCGCTGCCGGCCCCGAGGCGAACCGCGCCGTCGATCGTACCCGAGTTGTTCAGCGTGACGGCCGTGGCGCTCGCCGAAGTATCGATCGCGTAAGCGGCGACGTTTTCGCCGCTGAAGCCCGTCGCGTCGATCGTGCCGCTGTTGGTGATCGTGGAGACGTTCCCGGCCGAATAGATGCCGTAGGCGGTCCGGTTGTTGCCGTTCGCCGTCACCTGGATCGTGCCGCTGTTCGTCACGCTATTCACCGCCGCGCCCGAATCGACGCGGATGCCGTATGCGTTGCCGCCCACGCCGAAGGTGCCGTCGCTGTTCGCGGTGCGGTTGCCGCGCACGGTGATGCGGCCGCCGTTCACGATATCGGGGGCGATGCCGCCGTCACCGACGCGGATGCCGCTTGCTGACGCATCGATCGCGGAGGCGCTGATGCTGGCGCTCGACTGGTTGTTGATGCCGCCGCCGACGCTCGCCGTGAAGCCGTTGCCGCCCGTGACGCGAATCGCGTCGGTCTCGCGGCCCGCAGTGCTACCGCTCACCGTGACCACCGACCGGTTGACGATGCCGTAGGCGTCCGCACCCGTGCCGACATTGCCGACGACGGTGTTCGCCGTGCCGGTGGTGCCGGGCGACACGAGGATCGCCGGCGCGCCGCCGATCGCCGCGATCGTGCCCGCGACGAGCGTGTGCTTGGTGGTATCGACATCGGCCGGTGCGACGCGGTTGCCGTCGGCGTCCACATAGTAGCGATCGTTGACGAAGCCGCCGCCGACCGTGCCCGAGATGAGCACGCTCGCCTTGCCCGCCACGGCGGGAACGACGGTTCCGTCCGAACTCGTCGTCTGCGACTGTCCGGTGGCGATGGTGCCCGCGTTCGCGATGCCGCCGCCGACCGTGCCGGTGACCGCGAGCGCAGCGCCGTCCGCGCCGATCGAAGAAACGCCGCCCGTCACCTTCACGTTGCCGGTGACCTCGCCGGACACGGAAACCGCTGTGGAGCGCGCGCCCGTCACCGAAACGCCGTTCACGCCGAGGTTGCCGTTGAGCCGCGAGGTCACGGAAACACCGTAGGAGTCCGTGCCGCCCACCGTGATCGAACTGGCTGCGCCGCTCACCACGTTGCCGGTGAACGTGCCCGTGCCGCCGATCAGCAGGCCGACGTTGTTGGTGCCGACCGCGTCGCTCGCGCCGGTGCCCGTCACCTGGATCGTGCCGTTGTTGGTGATCGTACCCGAAAGCCCGCCACCGGGCGTCACCACCGCGACGCCGGTGCCGTTCGACTGCGTCGTCGTCTTCACCGTGCGCGAAGCGTTCACTGTCACGCTGTTGCTGGAATCGACCGTGATCGCCGTGCCGCTCGAAACGTCGACGGTGCCGTCGACGATGACGTTGCCCGGGCCGCTGTTCGCATTCGATGTGGTGATCGCCGTGTTGCGCGTGCCCGTAACGGTCAGATCCGCCGCGGCGGCCGGCCCGGCGGCAAGCGCGATCAGGGAAACGCTGGCGATAAACGACGAAGTGACGCGGAACGTGCTCATGGGGCCCTTTCAGATACTGCCAACGGCACCGCGCATGACCAGAAGCCCACCCCACTCGGGCCACCGGAACGCCGCACGATACCGCCTCCCTGGCGCTTCGAAACGCTTAGTGGCGGATAGGGCCAAGCCCTGCCGTCGTCAATGGTCAGGCCCATGCCCGACAACCTGACGAAGCCGCCAGCGTGTCTTTGTGCAACAGCTTTTGATAGCCTTGGGACCGGGAGGACCAAAACCATCATGCATCCACATGTTTTTGCCGAAGAGACCCCTGAAAAAACCGCGATCATCATCGCCGAGACGGGCGAAACGCTCACCTACGGGGGACTTGAAGCTCTATCCAACCGGGTCGCGCAGCTCATCCGCGCGCACGGCCTGAAGCGCGGCGACGTGGTCGCGCTGATGATGGAAAACAGCCTGGAGTTCATCCCGATCTGCTGGGGTGCGCAGCGGTCCGGCATCGTGTTCACGGCGATGTCGACCAAGCTCGGGCTGGATGAGGCGCAGTATATCCTCACCGATTCCGGTGCGCGGATGCTGTTCGCCAGCCCCGGCCTCGCCGACATCGCGGCACGGCTCGAAGTGCCCGGCCCGCGCTTTGCCGTGGGCGGCGCGATTCCAGGCTTCGAGGATTTCGGCGCAGCCGTCGCCGCGATGCCGGACACGCGCATCGCCGACGAATCGCAGGGCCGCGACATGCTCTATTCGTCGGGCACCACCGGCCGCCCCAAAGGCGTGATCGGGCCGCTTCCCGAAGGGCCGCTCGACGAGGTGAGCCCGCTCTTCATGATCTCGAAGATGCTTTACGGCTTCGACGCCGACATGATCTATTTGTCGCCCGCACCGCTCTATCATGCCGCGCCGCTGCGCTATTCGATGTCGGTGCACCGCGCGGGCGGGACGCTCATCGTGATGAAAAAGTTCGACCCCGAGCGCTATCTCGCGCTCGTCGAGCAATACGGCATCACGCATACGCAGGTGGTGCCGACGATGTTCGTGCGGATGTTGAAGCTGCCCGATGACATCCGCACGCAGCACGATCTTTCCAGCCTCAAGGTCGCGATCCACGCCGCCGCGCCCTGCCCCGTGGAGGTCAAGCGCCGCATGATCGACTGGTGGGGCGAGACGATCTACGAATATTACGCCTCCACCGAAGGCACCGGCTTCTGCGCGGTGAGCCCGCAGGAATGGCTGAAGAAGCCCGGCACGGTCGGCCGCTCGCTCGTCGGCGAGATCCGCATCCTCGACGAGGAGGACAATGCGCTGCCGCCCGGCCGCGAAGGCCGCATCTATTTCGCCGGCGGCGGCGCGTTCGCCTATCACAACGATCCCGAGAAGACGAAAAGCGCCCAGCACCCGGAGCACGGCGCCACGTTCGGCGACATCGGCTACCTCGACGAGGACGGCTACCTCTTCCTCACCGACCGCGCCGCCTACATGATCATCACCGGCGGCGTGAACGTCTATCCGCAGGAAACCGAAAACGTGCTCGTCATGCACCCCAAGGTGTCGGACGTCGCGGTGTTCGGCATTCCCCACGAGGAGATGGGCGAAGAGGTGAAGGCCGTCGTGCAGCCGCGCGACTGGGCGGACGCCGGCCCGGCGCTGGAAGCCGAACTCATCGCCTTCGCCCGCGCGAACCTCAGCCATGTCAAATGCCCGCGCTCCATCGATTTCGAGGCGGAACTGCCGCGACACGACACGGGCAAACTCTACAAGCGCCTGCTCAAGGACCGTTACAAGGCCGCCGCCACGCGTTAATCCCTCCGACAGACGGCCTGTCTTAGGGCAGGCACCACGAAAACCGGACGGGATAGACATGATGGGTCGCATATTGGGAGCGCTCGCAGCGGCGGCGATGCTGGTCGCCTGCACGTCGGAAGCGCCGGGCACCGCAAAGGAAAAGGCGTCTGCCCCGAACGCCGAAGCCGCTGCCGCATCGGGCAAGGGCCCGGCGCTGTGGGCGGTGAAGGACGCCGACACGACGATCTACCTGTTCGGCACGATCCACATGCTGCCCGAGGGCACGCAGTGGCTGATGCCTCCGATCGCGAAGGCGTTCGACGCCTCCGACACGCTCGTGCTCGAGGTGCTCGGCACCAACGACGCGAAGGTAACGACACCGATCATCCTCAAGATGGGCTACACGCCCGGCCTGCCGCCGCTCGCCGAGCGCGTGCCGGCGGACGACCGCGCCGAGCTTGCCGCCGCGATCACCCACGCCGGCGTTCCGGGCCCCGCGCTCGATGCGATGGAAACCTGGCTCGCCACGATGTCGCTCTCCACCGCGCGCATCCAGAAACTCGGCTACGGCATCGAGGGCGGCGTAGAATATCAGCTTTCCACGCGCGCCGCCGCGCAGCGCAAGCGGATCGAAGGGCTGGAGACGATGACCGAGCAGCTCGGTTTCTTCGACACGCTGCCCGAGGCCGAGCAGCGCACGCTCCTCGTCAACTCGCTCGACGACATCACGGACATCGACGCCGTCATCAAAAGCGCGGTGAAAAGCTGGCAGGCAGGCGATGTCGATGCCGTCGCCGAGCTGCTTGAGGACGACACGCGCGATTCGCCGGGCCTCGCAAAGCGCCTGCTCACCGATCGCAACCTCAATTGGGCGAACTGGATCGAGAAGCGCCTCGAAACCACGCCCGGCACCGTGTTCGTCGCCGTCGGTAGCGGACACCTCGCGGGCAAGGACAGCGTACAGTCGATGCTGGAGGCCAAGGGGCTGAAGGTGGAGCGTCTCAACTAGACCGCGATCGTTTCAGGCTTCTTCAGCCTGAAACGTGAATCTCTGTCTCAGACTCTAACCCCGAATCCCTTGCATTTCCGCGCTTCGGCGTGTAGGGGCACCGCTTCCCGAGCGGCTGGTCATCCCTGGAGGCGGCCGCGGGGATTGAGAAAATGGAGAGATACAGATGAGTGAAGCGCTGAAGCTCGCGGCTGAAGCGCGCGACCGGGCAGGCAAGGGAGCCTCCCGTGCAATCCGTCGCGAAGGCCGCGTACCCGCCGTGATTTACGGCGACAAGAAGGAACCCGTGCAGGTCCATGTCGAGGCGAAAGCCCTCGTCAAGATGCTGCAGACGGGCCATTTCCTGAACTCGGTGGTCGAGATCGAGATCGGCGGCAAGGCCGAACGCACGCTGCCCCGCGACGTGCAGTTCCACCCCGTCACCGACCGTCCGATCCACGTCGACTTCCTGCGCCTGTCCAAGAATGCGCGCGTCACGGTCGCGGTTCCGGTGCGCTTCACCGATGAAGAAGAGTCGCCCGGCATCAAGCGCGGCGCGGTGCTCAACATCGTCCGCCACGAAGTCGAGCTGATCTGCCCGGCCGATGCGATCCCCGACGATCTCGTCGCCTCGCTGAAGGGCCTCGATGTGGGCGAATCGATCCACATCTCGGCGTTCAAGCTGCCGGCCGGCGCAAAGCCGGTGATCGACGACCGCGACTTCACGGTTGCGACCATCGTTGCCCCGTCGGCGCTGCGCTCGACCGAGGACAGCGAAGCGGCCGCCGCCGAAGGCGCCGCCTGACTCTAGGACGCCCGGCCTTCGCGCCGGGCGTTTCTACGCGCGATGCAGCTGTTCGTCGGCCTCGGCAATCCGGGGAGCGAGTATGCGCTTCACCGGCACAACGTCGGCTTCATGGCTGCCGATACCATCGCCGATGTCCATCGCTTCGGCCCGTGGACGAAGAAGTTCAAGGGACTGATCGCGGACGGCCGCATCGGCACCGAGCGCGTTCTGCTCTTGAAACCGCAGACCTTCATGAACGACAGCGGCCGCAGCGTCGGCGAGGCGATACGCTTCTACAAGCTGTCGACCGGCGACGTGACGGTGTTCTACGACGAACTTGATCTTGCGCCCATGAAGGTAAAGGTGAAGACGGGCGGCGGCGCGGCGGGCCACAACGGTATCCGCTCGATCGCCGCGCACATCGGCGAAGATTTTCGCCGCGTGCGCATCGGCATCGGCCACCCGGGCGAGAAGGCGCGGGTGACGGGCCATGTGCTCGGCAACTACGCGAAGACGGAAATAGAGCCGCTCGCCGACCTCCTCGGCGCCATCGCGCGCGAGGCGAAGTGGCTGGCGGCGGGGGACGACGCGCGCTTCATGAGCGACGTGGCGCTCGCGCTGCAAACGAACGGAAAGGCCTGATCTGATGGGTTTCAAGTGCGGTATCGTGGGCCTGCCCAACGTCGGCAAGTCGACGCTTTTCAATGCGCTCACCGAAACGGCCGCCGCCGCCGCGGCGAACTTCCCGTTCTGCACGATCGAGCCCAACGTCGGGCAGGTGCCTGTCCCCGATCCGCGCCTCTACAAGCTCGCCGAGATCGCCGGCTCGCAGAAGATCATCGAAACGCAGCTCGCCTTCGTCGACATCGCCGGCCTTGTGCGCGGTGCCTCGAAGGGTGAAGGCCTCGGCAACCAGTTCCTCGGCAACATCCGCGAGGTGGACGCCATCGTCCACGTGCTGCGCTGCTTCGAGAACGGCGACATCACGCACGTCGACGGCCGCGTCGATCCGATCGCCGACGCCGAAACCGTCGAGACCGAGCTGATGCTCTCCGACATCGAAAGCCTCGAACGCCGCGTACCCGCGCTCGTGAAGAAGGGCCAGGGCGGCGACAAGGAGGCGAAGGTCGCCGGTGCCGTGCTCGGCCGTGCGCTCGACGTGCTGAAAGAGGGTCAGCCCGCGCGCATGGTGGAGCCAAAGGACGAGGAGGAAGCCCGCGTGCTCGCGCAGGCGCAGCTCCTTACAGCGAAGCCCGTGCTCTACGTCTGCAACGTCGGCGAAGACGAAGCCGCGACCGGCAACGCGCTTTCCGAAAAGGTCGCCGCCAAGGCGAAGGCGGAAGGCGCGGCGAGTGTCGTCATCTCCGCCGCCATCGAGGCCGAGATCAGCCAGATGGACCCGGCCGACCGCCCCGACTTCCTCTCGGACCTCGGGCTCACAGAAACCGGCCTCGCCCGCGTCATCCGCGCCGGCTACGATCTCCTGCACCTCATCACCTTCTTCACCGTCGGCCCCAAGGAAGCCCGCGCGTGGACGGTCGAAAAGGGCGCCACCGCCCCCAACGCAGCGGGCGTGATCCACACCGATTTCGAAAAGGGCTTCATCCGCGCCGAAACCATCGCCTACGATGATTTCACCAGCCTCGGCGGCGAGCACGGCGCGAAGGAAGCGGGCAAGCTTCGTCTCGAAGGCAAGGAGTATCTGGTGAAGGACGGCGACGTCCTCCACTTCCGCTTCAACGTCTAGTCATCCGCCGGTCACGGGAACAAGGGAGATAGGCAGGATGCACAATCGCCTCCGTACCCTGCTTGCCGCATTCTCCGTCCTCGTCCTGTCCGCCTGTGCGGGCACGCAGCGCCCCGTCGCCGCGATCGCGGTGGAAGCGCGGACACCGGTCACGATCCTCATCTCGGTCGACGGGCTGCGGCCCGACTATCTGGACCGCGGCGTCTCGCCCAACATCAACGCGCTCGCCGCCTCAGGCGTGAAGGCATCGATGCGCCCCTCGTTTCCCTCGCTCACCTTCTCGAATCACCATAGCCTCGTCACCGGGCTTCGCCCCGACCGCCACGGCATCGTCGACAACACGATGGTCGACGCGCGCCGTCCCGACGTGCGCTTCACGCTCGGCGATCCGCGCCAGTCGCTCGATCCGTTCTGGTGGGACGAGGCCGAGCCGATCTGGGTGACGGCCGAGAAGGCAGGTATCCGCACCGGTACGATGTTCTGGCCCGGCTCCGAAGTCGCCATCCACGGCACGCGCCCGCAGGACTGGCTGCGCTACGACAAGGCGGTGAGCGGCACGCAGCGCATCAACACCGTGCTCGACTGGATGCGCCGCCCCGCCGCGATCCGCCCGCGCTTCGTCACGCTCTATTTCGACACCGTCGACACCGCGGGCCACGAGCTCGGCCCCGACGCGCCCGAAACCACCGCCGCGTTCGCTGAAGTCGACCGCCACGTCGGTGAACTCGTCGCCGGGTTGAAGGCGCTCGGCCAGCCCGCGAACATCGTCCTCGTCTCCGATCACGGCATGGGCGCCACCGCCGACGAGCGCGTCATCCGCATCGACCGCATGATCGCACCGGATGTCGGCACCATCGTCACCGAAGGGCCGCTCTCCGGCGTCAATGCCCTGCCCGGCAAGGACGGCGCGGTCGCCGCGACGCTGCTCGCGCCGCACGACCACATGCAGTGCTGGCGCAAAGGCACGCTTCCCGCGCGCTTCGCCTACGGCAAGAACCCGCGTGTCCCCGAATTCCTGTGCCTTGCGGCAAGCGGCTGGGCGATCCAGGCACGCGACCGCGAGCATATCCTGAAGGGTATGCACGGTTACGATCCCGCGGAGCCCGATATGGCGGCGGTGTTCATCGCGGCAGGCCCCGCGATCACGTCTGGCGCCGCACTCCCGGTCTTCGACAATGTCGATGTCTATCCGCTGCTCGCCCGCCTCGTCGGCATCGCGCCCATCGCAGGCAGCGATGGGCGCGCCGAAACGTTGTCTCCGATCCTGAAGCCGGCGGACTGACCCCATCCAAAGTGTGACTTTGCCCAAAGGAACGGTGCGCTATGACGGATACCATGAAGTATCTTGAAGACATGAACGTCGGCGATCACGCCGCTTTCGGCAGCTATGCCGTGACGCGCGAGGCCGTGATCGATTTCGCCTCGCAGTATGATCCGCAGCCTTTCCATCTCGACGATGAGGCCGCTGCAAAAACGTACTTCGGCCGCCTTTCCGCAAGCGGTTGGCACACGTGCGCGATGACGATGCGCATGATCGTGGACAATCTCACGGCAAACCGCCACGCCGGGCTCGGCTCTCCCGGCGTCGACCAGCTCCGCTGGCTGAAGCCGGTCTATCCGGGGGACACGCTGCGCGTGGAAACCGTCGTCACCGAGGTCCGCCCTTCGCGTACCCGGCAGGACATGGGCTCGGTGCACAGCGACCTCACCGTGTTCAATCAGAACGATGAGCCGGTGATGACCATGAAATCGGTCGGGCTCGTACGTCGGCGACCCGCCTAAAGGCGTAGGGCCACTCGCCATTCGGAAGATGCGTGCCGAAAATGGTGGATTTCCGTGACCCGGAGCGGAGCGTACTAAAGGCACCTGAGCACCGGAAGCCCGGAGAGCCGCCATTTGCAGGCCGTCAGAGCTGAATGGCGAGCGGCCCTAGTGGCCTTCGAACGCCATCAGCGTCACGGGCTCCACGCCCGCGGCGCGTAGCCGGTCCGCACCGCCAAGGTCGGGCAGGTCGATCACGAATGCCGCCTGCGCGACGACACCGCCCGCGCGGCGGATGAGTTCGGCGCCGGCGATGGCGGTGCCCCCCGTGGCGATCAGGTCGTCGACGAGCAGCACGCGCGCGCCGGGCGCGCAGGCGTCCGCGTGCATCTCCACCCGATCCTCGCCGTACTCGAGCGCGTAGTTGACGCCGATCACCGCACCGGGGAGCTTGTTGCGCTTGCGGATGAGCAGCACGCCCGCGTTCAGCCGGTGTGCGAGCGCGGCGGCGAATACGAAGCCACGCGCCTCGATGCCGGCGATGAGATCGAAGGGCCCCGCCACCGTGTCCGCCATCCGGTCGATCGTGGCTGCAAAGCCTGCGGGATCGAGCAGCAGCGTGGTGATGTCGCGAAACAGGATGCCGGGCTTCGGATGATCGGGAATCGTGCGAACCAGCGCACGCAGGTCAGCATTGGGGTCGGCGTTCCGCTCGCTCATTTGAGCACCCGGCCCGCAACGCCGCGCAGCGTCTCCACCACCGGCGCCGGCCACAGCGCCGGATCGGTGATGATCGCATGGTCGAGCGCATGGTCGCAGCCCTGCGGACATGCCGCCGGTGCGGCGGGCCACGCGGCCGCGACCGCCGCGACGAGCGCGCGTGCATTGGCACTGTTGCCGTGCATCACTTCCAGAATATCGGCGACGTTCGCGCCCTCCTCGGCCGGGCGCCAGCTGTCGTAGTCCGTCACCATCGCGACGCTCGCGTAGCAAAGCTCCGCCTCGCGGGCGAGCGCGGCCTCGGGCATGTTGGTCATGCCGATCACGTCGAAGCCAGCCGCGACGTACGCCCGCGATTCGGCGCGCGTCGAGAACTGCGGGCCTTCCATCGCGAGATACGTGCCGCCCGAAACGAACGGAATGCCGAGCGCCTTCGCCGCGTCCGCGACGCGCGCGCCGAGCGGGCCGCATACAGGATCGGCAAGGCTGACGTGCGCGACGATGCCATTTCCGAAGAACGATTTCGTCCGCCCACGCGTGCGATCGACGAACTGGTCGACGAGCACGAACGTGCCGGGGCTGAGCGCTTCCTTGAACGAGCCGCAGGCCGACAGCGACAGCACGTGCGTACAGCCCGCCGCCTTCAGCGCGGCGATGTTGGCGCGGTAGGGAACTTCAGAGGGCGTCAGCCGGTGACCGCGGCCGTGGCGGGGCAGGAAGACGAGGTCCGCCTGCCCGAGCCGCCCGAACAGCAATTCATCGGAAGGCGCGCCGAAAGGCGTATCGACAGCGCGCCATGCGACATCGCTGAGCGAGCCCAAGGCATAGAGCCCGCTGCCGCCGATGATGCCGAGCTTGCCCCCCATCGCCCGGTACCGGGCCTAGTGCTTGATGCCCGCCCAGACCCTGCGATAGCTGAGGTAGGCCAGCGTCGTCAGGATCAGCAGGAAGGCGATCACGCCCACGCCCGCCCGCTTGCGCGCTTCGAGCTTCGGCTCGGCCGCCCAGGTGAGGAACGCCGCGACGTCCTGCGACATCTGGTCAACGGTCGCTTCCGGCTGGCCTTCCGCGTACGTCACCTGGCCCGCGCTGAGCGGCGGTGCCATCGCGATCGCGAGGCTGTGGAAGTAGGGGTTGTAGTGGAGCGGCGCCTCGGGGCGGCGGTCCGCCGGGAAGTTCGCCGGCACGTCCGCGAAGCCGCTGAGCAGCGAGTAGACGTAGTTCGAACCGTCAGGGCGCGCCTTGGTGATCAGCGAGAGGTCGGGCGGCAGCGCGTTGTTGTTCGCGGCACGCGCGGCGATCTCGTTCGCGTACACGAGCGGAATCTTGTCCGACGGGACCGCCGTGCGGGTTGCGGCCTCGCCCGTGTCCGCATTGATCGTCGGCACTTCGTGCGTCCAGTTCTTGGCGATCGCCTTCACTTCGGCCTCTGAGAAGCCGATCTCGCCGAGGTTGCGGAACGCGATGCGGTTCAGGCTGTGGCAGGCCGAGCAGACTTCCTTGTAGACCTGAAAGCCGCGCTGCAGCTGAACGCGGTCGTAGCCGCCGAACACGCCGAGTCCGATCGGGCCGTCCCACGACCAGTGCACCTTCTTGGGGTGCTCGTGGAACGCGAGCGTCGGATCAACTTCCGTCGCTTCGCGGGGCGAGAGCGCCGCGAACAGCAGGACCACGCAGAAAACGGCGCCGATGGCGATTCCGAAAAGACGAACCATGACGTCGTGTCCCTTATTCGGCCGGCTGCGCCGCGTTGGCGGGCGCGGGTTCAGATTTGCCGAGCACGGCTTCGGCGATCGAGTTGGGCAGCGGGAGCGGCCGCTCGATGCGCGAGACGATCGGCAGGATGATGAGGAAGTGCGCGAAGTAATACATCGACGCGATCTGGCTGATCCGCACCCACGGCTCTTCGGCCGGCTTGCCGCCGCAGATGCCGAGGATGAGCAGGTCGAACATCAGCACCCAGAACAGCTGCTTCGAAACCGGCTTGAAGCGGTTCGACTTGACGTTCGAGCCGTCGAGCCACGGCAGGAAGAACAGCAGCAGGATCGCCGCGAACATCGCGAGCACGCCCCAAAGCTTCGCCGGCAGGATGAAGTCCACCGTGAAGGCGCGCAGGATCGCGTAGAACGGCCAGAAGTACCATTCGGGAACGATGTGCGCCGGGGTCGAGATCGGGTTCGCCGGGATGTAGTTGTCCGGGTGACCGAGATAGTTCGGCAGGAAGAACACGAACACCGAGAAGACGATCAGGTAGACGCCCGCGCCGAACAGGTCCTTCGCGGTGAAATAGGGGTGGAACGGCAGCGTATCCGCCGGGCCCTTCACGTCGATGCCCGCCGGGTTGTTCGAACCTGGGATGTGCAGCGACCAGATCTTCAGGATGACGACGCCCGCGATCACGAACGGCAGCAGGTAGTGCAGGCTGAAGAAGCGGTTGAGCGTGGCGTTATCGACCGCGAAGCCGCCGAGCAGCAGCGTCACGATGCTGTCGCCGACCACCGGAATGGCCGAGAACAGGTTGGTGATGACGGTCGCGCCCCAGAAGCTCATCTGGCCCCACGGCAGCACGTAGCCCATGAAACCCGTGGCCATCATCAGCAGCAGGATGACGACGCCGAGCATCCACACGAGCTCGCGCGGCGCCTTGTAGCTGCCGTAGTAGAGCCCGCGGAAAATGTGGATGTAGACCACGATGAAGAAGAAGCTCGCCCCGTTGGCGTGCGCATAGCGCAGCAGCCAGCCGTAGTTCACGTCGCGCATGATGTGCTCGACCGAATCGAAGGCGACGAGCGTGTTCGCGCCGAAGTGCATCGCAAGCACGATGCCCGTGACGATCTGGATCAGCAGCGCAAGGCCCGAAAGAACGCCGAAGTTCCACCAGTAGTTGATGTTGCGCGGCACCGGATAGCCAGCGCCGACGCTGTTGTAGACGAGGCGCGGCAGCGGCAGGCGCGAATCCAGCCACTGCATGAACGGGTGCTTCGGCTGATAGTGGTTTGCCCAGGGAAAGCTCATCGCCGGTTATCCAATCTGAACGCGCGTGTCGGACGTGAAGGCGTACTCGGGCACTTCGAGGTTCTTCGGTGCCGGGCCTTTGCGGATACGCGCCGCGGTGTCGTAGTGCGAACCGTGGCAGGGGCAGAAGTAGCCGCCGTAGTCGCCGCGATTCTCGCCTTCCGCGGCACCAAGCGGCACGCAGCCGAGGTGGGTGCAGACGCCGAGCGTGATCAGCCAGTTCGCCTTGCCTTCCTTGGTGCGCTCGGCGAGCGTCTGCGGGTCGCGCAGGTCCGAAACCGGCACCTTGTTCGCCTCGGCGATCTCGGTGGGCGTCAGGTTGCGCACGAACACGGGCTTGCCGCGCCAGTTGAGCTTGATCGCCTGCCCGACCGCGACCGGTGCGAGATCGACCTCGATCGAGGCGAGCGCCAGCACGTCGGCGGACGGATTCATCTGGTCCACGAGCGGCCAGGCGGCCGCCGCAGCGCCGACGCCCACAAAGGCGCCGGTTGCGACATGGATGAAGTCGCGGCGGCGCACGCCTTCATCGGTGATCGGATGACCGGTGGTGTCTTCGACTGTCGTCATTCACTAACCCCGCGCGCGGGAGATATTCGGGCAGGCTCCGCCCGAACGCCCCCTTAGGTTCGATGCTTGGGCGCCTGATAGCCGCCGATGCCCCTTGGCCGCAATGGTCAAAATTGGCGCATTGCTGTCGAGGCATGGCTGGGCTAGCGCAAGGCGCCATGCGCATCGCCCTTTTCCAGCCCGATCTGCCGCCCAACGTCGGCACGCTGGTGCGGATGGGCGCGTGTCTCGGCCTTCCTGTCGACATCATCCGCCCGTGCGGCTTTCCGCTGGGACGTGAGGCGCTTCGCCGCAGTGCGATGGACTATTTCGAGCACGCCGACATCCATATCCACGCCGACTGGGCAGCGTTTCAGGAAGATGTGCCCGGCCGCCGCGTGCTGCTGACGACCAAGGCCGCGATGCCCTATACCGACGCGACCTACCTGCCGGGCGACGTGCTGGTGGTAGGTCAGGAAACGGTGGGCGCCCCCGATTTCGTGCACGAAGCCGCCGCGCTTCGTGTCCGCATCCCGATGAAGCCGGGCCTGCGCTCGCTGAACGTCGCGCTTGCCGCCGCGATGGTGGCGGGCGAGGCCCTCAGACAAACAGGATTCTCTCCCCAATGACGACTTTCGACGCCCGCCAGACAGCCGCAGCCGATTGGTTCCGAACCCTTCGCGACCGCATCTGCGCGGCTTTCGAGGCGCTTGAGGACGATCTTGGCGGCGATGCCGCGCCCGGCCGATTCGAACGCAGGAGCTGGGAGCGCGCCGATCATTCGGGCGCCCCCGGAGGCGGCGGCACGATGTCGGTGATGAAGGGCCGCGTGTTCGAGAAGGTCGGGGTCAACATCTCCACCGTCCACGGCGCGTTCGATCCCGAGTTTGCAAAAACGATCCCCGGCGCGGCCGAAGACCCGCGCTTTTTTGCCACAGGCATCAGCCTCGTCGCGCACATGGTGAACCCGCATGTGCCCGCCGTTCACATGAACACGCGCTACCTCGTCACCACGAAAGCGTGGTTCGGCGGCGGCGCGGACCTCAACCCGCCGATTCCCGTGGAGGCGGACACCGCCGACTGGCACGCCGCCTTCAAGGCCAGCTGCGACCGGCACGACCCCGACTACTTCCCGCGCTTCAAGGCATGGTGCGACGAGTATTTCTTCATCAAGCACCGGAACGTGGCGCGCGGGCAGGGCGGCATTTTCTACGACCAGCTCGCAAGCGGCGACTGGGACGCGGACTTCGCCTTCACGCGCGACGTCGGCGAAACGTTCCTCGGCACCTACCCGGAGCTTGTCCGCCGCCACATGCATGAGGACTGGACCGCGGAAGACCGCGCCCGGCAGCTCGCCTACCGGGGGCTCTACACGGAGTTCAACCTCGTCTACGACCGGGGGACGCTGTTCGGCCTCAAGACCGGCGGCAACATCGACGCGATCCTGATGAGCCTGCCGCCGGTGGCGACGTGGGAGTGAAACCGGGACGCTAAGCCGCCAGCTGGCGGTAGATATTGGCGGACAGCACCGAGACGAAGACGCTGAACACGGCGCCGACGATCGAGATCAGAAGCTCGGTGAGGAAGGAGGGGTCTTCCGGCGTGCCGCCCGTGGCGGCGAGCCCGATCGCGCCGACAAGGCCGCTCAGGATCGCGAAGATCAGCACGAACACCGCGAAAATCGCGAAAATGCGGCCAACGTTGCCCGCGGTCATCGCCCAGCTGCGGCGCAGCGCATCGGCCGCGCGCGCATTCTCGCCCGCGATGATCGCCGCCAGCAGCGACAGGCGCAGCGCGAAATAGACCGCGACCCCCGTGAGCAGGAGCAGAAGTGCGCCCGTCGCCGTCGACGCCTGCTGCAAACCCGCCAGATACATGACGCCGACCGGCATGAAGACAACGACAACGGCAAGGCTGGCAAGGACGATGCGGGGCGTCAGGCCCACGGCACGGCGAATCGCCGACCCGGCGTCGATGCTGGGAAACAGCACCAGCAGCACGATCGCGGCCTGCCCGATCACGCCGATAAGCCCGCCCACGGCCTGCGCGAGCTGGGCATTCTGCTCGCCGAGCGCCTTTTCATCGGCGAAGCGCGCGATCAGCAGCGAGGGCATGAACACGAAGGCGGCGGCCGGCAGCGCAAACTCGCCGAAGCGGCGCTGCACGTCAGCGATCGTGTCGGTCCAGGCCTTGCCGATCGCTAGCGCCACGCATCATCCCCCTTATTGAAAAACACCGGTTCAGGCGGCGTGCGGAACGCCCTTTTCGGCGAGCAGATCGTGCAGCTCGCCTGATTCGAACATTTCCATCATGATGTCGCTGCCGCCCACGAACTCGCCCTTCACATAGAGCTGCGGGATCGTCGGCCAGTCGCTGAACGCCTTGATGCCCTGCCGAAGCTCGGCATCCTGTAGCACGTCGGCACTGTCGTATTCGACGCCGAGATGCTCGAGGATGGCGATGGCGCGGCTCGAAAAGCCGCACTGCGGGAACAGCGGCGTGCCCTTCATGAACAGCACGACGTCGCTGCCGTTCACCTTCTCGGCGATTCGGGTGTTGATATCGGTCATGTGTTGCTCCTCGTCCGGCTCAGGCCGGAACCTCGGTGGTCAGCTGCAAGGCGTGCAGTTCGCCGCCCATGCGGCCGCCGAGCGCCGCATAGACCATCTGGTGCTGGCGAACGCGCGGCAGGCCCCGGAAGGCCTCCGAGACCACGCGCGCCGCATAATGATCGCCGTCGCCGGCAAGGTCGGTGATCTCCACCACCGCATCCGGCAGCGCCGTGCGGATCATCCCTTCGATCGCGCCTGCGTCCATCGGCATCGCGCGGCCCTCAAACTTCCTCGATGAACTGGCGGCGCGCCTCGACGAGCTTTTCCTCCATCGCGCGGCGCACCTCGTGCTCGGAAACCTCCACGCCCTTGGCGGTCAGGTCGCCGTAGACCTTGCGGAACACGTCGTCGTCGCCGGCTTCCTCGAAGTCGGCGGCCACAACCTCGCGCGCATAGGCATCGGCCTCGGCCGTCGTCAGCCCCAGCTTTTCCGCCGCCCAGTTGCCGAGCAGGCGGTTGCGCCGCGCCGTGACCTTGAACTGCAGCTCGGCATCGCGCGCGAAGCGATTCTCGAAAGCCTTTTCGCGGTCGTTGAGATTGGTCATGACGGGCGTGTGTCCTTCCTTGGCTGGCAAGCCGGGTTATCGGGGCCTAGATAGAGAGGCACCGCACCCGGTTCAACTGCAAGCAGCACGCTTGATCGTCGCAGCTTTTGCGCCGAAACTTGCCGGGCGGACATTCAGGCAGGCGGGGCGGGAAGCGATGAGCGGCGAGATCGATGCGGCGGGCACCCTGATCGCGGGCGGCCTCGTGGCCTCCGCGCTCGATGGTGAGGACGGCAAAGCGGGCGACGTACAGACGATCTGCCCGAACTGCGACACCCCCATCGTCGGCCATTACTGCCACGAATGCGGGCAAAGCGCGCATCTTCCGCGGTCGATCGGCCATATCTTCCACGACATCATGCACGGCGTGCTGCACTTCGACAGCAAGGGCTGGCGCACCCTGCCGATGCTGGTGACGCGTCCCGGCACGCTGACCCGCGACTATGTGGAGGGGAAGCGCGCCCGCTACGTCGCGCCCTTCTCGATGTTCCTGTTTACCGTGTTCGTGATGTATTTCACCTTCGCCATGGTCGGCGGGCCCAACGTCAACCTTGCGGACGCGGTGCATCTCGATCCCAAGAGCGTCGAGGCGGCGCAGCAGGAGCTCGTCACCGAGACGGAGAAGCTGAACGCGCTCGAGGCGAAGCTGGCCGTCGCAAGGGCAAAGCCGAAGCCGGTGCCCGGCGAGGCCGCGGAGCTCAAAGCCCAGATCAACGAACTGCGCACCGAGATCGGCATCATGAAGGCGACGCTCGGCACCATGGGCGTCGTGCCGCGCGACCCGGAAAACCCCGATGCGCCACAGCCGCCGGACTGGCGGGAGGCGCTCACGAAGGTCGTCGACAAGGAGTCCCCGACCGTCAACACCGGCAACCCCGGCCTCGATGCGAAGCTCAGGAAGGCGCTGAGGAACCCCGAGCTGCTGTTCTACAAGATGCAGCAGTCCGCCTATAAGTTCTCGTTCCTGCTGGTGCCACTGTCGCTGCCGTTCGTGTGGCTGCTCTTCCCCTTCCGGCGCAGCGCGCGCCTTTATGATCACGCAGTCTTCACGCTCTATTCGCTGTCGTTCATGTCGCTTTTGTTCGTGTTCGCCGTGCTGCTCGCACGCATCGGCCTCATCAGCTTCGGCAGCGCGATGGCGATCAGCACGTTCGTGCCGCCCGTCCACATGTTCGTGCAGCTGAAGGGCGCCTACGGCCTCAGCGTCGGCGGCGCACTCGCGCGAACGCTCCTGCTCTCGATGTTCGCGATCGTCGTGCTCACCCTGTTCATGCTCATCATCATGGCGCTCGGCGCGGTCTGAGCCGCTTCCCCGAGCGCTTGCCCGGAGTGCTGACCCAAAGCGCTTGCATTGTCAGCCCGGCAGGCTTCCGCTATGGCGGGTGGTGTGTTTCCCCGCCTCGGGCACGCGCCAGTCAGCCGGTGCGAACCGGGGCGGTGCTTTTTTCAGACTCCGAATCGAGAAGGTCCGCCGATGTCCCGCCGCCGCCAGATTTACGAAGGCAAGGCCAAGATCCTGTACGAAGGGCCGGAACCCGGCACCATCATTCAGTATTTCAAGGACGACGCGACCGCGTTCAATGCCCAGAAGAAGGGCACGATCAGCGGCAAGGGCGTGCTCAACAACCGCATCTCCGAGCATATCTTCACGCTGCTCGGCCAGATCGGCATCCCCACGCACTTCATCCGCCGCCTCAACATGCGCGAGCAGCTCGTGCGGCAGGTGGAAATCATCCCGGTCGAGGTCGTGGTGCGCAACGTCGCCGCCGGCTCGATCTCGAAGCGCCTCGGTATCGAGGAAGGCACGCCGCTGCCCCGCACGATCCTTGAATATTACTACAAGGACGACGCGCTCGGCGACCCGATGATCACCGACGAGCACATCGCCTGCTTCGGCTGGGCGACGCAGGAAGAGATGCACGACGTCGCCGACATGGCGATCCGCATCAACGACTTCATGTCCGGCCTGTTCGCCGGTGTCGGCATCCGCCTCATCGACTTCAAGCTGGAGTTCGGCCGCCTGTGGGATGGCGACTACAGCCGCATCATCCTTGCCGACGAGATCAGCCCGGACGGCTGCCGCCTGTGGGACAGCACCACGAACGAGAAGCTGGACAAGGACCGCTTCCGCCGCGATCTCGGCGGCGAGGTGGAAGCCTATCAGGAAGTCGCGCGCCGCTTCGGCCTGCTCCCCGAAGGCTCGGTCTCCACGGTCCTCGACCTCGACGAGCACCGCAAGGCTCGCGGCAAGAAAGACAGCTGACAGGCTTCGGCCTGTCTGCTTTTCTTTACACTTTTCAGCAGCGTTTTCGCCAAGTCATTGATTTTGTCTGCTGGTCCTTTTCTTGCATGAACTTTCCCATAACAGGGAAGGGGCTTGAAATGAACGTATCCAGAATTCTGGCGCCCGTGGCGTTTGTCGTACTGACCGCATCTCCGGCCTTGGCCATGCCGAGCATTTCCATTGAGCCTGGTGACAGCCCCGCTGGCGGCTATCTCCCTCTTTCAGTTTTCGGCATCGCGCCCACCGCGGGGATGGGCGACGAGAGCATCGTCAATTTCACGACCCCCTCGTTTGTCTTTGGAGGAGAAACATGGGGCAGCGTGGGGATATCCAGCAACGGCTATCTCAAGGTCGGCGGCGGCACGAGCGCGGACAGTTCTTTTGCCAACACCGCCTTGCCTGACGCCTCCTCTCCCAAGAATATCCTGGCCCCCTTCTGGACCGATCTTGATTTTGGCCTGGGCGGGGCTTTCCGCATTGCGACGCTGACCGACGGGGTAAACACTTGGCTCGTCAGCGATTGGGCCGGTGTGCACGGGTTCGGCAGCGCCCAGACCTATACGTTCCAGATTTGGATCGGCGTCAACGGTATAGAGGACATCACGTTTACCTACGGTCCGCTCGGCGCGCTGCCCGCGGATCTCACGGTCGGCGCGCAGGACGCCTCCGGCACCGTCGGCGACACATGGTACTACAACGGCACCGGGACAGCGCCCTTTAACGGCCTGCAGCTGCGCGTGAGCTCGCTCGATCTGCCGGTCGATGTTCCTGAACCGGCAGCGCTCGCGCTCTTCGGCCTCGGCGTTGCAGGGCTTGGCTTTGCACGGCGGCGCAAGGCGGCATGACAGGGTGGGCGGGCCGCAGGGCTCGCCCTTCCTTCCTCCGCGGAAGACATCAGCGCCGCTTGGCGCGCTTCTTCTTGACCTGATATCCGCAGATGATGCCGAACAGAAACGCGCAGAACAGCGCGATGTGCAGGTTCGAGCCGCGCATCTGGCCGAGGATGTCCTCGTAATAGACGAACAGCGCCACGAACATGGAGGCGGCGAGAAGGCCCATCAGCCGTCCTTTCGCCAGGCGGAAATGATGCCGAACAGGAACGACGCGACAAGCGCGAGCTGTACCTCCTGATCGTGTGTCAGCCACGGAAAGATGTAGCCGCCGACGAAATTCTCGGCGGTCGCGAACAGCACCACGAACAAGGCAATGGCGAGATAGTCCACGTTGCCCCAGACCCCGACCTCAGAATGACCCAGCCATAACCATAGGCACACAGGCTTAACAAAACCCTCACATGCGCCCACGCGCCCGCGATTTTGGGCGTTGCGGCGCGGCGCCGGGAGCGCCATAAGGCGCGCCATGAAAGCCAAAGTCTATGTCACGCTGAAAAACGGCGTCCTTGATCCGCAGGGCAAGGCAATCTGCCACGCGCTCGAATCCCTGGGGTTCGACGAGGCGCAGGACGTGCGGCAGGGCAAGTTCATCGAGCTCGAACTCGCCGACGGCACCAGCGAGGCGCGCATCGAGGAGATGTGCCGCAAGCTGCTCGCCAACACCGTGATCGAGAACTACCGGATCGAGATCGCCTGAGATGAAGAGCGCGGTCATCGTCTTCCCCGGCAGCAACTGCGACCGTGACATGGCGGTCGCGCTCCGCGAGGTGACGGGACGTGCGCCCGCGATGGTCTGGCACCGCGAAACCGTGCTGCCCGACGTGGACGTGATCGCGCTTCCGGGCGGCTTCTCCTACGGCGACTACCTGCGCACCGGCGCCATTTCGGCGCAGTCGCCGATCATGGCCGCGGTGAAGCGCGCCGCCGAGCAGGGCCGCTTCGTGCTCGGCGTCTGCAACGGCTTCCAGGTACTCACCGAAACCGGGCTGCTGCCGGGCGCGCTGATGCGCAACGCCGGGCTCGATTTCGTGTGCCGCGACGTGCCGCTGACGGTCGAGAACACGCAGACGGCGTTCACGTCGGCCTACAAGGCGGGCGAAACGATCCACATTCCCGTCGCACACCACGACGGCAACTATTTTGCGGACACGGACACGCTCGACCGGATCGAGGGCGAGGGCCGCGTCGTCTTCCGCTACGCCGAGGACGTGAATGGCGCGCAGCGCCGCATCGCGGGCATCGTCAACGAAACCGGCAACGTGCTCGGCATGATGCCGCACCCGGAGCGCGCCATCGAGGCGGCGCAGGGCGGCACCGATGGCCGCCGCCTGTTCGAAGGCCTCGTGCGGGCCTTCGTCGACGCGTGACCACGGCGGGCGACATGGCCGGCCCGCTGATGATCTTCGGCAGCCCCCGATCGGGCACGACCTGGGTCGGCTCGCTGTTCGATTCGCATCCGCAGACGCTCTACCTCCACGAGCCGGACGTCATCGAGAAGGAACCGCGGCTTCCGTTCGTGCCCTATGGCGCGCTTCCGGCCGACATCGACCGGATCACCCGCGACTATTTCGAGCGGCTGGCACACAATCGCTCGCTGCGCAGCGTCCACACGCCGACACTGTTTCCCAAGAGCTACCGCGGCGGCATCGCCGATCAGGCGCGCGCCGCGATCGTCCGCGCGCTGCGCGCCGTCGATGCCGTGCTTCCCGCCGTGGGCCGCAGCCGCAACCTTCAGGTGCCCGATTTCGCGAACGAGGGCGAAACGCCCTGCCTCGTCATGAAGTCGGTCGATTCGATCCCGCGCCTCCCCGTGTTCGCGCGCGCGCTGCCCGGCGTGAAGTTCATCTACATTGTCCGCCACCCCTGCGGCGTCGTCTCTTCGAAGCTGCGCGGCGCGGAGCTCGGCAAGATGGGCGCCGCGACGCTCTATTCGGATGTGCTGGCGCTGCCGCCCGCCCGCGCCGCCGGCCTCGACAAGGCGCGCGCAGACGCGATGACGAACATCGAGAAGCTGGCGTGGGATTGGCTCATCACGAATGAGTGGGTCTACAGCGAGGTCGCCGACCTCCCCAACGTCTACACGCTCGTCTACGACCGGCTCGCGGCGAACCTCGATCCCGAAGCCGCGTCGCTGTTCGACTGGGCGGGGCTCGACCGCCCGGCGCAGGTGCAGGCCTATTTCGATCGTCTGCGCGGCTTCGACGGCACCGGCGATCGCTATTTCAGCCTCAACCAGAATCCTGCGAAATCGGCCGCGAAATGGCGGCAGGAACTGAGCGCCGAGGCGCAGGAAACCGTCGGCGCCATCGTCGCGGGTTCAGGCGTCGGCAAGCTCTTCGGCTACTGACCGCCGCTCGGGCGACCGTCCCGCCAACCTGCGATTAATGGCTCCAGGCCCGCGTACAATTCTGCGTCCCGGCCGGTGAGCAGGTGCTTCGCGCGCGTGCGAACCTCGGTGCGGTCCGCTTCGTCCGTTAGATACGGCGCGGGTGATTTGCCATCGACGCGCGCCAGCAGCAGCGCCGCCGTAAGCGCGCCCGCGCGCCGCATCAGCGCATCGGCATCCTCCCAGGCGATACCCGCGCGATAGGCCTCCGCCATTTGCGTGGCGGACGCCGTCAGTTCCGCCGCGTGCGGCTTCAGCCACACCGCCTTCAGCAGAAGATGCGTGGTGCAGAACGCAAGGTCGAATGCCGGATCGCCGTACACCGCGCATTCGGCATCCAGGAACACGGGACCACCGGGGCCGACGAGGATATTCTTCGGGCTGATATCGCCGTGGACGAGCGCGACGTGCCGCGTTTCGAGATCGGCGGCGAGCGCCCGCAGGCGCGGCGCGACCTCCGCATCATGCTGCGCGACATGGAGCAGGAACGGCTCCACGCGCAGCGCATGAAACATCGCGCCGGTATCGAAATCGCGCGCAATGGCGGGGTCGTTTGCCGTCGCGGCGTGAATACCGACGAGCGCTTCGCCAACCTTCGCGGCGAAGCCCGGATCGACACGCCCGGCGATGAGTTCGTCCTTCCAGACCGGGTGCTGCGCCGGCTCCAGAAAGCGCATCGCGAAGAGGTGCTCTTCGGGCACTTCGGCGACGATCGTGGGAACGATCCCGGGTGCGAACGCGCCGACGCGCCGCAGCCAGCGCACCTCGCTCTCGGCGCGCTCCACAGGCGCGAACCAGTCCGCCTGCACGCGCAGCTTGGGAAGCGCGCGCTTCACGGCAATCGGCCCGGCCGCGGTATCGACGCGCCACACGTCGCACGAAACGCCACCGGACAGCGGTGTCATCCGGGGCGTCTCATCGGGCGCCACAAGTCCGCAGGCGCGCAGGTGTTCGATCACGGTTTCGTCTTGCACGGCGCCCAGGCGTCCTTTTCCATGGCCTTCGCGAACCTGCGGAGCGGCTCCGGCAGCGTTACACTCTAAGGTCGCTCAATGTCGGCGCGTCCTTCGCTTCCTCGGTCAGATTGGCGATCACGCGGCGCAGCAGCGATTGCAGCACGTCCACCTCCGCGTCGGACAGTCCCTCCGTCGCGAGGTCATGCACCTCCGCGTTCATCGGCACCAGAACGCCTTCGAGCGCCTTTGCGTGATCCGTGAGGTGAATATAGATCTTGCGGCGATCGATCTTGCACTTCTCGCGCCGCACCAGCCCCGCCGCTTCCAGGCCTTTCAGCGCAACCACCGTGGTCGGCTCGCGCATCCCGACGCGCGTGCTGAGTTCGCGCTGCGTGATGCCGTCCTCACGCCAAAGCTGGCGCAGGAAGCGCCACTGCCCCGCGGAGACGCCGTGCTCCAGCGTACGCCGTTCGAGCGCGCGCGAAAACGAGCGGAACGTCACGCGGGAAAGATAGCCGATGCTGTTCTCCGGGAGCCTGTAATACTCCGCGGGCTGACGCGCGGTTTTGGGTTTCGACACCGTACAACTCTCCCTGTGCCGGCCGCGCTTGCAATCCGAAAAACGGCCTTTCCGCCGGTTAGCAGACCGGGACGCGGTCGTCCCCTTCCAATCGCTGGACGGCCTTCATGCGCCCCGCTTCGCTTGCTGTGTCTCCAGCAAAAAACAGCGACCCGTGCGGGAACCGCCGCCGGTATCGTTGCGGACACCGGCACCGGCGCGCTGTCGGCCCGGGGCCGGATTGCCTTTCAGGCAGAAAGCGCTTCGTCGATCGCCTTCACGAGCACTGGATCGTCGGGCGTAATATCGGGAGCAAAGCGGCCGACCACCTTTCCGTCCCGACCGATCAGAAATTTTTCGAAGTTCCACATCACGCCCGTCGGATCAGTGGGCGCAAGGCCGTGCTTCTCCAGCTTCGCACGCAGATCGCCGTCCGGATTCTGCGTCGCCTGCGGCCGCGCAGCAACGAGCGCGCCATAAAGCGGATGCCGATCCGCTCCGGTCACCGCGATCTTCGAAAACATCGGAAAATCGACGCCGAAGGTGGACCGGCAGAAGTCGGCGATCTCGCCGTCCGTGCCCGGTTCCTGACCGGCAAAATCGTTTGCCGGAAACCCGAGAACGACGAGCCCCGCGTCTTTTTTCTGCGCATAGAGCGCTTCGAGCCCATCGTACTGCGGCGTCAACCCGCACTTGGATGCGACGTTCACCACAAGCAGCGCCTTGCCCGCATAGTCACCGAGCGTGGCGGCGCTTCCATCGATTTTCTTCAGGGGGATTTCGCTGATCGTCGTCATAACAGGTTCCTTTCAGGTTCAGATACTCGTCTTGAACGGCGTGAAATCAGTCTTGCGATCGTAGACGTCCAGGCCTTCGCGCCGTTTCAGGAACCCGACGACCGCATAGGTCACGGGCGTCAGGATCGCTTCCCAGCTCACTTTCAGCACCCACTGCGTGATGAGCACCTTCAGCACGAGGTCGTTCGTCCACCCCGCCGCGCCGAGAAACGCCAGCGGATAGAAGATCAGGCTGTCGACGCCCTGCCCCGCCACCGTGCTGCCGATCGTGCGCATCCACAGGTGCTTGCCCTGCGACCACACCTTCATCTTCGCCATCACGTAGGAGTTGGTGAACTCGCCCGCCCAGAAGGCGACGATGCTGGCGAAGACGATGCGCGGCACCTGACCGAACACCGCCTCATAGCTCGCCTGCCCGGTCCAGTCCGCCGCGGGCGGCAGCGCCACCACCACCCACGCCATGAATGCCATGAAGATGAGTGCGGCGAACCCCGCCCAGATGCAGCGCCGTGCCCGTGCGTAGCCATAGACTTCGGTGAGCACGTCACCGAGCACGTAGCCAACGGGAAAGAACAATATGCCCGCGCCGAACGGCCAGTCGCCGATGCCGGGCAAGTCCACGACCGCCACTTTCCCCGCGCCGAGCACATTGGAAAGGAGCAGGATGGTGACGAATGCCGCCATCACGAAATCGAAGTAGCGCAGCGGCCGCCCATGCAGCGACTCCGCTTCCACGGCGCGAGGTGCATGAACTTCGTTCACAATTTGTTCCTCATGCGCTACACTCCCGCTTATGCGCCCCGATTCGCCGCTCCGCTGGCTGTTTCTCGATCTGAACAGCTATTTCGCCAGTGTCGAGCAGCAGTTGCAGCCGCACCTGCGCGGCAAGCCCGTCGTCGTGTCGCCCGTGGACACCGACACGACGAGCGCCATCGCCGCGAGCTACGAAGCGAAGGCCTTCGGTATCCGCACCGGCACGCCCATTTGGGAAGCAAAGCGCCTCTGCCGCGATCTCATCATCACCCCCGCACGCCACGGCGCCTATGTGGAATACCACAACCGCATCGTCGCGGAGGTGGATCGGCACATTCCCGTCACCAAGGTCTGCTCGATCGACGAGGTCGCCTGCCGCCTGATGGACAACGAGAACGACCCGGCGTTCGTCCGCGATCTCGCGCGGCGCATCAAGGCGGGCATCGCCGCGAATGTCGGCGAATATCTGAAATGCTCGATCGGCGTCGCGCCGACGCGCCTCGTCGCCAAGATCGCCTGCGACATGCAGAAGCCGGATGGCCTTACCGTGATTGAAGCGCACGAGCTGCCCGAGCGCCTCTATGTCCTGAAACTCACCGACATCCCCGGCATCGGCCGCAAGATGGAGCGCCGCCTCGCCGCCAAGGGCGTGCTCTCGATCCGCGACCTCATCGCGCGCGGCCCGAAGCGCGCAGGCGAGGCATGGGGCGCGGTAAACGGTGACCGCCTGTGGTGGTCGCTCACCGGCCGCGAAGTGCCCGAGATCGAGACGCAGCACCGCTCGATCGGGCACAGCCAGGTGCTCTCCCCCTCGAAGCGCGACCCCGTCGCCGCGCTCGCCACCGCGCGGCGCCTGTGCCTCAAGGCCGCGAGCCGCCTGCGCCGCGAAGGCTATGCCGCGCGCAGCCTCCTCCTCCACGCCCGGCTGGAAGACGGCGGCAAGTTCGCCGCGCACCAGCGCCTGCCGCTGACGCAGGACAGCTTCAGCTTCCTCGCGCAGCTGAATGCGCTCTGGCCCCGCCTCGCCGACGCCGCGCGGCAACAGCCCACCGGCGCGCGCATCCGCATGATCGGCGTCACGCTCGCGGAGATCGCGCCCGCCGGCCACGAACAGGGCGCGCTTTTCGACCGCGACGACATCGACCACGCCCTCGCCCGCGAAGCGCGCGGCCTCCGTCTCAGCGAGGCGATGGACAAGGCGAACGCGAAGTTCGGCCGCAACGCCGTCACGCTCGGGCCGCTGATGGGCGGCCGCATCGACCATGTCGGCGCGAAGATCGCCTTCCACCGCATCCCCGACATGGCGGAGTTCCACGAATAGGCGCTGGAACCGCGCGCCCGGCGCCGCTATGAGCGCGCGCATGACCGACATCATCACGCCCGAGATCGTCGCCGAGCACGGCCTCACCCCCGACGAGTACGAAACCATCCTCGCCGCGATGGGCCGCACGCCCAACCTCACGGAGCTCGGCATCTTCTCGGTGATGTGGTCGGAGCACTGCTCCTACAAATCGAGCCGCATCCATTTGAAGACGCTGCCCACCGAGGCGCCGTGGGTGATCTGCGGCCCCGGCGAGAACGCGGGCATCATCGACATCGGCGACGGCGACGCCGCCATCTTCAAGATGGAAAGCCACAACCACCCCTCGTTCATCGAGCCCTATCAGGGCGCGGCGACGGGCGTCGGCGGCATCCTCCGCGACGTGTTCACGATGGGCGCGCGCCCCGTCGCCAACCTGAACGCGCTGCGTTTCGGCGCGCCGGACCACGCGAAGACGCGCCACCTCGTCGCGGGCGTCGTCCACGGCATCGGCGGCTACGGCAATTGCGTCGGCGTCCCCACCGTGGGCGGCGAGGTGAATTTCCACCCGGCCTACAACGGCAACATCCTCGTGAACGCCATGACCGTGGGCGTCGCGAAGACCGACAAGATCTTCTATTCGGCCGCCGCGGGCATCGGCAATCCGGTGGTCTACGTCGGCTCCAAGACCGGTCGCGACGGTATCCACGGCGCCACCATGGCCTCGGCGGAATTCACGGACGATTCGGAAGAGAAGCGCCCCACCGTGCAGGTCGGCGACCCCTTCACCGAGAAGCTCCTCATCGAAGCCTGCCTCGAACTCATGTCGTCGGACGCCATCGTCGCGATTCAGGACATGGGCGCCGCGGGCCTCACCTCCTCGTCGGTCGAGATGGCCTCGAAGGGCGGCGTCGGCCTCGAGCTCAACCTCGACGCCGTACCCTGCCGCGAGACCGGCATGGTGCCCTACGAGATGATGCTCTCCGAAAGCCAGGAGCGGATGCTCATGATCCTGAAGCCGGGCCGCGAGGCCGAGGCCGAGGCGATCTTCCGCAAATGGGAGCTCGATTTCGCCGTTATCGGCACGGTGACGGAAACCGGCCGCCTCGTGCTGAAGTTCAAGGGCGAAACCGCCGCCGACATCCCGCTCGCCCCGCTCGCCGACAAGGCGCCGCTCTACGACCGCCCGCACGTCGAAACGCCGAAGCGCGCGCCGCTGGGCGCCGTGCCCGAAAGCGCCGACCTCACCGCCGATCTCGTGAAGCTCATCGGCTCGGCGGACATCGCCAGCCGCCGCTGGGTGTGGGAGCAGTACGACCACATGGTCGGCGCCGACACCGTGCAGCGCCCCGGCGGCGACAGCGCGGTGGTGCGCGTCCACGGCACCCGGAAGGGCCTCGCCATCACCACGGACTGCACGCCGCGCTACTGCTTCGCGGACCCGTTCGAGGGTGGCAAGCAGGCGGTCGCCGAAGCCTATCGCAACCTCTCGGCGGTGGGCGCCACCCCGCTCGCCATCACCAACTGCCTCAACTTCGGCAATCCGCAGCGCCCCGAGATCATGGGCCAGTTCGTCGGCTGCGTCTCCGGCATGGGCGCGGCGTCGAAGGCGCTCGACTTCCCGGTCGTCTCGGGCAACGTCAGCCTCTACAACGAGACGAACGGCGTCGGCATCCTGCCCACCCCCGCCATTGGCGGCGTCGGTCTGCTCAAGGATTACACCAACAGCGCCACCATCGCCTTCAAGGCCGCAGGCGAGCCGATCTGGCTCGTCGGCACGCGCGAAGGCGGCCACCTCGGCCAGTCGATCTGGCTCCGCGAAATCCACGGCCGCGAAGACGGCCCGCCTCCTCCGGTGGACCTCGATGCCGAGCGCAAGGCAGGCGAATACGTCCGCAAGCTCATCGCGGAGGGCAAGGCAACCGCCGTCCACGACATCTCCGACGGCGGCCTCCTCGTCACCATCGCCGAAATGGCGCTCGCAGGCGGCACCGGCGCGAAGCTCGACGTCCTCACCACCGCCGAAGCCTTCGGCGAGGATCAGGGCCTCTACGTCGTCACCGCCCCCGAAGGCGCGCTCGACGGCGCACCGGTGCCGGTGAAACGCATCGGCGCGACGGGCGGCGACGACGTTACCGTGGGCACCGCCTCCGTCACCCTCGCCACGCTTCGTGATGCTTACGAGGGCTTCTTCCCGACGCTGATGGGGCGGAATGCCTGAAGCCTCAATTCGATAAGTACGCACACCTCAGAAGACGTGAATATTACTGGAATCGAGCCATGCGGGTACGTTGATGTGCCGCGCGCGGCGATGGCGTGACAGTATGGTCCGCAATAAAGCAAGAGCTTCCAAAACCTCTGTCAACACTTCCCGGCGCTTTGCGTGAAAATCATGTGAAAACTCGTTCTTCAAGAAGCTATGCGCCGGCTGTTGACGTAGCTTGCGTATACGCCGCATTGGCCCAATGATCGCATTTATAATTTCCCGTTTATCTTTTCCTACAACAAAAATATCTAGCCATTCTTGTAAAAGACTGATTGTTCCTTTGTCGCGAACAGAAATTCTTCCATCTGATCGCTTTTGTTCATTGATCAAATCAACCTTGTCTCGAAAAAATCCTTTTCGATATTATCTGAAAGCAGTTTGTCCCAACTGTGAATAAAGGAGGAAAAATTATCACTGCTTGGCACAAGGAAGGCTGAAAGGTCGAACGATAGGTCGTCAGTCATCTCATTACGAAATAGCCTTTTTGAAAAAGCAGCATTTGCCATCTCGTTAATGAGGCGCATCTCCTCCTGGATCGCATAGCGGATCGATCGATTCTCCCACCAATCTCCAATAACGGCCGACTGGAAATAGGGCTCACACATCGGCACGTGATCAGCAACGAAACTGTTCCAATACTGCTGATGCTCTGGGGTCAGATCGGCAAGGTAGCGATAAAACACGATGATATGCGGAATAAGATCTGCGTTCAGGCCAAGACCAAAGGATTCGACAGAAATCTTATCGCGATCAGGCACCTTAATGCTGTCGTAATATTCACCCGAAATGCACATGTCACCCATATAGTCGTGAAACTGAACTACAAATCGCGGGTCATTCCGGTACCGACCAAGAACACCGAGTTCAAAGGTCGCGAACGCGAGCTGGGCCTCGCCCAGTAGCAGGGCACGTGAGAAAGGCCGATCAGCCAATTCAATTGGGCTGATTTTTTCTGCGAGCAGCGCAGGACTCGGATAAAGGCAATAGCTATCCAGGCTTTCAATTTTAACCCATTCGATTTGCTTGTCTTTCGGTAAAATCGGTAGCCGTTTAATGTGAGGATTGACATCGCGACGGGCGAACACACATTCAATGCTTCCACCTTCGATGAGCTGCGCCAATAGCTCTTGGAAAGAGCCTGTTTGTGTGTGACGCGCTATCGCATCAGCAGCCCGTACACCATTGAAGCGCCCATTGCGCGCTGATGTAAGAAAGAAATCTAGAACAAGAGTTTCAAGATCGCTTAGTTCTGACATACACCTTATCTAGAACAACAAGAACCCTAGGTCAGGGGTATTCTCAAGCATTGAGAAAATTGAAACGACTTCCATGATCAGCTCACGTCGGTGCGGGCGAGGGCATTGCCGAGCGGAGTTGACAAAATTCCGCCGCGTCCCGGCGTGGCGGCGGCCTTGTCAGGATAGTCTCGCAGGAGTGTCCATGCTCACTTCGCGCCAGCCAACCGCCCGTACTTCTTCAAAACCGCGCGCAGTTCCGCGTGCGGCAGGCGCTGGATGGTGTAGCCGTCGACACCGGTCAGCGTCTCCGCCGCCACCAGCACGTTGGTGATTGCCTCTTCGGTCGCCTGCGTTGCCGCTTCGAAGATCGGGGTCAGCTTGTCGTTGGGCGTCGTCTCGACGCTGATGACATTGCCGCCCACGCTTTGCACGTTTGCGTTCGCGGTCGAGAAGGCGACGAAGATGTCGCCCGAACCGTTGCTGCCCGCGTCGCCCATGCGGCCCATGCCCGCCGCCGCACGCTTGGCGAGGCGCTTCAATTGATGCGGCAGCATCGGCGCGTCCGTCGCCATCACCACGATGATCGAACCGTCGCCGGGTGCAACGCGCTGCGCGACGTCGGTATTCGCCGCCGCCGTTTTCACTCCGCGCGTTTCGGGCAGGTACTTGCCCGCGAGTTCCTCACCCACCGGCGCGCCCGCCACGCGCAGCCACGCCCTCATGCCGAAGTTGCACTGCACGAGCACGCCGACCGTGTAGGCCTTGCCGTCCATCTCGACCATGCGCGACGCCGTGCCCGTGCCGCCCTTGAAGCCGAAGCACTGCATCCCGACGCCGCCGCCGACATTGCCCTCGGCGACCGGGCCGGTCGCGGCAGTCTGGATCGCGCGCATCGCGTGTTCGGGCTTCACGTGGAAGCCGTTGATGTCGTTCAGCATCCCGTCGTAGGTCTCGGCCACCACCGGCGTGAACCACGCCCCCGGCCACTTCACATCGGCGAGCCACCCCACCACCGCGTCGCGCACCACGCCGACACTGTGCGTGTTGGTGATCATCACCGGGCCATCGAAATAGCCACGCTCTTCCAGCCACACCGTGCCGGTCATCTCCCCGGCGGCGTTGCTGGTTTCCCAGCCCGCGAACACAGGCGCGCGCGAAGCCTTGCCGCGCGGCAGCACGGCGGTCACGCCCGTGCGCACCGGTCCCTTGCCGCGCTCGAGCTTGCCGTCTCCCGAGATCAGGCTGACATAGCCGACCTCGACCCCCGCAACGTCCGTGATCGCATTGTTCGCACCCGGCTTTCCCGCGAACGGCACGCCGAGGTCACGCGCACGCGGCCCCTCCGCACTTGCCGCGCCGCTCGCCGCACTCGCCAGAATCATGCCCGCCGCGATGATCGCCGCAAATCGCCGATAGTGCATGTCGCTCCCCCTGCCCTCGATATGGGCAGAGCATAATGCCTTGATCGCGGAAGAAAACCTTAGCCCCCTAGGACCGATCGACATTCAGAAGATGACGTGGCGAAAATGGTGGATTTTCGTGACCCGGAGCGGAGCGTACTAAAGGTACGTGAGCCAAGGCGCGCGCGGAGAGCCGCCATTTGCAGGCCGTCAGGGCTGAATGTCGATCGGTCCTGGACAGCCGCTAGCTGCCGTTAACGCAAGCCCGCCGTACTTTCTCGTGCTGCGCCCGGGCCGTGTTCACGCGGCGGGAGAATTCGGTGCGCAGCGCGTCGGCACGGCCGGGCGGTTGGCATTGGCGGGCATAGTTCACGGCGGCGTCCATGAACGTGGGCAGCACGGCGTTCAGCGTTTCGAAGTTCGCCAGCATTTCGGTGCAGGCGGTCTGCTTGTCGGACCAGGCCTTGCGCGTGTCGAAGTTGGAGACCGCCGCCGCGCGCTGCTGCGCCGCCACGGCCGCTTCGCGCAGGGTCTTGCAGGCCATCGTCTCGCCGCCGCCCTCGGGGGGCTTGCCGATCACGCTCGCGTCGCTGGTGCCGAATTCGCGCGCCGCGACGCCGCGCAGGTCTTTCACGATGCCGCACTGTTTGAGCACGGCCGTGCCCGCCGGAGCACCGATATCGATCTTCGCCTCGCCGTCCGTCACCACCGTGGAGCGGGGCGCACCGTCCAGCGTCCAGTCCACCACAGAGCATTGGTCGGTCGAAGTGCGGATGGTGACGGTGTTCCCTTCCGTCAACAGCTCGGCGCGGCAGCCGCGCACGCGGATCGACGTGTCGCACGATGGCCCCTCCGCCATCGCGGGCGCAGCCACGAGCAAAAGCGCGGCGAAGAGCAGCGACGACCGGATCATGCCCTGTTTCCCCATCGCTTGGAGATTAGCACGCGCAATATGGTGCGTCTCGCGGGTCAGATGCGCCCGAAGCTCTGGTTGCCTGCCGCGCTGCGCACTTCGCCGCGGCGCTGGACGAGCGGGTTCGTCTCGCGCTCCAGCACCTCCATGGTGCGGCGGAACAGCGGCTTCAGCCGCGCGACGAGCACGAGCAGTTCGTCGGGCGTCTCCTGATGCTCCACGCAGCGGCGCGCGCCCATCTCGATGCGCTCGGTAAGCTCGCCGAGCGTCATCGCGCCGAACTGGCGGGCTTCCGATTTCATCGTGTGCGCGGGCATCACCATGCGCGTGGCATTGCCCTCGCGCTGCGCGGCCTCGATCTCGGCGACGGCCTTGGCGCCGTCCTCCCCGAAATAGGTGATGATCTTGATGAACCCGGCGCCCATGGTGGCACGCGTCTTCTCGAAGACCTCGATGTCGACCACCGGCAAACCGGGGTCGGTGATGTCCAGCTTCTCCACGCGCGCGATCCTTACCTTATTCTGCGCGATGATCATCGGGCACGCGGGTAAAGTTTTGGTTTCCGGCGATGCTTGCCGAGGGGTTACGATGGTTATGGAAGCGCGAGGCCGAACGTGGCCGGCGGCGGCTCGAAAAGGCCGGTGAAGCGCTGCAGCTGTGCGGCATCGCCGTCGATGCGCAGGAGGCCTTTCTGCACGGCATCCGCCGCTTTCACCTGCCCGCCGACGAGGCCGAGGAACACGCGGCGCGGGCTGGTGAGCGTCACCGCGGGGGCAGCGCCTTCCATCCACGGCTGATGCACGAGCACGCGGTTCCGCACGCTCACGAGGCGACGCTCGCCGCTGTCGGCAAGCACGATGCCGATCGAAAGGTCGGCACCGGCCGCCTTTTCGGGCGACAGGCGCACCGCCATCAGGTCGAGGAGGTCGGCAAGCGGCGTCGACATCGCGATTTCGGACGTGTTCGCGCCGCCGCCGCTCGTGGGGAGTCCGCGCAGCTCGCGCGCGCCGGAAAGGTAGATGTTGCGCCACGGCGCGGTTTCGGTGGCCCATGCCATCTGCTCGAAGCTGGCGGCGAGCATTTCGCGCGCGCGGGCATTTTCGGGCTCTGCCATCACGAGGTGGGAGAGGAGCTCCGCCGCCCAGCGCTCGTCCCCCGCCTTGCGCGCTTTCGCGGCCTCGGCGAGCATTTTTTTGGCGCCGCCCATCGCCGCGACGATACGCTTGCCGCGCTCCACGTCGGGCAGCGGATCGAGGTGCGCGGGGTTGCCGTCGTAGTGGCCCATGTAGCGCTGGTAGACGGCGCGGGCGTTGAACTTCAGCGATCCGTAGTTGGGCCGGTTGAACCAGGCCTGCCCAAGCTCGGGCGGAAGCTGGATCGCCTCGGCGATCTCGTTGCCGTTCAGCCCTGCGTTCATCATGCGCACGCTCTGGTCGTGCAGGTATTTATAGGCGTCGCGGTGCAGCGCCATATAGCGGCGCAGCGTCTCGCCGCCCCAGCGCGGCCAGAAGTGCGAGGTGAACACAACGTCGCTTTTCGGCCCGAAGCGCGTGAGCGCCTCCGTCAGATAGTCCGCCCACACCTTCGCGTCGCGGATGAGCGCGCCGCGCGGAGTCAGCACGTTGTGCATCGCGCCGTTCGCGTTCTCGGCAAGGCAGAGCGCGCGGAAGTCCGGCAAATAGAAGTTCATCTCGGCGGGCGCCTCGGTGCCGGGCGTCAGCTGGAACTCGAACCTCAACCCATCCACCTGCGTCGTCTCCGCCCCCGCCCGCACCGTATCGGTCGGCGCGATCAGGCTGTACGTCCCCCCTGCCACCACCGGCCCGATCCCCGCCGAAATGATCCCCTCCGGCCCGCGCTCCAGCATGTTCCCGAACATGAAGATGGCCCGCCGGCTCATCGCCGGCCCGGCGATCACGTTCTCCGAGGTCGCGTGCGCCATGAACCCGTCCGGCGCGTAAATCCGCACCTTCCCCGCCTTCATCTCCGCCTCGTCCACAATGCCGCGCACACCGCCGAAGTGGTCGATGTGGCTGTGCGTGTAGATCACCGCCGAAACCGGCAGGTCGCCGATGTGCTTCCGGGCAAGCGCCATCGCAGCGCGCGCCGTCTCCACGGTCGTCAGCGGGTCGACGACGATGAGGCCGGTCTTGCCGCGGATCAGCGTCATGTTCGAAAGGTCGAAACCGCGCACCTGCCAGATGCCGGGCACCACTTCGAACAGGCCGGATTCGCTCACCAGCTGCGCGTTCCGCCACAGGCTGGGGTTCACCGTATCGGGCGCCGCGCCGGCGACCTTCGCATCGTCGGCGAACGACCGGATCACGCGGCCATCCGCCCCAAGCACATCAGCGTCCGGCCGGGCGAGAAGGCCGCGCCGCGCAAAATCGAAGTCCTCGGTGTCGCCAAAGGGCAGGGCCGCCGCTGCCGCGCTGTTCGCGGCCTTCGTCGCCGCGCTCGGCGCTTCCGCCGCCGCAGGGTGCGCTGCCGCAAGCGCCACCACGATCCAAAGGCGCATCATCCCGATCCTCCCCGTTTTGCGTCATGCTGCATGAATCAGGGGACGGCGCAAATGGCGAAGGTGACAGTGTCTAGGGTGTAGCCCGCCTGATGCGCCAGCGGAGCGGTCCCGTTTCCTCGGCCACAACGCCCTGCTCACCCGCGAATGCCGGCACATCGCGCGCCGCGGCGGGATCATCGGCGACAAGCTCGAACTCGGCCGTCTCCGGATGCTCGCGGAGCGCACGCGCCAGCCGCAGCACGGGGAGCGGGCAACGCATTCCGCGCGCATCCACCCGCACCGTCACGCTCAGCGAATCTCGAACAGCTTGATGCTCCGGCTCGCGTACAGATAGGCGAGCACGAGCGAGGAAAACAGCCGGCGCTTGCCCCGCCGCCCGCGCGCGATGAACACGCCCTCCGGATGCCGGTAGAGGTTGGGATAGACTTCCTCGGACTCCTCGACGAGCTGGTCCTTCGCGGCGGTGTCGAGGCCGCGCCAGCGCGAATAGGTGCGGCGCTGCCGCCGCCGCTCACGCACCACCAGCCAGAGCACGGCACCACCTGCCGCAAGACCGACACCCATCGCGAGGCCAGCCAGCCACTGACGGCCCTCGTGCGTTTCCACCTCGCGCGGCGTCGCGACCGCCTCATCCGGCAGCGCCTCGTCCTCATCCCCCGGGCTTTGCGCCTTGCGCGCGCCGGCCTGTTCGTGCGCCAGATATTCCTCGACGCGAAGCCCCATCACCGCCTTGATGGGGCCGTCCGCGAGGCGCATCTGATCGATCGTGCCGTCGCCGCCCGAAACGAAACCCTCGCCCGACGCGCCCACCGTGATCGCATAGAGCGGCCGCTCCGTGCATTTCACCTTCAGCGTGCGCGCGCGCGCGGAGGAACGGAACACCTGATACTCGCGAACGCGCGGACAGTTCACATCAAGCTCGATCACCGTCGCCGAAACGAGCTTTTCCAATTCCTCGTCCGCCGCCCCGCTTTTCAGCGCATGAAAAAGCCGCGTCGTTGCAGGCTGCAGCGCAAGGAGGCTGGGGTCCGGCTCGGTTTCAACGGCGGGCCCGGCAGGCTGCGCGGGTTCCAGCGTCTCCGGGTCACCATCGAGCACGGCTTCGGGAATGACCGGGGGCTCGCCCGTCGCCACAGTCGGCGCGAGCATCAGCGCAATCGTCAAGAGAGCCGCGGATGGCATGGCGCTGATTGATACCGATGCCGCAGCCCCCTGTCAGCACGGAACAGCAACGTTGGACGAGAGCAGGCCGCGCCTACGCCGCTTTCGCCCGCAACACGTTGCAGAGCGCCCGGTCGAGCACGGACGTGGTGATGTGCCCATGCCGCGCGAGGCCGACGAGCCGCGCCTCGGTTACCGGGCCGAGAAGGGGGCGCAGCCCCGTGCGCAACATATCGACGAAGGCGGGCGCCCGCTCGGCAAGCACGCGCAGGTGGTCTTCCGACAGCTGCCCTTCGGAAATCGCCTTCGCGGCGGTATTGAACGCTTCGGGATCGGTGACGTGCGCCCGCGCCGCTGCCTCCAGTATCACGTCGGCGCGTCTGGTGAGGAGCGTTCCGGCCTGCACCATGGCATTGATCTGGTTCGCAAACTCTTCCGGACCCATACACAACCCCCGATTGATACCCGGCCAGCTAGGCGTCTTCGCGCGCGCGGATAAGCCTCTCTCCGACCTTCCGGGCGAGAAACGCGGCAGACCGTTCGGGGTGGCGGCGGACGAAAAAGGACCGCCGCTGCAAATCCTGCAACGGCGGCCAAGGACGGCGATGATATTGGCGACTTAGAATTTCGCAGTTGCACCAATGTAGAAGTAGCGGCCGATGTTGTCGTACGGCGAGCTTCCCGTGGGCGTCACCTGATCACCCGTGACCATGTTGTAGGGCGGCAGGCGATCGAAGGCGTTGTCGACGCCCGCATAGAGGTTGAACCGCTCGTCCACGTCGAAGCCCAGACGGAAGCTGTGGTAGAACACTTCGGGGAACCAGATCACCGGGAAGGCATCCGGGTTCGTGGGCGCCCGACCCTGATGCGACAGCTGCGTCTCGTATTCCGTCGCGATTGTCTGACGGCCGATATACTGGAGCTGGTAACCGAAATCCCAGCGCCCGAAATCGAGCGTCATCGACAGGCGGCCGCGCCATGTCGGGTCGCCGAGTTCGCTCTTCTGCCGATTCGAGAATGTCGGATCGTTGATGTTGGTGAAATTGTTCCGCTTGAGCACATAGCTCGCCACGGCACGGAGACTGAGATCCACCGAGGGCGAAATCGAGGTGCGGTACGAAACGTCGAAATCGATGCCCGACGTTTCCGTCTTGGCGAAGTTGAAGGGCTGCTGGACGAACGAATTGCCGGTCGTCGCGAGCGTCACCGTCGAACCCGCGTGGTTGACGTTCGCTTGTCCGAGGAAGGTGCCGTTGGGGTTGCGATTGATCAGAGCACAATACTGGTTGTCGATCCCGGTCGGATCATCATAGCACAGATCGAGAATGGTCTGCACGCCGAGCACGGCAATGGCATTGTCGATCTTCACATCATAATAATCGACCGTGACCGAAAGCCCCGGAACGAATTCCGGCTGCGCGACCAGCCCAAGCGTGAGGCTGCGGCTGCGCTCTTCCTGAAGATCGGGATTGCCGCTCGTCGCGCCGTTGATCGATGAGACCGGCCGGTTCGTGAACGGCTCCGTCGTGGTGACGCCGTTGACGGCGAACGTCTGCGTCGTCGGCACGCTTGCCGCGGCACAGTTTCGGACACGGTTCGGATTGTTGTTGATGTTCTGTTGTCCGCACGGATCGGCAAGCCCGAGCGGTGCCTGCACGGGGCTTGCGGTCGTGAACAGGTCTCCGAGCGTCGGCGCGCGCACTGATTGCGAATAACCGGCACGGAAGCGAATATCCGATCGCGGCGCCCAGGTGCCACCGACATTGTAAGCGAATACCGTGCCCGTCGACCCAAGGTTGTAGTCCGACACGCGGCCGGATGCCTCGATCGACAATTCGTGGACGAACGGCATGTTCGCGAGCAGCGGGATTCGAATTTCGCCGAACGCTTCTTTCACGACATAGGCAGGCGGATCAAACGTCGGCCCGAGGCTAAAGAAGGTCGCGCCTGCTTGCTGCGTGATCGGGTCGGAGGTTGAGAATGCCGTTTCGCGGCGATACTCCGCGCCGATCGCGAAGCCCACCGGACCGCCCGGCAATTCGAACCACTGCGACGTATCACCGGAAATGAAGGCGGTCGCGTTATACTGCTCGGCCTTTTCCTTGCGCCTCGATGTATGGCCGAAATAGTCGAGCGCAGCCTGGCTGACCTGGCCGTCGCCGAACAGGTTCACGGGGACGCAAGCGGGATCGTCGTTCGTCGTGTCTGCATCGGCATTGACACCGCAAACGATGGTGCCCGTACCGTTTCGAACAGCATTTATCGAGCGCGCATACTGCGCCATCAGAACGTTGCCACTGGTCTTCAAGTTCGTATCGAGACGGCCGTAGTTGAATGCGACCTCATATTGCCAGTCGTCATTGAACGTCCCGTCAAAGCCCGCGACGATCCGATAGGTGTTGCGTTCGATATTGGCGCCGATGCTGCCGAAATCGACGTTGAAGCGCAGCGCCGAGAATGTCGTCTGCCCCGGTGCGAGCGTGCTGCTGATCGCAGCGCGCGCCTGGTCCGTCAGGAACGGATTGTCGATGCTGAAACTGTTGTTGAAAAACGACGGCTGGCCATTTCGAAGCGCATTCACGCTGACATATTTGGCTTCGATGAACGGCCGGAACGCCGGCGACACTTCGAAGCTCGCGACAAGATTGCCCATCTTGCGCTCGACCCCCGGTTGCAGCAAGCCGGTGCGGCGCAGTGTGGAACCATAGCCACCGATGCAGGTCGTCGCGCTGTACTGGCGGAGATCCTGAACACACGGATTGGCGACGAGCGTGCCGTCCGGCATGAAGACGTAGGTGCGGCCAAGCTGCGCCAGCGCATTGGAACTCGCCGGATTGGGCACGCCCGAGCAAGCCGCAGCACGCCGCGCGAGAAAGGCGGCTTCGGATTCTCCTGTGGCCGCCGCCGTTGGGCAGGCAGCGGTATAAAGACCGCCTTCGGAAATATTGTTGTTGCGAACACCCGTGAGGAAGGTGGTGTCGGGAATCCCGTTGCCGATCGCCGCTTCCGCACCGGTCCGGATCGGCCCGGCGGACGGATTGAGATTGGGGCCGGTGATTTCCGTGTTGTTGAAAAGGCTGCGACCCGAGAAGGCGCCGGTCTGATTGTCCCGGTCCGTGAAGTACAATGTGTTCTGCTTCGAATATTCGAGATTGACGGCGATGTTGCCGCGATTGTCGGCAAAGTTCTTGCCGGCCGTGAGATTGAGAGAATAGGAGCCGCGATCGTTCTCGTCCGAAAGACCAGTCTGACCGCGCAGACGAATGCCTTCGAAATCGCGCTTCAGCACGAAGTTCACGACGCCCGCGACGGCATCGGAACCGTAGATCGCCGAATTGCCGCCGGTGACGATGTCGATACGATCGATGAGATCGGTGGGAATGGTATTGATGTCGACCCCGAACGTGCCGGCCTGCGACGTGATGTGGCGGCGGCCGTTGACGAGCACGAGCGTGCGCGTCGTGCCGAGACCACGCAGATCGAGGAGGCTGAGGCCCGCCGTCGTCAGGTTCCGGCCCGAACTGGCATTCGTCATCGTCGGGCGGATGGTCGGCAACTCCGTCAGCGCGTCGCCGACGGAAAGATCGCCTGTGGCGGTCACCTCTTCCACCTGCATCGACGAGACGGGGACGTTCGAGGTGAGGTTGGGCCGGTGGATGCGCGATCCCGTGACGACGATGAGATCGTTTTCGACGGGAGCGGTCTCCGCAGGCGCGCTTTCGACAAGCTCTTGTGCCAGCGCAGGCGCGCTCACCATGCTTGCCGCGACGAGCAGGGATCGAAGACAGATGCTGTTCAATAGATGGATTTTAGACATAGTTCCCCCGATGTTTTCGTTGATTTGCTTGAAAATGGTGGCTTCAGCGTGTGGGCGGTGGTTCGCCGCGCGCTTCCTGATGAACGATAAGCCTTCGCGCAGCCCACAGAAATAAAACGCCGAGCAGGACAGCCGCCGAACCGACAAGCGCCATCGCATCGCCGATGCGTGCCTCGTCGCGCAGCACATGATCGGAAACCGCTGCGATCAAGGTTCCGCCTGCCCCGATGCCCGCGAGGTTCATTGCGAACAGGTAGACAGCGGATACGCGCGCGCGCAGCCCCGGCGGCGACGCGAGTTGAATGGCGACGACGGCAGGTCCGAAGCAGAAGCACGAAAAGAGGATGATGAAGGCGATGCCGCAGAGACCGAGCCAGGGATCCGCAACGACGGTCGCCCACATTGGCCACGGCAGCAGCGCAACCGCGCCCCAGAAACCGACATGGACGGGCGCCGACAGCGGACGCGTCTTCAGCAGCGTATCCGTCGCCCAGCCACTCGCGGCGAGGCCGAGCGGCCCGCAGACAAGCATGACGACGCCGATCCAGAAACCTGTCTGCGATTTGGACCAGCCGTGCGCGCGCAGGAAATATTCGGCAAGCCAGGCGAGATAGCCGTTGAACAGCAGCGAGACGAACGCGAACCCGGCGAACAGCGCAAGCAGGAACTTCCGGTTCTCGACCATGAAGGGAAGAAGCGGCTGCGAGCGCGCACGCTCCGCCGAACGCGCCGTGGCCCGGCGCGGCTCGGGAAGCATCGCAAAGGCGATGATCGCCATCGGGATGCCCGGCAGGCCGACAAGGATCATCACCTGCTGCCATGGCGCGAAGCCCGCCAGCCACGGCCACGATACGCCACCGGCAGCGACGAGTGTGTCGACGAGCCATCCGCCGACGACAAACGTGCAGCCGATCCCCACGTAGACCGCGACATTATAGGCTGCGAGCGCACGGCCGAGCTGACGGCGCGGCGCGAGGTCGGTGATGAGCGAATAGGCGGGCGGCGACAACGCCGCCTCGCCGATGCCGACGCCGACGCGCGCCGCGAAAAGCTGCCAGAACGTGCCCGCATATCCGCAGAGGACGGTCATGATGCCCCAGAACCCAATGCCTGTGGCTATGATCCGCGCCCGATCGAACCGGTCGGCAAGTGCCGCGATTGGAATGCCCGCGAGCGTATAGAGAACGGCAAAGGCAAAACCCTGCAGCAGACTGAACTGCGTGTCGCTTATGCCGAGATCGGCGCGGATCGGCCCCACCAGCAGCAGAATGATCGTCCGGTCGACGTAGGAAAGGACATAGGCCAGCACCAGAAACGCCACCACGAACCACGCCGTGGCCGGGCGGGCGGCGAGCTCACTTCGCACAGGTATGGCGAGAGTACGCGACATTCCGTGAAAGCCCCTTTTTCTTCATGCTGATGGGCCGATAAATATATGTCAAATTAATACTCTAGATACATTCTATGAGGTGATTTTATTCACCTCCGACAACCAGGAACGGCAGAAGTCTGGGCAGCAACGACGTGTCGAGGTTGCCGCCGCTGGCGATCACGGCCACCTTTTTGCCTCGCATCACCTCACGCTCTTTTGTGAGCGCCGCGAGTGCTGCAGCGCCCGCCCCCTCGACGAGATTGTGCGTCGCGCGCAGCATCAGCGCAGCGGCGGCAAGAATCTCCTCGTCCGTCACACGCACGATCCGCTCCGCACGCTCGCAAATCAGCTTCGTCGCACCTGGATCGGGCGACCGGCAGGCGAGTCCATCGGCAACGGTCTCCGCCGTATCAGTGGTCACGACGTGGCCGGCCTCGAACGAGAGCGCATAGCTTGGTGCACCATCGGCAACGACACCGATCACCTGCGTGTGGACGCCAAGCAAATCGCGTGCGAGCAGCGTCGCGCAGATTCCGGACCCCATGCCGATCGGCACGTAAATGGCATCGAGATCTTCAACACTCCGCAGCAATTCGAGCGGATAGGTCGCAACGCCGCGCAGAAGCTGCGGCGTGAACGAGCGGACCATGTGCAGGCCCTTGCTCTGTTCAAGACCGATCGCGAACTCGCGTGCCTGCTGATAATCGTCGCCGTGTTCGATCAGTATGGCGCCGTGCGCGCGCATCGCCGCATTCTTCTCCGGCCCGTTGCCGTGCGGCACGACGATGTACGCGGGCAGCCCGAACAGCCGCGATGCGTAGGCGATACTCTGTCCGTGGTTGCCGCGCGTCGGCGCGATGACACCGTTCGGCGCAAGCCCGGCTTCGGCGAGATACGAGAGATAGGAGAGTCCGCCGCGCAGCTTGAAGCAGCCGATAGGACTATGATTCTCGTGCTTCACCCAGACCTCGCAGCCGAGTGCCTCGCCGAGCAGCGGCCAGCGATGCTGCGGCGTCGCCGGCATGTGCGCATAGATGATGCGCGCGGCCGCTTCGATATCGTCGAGGTTAAGAATGTGCAGTCTCCCCCAGAGCGCGACGTTCCAAGAATGAGGAAAGGCTAGAGAAGGCTTGCTATATGTCAAATTAATATCATAGATATTCTGAATGAAGACAACTAATCTCACTGTCGCCCAGCTCAAGGCACTCGTCACCCTCGCCGACACCGGCAGCTTCACGCTCGCTTCGGAGCGCCTGCACGTCACGCAGCCTGCGATCAGCCATGCCATCCGGCAGATCGAGGAGATGCTTCAGCAGCCGCTGTTCGAACGGCAACGCGACCGGACGACCCCGAACGCCGCGGGCCTGCTCGCCGTCAAGGAGGCCCGGCTCGCCCTTATCCACATGGAACGGCTGGAATACGCGGTGAAAGGCCAGGCCGCACTCGAATCGGGAACGCTCCGTCTCGGTTGTTTTGCAAGCGCGGCGCATTGGCTGTTCCCATCGGCGGTCGCGGAGTTCGCCCGGCGCTATCCTTCCGTCGACGTCCATCTGATCGAGGCTGCGGACGACAGCTGCGCGCTGGCGGTAATGGAACGGCGCATCGATCTCGGGATGGTCAATCTGCCGTGCAGCAACCTTTGGACACTTCCCATTTTCGACGACAATCTCTGCATCGTCGCGAGCAGCAATTTCGGCACCGGCGGCGATCTCAAGCAATATGAGAACGCCCCGTTCCTCTATCCGCGCGGCGCACTCGAGCCACTCATCGAGGCGGCTTTCGTCTCCGCCGGTTTCCGTCCCCGAATCGCGATGTCGGTGGTGGCGCACAGTGCATCGCTGACGCTTTCGCTTCTGAAAACCTGCGGCGGATACACGCTTATGCCCTACTCCGCCGTTGCGGATCAGGATCCGGCGCTGGTCGTGGCTCCGGTGACACCCGGCATCGTCCGCAGGGTCGCTTTCGCTGCGCCGTCACAGGAAACGATCTCCCCCGCGGCGCGCGCATTTCTCGATATCCTGACCGAACTCAGGCCGCACATTGAATAAATAATGATAATTATATGTGTTAGTTAGATTAATTTGACGCATATCCCCTTTTCGTTATGCCTTCTCCGCGTCGCGTCGGAAGAGGAGTACGAATGCAAACCCGTTGGGAAAACGAAACCACACCCGGGATCAGGATTGGGGAGATCACGTTCGGGAATCCGGCGCTGAAGGGTCATACATGCCCGATCATCGAACTCAGCGGCGCCGAAGCCGGTCCCCGGCTGTGCGTGATGGCCGGCATCCACATCAATGAAGCCTCAAGCATCGCTGCTGCAATCGCGATCGCGGGCGATTTCGATCCCCGGCATTTTCGCGGCACGCTCTCCATCATCCCGATCGTGAGCACGCACAACATCTTCAAATATACGGCCGTCTCTCCGCCTTCGGGCGATCGCGACCTGCACTGGTCGTATCCGGGCAACCCGCAGGGCACGTTCAACGACTGCCTCGCCGATGCGCTGATCAACGAATGGGCTGCCAATGCCGACGTTCTCGTCGACATGCACGGCGGTGACCTCGACGAGCGCATGGCGCGCTATGTCGTCATCCAGTCGACCGGCGATCCTGAATTCGATGCCCGCGCCGAAGCCGCCGCCGCTTGCTTCGATACGCCCCTTGTCGTAGCGCTCCACGCCTCCGCGATGAACGAGCCGGGCCGCTGTTGCACGGCGCTTGCCGCGCGGAGACGCATCGCGCTTGTTTCCGAAGCCGGGGATTTCGGGATGGCCGACCCGGACTCGATCGCATGGCACCGGAATGGAATTCGGGAACTCGCAGCACTGCTCGGCATGACCGGCGGTAATGTGCGCGAACCACGGGCTCAGCAGTATCTCGACCAGTACGAATGGATCACGAGCCCCGAAAGCGGGATCGTGGAAAAGGCCTTCAAACCCGGCGACTGGATCGAGGAAGGCGCGTGCATCGGCATCGTCACCGACCACTACGGCCGGGAGAAAGCCGCGATACGCGCGCCGCAAGCCGGCTATGTGATGATGCAGAAATCGCTCCAGTTCGCCCCCAGGGGTTTCTGGATCGGCGCGGTGGCAAGGCCGCGCGGCTAACGGTTGACGATGAGGGATGAAAGGGAAGGGGCAAACATGAAAGCGAAGAAGACTTTGAATGCCGTTGCGAAGGCCTGCCTTCTGGCAGGTATTGTGTCGGGCACCGTGTTCGGCAGCATGACGGCGGCAGCGGAAACCATCGCCATCAAGGCTGCCCGGGTCATCACCGATCCCGCGCTGCCGCCGCGAGGGACTTCTATCATTCTCGTTGAAAACGGGCGCATCACAGCGATCGGCGACGACATAGCAGTGCCAAAGGATGCGCGTACAATCGATCTTTCCGGCTATACGGTAATGCCGGGTCTGATCGACACGCATGTGCACCTCACCTTCGACCCCAACATCCGCTGGAACCCGGTCACCGAAACCCGCGAATACGCCGTGGCGATCACGCTGCATCACGCCGAAACGCTGGCGCGTGCCGGCTTCACGACGGTGCGCGATCTCGGCCCCGACCAGTTCTTCAGTCAGGCCGCGCGCGACGCCGTTGCAGCAGGCCTGCACCCCGGCCCACGCATCATCGCGGCTGCGAAGCTTTCCATCATCGGCGGTCACGGCGAGCCCGCACGCATGAATCCGGAGGTGATGGATGCGCTCGACCACGGAACTTCGTGCACGGGCGCCGAAGAATGCGCCGCAAAGGTGCGCCTCGCCTTCAGGAACGGCGCGCAGGCGATCAAGATCATGGCGACCGGCGGATCGATGACACCCGGCAATGCGCTAGGCCAACATTTCACGGACACGGAACTCACATCGATCGTCAAGACCGCGCACGGCCTCGGTATGCGCGTCGCCGCTCATTCGAGCGGCGCAGACGGCGTGAGGGCCGCAATTCTTGCCGGCGTCGACACGATCGAACACGGCACGTTCGGGCAAGATGCGGAGGCGAAACTGCTGCGCCAGCAGGGCGGCGCGCTCTCCCCCACCCTGTCAGCCCTCGATCATGTGCGCCGCACCGTGGGTACGGGCGTCTATTCACCGCTCGTCGACCAGAAGAACGCCGAAGTCGCCCGCGTCGTCGGGCGTATGTTCCAGGCCGCCCGGCGCGCCGGTGTACGCATCGTTTTCGGAACCGATTCCGGCGTCTATCCGCATGGCGAAGGGGCGCATGAAGCCGAACTGATGGCAAGCCTCGGCGGCATGACTCCCACCGAAATTCTCACTTCGGCAACAACGACAGCGGCGGCGGAACTCGACCTGTCCTCGGAAACCGGATCTATCGCGGCCGGCAAAGCCGCCGACATCATCGCCGTCGAAGGTGATCCCTTGAAAGACGTGTCGGCGCTGAAGAACGTCCGCTTCGTGATGACTAGAGGCGCCGTGATCCGAAACGACAAAGCCGATCAGGGCTCGCAGGATGGAGCAGGCGCTCGATCTGGGATTTGATCCACGAGCCTTACCAATGGCTGGGGGAGAGCGGACAACGTCCGCCCTCCTCCTGAAAGGCACACGAAATGAGGAGGCCCTATCAGCTATTGAAGCCCAGCTCTCGAACACACGGCGCAAGGCGATTGAGAGCGTCCAGGCTCGCGTCAGTTGGCCCTGCCGGCAACACACATACGCAGCGGCTGGCGCCCATTTCGACATAGCGTTCGAAGAAGGCTGGTAGTCCGCCCATGATCGTGACCGGAATAGGCACGCGGCCCGCCGCTTCTGCTTTTTCCTGAAGCTCATCCATGCGAGCCTTGAGTTCATCCAGGTCTTGCTGGTGTCCAGGAAACCATCCATCACCGAAGGCCACAACACGATCGAGAACCGTGGGTCCGCTTCCACCAACGATGATGGGCACACCGGGCTTTTGCACGGGTTTTGGCCACGAGAAAATTGGATCGAAATCGACCAGATCTCCGTGGAACTCCGCTTGTTCCTGGGACCATATCTCGCGCATCGCTCCCACTCTTTCCCTGAGAAGCTTCATCCGCGTTTTCGGATTGGTCCCATGGTTCTGCATTTCCTCCAGATTCCACCCGGCGCCGACGCCCCAATGTGCATGGCTAATTTGAGAACTGTGCATCAATGGGTGGATCCACAGATCCCTCCCGTTTCGATGTGGGTAGGCGTCAACAACGAATACGGCCTTCAGTAGCGGCGGTCCGTGCCCGCTGTTGAAGCCAGATCTTGGGTTTCAACACCGATATCGCGACCGCTGAAATAACGGGCAGCAGCGTAAACAGCAGCAGCGCATCGTCGTATGAGCCAGCCTGATCGAACAAACGGGCCATCAACCACGGCCCCGCCGCCGAGCCGATGTTCGCCATGGCAGTGAACAGACCGAGCAGAACGCCGAGGTGACGCACACCAAAGCAATGCCGGCCGAGGACAGGACCGTCTATCATTACACCGGCGTGGGCTAACGCGCGTAGCACGATGAAGAGCGCAAAGACGGCGGGATTTGCCAAAAACAGGCAAAGGAAGGCGACCACCGTCAGCAGGAGATAAAAAAGCGCGAGGCCCCTGTTCGAATAGCGATCGAGCACCGTACCCGCCGCGATCCGGCCCGCCATGCTGAGCAGCCCGATCAGGCTCACACCGACTGCTGCCATTTCGGGTGAGACACCGGCGTCATTGAACATGAGCACCTGGTGTTGAACCAGTGCCTGATCGACGATGGTGACAAGAAAGAAGGCGATTGAAAGCAGCCAGAACGTATGGCCGCGCATCAGGCTGCCGATATACGCGACGGGGCCATTCGCCTTCGGCTCGTCTGATGCATTCCGCTCACGTTCTTCGCCACGGCCGACGGGAACGGAATGCATGCCGCATATAAGCAGTGGGACCGCTATCAGCCAGATCCCCAGCGAAAGCAGCGCCATACCCATGCGCCACCCGACCGAACCGATCAGTGCCGCCGTCACCAGCGGCATGACGACACCGCCGAGCCCGGTTCCAAGGAGCGCGATGCCCGTTGCCGTCCCTTGCGCTTCACGGAATGTCCGCGCCATCATCACGAACACGGTAACCATCGCGCCCGGCCCCGCGATGCCCAGCAGGACACCCGCGATGTAGTATGTGGTGAGATCACCGATGAAGAGAAAGCCGACGAGCGCCAGACCACCGATGGTGATCGAGAACAGGAGCGCGATCCATACGCCGGTCACGTCGAGAAACCGCCCGACCAGAATCGAAGCCACCGCGCCGGTCAGATACTTTGCTGAGGCGAGCAGTGTCGCCTGCTCGCGCGTCCATCCGAATTCGGCGATCACTTCGGGATAGAGGAACGGCAGCGCATAGGCAGGCGCTGAAAAGCCGAAAAAAAGCACGGCGAACGCAATCAATAGAATACGCCAGTTTTCACGCAGTTCGCCACTGAACGCTGCATCGACCCTGAACATACCGTCCCCTCCCGCCCCGGAATCGTTTCTATAGATCGCTCACCGAAGCGATAGCCGTTGCGACGCGTTCGACATTCGCCATGTTGAGCCCCGCGACATTGGCCCGGCTTGTTCCGGTCATGTGCACATGGTGTTCTTCACGTAGCGTGCGCACGGCGTCCGGACTGAGCCCCAGAAGCGCGAACATGCCGCGCTGGTGGCCGAGAAACGCATAATCGCGCGGAGCACCCGCGAGATGCTTCACAAGAGCGGCGCGGACCGTGTTGATGCGCGTGCGCATCTCCGCCAGTTCCCGCCGCCAGTCGGCGGCGAGCGCCTTGTCTTGCAGAACATGCGCGACAACGGCCGCACCGTGATCGGGCGGCATCGACCACAGCGCGCGCGCGAGCGGCATCAGATGCGCGTGGGCACGATCGCTGTCGGCGGCGTTCGTGCCGACGATCGTGAGCGCGCCGACCCGGTCGCGGTAAAGCGCGAAGTTCTTCGAATAGCTGGAGGCGATGACGACCTCCGGCAGCCGCTGCGCGAGCAGGCGGACACTGTGCGCGTCCTCTTCCAGCCCTTCGGCAAAGCCAAGATAGGCGAGATCCACAAACGGCAATGCGCCCGAACGTTCCAGAGTCTCCGCGATCGCCTTCCAACCCTCCGCGTCGGGGTCTGCGCCGGAAGGGTTGTGGCAGCACCCGTGCAGCAGGAGTACGTCCTTTTCGGTAAGGCCACGCAAGGCCTCCATCATCTCATCGAAACGCAGATTACCGGTGGCGACATCGTAATAGGGGTAATGGACAATCTCGCATCCGGCTGCGGCGAGCAGATGGCCGTGGTTGGTCCATGTTGGGGTCGGAACGAAAACGCGTCCGCCCGGCCGTGCAACGCGCAGGAAATCCATGCCGAGGCGAAGCGCGCCGGTGCCTCCCGGTGCCTGTACGGTGCGGCTGCGGGTGAACGCGTCGGTTCCGGCACCGAAGAGCAGCGCGCGGGTTGCGCTGTTGAAGGCATCGTTGCCGGCGGAAGAGAGATAGCGCTTGCTCGTCTGCGTTTCGGCGAGCCAGCGCTCGGCGGCCTTCACCGTGGCGAGCACGGGAACCTCGCCGGCTTCATCCTTGTAGACGCCGATTCCGAGATCGACCTTATCGGGCGAGGTATCGTCCGCGAAGAGTTTCGTGAGCCCGAGGATGGGATCGGCCTTGGGCGCGGCAAGGTCGGAAAACATGACGAACTCCCTCTTCAACTGACACGACGCAGACGGTGCGTCGGATTGGCACTTGCACATTATCTCATTTTTCGCAACATAGTATCGTATTACGTAACATATTGCAGGACGAGCGAGCGTGGGGAACGAAGCAAAAGCGATATCGACGGCAACGGCGAAGCGGATGACGGGCGGCGACATTCTCGTCGCGGGGCTGCAGCGCTGGGGGGTATCCGACATGTTCGGGGTGCCGGGCGTGCAGCTCGACGAGCTATTCGACGCGCTCCACCGGAACGGCGGGGACATCCGGCTCGTTCACACGCGCCACGAACAGGGCGCGGCCTACATGGCGCTCGGCTATGCGACGGTGACGGGGCGCCCCGGCGTCTGCGCCGTTGTGCCCGGCCCCGGCCTCCTCAACGCCGGCGCGGCGCTTTCCACGGCCTATGCGTGCAACGCGCGCGTGCTGTGCCTGACGAGCACCGTGAACAGCGCGCTCATCGATCGCCGCCAGGGCGCGCTGCACGAGATCAACGACCAGGACGGCCTGCTCCGCAGCCTGACGAAATGGAGCGCGCGCGCCGCGCACGCGAGCGAAATCCCCGCGCTTCTCGACGAGGCCTTCCGCCAGCTTCTGACCGGCCGTCCACGCCCGGTTGCGCTGGAAGTTCCGCCCGACATCCTCGCGCAGACCGCGATGATCGCATGGCCGGAAAAGCCCGCGCTCACGACCCCCGACATCGACCCCGACATGATCGCGGAAGCGGCGGCACTGTGCGCGGATGCCGAAAGACCGATGATCGTCGTCGGCAGCGGCGCGCAGGACGCCGGACCGGAGATTCGCCGGCTCGCGGAAATCCTGCAGGCGCCAGTCGTCAGCCGCCACATGGGGCGCGGCGTCGTGCGATCGGACGATGCCTATGCCCTGCCCGCCGCCGCCGCGCTTCCGCACTGGAAGGATGTCGACGTCGTGATCGGCATCGGCACGCGGCTGCAGCAGCTTCGGGAATGGGGATACGATTCAGCGCTCAAGGTCATCCGCATCGACCTTGATCAGGCGGAAATGACCCGCGTGACACCACCGACCGTCGGCATCTGCGCCGATGCCGCGGAGGCCACGGCGCTGCTGGCCGACGCGCTCGCCGCGCGCGGCGTTGAAAAACCGGCCCGCACGGCGGCGTTCGCCGCGATTCGCGCCGCGTTCCGCGAGGAGATCGAACGGGACATCCAGCCGCAGATGTCGTTCCTCGACGTGATCCGCGAGGCGATGGCGGACGACGACGTGTTCGTGGATGAAATGACGCAGGTCGGCTACGCCTCCCGCTACGGCCTGCCGATCCACACGCCGCGCACCTATGTGAATTCCAGCTACCAGGGCACGCTCGGGTACGGCTTCGCCACCGCGCTCGGCGCGCAGGTCGGCGCGGGCGCACGACGCGTGATCTCGGTGAACGGCGACGGCGGCTTCCTGTATACGATGCCGGAACTCGCAACCGCGGTGCTGCACCGCATCCCGCTGATCGCGATCGTCTTCAACGACGGGAATTTCGGCAACGTTCGCCGGATACAGGCGAACAAGTACGGCGGCCGCCTGATCGCCTCCAATCTTCACAATCCGGATTTCGTGGCCCTTGCCGAAACCTTCGGCGCAACGGGTATCCGCGCCGAGGGGCCGCAGGGCCTGCGCGAAGCCCTTGCCCGCGCGAAAACCGTCGACGGGCCGGTGCTGATCGAGGTGCCGAGCGACCTTGGCAAGACCGCCTCGCCGTGGAAGCATGTGCACGGGCGCAAGGTGCGCTGAAAGGAACCCGCCAGATCATGCGCCGCCCCGATCCAGCAACGATCGACATTCTGAAAACGCTTGTCGGCTTTCCCACGGTGAGCCGCGATTCCAACATCGATCTGATCGAATGGGTGCGGGACTATCTGGCGGGGCACGGCATCGACAGCGTGCTGACGCGCGGCGAGGACGCGCGCAAGGCGAACCTCTTCGCCACGATCGGCAGCGGTAACGGCGGCATCGTGCTCTCCGGCCATACGGATGTCGTGCCCGTCGACGGGCAGGCATGGTCCACCGACCCGTTCGCACTCACGGAACGCGACGGGAAGCTTTATGGTCGCGGCACGTGCGACATGAAGGGCTTCATCGCGGTCGCGCTTGCCAAGGTGTCCGTGCTGAAGGCGGCAGCGGGGCGGGAGCCCATCCACCTCGCCTTTTCCTTCGACGAAGAGATCGGCTGCAAGGGCGTCGGCCACATGCTCAGCGATCTGGCCGCGCGCGGCCTTGCTCCGCGCGGCTGCATCGTCGGTGAGCCGACGAGGATGAACACGGTTGTCGGCCACAAGGCCGGTGCCGTCTATTCCTGCACGGTCTCGGGGCTGGAAGTGCACAGCTCTCTCGCGCCGCAGGGCGTGAACGCCGTGGAATATGCCGCGCGGCTGGTGAACCGGATCGCAGAGATCGCCGAGCGCCTGGCGCAGGAAGAACGCCGCCACGATGGCTATGAAGTTCCCTACTCCACGATGCAGACCGGCGTGATCGGCGGAGGCCATGCCGCCAACATCGTGCCCGCCGCCTGCACATTCCGTTTCGACATCCGCACGCTGCCGTGGACCGATGCCGAAACGCTGATCGCGGAAATCCGGGATTATGCCGAAAACGCGCTGCTGCCGCGTATGCGCACAATCGCGCCGAACGCCGCCATCGAGATCGCACGGATCGGTCATGTGCCCGGCTTTGCGATCGACGAGGATGCGCCGTTGACCCGCTATGTGCAGCGGCTCAATCGCAGCAACGCCGCGCCGCGCCATGTGACCTTCGGGTCCGAGGCCGGGCTTTTTCAGGCCAGCGCCATACCGGCGGTGATCTGCGGCCCCGGCTCGATCAGCCAGGCCCACAAGCCCGACGAGTTCGTTCTGCTGGATCAGCTCGCGCTTTGCGAGGATTTCATGGATCGTCTTGCGACAATCCCTTTCGAATAAACGCGGCTATGCGCCCTGCGGCGGCATCAGAGGTGAAACCACGCCTTCGGCATATTCATCCTGAATCGCGCGCGCGGTCGCCTTCACGCTTTCGAGAAGTTCCGGATCAGGATCGGGTATCAGAAGCGCCGATGAGAGGATGATACTGACCGTGGCGGCGATGAGCCCGTCCGGTTCGAAAAGCGGTGCCGCGATGCCGCCGAGTCCGTTACCGCGCACGTTCGCCTCGAAATCGACGGCATAACGCTTCAGGTTTTCCACCACGCGCGGCGGGGTCGGTTTCTTCTTTTCGAAATAATAGATCAGGCGCGCCGCGGGCGATTCCGGCAGGCTCAGGACCGCGCCGGGATGAATCATGATCCCCGGCTCGAACTGGCTGTTGACCGAAAGTACGACCATCGCGCCGCCGCGTGTCGGCGTGGAAAGCAGCGCGGTGTGCCCGGTCGCATTATGGAGATCGGTGATGAAGGGCCGCGAGATTTCCACGATATTGCTGCGGTAGACGGCCGCCCGCCCGAACTTCAGCAGCTTGCGGCCGAACACATAGCCCTCGCCCTCGCGCGCACGATCGACCAGCCCGAGATTGGTGAGCGTCTGCAAATGGCGCGAGACGCGCGCCTTGGTCATATCGAGCTGGCGGGCGAGATCGGTGACACGGACCGCGCCCGAGGCTTCCGAAAGCACGTCCAGAATCTGCACGGTGACCTCGACGCTCTTGACCCGCGCCGAGGCCGCGCCTTCACTGCTTCGCGTTCTTCCTGCCGCCATTCGTCTTCCCATGCCCGCAGGGAGAGCCTGCCTGTTCATTCGGCTCTAACATGTCGCCCCGGCACCGAGAAGCCCGTTCCCGATCCGCCTCGATCACGCCGCCGGCAGCCAGCGCGTGAACGCGCATGACGAGCCCGTGCCCCCTTCCGTGCGGTACAGCTTCTGATAATCGACCACCGTCATCGACAACCCCGCCCGATCCATCGCGGCCGACGCCGCGATCCAGCTCTTGCACTCGGACGTGCCCGCCATGAGTTCATTCTGGGGCAAGGCCCGCAGGGTTTTCGCGTCGCGCGTGCGCATCGCTTCGAGGAACATGCGGTCCCAGGCTTCATCCACGACGAAATGGGTGAGGCCGCCCGTCGTGAGGACCGCCACCCTCGCATCGACGTTCCACGCGGCGATGGCATCGGCGAGCGCGGTGCCAAAATCGTGACAGCGCGCCGCCGTGGGGCTGTTCTCGTAGTACCAGCAATTCACGTCGACGGGGACGTGCGGCACGACATGATCGCGCATCACGTTCTTGTAGAGAAAACCGTAAGCGTGCGGCATTCCGAAGAGCAGCGAGCGATCATCCTGCACCGTGGGTTTTTCATGGCAGAGCGTGACATCGAAGCCACCATCGCGGACGAGATGCGACGCAAGGTGGAGGCCGAGCGCGCGGTGGCCGGGATAAATCGTCCGATCGTTCGGCAGATGGCCGTGATCGGAAATCTCGATACCGATCGGGAGGCGCGCGTTCTGTTCGGATGTTCTGGGCACGTTGACGATGCTGTCCGCCGCGATCACGGCGAAGGCCGGGATCATGTCGGAGAAGATTTCCTTCTGGTCGTTGCCGACGATCACAACGACATCGGGCGCCGCCGCGACGAAGGATGCGTGAAGCGCGTCCATCGCCGCGAAGCTTCGGCGGAGCGATTCCTCGCGCGTCGCCATATCGAGATACCGGCCGAGATTTTCGGCGGCACGCTCACGCTCCAGTTCCGCGTAGGAGAGTTTTCGCCCCCGGAACCACAGCGGCACACCGTCCTGACGATCGCGATCGCCGCGCAGGTCCCAGTCGCGCGCGAGCGTGTGCAGTTGCGGCGTGTGCGCGCATCCGATTCCCAGCACGATTTTCGCCACAATCACTCCTCGCTTGACCTGCCACTTTGTTACGTTATTCGTTACAATATTACGATTTACGATACAACAACGGATGCGTTTACGATGAAACTCGTGACATTCGAAGCCGGCGGTCGGGTCAGCATCGGCGCTCTTGTGGGCGATGTGCTGCTCGACCTCGCTGCCGCCGCGAACCCGGACGAACGCATATTTTTCACCTCGATGCAGACGCTGATCGAAGCGGGCGACGCAGGCCTCGATACAGCGCGCGCGCTAGCGGCACGCTGGCGCGGCGATCATGCCCATACACCGGAAAGCGTGCGCTTCCTGCCGCCGCTCCCCGTTCCCAATTCGATCCGCGATTTCGCCAATTTCGAGCTGCACTGCCTGCAGGCGCTGGAAACCAGCATGAGAACGCGCGCACACGGCGAGGCGGACCCGGAGGCGGCCTATGCGCGCTTCAAGGCGAGCGGCGCCTATGACCTGCCGCCGATCTGGTATCAGCGTCCCTTCTACTTCAAGGGCAATCGCATGACCTGCTCCGGGCACGATGCGACGATCCGCTGGCCGCGCTTCACGACGACGCTGGATTACGAGCTCGAATTCGCGGCGGTGATCGGCAGGACATGCGTGAATGTCGCGCGCGAAGACGCGGGCGACTGCATCTTCGGCTACACGATCTACAACGATTTCAGCGCGCGCGACGAGCAGGTTCGCGACCAGCAATTCCGCATGGGGCCATCGAAGGGCAAGGACTTCGATACCGGCAATGCCATGGGGCCATGGATCGTGACGCGCGACGAACTCCCCGACGTTTCCGATCTCTCGATGGAATCGCGCATCAACGGCGCGGTGCAGGGGCGGGCACAATCATCGGGCATGCGCCACAGCTTCGCGGATTGCATCGCCTTCGTATCGCGCGACGAGACGCTGTATCCGGGCGATATCTTCGGATCGGGCACCGCCGGAAACGGTTGCGGGTTCGAGACAGGGCGCTATCTCGAACCCGGCGATGTCATCGAACTCGAGGTCGAAGGCATCGGCATCCTTCGCAACACGATCGACGCGCGGCCCGATTAACGGGGAACACGTACCGTCTGGAGCTGCATGTATTCATCAAGCCCGTGCAGGCCGAACTCGGTGCCGATGCCGGACTGCTTGGCGCCGCCGAACGGTGCGTCCGGTGATATGACCGAGTGATCGTTCACCCAGACGTTTCCGCAGACGAGACGCCGCGCCAGCGCCGTCGCCGCCGCGATATCCGACGACCATACCGACCCGCCGAGACCGTTTTCCCCTGCATTGGCGCGGGCGAGCGCATCCTCCGCGTCCGTATAGCGGATGATGGGCAGGATCGGGCCGAACTGCTCCTCGTCCACGACGCGTATCCCGTCGGTTACATCGACGAGGATCGAGAGCGGGAAGAAATAGCCGTCGCGGTCGAGCGGCGCGCCGCCCGCGAGGAAGCGTCCGCCGTTCGCAATCGCATCTTCGGCGAGGCTGCAGACGAAATCGAACTGCGCCTTGTTCTGGATGGGGCCGTATTCGCTCGCCGCATCGTCGCCCGGCCCCATCACGGACGCACGCGCGAGGTCTGCGAGACGTTCGGCGAGCGCATCGTGAAGGCTTTCGTGCACGTAAAGCCGCTTCAGCGCGGCGCAGGTCTGGCCGCTGTTGTTGAACGCCTTCAGGAAGATCTTCTGCGCGATGGCATCGACATCCGCGTCGGGAAGCACGATGGCGGCATCGTTGCCGCCGAGTTCGAGCGTGAGGCGTTTGAGGTTCGCCGCGCCGCTCGCCATGATGCTGCGGCCTGTGGGCGTCGAGCCGGTGAAGACGATCTTGTCTATGCCCGGACGTGCGCAGATCGCGCGACCCATGTCACCCTCGCCCGTCACGACGTTCAACACGCCCGGGGGCAGATGCGCGCTTGCGATCTCGACAAGGCGCAGCGTGCTGAGCGGCGTGTAGGACGACGGCTTGATGACAACCGTGTTCCCCGCGAGCAGCGCGGGCATGATGTGCCATACGGCGATCAGCACGGGGTGATTCCATGGCGTGATTGAACCGACGACGCCAAGCGGCAGGCGGTGCACCTGCACCGTGCCGCTCTCATCGTCGCGGATCGTTTCCATCGCAGGCCGCAGCTTCGCGGTCGCGCGTGTCCACATGATCGCGGCGTTCATCTCGCCCATCGCCGCCGTGCGCGCGGGCTTGCCCTGCTCGGAGGAAAGGAGGCGACCGAGCGCCTCCTTCTCTGCCTCCACCGCGTCGGCAATGGCGGCGAGCGCCGCCGCGCGCATATCGACCGGGGTCGCTGACCAGCCGGGAAACGCCCGCCGGGCGGCCGCCACGGCGGTTTCCAGATCGTCGAGGCTCGCGAGCTGACACGCTGTGAAGGCGCGGCCGGTCGCAGGATTGATGACGGGGAATGTCGCGGCCGTTTGCAGCGGCTTTCCATCCACGATCAGCACGGGCGTGCTCATAGCCGGAACAGCCTTTCCGCCGCGCCGCTCCGCACCATGCGCGCGGCATCGCCGCCGAGCGCGTCGACGCGCGCGAGGCAGCCTTCCATGTCGCCGATGTTGTGCGGATAATCCGAACCGTACATCACCCGCTCCGGCCCGCCCGCGACTTCGATGCAGAGATCGAGCGCGCCTTTTTCATAGACCACCGTGTCGTAGTAGATGCGCTTCAGGTAGCTGGACGGCCGTGCGCTGATCTTTTCGGCGCATGCCGGAATGCGTTCGTGACAGCGATCGAGCCGCCCGGCGAGATAGGGCAGCGCGGCGCCGCCGTGCCCCGCGATGATACCGAGCTTCTGGTAGCGATCGAAGAAGCCGTCGAAGATCATGCGCGAGATCGCGAGCGTCGTATCGAACATGAAGCCGACGGGCGGCACCAGACCGTATTCGTCCATGCCCATCGCATCCGCACCCTGCGGCGCCGTGGGGTGGACGAGCACCGGCAGCGCATGGCGATCGATCGCTTCCCACACCAGCGCGAACGCCGGATCGGTGAGGTTCTTCTCATCGATATTCGCGGTTACGAACACGCCCGCTGCGCCCGCCTTCACCGCGCGGTCCAGTTCCGCGACCGCGCGGTCGGCATATTGCCACGGCAGCGTCGCGAACCAGCGGATACGATCCGGGTAGCGGCCCTGCTGATATGCCATCAGATCGTTCATCGCCGCCGCCGTCGCCGCGCTCACCTCCGGCCCGCCCCAATAGGCGCTCGGGCAGGTCAGCGAGACGATGGCGACATCGACGCGCGCCTTGTCCATGTTCTTCACGCGCAGGTCGTAATCGAACATCTCGGGGGTCAGCGTGACGAACGGCGCGCCGCGGAGGAACACCGATTCCTGCCCGGCCTTCGTCGGGCGGACATCGTATTTGGGGGCGCCGTGGCGGCGGAGTTCCTCCACCCATGACGCGCTCAGCATGTGGGTGTGAACGTCGATGACGGGCATGGCGGCTATTTCTCCAGGTTGATGCGGTTGGAGAGGCGGCCGAGACCTTCGACCTCGACGTCGGTCAGCTTGCCGTCGTAGAGGTGAAGATAGGTTCCGATGTTGCCGCGCGGATGCTTCTCCGTGCCCTTCGACGCCGTGCCGGTGTGGATGCAGTCGCCCGGCTCCATCGTGAACCACTTGGTCGCTTCGGAAAGAACGCGCTCGACCGGAAAGAAATAATTCGCCGTGCTGTCGTCCGCGTAGCATTCGCCGTCGATATAACCGCGCACGCGCAGGGCGTTGGGATCGGGAATCTCGTCCTTCGTCGTCAGCCACGGCCCCATCGAAGCGAACGTGTCCGCGCCCTTCGACTTGCTGTGATAGATGAACAGCAGATAGGTGTCCTCGCCCTCGAACTTCGGGCGCCACGCCAGATGATGCGGCTTGATGACCTCGGGCCGCTGCTTGAGCGCGATCGAATCCTGCGAGAACTTGACGCCGCTCGCCGTCACGTCGTTGGTGAGCGTGTAGCCGAAGACATGATCCATGACCTTTTCGGGCGGCACGTTCTTCGCCGTCTTGCCGAACACCACGACAGGCTCCGGCTCGGGGATCGACTGGCCGTGATCCTTCAGGATATCGATGGTCTTGTTGTGCCCGGTGAGCGCCGAGCGTCCCTTCGTGAAGAACATCGGCGCCGTCATCGGGCGCACGGCATACTGGTTCAGATTGTTGTTGTTGACCGCGCAGCCGAGAATCTTGGACGGGCGCGGATTGGGCGCCATCCAGTCCGCATCCGCAAGATCAATGATCGGAAACTTGCCCGCGATCGCCGCCTCGATCGCAGCTGCAGCGGCATCGAGCCCGGCATTTCCCGCCTCGATGAGATCTTCCATCCAGCGGTATTCAAGCGCGACGGCCTTGTCGTCCGCCACGCGCGCGATCACCGTGGGCCTTTCCTGATACCTGATCGTCCCGAGTTTCATGGTCGCTCCTCTCCTCGCCGCAGCGCGGCAGTCCTGTTTTTATTGGTCTTCGATTCAGATCAGGTCGGCACCTTCCGGGATCATGCCCATCGCCTCCTGATATTCGCGCTTCACGGTATCCGGCTGCCCGATCTGGTGCTGATAGTCCGGCCGGTTGAGGCGGTAGGCGAGCGAGTCGCCCAGAGCCCGGCTTTCCTCGAGCGACATGGATGTCGTGAACAATTCCCTATGCTTGATCGGCAATTCGACGCAGCGATTGAATTCGGGATCGCGGATGACTCCCTTTGGGTCGCGCCCTTCCTCGACCGCCTTGATGCTGTCCTCATACGCGCGCCGCATCATCGCGATGCCGCGATCGCTCTGCCCGAGATGCTCCCTGGTGCGGTCGGCGATCGTGCCCTGCCCGACCCAGGCCACGATATCCTGGTTGAGCACGTGGCTGACGATCCATTCGCCGTTCTCGTCCTTCACCGGACCCGTCCAGTAGGGCACGCGCTTCTGGACGTAAGGCTCGCGATCCTTCGGCACGCGGTGGAACATCCACGTGATGCTGAGCGTGTTCTCGTCGTCCACCGGCACGCGCCACTCGATGTGGTCACCGAGGAAGAACGCATGGGGCCACAGCGCCGTCGCGCCGACGGTCCAGTGCTGGTTGTCCTTGTCCGTATCCTCGCGCACGCGGCGGTAGATATGGCCGAATTCGAACTCGTCGAACTTCAGCTCAAGGTGCGTCGGACCATAGGCGCCGTTGCCGAAAAGCCGCGACGACCAGTTGCGGTGCATCCATTCGAAATGCACGGGATCGAGGCTGTTTTCCTGACACTGGAGCCAGTTGCACGGAACGTCGGCGAACACGACCTGCCGGAAACCGTTCTCCCATGTGAACGGCTCCCAGTTCGGCACCAGCGGGGCGGGCTGCGGGCCGAGATACGCCCACAGCATACCCGCCTTCTCTTCCACGGGGTAAGCGGTGATGCGGATCTTGTCGCGGAAGCGTGCGCGGGGATTCGCGACATCCTCGAACGGCTGTTCGAGGCATTGACCGGACGCGGCGAAACACCAGCCGTGATAGCTGCACCGAAGCCCATCGTGCTCGATGATGCCGTGCGCCATGTCGGCGCCGCGATGCGGACAGTTGCGGGCGACGAGGCCATAGGCGCCGCTCGCCGCCTTAAACAGAACGAGATCCTCGCAAAGCAGGCGGACCCGCTTCACCGGCCGATCATCAAGCTCCGCCGTCGCCGCGATCGGATGCCAGTAGCGGCGCAGCAATTCGCCCATCGGCGTACCCGCCCCAACGCGCGTCAAGCGCTCGTTCTGACCGGCTCTCACCCGATGATCTCCCTGTTCTTTTTCATGAGCGAAGAAATGGTCAAATTCTCACGTATATCGCAACAAATTGAATGATAAGTTGCGTTATACGAAACTTCATCGTATGGTGCGCGCATGTCGGAACGTGATCCTCGCCGCCGCGCGCCCTTGTCTGCGCCCGCCAGCATCGAAACCGTCGCAACCGCCGCCGCGATCGTCGACCTGCTCGCCGAACGCGAGGAGCCGCTCGGCGTGCAAGCCATTGCCGATCTGCTCGGCATGACGAAATCGCGGGTTTCGCGGCACATGACCAATCTCGAATCGCTCGGCCTGGTCGCGCGCGGCAGTTCGGGCCGCGGCTTCCGGCTCGGCTGGCGCACGATCCGTTGGGGACAGATCGCTTCCAGCCGCATGGCGCTCGCACAGATTCTGGCCGAGCCGCTTCGCGCGTTCAACGAACGCAGCGGACGGACCGTTCTGCTGTGTGCCGCTGCCGGCGGCGATGCGATCGTCATTCAATGTCTCCCGGCGCCCAGCGCCTTTCGCATCGATGTTCAAACCGGCCTGCTGCTCGCCCTGCCGCATTCGCCCACGGCCCGTGTCTGCTACGCGTTCCAGCCCCGCGAAACGCGCAAGGCGCTCATCGAACATCTGCGCCGCCGCGAGCCCGGCTTCCGGCTGGAGAACGAGGCCGCATTCGAAGACGAGGTCTCGGCGATCCAGCGCCGCTATCATTCATGGGACGCGAACAAGTTCAGCCACGGCTATGCCGCCATCGCCGCACCCGTTTTCGACCGGGACATGGCGCTCATCGCAAGCGTGACCGTCATGCTGCCGAGCCACGAAATCGCCGACGCGGCGCCGCCCGCCGACCTTGTCGCGGCGCTGCTGGCGTGCGCGGAAACCTGTTCACGCCAGCTCGGTTCCTCGATCCGCTTTCCGGCGGTTCGCTAGGCAGTCTTGCACAAAAGCGGGAATCGGCTTTGCGCTAAAGACGAAGCGCCGACAAAGAGAGCAGGCTGCGTAATTCCGAAATCACCCAGCTCGCTCCATTTATTCAAACCTTGAGCCGTTTTCCCGCCGCAGCGGCGAGATCCGCAGCCTTTTGAATCGTCGGGCCACGAGACGTCATGATCCGGTCGTAGATCGCTTTGGGCGCCGTTTCCGGCGTTCCCGCGTCGAACGGCGGCGCGGGCGCATATTCGATCGTGAGCTGGACGCGCTTCGCTTCATCCTCGCCTTTCAGGATCGCCGCGAGCGTCAGGCCGAAATCGATCCCCGCCGTCACGCCACCGCCGGTCACGCGGTTGCGATCGACGACGACGCGTGCGTGAACCGGTGTCGCACCCATCAGCGCGAGCTGATCCCGAATCTGCCAATGCCCGGTTGCCTTGTAGCCTTGCAGAAGTCCGGCCGCGCCCAACACGAGCGCGCCCGTACAATCGCTGGTAATATAGCGCGCCGTCTTGCCGCGATCGGCGAGGAACGCGAGCACTTCGGCATCCTGCATCACCATCATCGACCCGTTGAGGCCCCCCGGCACGAACAGGACATCGAGATCCTTCGGACAATCGGCGAACAGCGTGCTCGGCGTCACCGGAATGCCGACCTCTGTCGAGACCGGATTCAGGTCTTTCCACACGAGGTGAATTTCGGAATGCATGAGGTTGAACACGGTGAGCGGACCGATGAAATCCTGCATCACCATCGCAGGGTGGATGAGCATCGCGATCACCGGGCGGCCCGGGCCGCGCCCGCCGGCCCCGAACACGCCCATCATCGGCCGGCGTCCGCCCTCCGCCATCATCTTCGCATGATCGTGGCCGGGCGCGCCATGGGCGGGGTTGTACGCCGAATGGTCCGCGGCCTGCTGCGCGAAGGCGGGCGCCGAAGCCAGGCCCGCCGCAGTCAACGCCGCACCCCGGAGGAAACGGCGCCTGCCGACGGAGCCAGCCCCTGTATCATCGTCCATCACCGACAATCTCCTCTACTGCACTAGAACTTGAACCGCAGGCCGACACGATAGGCCCGCCCGATGAGATCGTAGAGCACGCCGCCGACCGGGTTGTAACCACCCATCGGCGGCGGATCCTTGTCGAAGACATTGTTGACGACCCCGAACAGCTGCAACGATCGGTCCCCATCCTGCACGATGTCGTACTGCGCCGAAAGATTGAGGTAGGCGACGGGCGAGCGGCGATTGAGATTGATGCTGTCCGAACTCGCGGGATCGTAATCGGGATCGTCCGGGCCGACCAGGGTGGAGTCGAACAGCGTCGATCCGAGGTAGCGGAGCTGCGCCATCGCACCAAATCGGCCGTTCGAATAGTTGATCGACGCATTCCACGTCCATTTCGGGACGAGCTGACGCACGCGATCGATCGGGCCGGTGACGCCAGTGAGCACCAGTCTGTCGACATAGGTACCGAGCGCCCGCAGCGTGATGCTGCCAGGGATCAGGGTATCCTCCGGCAATGCATAGGACAGCTCGACATCGACGCCTTCCGTCTTCAGCGAATTGAAGTTGAGCGATTGCCCGCGCACCTCGGTGATCGTTCCGCCGGTATTCCGGATGATGAGCGCGCACAGATCAAGGTCGCCGTCCTCGCATTGATCGACGATGTTCTGCGCGGTGAGCTGCGTGATCACGTCCTTGATCTTGATGTTGTAGTAATCCACCGATGCACGGAACCCCGGCAACCATTCCGGCTGATAAATCACGCCCCCGGTGAACGTGTCCGCCCTCTCGGGATCGAGATCAAGGTTGCCGCTGACGATCGAATTGACCTGATAGCTCGTGCCCAGGACGGGGTCGACGACGAGGCCACGCCCGACGACCGCGCCTGCGAACAGTTCGTTGAGGTTCGGCGCGCGGATGTCGCGGGATTGCGTCGCACGGAACCTGAGGTCGGAAAACGGCTCGTAGCTGGCACCGATCTTCCATGTCGTGACCGTGCCGCTGGTGGAATAATCTGTAAGCCGGATCGCGCCGTTCAGTTCGAGCGATTTCGCGAACGCCGCATCACGCGCCAGCGGCACGACCGTTTCGAAGTACAGCTCCTTCGTATCGTACTTGCCGCTGATCGCCTGATAGTTTCCATAATCGAAGCGGCGCGCCTGCGAATCCGCGTCGACGGTGCTGTGCACCTTTTCTTCGCGGTACTCGGCACCGAATGCCACGGACACCGGACCGGCCCAGAGATCGAACGCATCACCGGCAACATTGACAGCCGCCACCTGCTGCTTCGTCGTCACATCGTTGATCATGATCTTTCGAACATAATCCACAGCCTGATCCGAAGGGGAGTTCTGGCCGAAAATGTTGAAGGGTACGCAGCCCGCATCCGGGCTGCCCGTCGCTCCGGAACGGCAAACGGTATTTCCAGTGCCATCGAAAACGGCATCGATAGCGGCCCGATAATTCGACATATCGGTGCCTTCGTTGCGCTGCACGTAATTGCTGCGACCCCACTGATAGTAGGCGTCCCACGACCAGCGTTCAGACAGCTTGCCCTTGGCGCCGAGCGCGATGCGATCGACCTCCTGGTCGGTCTTCAGCTTGTAGAAACCGAAATTGTCGTCGTAGGCAATGCGCCCAACCGTGATCGACTGCAGACCGAGCGTTTGCATCTGCGTACGAACGCTTTCTGGAAGGAAGGCATTGTCGACCCGAATGGTGAGGTTCGCATCGTCGCGGTGGCTCGCGGAATAGCCCGAGAACTTCGATTCGGCTCGCGATCCCTCGACGAAGAACTCGACGCCGTCGAACGCTTCGTAGGTGAGGCGCGCGAACGCCGCATAGCGCTCAATCGGGTTCACGAGGTTGGAACCGGCAGCGAAATAGATGCCGTCGTTGCTGTTGTTCGCCCCGCCGCCCAGCATCTGGTTACCGCCAACAAGCGTTCCCGGCGTAAATGTGCGCGTGATCCCGTCGGGCAGGAACTCGATGTTGTCGAGCGGGCCACCTACGATCACGCCGCCCGGCGCCATGCGATCCGAGATGCGCACATCCGGAAGAATGTTTCGCGACGGCGTTCCTGCCGGGCGCGCGGAGAGCGCAAGGTTGCCATAAGCCTCCCTGCCCCAGTCGCGCGAGTTGAATGCATCCGGGACACCCTTGTTGTCCACGTAATCGATGCCCGCGATGATATGGCCGCGTCCGCCGGCAAAACCGGTACCCGCCGCCAGACTCAGCGAATATTCCTTGTAGTCGCTTTCATCGGACTGGCCGTAGGCGATCGACCCTTCGAAACCCTCGAGCTTGTCCTTCAGCAGCAGGTTGACGACACCCGCAACCGCATCCGAACCCCACGCCGCCGACGCGCCACCCGTCACCACTTCCGTCCGCCGGATGAGGCTCGTGGGAATGAGGTTGAGGTCGACCTGACCGATCTGGTTCGACGGCACGAACCGCCGGCCATCGACAAGCACCAGCGTGCGCGCGGTCGGCGCGCCGCCAACCGCGCTGAGACCGCGAAGATCGACGAAACTGCCGCCGCTCGACGTGCCGCCCCGCGCCGCTGCGGCCGGTGTCTGGCTCGGCCGGAATGCCGGAACCTCGTTTATGGCATCGATGACATTGGTGATGCCGCGCGCTTCGATCAACTCTTCGCCGATAACGGTCGTCGGCGTCGGCGCGGTAAATCCCGTGGACGCGATACGCGAGCCGGTAACGATAATTTCCGCATCGGACACTTCAGCAGGCGACGCCGGAGCATCGGCCGCAGCCGCCACGGCCTGATCAGCCACTGCAATTGACGCATGAGCAAGCACGGCAAATGCGCAACCGCCGAAAAGCACACGATTCCTGGTCTTCATAACCCCCTCCGCATAGCTCCCATCCTCGTTGCCCGGCCGCCTCCGCGTCTTACCTGCGCGGAACACTTCACGGACATTGCGGCAGACGTATCACTGCCAAGATATTTCATCAACACATTACGCAACATTGTCTCGTATAGCGCAACAATATGACGGGCATGCTCGAGCTATGTATTGCGCCCATCATCGGCACGTATGGCCGGGAATCCTGCGGGCTCTGCCATCACCAGCCAAAACACTAAAAGATGGATGCGTACATGTCTGATGAAGCTCTCGGCCCCTTGCAGAACTTCGGCTTCTGGTAGATCGCCGACAGAGCTGACGTTCAGAGCGCGAAATGCGCTCGCCGAAACCTGCTGTTGACGGAGATCGAGCTTGCGTTACCGTGAGACCCAATGAAGGGGTCGCTATCGCTCACCGCTCTACTGGCCTGCGCTGGATGCTCAGATGCCTGCCACAATGATATAGCTTCACACAGCCTATCGCCTGACGGCCGCCACACCGCGACCCTGTTTCAACGTGATTGCGGAGCGACAACAGGGTTCTCGACACAAATCTCGATCTTGAACCCAGAAGGTAAGATTTCTGAAGGCGGTAACGCATTTCGCTCCGACAACAATCAGGGTACGACACGCGTAGGCGACTGGGGCGGTCCATGGGCAGAAATGCAGTGGCTTTCGTCAGATCACTTGCTCATCCGATATGCTGCAAAATCTCGACTGTTCATGCAGAACGAAGCAGTTTCCGGCGTGAGGATCACTTATCAGTCCATCGACGGATAGCGCCGACAGAGCTGACGTTAGAGGGATTGCACGGGCTTTTTGAAAGCCACCCTTTGTCATCTTGTCCGCTGGCCGCATCAAAGTGACCTGCCCCATTAGGCGGGTCCACCGGATAAGAGAGAGTTCCGGCGGTCGTGGTCGCCCTGGTGGGCT